>JANOSD010000057.1:0-35587 GCA_031415655.1 Actinomycetes bacterium
TATGCCGCCGCCGACCGGGACCGCTCCTCGTACGCGACTGCCGCGCGCACGTCGTCGATCGGCAGCTCGTACACCTCGGCGATGAAGTCGATGGTGTCGCCAGCTTCGGACAGCTCGTAGAGCCGCTCAGTGGCCACGCCGTGCACGCTCGGCTGGCCGAACGCTCGCACCGGGTCGATGCGCACGGGTGATGTGTAGCCGGCAGGGAGGAGGAGCGAGACGATGTCGGTGCCTTCGAACGACACCTTGCGAAGGAATCGCTCGGCGGGCCCGCTGAGCATCATGGTCTGGCCGGTGCGCACGACCACGGCGAGGCGAGGATCGAGGTTCGTCGCTTCCTGGATATCCAGCACGAGCTGCTTATCCGCGATGTAGGGCCGGTGGTGTGCCAACGGGTAGGGCGTGCCGTAGTTGTCCCGGAGCCGCTCGATCACCGGGTGGATGTGCTGCAGCGACACGCCGGGCATTCGGAGCTCGCGAAGGAAGGCCAGCTCGACGAACTCACCCCACGTCACCAAGTCCGAGCCGCTGTGCTCGACGCGGATCACCGGCGGGAAACTCACGCCATCCCGTTCATGGCCGTCGAGCCACGCACGCGCACGATCGGGCCGCAGACCGAGCAGGGCGGCGGCTCCGCTCACGCTGTACACGGTCCGATCGAGGAGCTGGCTGTTCACGGATCAAGTCTGGCCCGTGGCTAGCACTGGCCGGGGCCTCGCAAGACGTCTGGGCTTGCATCGCAAACGGATTGACCGCACCGGGTCGAGAAAGAGAATCTGTGCCGCCTGCTGTGGCTGGTCCCAGAGGTAGTCGAGGGCTTCGGAGCGCCCGGTCCGAGGATCTCCGTGATCGTCTAGGACTGGGAGCCGGAGTCCTCGCTCGGTTTCGACCGCCAGTTCGGCAGGCGCACGGCCACCTCGCGAGCGTGGTCCACGCGACGTTGGCCGGCGCCCTCTTCAGCTGGACCTGACGGCAACGATGCAGGGTTCCACTCGACCTCGTCGCTCGATCGGTCCGGATCAACCGATGCGACCAAGCGCTCGAGGAGCGGTTCGTCGGACCAGTCGGGCGGTGGTACGGCGCCTTCGACGACCGGTGGCAGCCGGACGCTGATGGTCAGGTCGCTAAGCGAATCGTCCTCGACGACGAGCAGTTCGACACAGACCTCGAGGCGAAGGAGCAGACCAACCGTGGCGCGCTGTGGTGCGTTCGGCGCTCGCTCCGCCAGGTCGACGAGCTGGCGCAGACCGGGGCCGATCCGTTGGTCGAAGTCGAGCTCTTCCTGCTCGATCTCGAAGATCGTCTCATCGTCGACCGAGGGGAGGAGGTCGTCGTTCGCGGCGCGATCCTCGAACAGGGCGTAGTCGTGCTGCGGGGTGAAACCGAGGAACCAGCAGACGCCGGCGTCGTCGTCGTACCACGTGCAGGCCCGCCCGCCGGCTGGTCCGTGGAGCGAATAGATGTCGCTCCGACCCACGTTGCGCATTGGGTCTTCGGTGCCCGTCGGTACCGTTGACCGCTGTGTCGCGAGCTTGTCGACGATCGGCTTGTGAACGGTGGCTCGCCGCACGTCTTCGATTGATCCAGGCGCGACTCCCGGCGGGCAGCCGAGATCGTCGAGCGCGCGTCGGGTGAAGCGAAGCTGGTACCCGTCGTCGATCGGCGGGTAGTCGTCAGGCACTCTTGCGCTTCGCGATTCGAGCCTCAGCCCGTGCCCGCGCTGTCTTCACTCGAGGCGAGTCAGGCTCCTCAGCGACGAGCCGAGCGGCTTCCCGTCCCGCCTTGGTGCGCTGCTGTTGAAGCGCAATCACGTCCGCGATAGCGAGGCGGTGGTGGGACCCCACTCGCTCCGACTCGAGGAGCCCATCATCGATCCACCGCATGACCATCGGCCGGGAGACGCCCAACAGCGCAGCGGCCTCGTTCGGCGACACCCGCTCGTCGTCGGTGACGAGGGCAACTCGCTTGTGCTCGGCCGAAGCCTGCACACACGCGGCGAGGAAATCGACGAAATCCGGGGAGAGCTCGACCTCGTCGCCATCACGGAAACGGATGACCGTGCGGTCCCAACCATCGGTCGACGAGTGAGCATCGAACGCGGCAGCCAGTTCGTCGGCATTCTCCAGGTGATTCTCGAAGACCCGCATGGTCCCTCCTAACTGCAGCAACTGTAACCCGTGATCGTGTGGCGCGGCACGTCGGACGCCAGGAGCGGCTGATTCGCCGAGCTTGGCACGCTCCCTCAACGTCAGGCGGTGTGCCTGATCACGGGAATCCACCGTGCCGTGGCTCGAGTACTGGATGACGGAGATGCACGACCGCGCCCTTGGGTCGCTGGGTGACGACGAAGTTCTCCTTCGGCCTTGCCCTCGCCGGCATCGGACTCGGCGCTCGGCGAGTTGAACCACGAGAAGGCCGTATCACTTGCAGGCTTCAGCTGCGTCGCCGCGCCAGCGGCGATGCGGGCGGGCGCCGTCCTGATGCTGTTGGTACTGACGTCGCGGTAGAGCGGTCCCTGGTGCGCCAGAGCCTCGCCCGCAGTGTGCCGTCGGGTGTCTTTAATCCCTGCTCGTAGGCACGGTCCGCTTGCTTGTCCGTCGTCGTGTGACGGGTTTCTCTGTCCGATTCGGGGTCGCTCGTTGGCCATTCCTACTGATGACGTTCGCAGATCCAGAGGAGTCGCACTGTGGAGTTCAATGACCTGCCCGAGATGGCTACCGTCGACGAGGCCGCTGCGTTCCTGCGCATTGGTCGAAGTCTGGCGTACGACGAGGCGGCCCGATTTCGGGCGACACATGGTCGTGCGGGCCTGCCGTGTGTGCGCATCCGGAAGACGATCCGGATCCCCAAGGCGGAGCTCCTGGCATGGCTGAAGCGCCAGCTCGAGGACGGCGGCGCCGATGCCACCTGACCTCGTTCCGGTCGTGGTGGAGGTCGACGTCTTCGCCGCCCTGTCCAAAGACGCCGGGCCGGTAGCGGCCATTGCGCTTTTGGTCTTGGCTGCCGCTCGGACGGACGAAGGGGGAGCAGTCTCGGCGAACGTGCGCGACCTCGCAGTGCAGATCGGGGTCTCGAAGGACACCGCGGCTCGAGCGATCAATCGCCTGATTTCTTGCGGGGTGCTCGCGCGGTCCGCTGCTGCCCACGACGACGCGGGCCGCTTCTGCCCGCGTGGGTACCGGGTCGATCTCGCCGCCGCTGGTTTCCGTGCTGTCGACCTACCGACTCTCGCGCTGGCTGCTCGTCCCACCATTGTCCCGGACAAGCAGCCGTCGCTGTTCGACGACTGACCCCACCGAACAGCGCACCACCGTCGCACCGCCGTTGCACTGGTCGTCCCGTCGCATCGTCGACCTGTCGCACCGCCGGGGCGCCGGTCGTCCTGTCGCACCGCTCCTTCCCTCGCATCAGCCAAGGCCCCGCCCCATGACCAGCCCAACGATCCCTTCCGTCCCGCTCACCGACTCCGTCCCCAATCTCCCGAACGCGCCCCTCGTGCCCTTCTCCGCTCCTTTTCCAACCCTCTCCGCAACCTCTTTTCTCGTGGCTCCCCACCCCAATCAACCGCGTACACACTGGCACCCCGGTGCGGGGCCTGCGACATGGCCGCCGAGCGTCGTCGAGGGCGTCCGGTCCGCTAAGCCGGACACGGCGGATCGTCGTCCCGGTCTCGTTTCGAGGTTATGGCCGTGGCGGTGACCCATTGATGGTCGTGACCGGGCTGTCGGGGTTGGGGGACTACTACATCACCGGCGTCGCCCTCGGGATCGAGGAGTACTACCGGGGGATCGGCGAAGCGCCGGGCGCGTGGTTCGGCGTCGGCGCCGCGCAGCTCGGCATTTTCGGTGTTGTCGGTGGCGAGGAGCTCAACTCGCTGCTCGAGGGCCTGCACCCGAAGACGGGCGAGCCATTGGGGGTGTTCACGAAACGCAGCGTATTGGCGTTCGACCTGACCTTTACCGCCCCGAAATCCGTGTCCTTGCTGATGGGACTCGGCGAACCCGACGTCGTCGCTGCGACGATCGCCGCCCACGAAGCGGCCGTGGACGCGGCGATGACCTGGGTCCAGGACGAAGTTGCCCGCACCCGCACCGGGCCCGGCGGCGTGAACCAGGCCAGCGTGAATGGCATCACGGCGGCGGAGTTCCGGCATCGCACGTCGCGGGCGGGGGATCCGCACCTCCACACCCACGTCCTCGTGGCCAACGCCGTCGAAGGCCCCGACGGGCGATGGCGGACACTGGACTCCAAGATGCTCTACACCTACGCCCGCGCCGGCGGGTTCCTGTACCAGGCGCACCTCCGCCACGAACTCACCGCCCGCCTCGGCGTCGAGTGGCTCCCCGTGGTCAAGGGCCTCGCCGACATCTCAGGGATCGACCGCGAGGTGCTCGTCGGGTTCTCCGATCGGCGCCGCCAGATCCTCGAGCACATCGACAAGGTCGGCTTCCGATCGGCACGAGCGGCCGAACTCGCCGCCTTGGGCACCCGGTCGAAGAAGGACTCCGTGTCGGATGTGACCATGCGGGACGTATGGGCGGCCAAGGCGGACACCATCGGCTTCGACCCGGCGACTATCACCGACGTACTCCACCAGGCCACCCCGCACCTGCGGACCACCGACGAGATCGAAGCTTTGTTCGACTGGCTCGCCGGCCCGGACGGGCTCACGGCGCAAGCGTCCACGTTCGATCGCCGCGATGTCCTACGCGCCATCGCCGAACACCTCCCTGGCGGCGGAACGGTCGAGGAGATCATCGAGCTGGCTGACCGGTTCGCCGACCATCGCGGTCTGGTGCGGATCCTCGACTCGGTCGCACAGGTCGGCCTCACCCGGTCTGACGCGATCCGGGTCGACGGCAAGATCATCCCCGCCGTCAGCGCAGCCCGGTGGAGCACCCGCGAACTGGTCGACCTCGAACAACGCATCGTGAGCGAGGCGCTCAGCAGGCAGCATGAGGGCGCCGGTGTGGTGCCCGACGATGTCCTCGATTCGGTGCTCGCCAACCACGACCTGCTCACCGATGAGCAGACGTTTATGGTGGCGAGGCTCGTCACCGATGGCCACGGGGTTCAGGTCGTCGCTGCCGCGGCGGGCACCGGGAAGACCTTCACCCTCGATGCCGCTCGGGCGGCGTGGGAAGCGGCCGGCTATCGGGTGATCGGTGCGGCGCACACCGGCCAAGCCGCCCGCGAGCTGCGCTCGTCCGCCGGGATCCACGCCGACACCCTCGCCATGACAACTATCGACCTTGGCCGTGGTCGGCTACGCCTCGACAACCGGACGGTCGTCCTCGTCGATTTATGCCGGGTTTCGGATTATGCCGGGTTTGGTGGATTGTGCCTGGTCAGCGTGGGTGTGGTGGCTGGGTTTGCCGGCATAATCAGAGGGCTTCGAGGAAGGCGAGGAGTTTGTCGGGTGGGTGGTAGCGGCCCGGTGTTGTGTGGGGTGGGGTGGTCCGGGCTATGGCGCGTTCTTTGATGGTCATGTCGGCGTGGAGGTAGATCTGGGTTGCTTCGAGGTCTTCGTGGCCGAGCCACATGGCGATGACGGCGACGTCTACTCCTGAGCGCAGGAGTTGCATGGCGCAGGTGTGACGAAGGGTGTGGGGGCTGACGGTTTTGGTGTGGAGGCTCGGGCAGTGGGCCCGGGCGGTGTCGGCGTGTTTGGTGATGCGGTCCTCGATGGCGTCGCGACTGAGCCGGCCGCCGGTGCGGGTCGGGAAGAGCGGGTCGTCAGGGTGGTCGCCGCGTTCGTTCATCCATGCTCGCACGATGGCGACGGTTTGGGGGGTGAGTGGGGTGCAGCGTTGCTTGCGGCCTTTGCCATGAGAGGTCACGTTCGGTCCGGTCCCAAGAACGACATCGGCGCAGTTGAGCCGGATGAGCTCAGACACGCGGAGGCCTGTTTGGATCGCGACAACGAGGATGGTGTGGTCACGCCGACCGATCCATGCCGCTTTGTCCGGGGCAGCGAGGATTGCGTCGACCTCGGCGGGTTCGAGAAACGACACGACGCGTTTGTCGAATCGTTTCTGCGGGATGGCGAGCACCCGTTGGATGACGGCGGCGTCTTGGGGGTGGTTCACCGCGGCGTAACGAAACAGCGACCTGATTGCAGCGAGTCGCGCGTTGCGGGTTCTGGGGCTGTTATGGCGGTCGGCTTCGAGGTGGGTGAGAAACGCAGTGATTAGCGCGGCGTCGAGATCGCTGAGATCAAGATCGCTGGGCTTTTTCCCGGTGCTGCCTTGAGCGAAGCAGAGCAGGAGCCGGAACGTGTCGCGGTAAGCGGCGATGGTGTTGCCGCTGGCGTGGCGTTGACTCATGAGGTAGTCGGTGAAGAAGCCTTGCAAGATCGGTGGCAGCGAGGTCATGGGGTCGCCGCGATGTGGTGTTCGAGGCGGTGAGCGGCCAGGGCCATCAACTCGGGTGACGCGGACAAGTACCAGTAGGTCGAGATCGGGTTGGCGTGACCGAGGTAGGTCGACAGCCACGCCAACCGGGGCCCGACATCAAGTCCTTGGGAGTACCAATCGATCAAGGTGCGCACCGCGAAGCTGTGTCTCATGTCATGAATCCTTGGGCGACACGACGGTGATCGGGGTGCCAGTCCTGCGGTGTCTCGGAGCTGGCCGAACACCTGGCAGGCGACGGCGTAGATGATCCGGTTCCCGGTCCGGGAGATGAACAGGGCGGGGTTGTTGGGTTGGTGGGGGCACCCGTCGCGGACGGTCACGTAGGCGGCGAGCGCAGCGAGGGTGCTGGACTGCACCGCGACCTCGCGGGACTTGCCGAACTTGGATTGGTGCACGGCCACCACACCGGCCTGCCAATTGATCGAGTCACGGTCCAGTCGGATCGCTTCGCCGACTCGCATCCCGGTCACGGCCAGCAACCCGAACAGGGTCTCATAGGTCGCGGCTTTCAACGTGGTGGGCAACGCCCTGGCGGCGGCCATCAACGCCTGGATTTCGGCGCCGGTATACAGGTAGGGGACAGCTCGGTGCTTGTGCGTGGGAACCAACCCGGCCGGTGGGATCTGATGGGCCTGGTCGATGCCGTGGAGAAACTTCGCGAAGCCGCGCACCGCCATCATCCGTTGGGCGTGCACGACGCTGCCCGGATCGACCGTGGGCAGCGTCGCCCATTGCAATGCCAACGCGATGGTCACCACCGGCTGTCCGCTGTCGTCCATCCACGCCGCGAAACGCGGCAGGAGCCGACCTGCATCATCGAGCTTGTGGCCCAACGCCCGCCGGATCGTTAGGTAGTCCGACACGGCCGGAACGAGCGCGTTCATGACGCCACCGTGGGCCACGGTTGGGCCAGCGAACTCAACGCCACCCGGTCGACCTTCGCGTAGATCGCGGTCGACGCAAGATCCCGGTGACGCAGCAACTGCGCGACCTCAGGCAACGCAGCCCCGGCCGCCACCAGCTCCGCTGCGAGACCATGACGCAACCGATGCGGCCCCATCGGCAACACACCAGCCCGACGACACGCACTGCGAACCACATTGCTCACCCCTGTCGTCCCGATCGCGGACAACGGCGCCTTGCGGCGAATGAACACCTTGCGTGATACCACCGCGGGTCGGCCGTCGCGGATGTACGCGACGAGAGCCTCACCCACATCGGTGGGCATCGGGAGTCGATCGATTCGGCTGCCCTTGCCGCGCACCACGATCTCACCAGCACGCCAGTCCAGATCGTCAAGGTCCAAGCCTGCGATCTCTGCTGACCGCAACCCCAGGCGTGCCAGCACCGTCAACATCGCGAAGTCCCGCCGGCCCGTGACCGTTCCACGATCACAACTGTCGAGCAGCGCCTGAACCTGACCCGGCTCGAGCGTTGGTGGCAGCACCGTGTTGTGCCACACCGCGACCCCCGGGACCGACTCGGCCAACGACCCGTCGATCCGGCCGTCGAGATACAAGAACCGCAGCAACGACCTCAACTCGCCAACATGGACCTTCGCGGACGCCGCCGACACCCGGCGGCACACTTCGAGCACGAACCCCGACACGTCCGCCCCGCACAACCCCTCAACACCCGACCCGGAACCTGCTTCATCGCGGCGAGCGGACAAAAATCGGCCGGCGGTCAACACATAACGGTGCACCGTCCGCGGAGCCAGCGCCCGTTCATTGACCAGCCACCAACGATACGACTCGATCAGTTCGTCCAACGCGGTCACCGGTCCCGGCGCCGGTAACAACGAAACCAGACCTTCAGCCACGAAGAACTCCACCAACGGGGCGAAGCTCCTCGCCTTCACATACCGACGGCGACCCGCCGCCCGACGAACCTCACCAAATTCAACCACCCGCTCCCCGGTCCACTCCCCAACCAGCAAACCCTCCGCGGTCAACCACCGATTCAGATCCCACCACACCGCCAACACCGCCTCGGACGAACACGCCGAATACCCCTTCGCCTCCAGCGCCACCGCGAACCTGCCGCCAAGGCCCGACAACGGCCCCAACTTCGAACCAACCGGATACGCACTCATCATCGCCTCCTATCAACAGAAGCGACCTGCCCCCGCGAAGAACAGCATCCACCAACCCGTCGAATTATGCCGGCAAACCCAGCCACCACACCCCCGCTGACCAGGCACTATCCACCAAACCCGACATAATCCGAAACCCGGCATAAATCGACTTATGCGGAACTCCGCATAAATCGACGAAGCAACCCTCGCCGGCACGAGAGCGCTCGCACCGATCCTCGACGCCGCCAGCGAGAATGGGGCGCTCGTGGTGCTGATCGGTGACCCGCGCCAGCTGCCGAACCCCCACACGTTCGAGTCAACGTGTGGTGGTTGGTGCCTTTGATGTCACGGGTTCGTGTGGAGTCGTATGTCGTCGACGGTGTCGCCGAGGTAGTAGAGGACGCCGCTGTTGGTGAGTCCGAATAGTTCTGCGACGAGGATCGGGTCGACGGTGGTTACGAGCTGAGCGAGTCGGGTGCATCGGAGTCGTTGGGGGGTGGTCCCGAGTGGTTGGAGGAGGTCTTTGGGGTAGGTGCTCGATGCGGGCTGGTTGGTGGTCTTGGTGCGCCGGTTGACGAGGAGGTGCGGGTTGGCGGTGTGGAGGGTTCGGCGGTGACGAATGGTTGTTTCGATTGCGGTCCAGGTTGCGGGGTCGAGTGGTACGGCACCGGGTCTGCCTTTGATGTTGAGAGTGTGGGTGCCTTGGTCGATGTCGGTGATGGTGATGTGGCGGAGTTCGTCGCTGGAGCATGCGTGGAGCAGGCAGAGCAGTCCAATGGTCGCTTCGTTGGGTGTGATGGTCGGGTCGGTGGTCCAGCGGGTGAAGAGTTCGCGTTGCCGGTTGAGGTCGACGATGGGTCCGGTGAAGCAGCGTCGTCGGCTTGAGCGGATTGCGCGGGTTGGATCTATGAGGATCTGTCGGGTGCGTCGCGCCCAGCCGAAGAAGGCGTGCAGGGCCCCAAGGATGTGGGTGTTGGCTGGGGATCGGTGTGCGAGGAACGCTTCGATGTCGGCTTCGGCGACGGTGGCCCAGTTGGTGACCTTTGGTGTTGCCTGTGCGAAGTCGGCGATGACGTCGAGGTGGAGAAGCAGTGTTTGGTCGCTACGAGGTTTGGCTCCTGTCTTGATCGCTCGGTCTCGGTTGGCGAGCTCATCGGTCGAGAACGCAGCAACGGCGGGGCGTAGCGGGACGGGGACCCGGCTGATGACCCGGGCGCGTCGGCGTGTTGCTCGTGTTTCGGTGTCACCGATGGCTTTGAGGATGCCTTTTGCGGCGAAGAATTCTTCGAGGGCGCGGCTCAATGGTGAGACTCTCCCGTCGGGGTGACGGGCGGCAGCGACGAGCGTTTCGGCGGTGGGTGAGGTCGGGAGGAGCCGTGAGAGTTCGCGTAGTCGCAGGCGCGCTTCTGACGGTGAGTACCGCTCGGCGATATGGCCGACGAACCCGTCGAACCAGTTCGGTGGGCCGGCGTCGAGCCGGTTGGCGAGGCCGGCGGCGTAGATCCAGATACCTTCGGGCATTTTCTGGTAGCAGGCCGAGCAGCGCCCCAGCGCGAGGTGTCGGCGTTGCTGGCCGCAACCGGCACAGGGCGGGTCGAGTCGTGGTGACTGCGGGCGGCACAGGTATACGCACAGGTCGCATCGGCCGGCGGGGTCGTAGATCGTGCGTTGTTTCGCGCATCGGGTGCATGTGCCGCGCGGCCCGTGGCGGCGTCGACGGTCATAGCAGGACCGGCATCGGGTCGACCCGACCTTCGGATCTTGGTGGCAGTCAACACACGCGGTCATAGCGGCGGCATCGACCGTCCTTGCCGCGGTGACGGCTCGGGACGTTTCGCGCGTTTGGCGCGCACGGCAGGGGTGACTGGTGTGGTGTCGATCTCGATCAGGTCGTCAGGGGTGCATTCCAACGCGGTGCATAACGCTGCGAGCGTGGTCATCTTGATCTGGCGGGGTTGTCCGGTGAGCAGCGCCGACACCGACGCCGCCGACATTTCCAAGCCAGCGCGTTCGAAGAGGAGCCGCTGCAGTGCCGCCCCGGTCCACACCTCACGCTGCGCGGCGGCCATTCGCAGGCGCCACTTGATCTCCATGTCAGTCCTCCCGTTGCAGTGCTTCCAGGTTCGCAGACAACGCCTTACGGTACGCGTCTTCGATGAACGTCGACGACGGTGTCACATACCGCATAGTCGTCCCGATCTGCCAGTGCCCCAACAGCTGCTGGATGGCGACGAGGTCCACGCCCCGCTCGTAGTTGTGCGTCGCACACGCGTGACGCAACCCATGCGGACTGAAATGCCCGTCAGGTCCGGCGTGTTCCGCGGACAACGCCGACCGGAGCCGGTTCCCGACGGTGCCGGTGTGCATGGCTTGGCCGGCCTCGTCGCAGAACTACGCGTCGCTCATCGTCCCGAACCGGGGCCGGATGTCAGATAAATACCAGCTCAAGATCAGATCGAGTTCGTCGAGCAGCGGCACCCACCGCGCCCGCGGCCCCGACGTTCTGGTCCCCTTCCCGAAACGGACATGCAGCTTGCCGAACGGGCCGCGGTCCAGATGAACATCGCTCACCGACAGTCGGGCCGCTTCATCGCTGCGCAGACCAGCGTGATACAAGGTGCGAAAGATCGTGTAGTCCCGACCGGCAGTGCCGTACTTGCGGGCCGTTGCGATCTGGCCGCGCATGAACTCGAAGAACTCGTCGAGACGTTCAACCGTCGGAGGGGCCGGCGCAGCGCCAACCCCGACACCGACATTGACCGGCCGGTTGAACGCGTCGACAGGGTTGTTGATCACCACACCGAAACGGTGCTCGATCTCGACCGCGAAACGGGCACTGACGAACACATGAAAGTTCTTGAAGATCTGCAGGTACCCCGACCGGGTCGACGCAGCGATCCCGCTATCGGCCAGTTCGACCATGACCCGATCGATGTCATCGCGGGTGACGCCCCACACCGGCCCCCCGCACTGCGCCAAGAACCTCTCCAGCACCGGCATCGAACCGTCAATCGTGCGCTGGCTATACGACCGGGCCACCAACGAATCATGCCAACGATCAACGCAATACGCCTCAAACGCCGGCGCATCAAGGCCAACGCCGAACGTTTCGCCGGGCCCTTCCGACGAGACCACCAAATGGAGTCCTTCACGGCTCATCACTCCATACCTTCTTCCTGCCTCAAATGTTCAGGCAGTACCTAACTATTACAGGCTCCACACCAAAAACTCGGGACCCTCCACCAGGTGCTGTTTGCCCTGCCAGCAGGCCAAATCTCTCCCAACGAACCTGTGGCTAGATCGGGTGCGATCGACGCTGGCGGCCTCCTGCGTGGCCTTGGTGACCGGCTCGAACCGATCGAACTGACCGAGAACCGCCGGCAGGTCCAAGGTTGGGAGCGCGACGCGCTGGTCCAGCTCCGCGACGGCAACGTTGACCAAGCCCTCGCTGCCTATGAGGAGCACGACCGCGTCCACCGGGCGAGCACCGCCATCGAGGTGCGCGACGACATGGCGTCGATGTGGTGGGCCCACACCGTGTCTGGGTCGAGTGCGGTGATGATGACCATGCGAAACAGCGACGCCGATGACCTCAACGGCCGGGCCCGGCGCTACCTCGAACGGGCGGGCCTCGTGACCGGACCGACGGTCATGGTTCAGGAGCGACCGTTCCAGGCCGGCGACCACATCGTGTGCCTCCGCAACCGACGTCAACTCGATATCCAGAACGGCACACGGGGCGTCATCGTCGCCGTGGACGACACCAAACGACGGATCACGATCCAGATCCCCGATCGTGGCGACGACGCCCCGGCCGTCACGGTCCCCGCCGACTACCTCGACGCCGGCCACATCGCCCACTCCTACGCCTGCAACGTGTGGAAGACCCAAGGCACCACGTTCGACCACGGGCTGTTGCTGGGCACCGACGAACTGTTCGCCCAGGCTGGCTACGTCGGGTTCAGTCGAGGCCGGATCAGCAACCACCTGTTCCTCATCGGTGCCGCCGAACGCCATATCTCCACTAGCCACGGTCCACCGAAACCCGACCGAGATCCTGGCCAGCTCGTCACCGATGCCCTCCACCGCCAGGTCGACCAGCGCCTGGCCATCGACGCCGGCACCATCATTGACCTACGCGACTCCGACGCACTCGCCGAACATATTGGTCGGCTCCGTGAGGTCCTCGCAGCGTGCCCGCCGGACCGATCACGTGACATCCGCAGCTTCACCGGCCGCCGGGTCGAGCTGCGGGACGACCTCGAACCGCTGATCGAGCGCCACAACGAGCTTGTGGGCCGCACGTTCAAACGCGCCGTGGTCAAGGCGGAGATCGCAAGCCTCGCCGGCCGGATCAAGACGGCGCACGTGTCGGTCGTGCGAGTCGAAGCCGAGCTCGCCAACCTCACCCGAGTCGCCGCCGAGCGCGAACGGTTCCTCACCGACCACCGGGGCGACGAACAGCTCCTCGGCGAGCTAACGGGCACCCTCCAACGGCGCATGATCGAACGCGTCGACGACCTCGTGGCCGCCCCACCCGCCCATCTCACCGGCCGGCTCGGGCCCGTCCCCAGCGGCCCTGCGGAGCAAACCGTTTGGCGAGACGCAGCCGTGCTCATTGAGACCTACCGGACCGAGTGCCACATCACCGACCCCATCCACCCATTCGGCACCAACCGCGGGCGACCCGCTCCCGCACCTCTGGAACTGGCCGCTCAGCTGCCCGTATCCCACCTGTCAATCGAACTCCGTTTCCCTGTCCGCACCCGATCGGATGACCTCGGGCTCGGGGTCTGACTCGCTGGCTCCGGGAGTCGGCCACACTCTCGGCCCTGTGCCGCCACGCATCCACTGATCGACTGGAGATCACCATGTCGCACATCTACGACCTGCGCAAGCGTGAGAAGACCTACGGCGGCCCGACGCCGTACTTGGCGCGCTACCGCGACGAGCGAGGCCAGGAGCACGGTCGCACGTTCCGCACCATCAAGGAAGCCGAGTCCTGGCTCGCCGAGAACCATGTTGCCAAGGACCGGGGCGAGTGGATCGACCCCACCCACGGGAAGGTGACCTTTCGTCTCTTTGCCGAGCAGTGGCGCGAGATGCAGGTCCACCGCCCATCGACGGCGGAACAGGTCGAGAGCAATTTCCGCAACCACGTCTATCCCGCCATCGGCGGCAAGCCGATGGGTTCGATCCGGCCGAGTCACATCCAAGCGCTCGTGAAGAGCCTCAGCGTGAAGCTGGCAGCGTCCACGACCGAAGCCGTGTATCGACACGTGTCGTCCGTGTTCAAGGCGGCGGTTCGAGATCGCGTCATTCGACGATCGCCGTGCGAAGGCATCCGCCTGCCGAAGGCGGAGAAGGACAGCAAGGTCATCCCGCTCGAGCTGAAGCAGGTCGAACTCATCGCCGACACCATGGCGGAGCGGTGGCGGGCAGCGGTGTGGGTTGGCGCCGGAACCGGACTGCGCCAGGGCGAGGTCTTCGGCCTCACGGTCGACCGAGTCGACTTCCTGCGCCGCACGTTGACCGTCGACCGCCAGCTATTGACCCTGAGCAAGAAGCCGCCGATGTTCGCGCCGCCAAAGACCAAGGCTTCGTTCCGCACCATCCCGATGCCCGACACCGTCGGATTCGTCATCGCCGAGCACCTTCGCAACTTCCCCGCCGGCAAGGGCGGCCTGATCTTCACCACAGCGAAGGGCGAGCCCGTTCGTCGGCAGCGGGTTGGCGATGCGTGGCGGAAGGCGGCCAAGGAAGCGGGCATCCCGGAGGGCACCGGCTTCCACGCCACCCGCCATTTCTGCGCTTCGGCGCTCATCCACTCCGGCACAAGCGTCAAGGTCGTCCAGGCCCGGCTTGGCCACGCGTCAGCGATCGAGACCCTCGACACCTACGGCCACCTCTGGCCCGACTCCGAAGACGAGACCCGCGCCGCCATCGACGCGTTGTTCGGGACGCTCAACGAGAGGTCTGTGGTCGATACTGAGGCCGCGGAGGGGTAACGAGATGCGATCAACCCGCCAGGTTTGGTGCATCCGTTGAGGGATCGACGATGTCAGACGCTGCACGAGAAGAGCGTCGTCGGCGACTGGCAATCGCTGCCCCAAAGAACAGGCATACGACAATCGCCACACCTCCCTGCAGGAGCGGGTTCGCCGCTGTCGCTCTTCGAACGAAGTTCCGGATCGGGTTTTCGATCTCCGTCCCATCGGCGTACGTCGTTGGCGCTCTGACCGTCCTCGGCCCGCAGCTGCCGCCGATGCCGTGGTAGAAGTAGTCCAAGGGGTGGGAGTACCACCGTAGGTTCGCGATCGAGGGTGCGAAGGCGCGCACTCGATAGCGCTCGCCGACCGTGAGCATCCCGACCAGGTCCTGGCCGTAGTCCACCACGATGGCGGTACTAGCGGGAGGTATTAAGAATCCGTCCGACGGGGATTCTGGTTTCACGCCAGGTAAGACCTCGGATTCGTGCACCTCTTCGACCCTGAACGACGTCGTGCCTGCGGCCGGATCGATCGTGGTTGCCGTTCCGGTGAAGCTGATGGTCGCCTCTGGCACGGCGATGTCGCAAGCGGACGCAGGCGCCGCAGACATCGCGATCAGGGCCACGCCCAAAACGGTCACCAGGGCAACGAGGTCCACCAACGGTTGCCGTGCACGCACGCGATCACGGTACGGGATCTCAGCGCGTTCGTGTTGGCGCGCAGTCCCGGTTGGAGATCGGCTCGCTGATCGTGGTGTGTGAGCCGGCTGAGGGCCTCCATACTCGGTGTGCGTTCCGGGCTGTTCCCGGGGGGTAGTCGACAGTCCCGGAGTGCCCGGACCGAGGGCTCGAAAGGGTCGGCTAGGACTGGGAGCCGGGACTTTCGCATTCTCCAGCAGCTGCCATCGGACCCGCTGCAAACGGGAGCAGGCCCTCTTGGTTCGCCGCCGTCGGCGCGAATTTCGTCTAGTATGGTAGACGATTGATGACGGGCCAGTACGTGATGCGAATCATTGGGCGCCGAGGTTGTGCCCGACTCCGGCAGCGCGGATCGCACGTCATCGTCAGGTGCCCGGGCGGATGCCAGACGGTCGTGCCAGTGCACGGCGGCCAAGACATTCCGGCAGGAACACTACGAGCGATCGAGCGGGCTCTGGAGCCTTGCCTCGGGAACGGATGGCTACGATGAACGCCAATAAGACCTACGTGGCCATCTACGAGCGAGACAAGGTCGACGATGCCTGGGACGTCCGAATCGACGGGCTCGATGGCTGCCAAACCTACGGACGAAGCCTGCACCAGGCCCAGACCCGAATCCGGGAGGCCTTGGCGTTGTGGCTGGACCGTGAACCATCAGCGCTCGTGATCCGGGATCAACTGCCCAAGAAGTTCGAGGTAGTGGCTGAGAATGTCGCTCGCGCTCGACGCGAGGCCGACAGCGCTGGCAGGAATGCCCATCAACAGACTGTGCGAGCAGCCAAGGCGTTGACCGAGCTCGGGCTGAGCCGCCGCGACGCCGCCGAGATCCTCGGTCTGTCGCATCAACGGGTCCAACAACTCCTCGACGCCGGCTGATCACTCTCCAGAAGTGCAAGCGCTCGTCCCCGAACACGCGCGGGGTGGAGTTTGACAGTCCTGTTTCGGCACGCTCGACGGCGGAGCCGACGGTTCGAGCGGGCCGCCGAGGGCTGACCACCACGGCACGCCCGAGGTCGGGCGTGCCGTGGTCACCTTCAAGGAGCCGATCCCGTCGGTCGCTCGACGGGCGGACGCCATGGGTCTGGCGGCTTCGGCGGCACGTAGGAACCATCGGCCAGTGTCCGGTCGCCGAGCGGTCCGGGGAGCGTGACGGTGACCGGGGTCGACGGGTTGCTCTGACAATCAGCGCCACCGCGCCCTTCGGGCAGTGTGGCCGCGAACGCGACGAGCACCTGGCTTCCGCGTTCCACGATCTCCGCTGGGCGAAGCCGGTCGCCGACGACCTGACCACTGTTGCAGGCGCGTTCGTGGACGAGAAGGTGGATCTGGGTGTCGGCCGCCCCTGGAGCGGGGAAGTTCGAGTCGAGTGACCAGTCGACGGGCCGGAGCCCGTCGGGCGTCACCGACTGAGCCACGCAGCGACCGCCGAAGCTGGCACCAAGGGAGATCCAGCGTCCTTGTTCGAGGTGCATCGCGATGGTTCCTATCCCGGACGGCAGATCTGCGAGAAACAGCGCCGCCTCGTCGGTCTGGACCAGGAGGCGATACGCCGAGGGGGGAATGCCAGGACCACCAGGCGTACCTGTCGCGACTGCGGTGAAGGCCTTGGCCAACGGATCCGCAGGGTCGAGGGTGAGGGGTTGGGCGAGACGGGAATAGGGAAACGCCACGCTGCTCTGGCACGTGACCCATGGATCGGCGCCCTCGGCAGGAATGAGCGAGGTCGGTTTCGGGACGCCCGCGGGCCACTTCTCCTCCGGCGTGGGCACGTGGGACAGGCACACCGCGTCGGACGGCGCTTGAAACGCGAGTTGGGCCCGCAGCTCATCGTCTACCCGATCGACCAGGAGCACCACACGACCGAGCGTTGGCTCGACGCCCGCCTGGACCACGCCACGTCCTGCTGCTGCGACGGCGGCTTCGACGCTCACACGGATCTCGTCGAGGTCGCGCTTGCTGCGCGGGGCCTGGACGACGGCGAGGGGCCAGCCGGCATCGGCGACGCTTGTATCGGCAGTGATGTCAGGTGGGAGGGTGCCGGGTGTGCCGTCGGCCTTCACCGCTGGCGACACCAGGCTGTGATCTCCGGGCGCGGGTCGAAGCGCTTCGAGGTCTTGGAGACGCGCTATCGGGTCACCGGTGAAGGCCATCACATACGTGCCGCCGTGCACACGGTCGATCCAGAGCCCGAGAAACTCGTCGGGGTGGCGATCCGCGTACGTCGACAGCACGTTCTGAAAGCCGATCGGCGGGTTCCCGTTGCGGGCGGGGTCCGTGTCCGGGATCGGCCCGAGAGGGGCCACTGCGTCACAGTCAGGGACGCCGATGGTGCTCGCTCTCGCGGCCGTATCGCCGGGACTGGTCGTCGGTGGCCCCGAACCGACGACTTCGGCGCCGCACCCCGGAATCCCGATGGCCGCAAACGCTGCAAGTAGGGCAACCCACGTCCGGCTTGTTGAGCGCAACTTCGGTACCTCCCTGGTCGCCGATGGTACAAGGCGTCGACGGCTCCCAAGGGTTCAGCCGATCCGGCAGCGAGCGTGGAGGTCGTCCAGGCCCGACTTGGCCACGCGTCAGCGATCGAGACCCTCGATACCTGCGGCCACCTCTGGCCCGACTCCGAAGACGAGACCGGCGCTGCCATCGACACGCTGTTCGGGATGCTCAACGACGAGCAGCCGGTCGACGGCGAAACTGCGAAAGGCTGATCCGACGCCATTCCGATGAGACGGGCGTGTACCGTCGCTCTGTGTTTCGGTTCGTGCGTTGTGCGGTGTGTATCACGATCGGCGCCGTTGTTGGCGCCCTTTGCGGGCTTCCGGCCGGGTACGTGGCCTACGTCGACCATGGTGCGGATGGCATCCAGTGGGCCTCGTCACCAGCGGCGGCAGGCATCCTCACGTTCCTCGAGGTGTTGGCCATTGGCGTGGCGTTCGGCGCGCTCGCAGCCGGCTGGGTGGAGGCCCTCCTGTACTCCGCGGCCCGTGCCCGCGGATGCAGACCGGCATCGACAGCTGTGTGATCGCGGCTTGCTGACCTCTGGGTCCATCGCCGGGCCGTCGGTCGGTGCATTGCCCGCACGGCCGTCCGCCGTCCGCATGCAACCATGCAGCAATGGAGAAGCTGACATCGTTGGAAGCCTTCGAGGCGATGCGATCGTTCATTGCCCAGTTCGCATCTCGCGAGCCGGATGCGTTGCGAGAGAGCTTCCGTTCCCTTCTGGTTTGGACCGAGGTTCTCGCCGATGGAATCACCTCAGACCCTGCACAATGGGATGACTAGGTTCGATCAACTGAGGACGCTCGAGGTCGACTGGCGAACGGTCGACAGTTGACCATCTCCTGACGCCGGATGTGCGGAGGGCGAGCCCCGTCACCCGCGTCGACAACGGGGGTACGGTGGCTCCGTGGAAAATGCTGAGGCGGACCGGGAGGGGCAGGCATTCTTCCGGAAGGCTCGGTGGGTGATCATCCCGCTTGGGTTGGTGATGACGGCGGGAACGATGGCCCTGTTCGCGGTCGGCAGTTCCCTGGCCTTCGCCGCCTTCCTGGCCGGCATCGTCTTCGTCGCCGGCTGGAACTTGTTCGTCGTGCTCAAGTTGCGGCGCCTGCGGGAGAAGCACCAAGACGGTCTCCGCAACGCCGGAGGTGCTGTCGGGCCCGAGATTGGTAAACCTCACGCGGTCGAGCGGTCTGTGTTGTCCAGGCTCCTGCTCGGTCTCCGCTCGATCGGTTGGTCGACGCCCGTCCAAGCATCATCATCAGCGCCACCGCCCGTGGTCCACGAGCAACTGGCCGGCCTTGCCGAGCTTGAGGGCGCTCCGTTTACGTGGCAGCAGGTTCCCGACGGGGTCGCCGTCGGATGGAAGCTCCATCCGTCGGGGATCCGGAACAGGATTTTCATGATTGGCGAGGGCGTCCTCCGCCAGGACGTAAACGGGACCAATTTCACCGGCTCCATCCGCCCGGATGCGATGACCCGCCTTTCGATGCTCCACATGGCTGTGTTCGGAGCAGGCGGCGTCGTGGCGATCGCGATTGGTATCGGCGGGCTGCTGGTCGGCTCTGGCGCCCGAGGCCCTTTCGTGTTCGCTCTCCTCTGGGGCTCGTTCGGAACCATTTTCACAGCCTCGTGGAGCTGGTCTAACGCCAAGACCTACGAACTCCACGAACAGATCCTGCGAACCGTGTTCGGCGAGTCGCTGAACATCGGGTCGCCGCACTGAACGGGCGCATCCTCGTCATCACAGCACACCGGACCGGTCTACCGCTCATCCATGACCTCCGCGCCATCAAGCCCGACTCGCGCCGGGCGGCGCGTCCAGAAATCGCGGGCCGCTAACCGCACCCCGTAGGACGCTGATCGCCGGCTACACGTCGGTGTCGAACAGGGGGTACGCATCGAGCGAGTCGCCCGGCGGCAGGTTCCACCTGATGGAGACAAAGGCGTCGCCATGCTTGGTCGGAATCCGAAAAGCCGCCCATTGGTCCATGTCGTCCTCCGCGTAACGGCGGATGGCCTTCGCGAGTTCGATGAAGTCTTCGTCTGAGTAGGCCGCCACGTGCCAAGCCTTGCAGTCCGGGATGCGTACGCGGCGCCCGGATGGCGACAGATCAGAGATCGGCCTGCGGTTTGGAGCGCAGGACGATCGCCGGCAAGACGCGTTCATCGGACCGTGTTCGGAGGCCGAACGAGGCCCACTCTGAGCGGCCGCCACGAGGGTGGACGTGATGTCCGCCGAGGGCGGTTCGTAGTGGCCGCAAAGAGCTGACAAGCGTTGCTCTCGCGACTGTTCTGCGGAATGCTCGATTCTGCTGCGGAACGCGTGCGGTGCTCCGGGGTAAAAGTCCTGTTCAGAGGGGGTTGCGACGGTGAGTCGGCCTGTAGGCGGGATTCTGTCCAGCGCCTCCCGGCGCCTGGGTGACCATCCATCTGTGCGGCCTACCCGAGGGTTGCTCGTTCAGCGAACCGAACGAGCGGACGGGCCGTCCGTGCCCTCTGTTTGGCCTTGCTCCCGGAGGGGTTTGCCGAGCCACCGGGATCACTCCCGATGCTGGTGCGCTCTTACCGCACCGTTTCACCCTTGCCTGTGCTCGCCCGTCCCCGGCGAACCGGTTCCGGCCGAGCCATCGGCGGTCTGTTCTCTGTGGCACTTTCCATCAGGTCGCCCTGCCTGGCTCTCGCCAGCACCGTGCCCTACGGAGTCCCGACCTTCCTCGACTCGGTCGTGCGGGCGAACCCCCACGCCGTGCCGCGGTCACCTGTCCGGCTCACCGTCGCCCAAGCAGTGTGGCGCACCACCACCTGGTCGCGCCACCCGATCACGCGGTGACGGTGATCGTGCCCTTCATCGACGAGTGAATTGAACAGGTGTATCGATACGTGCCCGGCTTGTCGAAGGTGAGGTCGAACGTTTGACCCTCGGCGAGGAGATCGGATCTGATCTTCGGCGTAGCCTCGGACGTTTCCTCCGTGAGGGTGTGTTTCACCGAGTCGTTGTTCTTCCACGTGACGATCTTGTTGACCTGCGCGGTGGCATCGGCGGGGTCGAACTTGCGATCCTTAATGCCAATCTCGACGCCTTTGTTGACGGGGGCGAGCGAGGTCGAACTCTGGCTCGATGCCGCCGGAGGCTCGTCCTTTTTGCTGCAACCAAGGGTGAGAAGGGGCAGCACGAACGCCGTGCCAGCCAGAGCCATCGAACGCCGCCGTACTGAGGATCGCATCATCCCTTCTTTCTAGCCGCAAATCGGTGGTTCGCGGCGTCAAGCACGAGAAATCCGAACTATACGGCCGAGAAATCGAAGGCGAAAGTGTCGTCCGGCCCGCCGAAAGTTCAGCGGGTAGTGCTGGTGCCGGCTGGCTGACCGGTGCCGGTGGGGACGGCGCGGGGAGGGGTCGACGTGGTTGCGGTCGGGATGTTGTTCCCCGAGCCCACCGCAACGGCCGATGGGTTGCGGGGCTTGACAGCATCGGCGGTCTTGCCGAACGCAAACGGCGCTTGGGCCTGCGGGCTGCCCGGCTTCTGCACGCCGAGAAGGAGCGCGACGTGGCGAGCTTCCGTGGCGCCGATGGTCATGACAGCCTGACGGAGGCTGGCAGTGGTGAGTAGCGATGCCGAGTTGGCATAGGTCTGCGCTGCCGTGTCTTCGAGGGCGATCGCGAGCTCCAAAAGGCTCTCTAGCGTGGCATTGCCCGCCTTGATCGACTCGGCGGCAGGATCGAGCACCAGCTTCACGAGGACGGGGTTGGCATCATCGAAGCTCTCCCCGCCGATGCCCTTGATCGTGGTGGCCAACGCTCCCCAGTGGGCGTTGTGATGGTCACGGAAAAGCTTGGCGACATCGGTGATCTCCGGGGGGAGAACTCCCGAATCGATGGCCGTTGTATAGGCCGCCACCGCAAGGCGTTCGATGGATTGTCCGACTCGCAAGAGGGTCAAGTCGGTTGGTATGTCGCCCTCAGGCTGGTATGTCGCCTTCTCGATCGTGGTGGGGGAAGTACCGGCCTGCGGGATTTGTACCGTGACCGGTTCGGGTGTGCATGCGGCGAGCACGGCCGCTCCTGACACTGCGAGTCCGCCGATCTTGAGGAATCCTCGACGAGAGGGCACGCCGAGTAGCGAAGGAAAGGCGGTGGCACCAGTGCCCGTGTGGGCGGCGCGATCGAGCGCCTCGGTGAGCAGTGGCTGCGACCGCTGGTGCAGCAGGTCTGCGTCGTGGAGTTGGCGGCGGATCTCGTCGCGATTGATGTCCATCGGGGTGGTGTCTCCGTAAAGCCAGGGTCAGCGCAGGGCGTAGTCGGTGGGCGAGAAAGCGTCGGCCAAAGCTTGAAAGGCCGGCAAGATGACATCGTCGGGAAGCTCAAGGACCTGTCCGATCACCAGCGCGTGCTGCGCTTCTACCGGCAGAATCGTGGCTGCGGCACCGGCGACGGCCTGCGTCTCGAACGCGCCAAGGGCGAGCAGATAGGTGGAAGCGGCGCCTTCCTCGAGGCCGTAGGCCACTTCGAACACAGCCTTGGCGGCAGCTTGACGGTCGGTGGTGGACGTGGCGTTGGCGAGTTGGCGCTCGATCGCCGACAGCAGAACGGGGTTCGGCGCCGCCGGTTCTTTGCCGAACCGTGCGCTCCCCACCTTGTCGCCCGCAACCAGCCCAAGCAGCGCCTCTGCGTGTTCGGTGTGATGTCGGCCGAAGGTGCGGCACACCTCAACGGCCAGCGGATCGAACAGCCGGGTGTCGACAGCGGCGACGTACGCCGCAGCGGCTACCCGCTCCACCGATTCAGCGAACCGGATCAATGTGAGATCGTCGTCGGGGAGCGTGGTGAACGGTTTGGCGGTAGTGGTAGTGCTGCCTTGGGCGGCGGCGGTTGCGCCGCCGAGCCCGAGCATGGCGGGCAACGTGAAGGCAGCGGTGCCGAATCCGATCACCGTGGTGGAGGTGGCGGCTCGACGGAGGAAACCCCGTCGTGACGACACGGTCGGTGAGTTCTCACCCATGTGGGCGTTGAACAACGATTCGTGGATGGTGCGCATGCCCTCCCGGTGCTGCTCGTCGGCGGCGAGCGCAAGGCGGTGAAGGTGCTTTGGGTCCATAGAGGTTCCTGAAGCTCGAGGCAGAGGGCAGAGGCCCGGATTGAGGTCCGATTCTGCTCCCCCGACAGGGGGTGGGGCCAAACCGGAGGTTGGTCGGCGGTGAAATCAGCGGCGACTTCGCCCCTAGAAATCGATACCGGACAGTTCCGGATGCCAAGCCTTCGCTCGGTCGACAGCTCGGGCCCACCGGTCGCGGTCGGTCGGATCGCCTGGTTCCACCGTCGACGAGGGACGCCATGTTGCGGCTACGTCGTCCCATCCTCCCCACGTGCCCACCGCCATGCCCGCCAGCAATGCCGCGCCCAAGGTGGTGGCTTCGGTGACCGGACTAATCTCGACGGGGCGTTGCGTGGCGTTGGCGAGGGCCTGCACGAACGTCGAGTTGCGACTCATGCCGCCGTCAACACGCAGGATTGGGATGGCCGCACCACCGTCGGTCTCGGCGGCGGCGACGAGGTCGGCACCACGTTCAGCGATTCCTTCCAGCACGGCCCGCACGATCTGCGGGCGACCGGTACCGCGGGTGATCCCGAACAACGACCCCCGCGCCCCGTAGTCCCAATGCGGCGTGCCGAGGCCGAGCAGCGCCGGCACGTACACCACGCCGTCGGTGGTATCGCACTGACTCGCGATTTCATGGCTCGCCTCGGCCGTGGCGATGATGCCGAGATCGTCGCGCAGCCACTCTACGTTGGTGCCGGCGGACAGCATCACGGCCTCGATCCCAAAGGTGAGCGTGCCCGCCTCGCGCCAGCACACGATCGGGAAGGTGCCGCCGCGGTTGCGGGTGGCGTCGCCGGCGAACGTGGTGCCGAGCACACGGTCGAGCATGCCGCCGGTACCGAACGTGATTTTGGCTGGACCGGGCACCACGCAACCCTGGCCGACTAACGATGCCTGCTGATCGCCGGCGATGCCAGTGATCGGTGGAGAGCCGGGTAGTGCCGACGCCGTGCCGCACGCACCGGTGGAATCCACCACCGTGGGCAGCATCGCTCGCGGAATCCGCAAGGCATCGAGGGCTCGGTCGTCCCAGCTCGCGGTGGCCGGATTTACGAGGCCCGTGAGCGCAGCATTCGTAGCGTCGGTGATGTGGAGCGACCCACCCGAGAGCACCCATGCAACCCATGTGTCGACGGTGCCGAAGCACAACTCGCCGGCTTTGGCGTGCGCACGATCGGGGTCGTGGAGGTCAAGCAGATGTTTGACTTTGGTGGCCGAAAGGTTGGGTGCCAGGCGGAGCCCATGAGCCTGCGCCTCGAAACAGTCGCCAATGGTGCGCAGGTCTTGCCATCCGAGGGCCGGGGCGATCGGCTGGCCTGTCGCGCGGTCCCACACGATCGTGGACGCCCGTTGGTTGGCGATCCCCACCGCTTCCACCGGTCCGCCTTCGGCCAGCGCGAGGTTGGCCACCTCCAAGATCAGGGTGGCCATAGCGGTGGCGTCGAACTCCACGAGGCCTTGCATTGGTGAGTCGGGAAGGCACGGCCGGTAGTGCTCGGCGGTGATGGTGGCATCGGGACGAACGACGGCGGCTCGCAGCCCCGACGTGCCGACATCAACAACCAGAATGCTCATGACAGGTTCCCCCCTGTGGAATCAGTTGCCTTCGGACTTGTGGGCTCACGTGATGTGATTGAGCCACGACGAAGTGCGATGTAGCCGCCGGCGATCGCGCACGATGCGGCGAGCAGTGTGGCCAGTGGCGCGCCGACGAGGCCGGCGGCAACGGTGAAACGTTCTTCCCTCGACACACGAACGGGGAACACGAGGACCTGGGTGGCCACGCCGCTCAACAGCCCTGCGATGCCGGCCTGGAACACGTGTCGTCGGGTCGCATTCGTGGCCGCCACGAAGCCCCCGGCCCCGAAGCCGACCATCGCCAGCGCAAAGAGGGCGAGGGCGGCGGTGCTCGCCACACCCGTGCCGGTGCGGAGGGCGAAGATGCCGAGAAACACGCCGCCGCTGATGCCCGCCCCTTTGAGTACCGCTGGCCATTCGACATCGCTCATCGGCGGGGATCTCCCACGTTCACGGCAATCGGCCCGGTCAGCTTGTTCGGCCCGAAACCGCCGAACTGGGCACACTTGGTGTTGTCAGAGCGACAAAATGTGTGCCCAGTTCGGGATTGGGGGGTTCGGGATTGGGGGGTCATGGCCAGACGGCTTCGGCGAAGGGGTTGGGGCCGAACGGCGAGGGGAGCCCCAGTTTGCCGGGGTTCAAGATGCCGTAGGGGTCGAGCGCGTGTTTGATCGCTGCCAAGGTGTCGAGGCCGTTGCCCAGGGCTTGACGCACGAACCGGGCTCGGTTGATCCCGATCCCATGATGGTGCGACAGCGCTCCGCCGTTCTCAAGCACGGCGGCCGTGCCGGCGTCCCACACCCGGCGATAGAACGCATCCTTGTTCTCCGGCGAAACCTTGCCGGCGAACGTGAAGTACAGGCATGCTCCGTCGGTATAGCTGTGGCTCTGGTGGGCCGACACAGAGAGAACACCGTCCACGCCGGAGATCGCGTCGATCGCTTTCCGGTAGATCGTGGGTAGCGCCCGCCAGGAACCCGTGATCTCCATGGTGTCGACGACGAGGCCGCCTTGAATGAGCCGTTCCAAGGCCGAGACGTCGTTGCGGTGGCTGAACCAGGTCTCGACCAGCGAGGTATCGAGTGGGGAGCCGGAGACGCACTCCTGCTCCACCGCGGTCATCGTGGCATCGACGAGGCCCGGGTCGCCTTCGTCCATTACCAACAATACGGCCACATCGGCGGTGCCGTAGTTGCGGGCGGCCTCGATGGCGTCGTAGAGGCGGAGGACGGCGGGCGTGGCGCCCTTACGCATAATCCGTCGGCACACGTCGATGCCCTCCTCGAACGAGCCGAAACCAAAGGCAGCGCGTCGTTCGTGGGTAGGTGCAGGGAAAAGGCGGAGGCGGGCACCGGTGATGATGCCGAGGGTGCCTTCCGACCCCACGAAAAGCTGGTTGAGATCCGGGCCAACAGCTTGGCGAGCCTGACCGCCGGTGGTGATCGTGGTGCCGTCGGCGAGAGCGATATCCATGCCGACCACGAGGTCCTCGATCTTGCCGTAACGAGTAGAGAGTTGCCCGGCCCCCCGACACGCCAACCAGCCGCCGACGGTAGAGAGAGCAATCGACTGTGGCCAATGCCCGCAGGTGACGTTGTGGACCGTGCGCAGCTCGTGTTCGAGCACATCTCCGAAGGTGCCGGGCAAGACGTCAAGAATGAGCGACTGGTCGTCGACGTCGACGATTCCCGTGAGATCGCAAAGGTCAAGAATCACCCCGCCGTGCAGCGGGACCGATGAGCCGCAGACGCCGCTTCGACCGGCGGCGGCGGTGACCGGGATTCGGGCGTCGTTGCAGATGCGAAGGATGGCCGGGACCTCGGTGGCGTTGGATGGTCGGACCACCACGGACGCCAGGCCGGCCACTTGGCCATCCACCGCCCAGGCCATCGCCAGTGGCCACCAGTCGCGAGATGATTCGGCGTTGTCTGCCGCATCCACCGAAACCGACGTGCAGGCGTCGCGCAGGCGGGCGATCACCACATCGGGAACTTCGACCCGTGTGTTGGTGAGGCGTGCCGTTGCCGACGCGGGGCCGGCGCCTTGGATGGCGATCGGCGGGGTGGGTACGGCCGGCCCGGGAAGTGGCACGGGGGTGGGCGTATTCGAGGCGCTCATGCAGAACTCCGGATTAGGCGAGAGGTACGGATAGTTGGAGACGGGAACGGCAACGGCACCGTGGGCTCAGGCGCCGAGCGACGCGTCGAGCGCCAACTCGGGAAGGTCGCCGGCAGTACGTTCGTTCTGAACGAGTTCCCGAAAGAGCCGAACTTGTTCAGCTTGCTCGTCGGCATCCCAGCCGAGGTCGTCGGCCACGAGACGGGCAACGTCGGCCGCCACCGCGGCGGACGCGTCTCGCGCGAGGAGCCGGGCTCGGGTCCGGCGAGTGAGGATGTCGTCGAGCGTTTGGGCCATTTCGTAGCGGACGGCGTAGAGCGCTTCGGCCTTGAGATAGGGCAGGCCGGGGACCAGCGCTTCGGCCAGTGACGGATCGCGATCGATCATGGCGAGCAGCGTGTGGGTATCGCCGCCAAAGCGGTTGGCGAGATGATCGATGGTGGCGGCATCTACCGACGCAGGAATGCGAGCGGCACCCTTCACCAGTTCGTCGTACCCCTCGGCGCCACGCAAGCGGAGCTTCTTGGTGCGCGAGCGGCCGTGCACGTTGGGGAGTCCGGTGGGGCCGAGCAAATCCATGGCTGCATCGACGGTGTCGGCAGCCATGCGGCGATAGGTGGTGAGTTTGCCGCCAGTGATGGTGATGACATCGGATGCCGAACGTTGCACCTTGTGTTTGCGCGACAGGTCGGCGGTTTTGTTGCTTCCCGCGTCTTTCACGAGCGGTCGTAGCCCTGCCCAGGTGCCGGTAATATCGCTGCGGGTTATCCCCGTAGTGCAGGAGAAGTTGATGGCCCGCAGCACGTAGTCGATGTCTTCGGGCGTGCACTGTGGATCATCGATCGGACCGTCGTAGTCGGTGTCGGTGGTGCCGATGTAGGTGTGCGCTCCCCATCCGACCACGAACACTGATCGGGAGTCCTTGGGTACGGGCACGACGACCGCGATGTCGTTGCGAATCTTGCTCCAGGGGACGGTGATGTGGACGCCCTTTGCCGGCCGGATGGAGTTTGGATGCGTGCCCTCGTCGAGCGCACGCACATCGTCGGACCAAACACCGGCGGCGTTCACCACGATCGAAGCCTTCACGTCGATTCGGCGACCATCGGCTTCGACGGTGGCGCCACAGGCTTTTCCGGCGGAGTCCTTGGTGACCCCGACCGCCCCGCAACGGTTGGCGATCACCGCACCATGGTCGATCGCTGCGGTCCGGGCAACGGCGAGGGTGAGCCGGGCATCGTCGGCGCGGGCGTCGTAGTAGAGGTAGCCGGCAGCGAGGCGGTCGCGGGGGAGCGTGGGCATGTAGGCCATGGCTTCGTCGACGGTGACTCGTTTGTGCAACTTGCCGATCCGCGCCCCGCCGGTGAGGTCGTAGGCCCACATTGCGCTGCCCATGAGTCGAGCGATCTTCGGTGGAATCACGCCATCCTTGCTAAAGATCGGGATCAGAAACGGGAGCACCTTGACAAGGTGGGGGGCATTGAGTCGGAGTCGCTGGCGCTCGGCGAGGGCCTCATAGACCAGCCCCACCTCGCCTTGTTGCAAATAACGAAGTCCGCCGTGCACCAGTTTCGACGACTTCGACGAGGTACCGGAGGCGAAATCATCACGCTCTACGAGGGCCGTACGAAGCCCTCGGGATGCGGCGTCGAGCGCGACACCAACACCGGTGATCCCCCCGCCGATCACCAGCACATCGAACGGTGTTTCGGCCAGGCGGCGGAGGGCGTCGGCTCGATCAAAGGCTCCGGGCATCAGGGTACTTTCTCTGCGAAGATGTTGCCGGCGACATGTGGCTTGTCGCCGAGTGAATTACGGCATCGTAGAGGAGATCGGGGCGCCTTCCGCCGTTGAGGTCCTTACCGATCGGTAGGGGACCAGGAGCGTGTCCCAGTAACCATTCGGCGGCTTCCGTCCCACCGCCCAGAACAAGGGGGCTTTCGACGTGACGCCTTCGCGAGGCTCCGAACGGCGGCTCGGAATCCGCTTTTCGAAGCGCTACTGGAACACGCGCCGAGCCGCGGCGGGGAATATTCGCAGGGATTCCTGTCTAACAACAATTGCAAATTGGGCGGGAGTCGGGGTAAGTTGCGCCCGTGAAGGCACCCGCCGAGCTTACGGAGCTGTTCCGCAGCCAAGGGCTCAAGATCACTCCCCAGCGGGTGGCGATCTTCGAGGCTCTCCACGGCAACGACGCCCACCCCACGGCAGATTCGGTGTACGACACCGTTGCCGCCGACATGCCGTCGATCTCATTGCGCACCGTCTACCAAACGTTGAACGACCTCACCTCGATGGGTGAGCTCCACCAACTGCAGTTCGGGGTGGGTTCCGCCCGATTCGACCCCAACACCACGGCGCATCACCATGCCGTGTGCGAACGCTGTGGCCAAGTGCGGGATCTCGCGGTCGACTTCGATGGAGTCGACATGCCCCGAGCCCGCTCCGGGCACCTTCAAGGGTTCCGGGTGACCGCGACGGAAGTGGTGTTTCGGGGTCTTTGCCAAGCATGCCAAACCGACTCCGGATGAACGCCCGATCCCCCAGTATTTCTATCCAATCCACCAAGAAAAAGGAGTCAGCAAATGCCTGACCTCAAGGGTACCCAAACCCACCAGAACCTGAAGGACGCCTTCGCCGGCGAGAGCCAGGCAAACCGTCGTTACCTTTGGTTTGCGCAGAAGGCCGATGTCGAGGGCTACCCCGAGATCGCCACCCTCTTTCGTTCCACCGCCGACGGTGAAACGGGCCACGCCCACGGTCACCTGGCGTACCTTGCCGAAGCTGGCGATCCCGCCACCGATATGCCGATCGGCGACACCGAACTGAACCTCGCTGCCGCCGTTGCCGGCGAGACCCACGAGTACACCGAGATGTACCCGGGCATGAGTAAGACCGCTCGTGACGAAGGTTTCGACGAAGTCGCCGAGTGGATGGAAACGCTGGCTAAGGCGGAGAAGAGCCACGCCGGCAAGTTCCAGACGGCGCTCGAGTCGCTCTGAGCCAACGCATTGTCGTTCGACCGGGTGAAGGGGACGCGACGCGTCCTCTTCACCCGGGCACGGCCGAAGGAAGCGCATGACCACCACCTACGACCCGTTCCACCCCCAGTATTTCGATGAGGGCGATCTACGCGGTGAGCTGACGCGGGTCTACGACCTCTGTCATGGGTGTCGGCTGTGCTTCAAGTTCTGCCCATCGTTTCCCACGTTGTTCTCGTATGTCGACAGTCACGACATGGATGCTGGGAAGATGACTCCGGCGGAACAGGACCACGTGGTTGACGAGTGTTTCAACTGCAAGCTTTGTTTCGTCAACTGCCCGTATACCCCGGATCAGCACGAGTGGAACCTCGACTTCCCGCGACTGATGCTGCGGGCCGAGCAGGTGCTGCACAACAACCGACATCACACGGTCAAAGAAAAGCTCACCAGTCAGGCCCTCGGTCGTACCGACCTGAACGGCAAGGCCAGCACGGCAATGGCGCCGATCGTGAACCGGGCGCTCACGCCAGGAAGCCTGCCCCGCAAGGCGATGGAAAAAGCGGTCGGCATTGCGGCCGAACGGGTGCTCCAGCCTTTCGCGCGGCAACGGTTCAGTACCTGGTTCAAGCGCCGTACCACCGAAGAACCGTGTCGGGTACCCTCCGAACAAGGCAAGGTGGCGTTGTTCCCCACCTGCATCGTGGAGTACCAAGCGCCTGAGATCGGCCACGACCTCGTAAAGGTGTACGAACGAAACGGTGTGGCGTGCACGTTGCCAGAAGGGCAACAGTGTTGCGGGGCACCGTGGTTACACAGCGGCGACGTCGACACCTTTGTTCGGCAAGGTCGGAAGAACATCAGCGTGCTCGCCGAGGCGGTACGCGCTGGCAACGACATCGTTGTGCCACAGCCCACCTGTAGTTACATCATCAAGAACGACTACCCCGACTACATCGGCGGGCCGGATGCGGCGCTGGTGGCTGCCCACACCTTCGATGCCGCCGAATACCTGTGGCGGCTTCACAAGGCGGACAACACCACGCTCGACACGAACTTCGAGGGCGCAATCGATGAGCAGATCACCTACCACGCGCCGTGTCATTTGCGGGCCCAGAACATCGGGCTTCGCAGCCGCGACATTCTCAAGTTGGCCGGCGCCAAAGTCACCGTGGTGGCGGAGTGCTCCGGCATCGACGGGACGTGGGGTTACCGCGAACAGAACTACGACATGAGCCGACAAGTCGCAAAGAAGATGGCGGCGGCTATCGACAAAGCAACAGAGAAAGCCGGCAACGACACGGTTGCCGGCGACTGCCATTTGGCGAACGGCGGCATCATCCAAGAGACCGGCAAGCAGCCGGTACATCCCATCCAACTCTTCGCCCGCGCCTACGGCATTCCCAAAGGCTGACTGCGAATCCGCCCACTCGCTCTGAAAGGGCCGTTCCATGCCCAAGCTCACTCTCGATGACATCTCCGACCTTCGGGCCTACGAACGGGCTCGTCCTGAACTCCTCAGCGAAGTGATCGCGCTGAAAAACAAGCGGCGCGTGACGGTCGCCGACAAGATCACCTTGGTGTTCGAAAACGCCCACACGATTCGGTTCCAGATTCAAGAGATGGCACGGATTGAAAAGATGATCCATGACCACGAGATCGAAGCGGAGCTCGAGGTCTACAACCCGCTCGTCCCGGAGCCGGCAAATTTGGCTGCCACACTTTTCATTGAGCTGGTGTCCGACGAGGAGTTGCGTGCGTGGCTTCCGAAGTTGGTGGGGATCGAAGCCCACGTGGAGTTCAGGCTCGGCGCGCAGGCCGAGGTGAGGGTCCCTTGCGTGGTCGACCCGGACCATGCCCGTTTTCTTACCCGGGACCACACCACGGCGGCGGTGCACTACGTGCATTTCTCCTTCTCGCCGACCGAGGTCGAGCTGTTTGGGCAGGGTCCGGTGCATCTCGCGGTCACCCATCCGAATCTCGAAGGTGTGGTGGAACTCGCGCCGGCGACGGTGGAGTCGTTGCTCCACGACCTTCGCCACGGTGGCTGACGATCGCCGTTTGGCATCGGAGGGACTTTTCGAAACGAAGAGTTTTCCTTGTTCATCTGGACACGGGCGGTGCGGGGTTGCGAGAATCGCCGCTCCCACAGCAACCGGCGCTGTCGGGAAGCCGATTCAAACTTTGGGAATGAGGACGTGAAGACCGAACAGTGGCGAGTAAAAGCAGCCTGTCAGGGCCTCGATCCGACGATCTTCTATCCGGCCGACGACAACGACGAACAGGCAGATACCGCGAAGGCGGTTTGTGCGGTATGTCCGGTGCAGGACGAGTGCCTGGAATACGCACTCGGCTCCAAGGAGCGCGAAGGGGTTTGGGGTGGCGCAACCGAACGGGAGCGGCGACGAATCGTTCGCCAACGCCGCCGCGCCGCCTACGCCGACTCGGCTCGTCGATCCGCGTGATCGTCCTTCCCTCGGCCTGAATCGTTCTCTTATGTCTTCCCCTACTCCGACGTCGACCTCTACTCCGACGTCGACCCCTACTCCGACCTTCGACGAGATGGGGGGATGGCGTGCCGTGCTCGGAGAACTCACCGCTTCGCGCGATCTCACGCCCGCGCAGGCACGAGTAGCGATGGCGGAAATTCTTTCGGGCGAGGCGTCCCCGGCCCAGATCGCCGCCTTCATCGTGGCCTTGCACATGAAAGGCGAAACGGTCGACGAGGTGGGAGGGATGGTCGAGGCGATGCTCGCCGCCGCTGCGCCGATCAACCTGCCGGACGGGTCGGACCCCGTCGATATCGTCGGCACCGGCGGGGCACCTTCTCGTCGTGCCCACGCCTTGAACGTTTCCACGATGGCCTGTTTCGTAGTGGCCGGTGCGGGTGAATCGGTACTCAAACACGGCAACCGAAAGGCATCGTCCACCAGCGGTTCATTCGACCTGCTCGAAGCGCTCGGCGTGAATGCTGAGGTCGACGGACTCGAGGTGACGAGGTGTTTCATGGAAGCGGGGATTGCGTTCTGTTTCGCCCGTGCCTTTCATCCGGCCATGCGGTTCGCCGGGCCAGTTCGGGCCGAACTTGGCGTCCCCACCGTTTTCAACTTCCTCGGCCCGCTGTCGCACCCGGCGCGTGTTCGTCGACTGGTGATTGGGTTGAGTGACCCTGCGCTCGCACCGGTCGTGATCGGCACCCTGCGGTCGCGGGAAATCACCCGAGCCATGGTGGTCCACGGCCACGATGGCACCGACGAACTCGTCACCACAGGAACCTCCACGGTGTTTGAGCTGGCCGAGGGTGAGGTGCGTTCCTATGAGATCCGGCCCGCCGACTTCGGGCTGGCCGAGGTCCCTGCCGACGCAGTGGCGGGTGGGGATGCCGAGACCAACGCCGAGATTGCGGGGCGAGTGTTCTCGGGCGAACGCAGCCCGTACCGCGACATCGTGGCCCTTAACGCCGCGGCGGGACTATGGGCGTCGGGTGGGGTCGACTCGATTGCCGATGGCCTCGAACGTGCCTTCGCCAGCCTCGATACCGGTGGAGCCGCCGCCGCCCTCGAGCGGTTGCGGGTTGTCTCCAACGTCGGGCGGAGCTGACGCCGGGCGTCCGGTGTAGGCGTTCGGTTTGGTGTAACCCACCCGTTCAACCTCGTCGATTTCCGCTTGTGCTTCTTCGAGAAGATGGAGATCATCGGATAGGCGGTTGAGTGCCTCGGCCGGGGACTGGTGCCACCCGGAAGCCTGCACACCGTGGGGCCGTTGGTCGAGGTTGGTGAGCCGACGGGCGAGGTGTTCCAGTCCGACCACCTGATGGTCGAGCTGGCGAAGCGCGACTCGTCGGTGCGGACGGGGAAGCCGTGAAGACATCACAACATGGTGATCGAGCACGACCGATTGCTGCTCGAGTTGTTCCCGAAGCCGGGGTACCGATAGCTCGGGATCGGCGGAGGACGGGGGGGCAACGCCGAGACGGGTCAGTTGTACGGTGCGTCGGAGGCGACGATGAAGCACGGCGGGGCGAGTGGGGCTCCACAGCCACAACATCGGAGCCGACGACGGATGGTTTGGGCTGACCCGATTGCGCCGATCAAGCCGCCAGGAGAGCACCGCGATGGCGATGCCGACCAACAGGCACCAGGTGACCAACATGGCAACGACCCACAGAACTACCTCACGCATGACTATGAGCGTACCGGTATCGGTGTGAATGGGGGCAGCGCGGGCCACGACGTGGACCATTCCCCGTCGGCGTCGAGCAGCGTGACTTTCGCGGCGTTTCGTTCGAGCCAGGAGGCGACCGCCAAGAGTTCGTCGGCGTGCTCCTTCGGCGTGAACCCGGAAGCCCCACCGGAAGCCGTCGTGGGTAGGGGACCGCTCATCGGAGGTGCGTCGAGGTGGAGCACCGAAGATCCGGGATTGCCCACGAAACGGGGGGCAAACGGTTCCCGGGGTTCGCCGATCGCCGTAAGGAACCCGTGACGAAGCTCGACGGTGACCCCGGCGATGTGGAGCACCAGCCGGTCGGCTCGCCGGAGTTGTTCTAGGCGCTGGGTGCGCCGAAGGGCGGCGGAGAGCGCTGCTGCTCGGTCGCGTGTGGCTGCCGCTTCCTCGAACCGTTGCACACTCGCCAGATGCGTGATCCGGGCCATGAGCGGTTCGAAGAGGAGCGAGGCCTCGCCCTTCAGTCCGCGCACGGCAAGGTCGACCGTGTGTTGGTAGTCGGACGGGCTGATCTCACCGGAGCACGGGCAATGGGCCACACCAAGCTGCGTGAGGGAGCAGGTCCCCTCCCGGAGCGTTTTGGCTCGGCCGGACCCGGGAGCGCGTAGCCGCTCCGTGCAGCGCCGTAGCGGCAAGACAGTGTTGATGGCGTCGGCGACCAGCGCGGCGGAGGCCGACGAAGTGAGCGGACCGAGATAGAGGCCACCGTCGGGTTTTGCCGACCGGGTGACCGACAAACGCGGGAAGGGCTCGTTGAGGGTGAGCTTGAGATAGCAGTACTTGCCAAACGTGGTGGATTGGCGATTGAAACGGGGCAGCAACGCGTGGATGAGGCGGATTTCGAGGACTGCGGCCTCGAGCGTTGTTGTACATACCTGGTGGTCAACCACGGCAGTCTCCCGGAGTAGTTGCCCGATCTTTCGTCGATCGTCGGAGGAGAAGTAGGAGCGGACCCGAGCGCGCAGATTGGTGGCTTTGCCCACATAGAGGACGTTGCCTCGATGGTCGCGAAAGAGATACACGCCGGGGTTCCGAGGGAGTTCTGTGGTGAGCTTGAGCTTGCCAGCCTGGGCGTGTCCGCTCATGGAGGGGAGGGCGAGAAGGTCATCGAGCCCCGTGACACCGAGGCTGCCTGCCCGTTCCAGCAGGAGGTGCAGCAGATCAGCGGTGGCGAGGGCGTCGTCGAGGGCTCGGTGGGCCGGTTGATGGGGGAGCCGGAAACGTGAGGCGAGGGTGCCCAGTTTGCAGTTGGGCACTTCATCTCGGACGAGTCGGCGGGCGAGACCGAGGGTGTCGACCACACGGTTGGTGAACGTTGATCGGCCAGCGGTTGTGAGGGCGGCGTTGAGAAAGGAGAGGTCGAAACGCACGTTGTGGCCAACGATCACCGTTCCTGCCACGAACTCCTCGAAGCTTGGAAGCACCTCGCCGATTCTGGGCGCGGGAATCACCATGGCTTCGGTGATGCCGGTGAGCACGGTGATTTCCGGCGGGATCGCTACCCCGGGGTTCACGAGTGTGTGAAACGAGCCGAGGCATTCGCCTCCGCGCACCTTTACTGCGCCGATTTCCGTGATCGCACACGTTTTTGGGGACGCACCGGTGGTTTCGAGGTCAAGTACACAAAACGTGACATCGAAAAGGGGCGCACCGAGCTCGTCGAAGGATCGTTGCACGGCACCGGGCGCACGGGGCACGGGTCGACGATGCCGGGCAGGAGATGTGGAGACCATGTTCGTGACTCTATCGAACAGCAGTACCCCAAATCGTACATTCGTTTGGCCTCGGGAGCCTCGGCGGCCTTGAAGCGATCAGATCGACCGATATGTCAAATGGCGTTCGTCGGCGAGCGGAGCGATCCGTGCCCGTTCGGTACAGTCGGTGCGTGACCGCTTCTCCTGCTCC
>JANOSD010000058.1:0-23429 GCA_031415655.1 Actinomycetes bacterium
CGCCCGCTGCGCCGCTGTCGCTCATGCGGACCCCTCGCTCGTGGCCGAGATGCGGGTGACGCGCACGGTGGGGTTGTCCTTGATGTCGGCTAGGGATTCGTGGCCTTTCAGGCTCGCCCACTCGGCCGGGGTCACTGCGAACGCATCGACTCCCATGTGGATTCGGTCCTGCAGTTGGCGCTGGAAGCGAAGGATCTTGTTCGTCGGAAGCGACGTGGCCGTAATGAGTACGACGTCCAGGTCGTTGGGCTGAGGCCCCGATTCGCCGTGGTAGCGACGCGCCCAGGACCCGAACACGTACGCCTCGTCAATGCCGACCCACTCCGACTCGTCGAGCAGGCCCCGCAAATGGTGAATCGGGCCCACCGTCTGGTCGAGGAGTTCCACGAGCGGGCCAACCCACGGTAGATCCTGGTTCGCCGTCACGAGTCGGAGCTGGCCCTTGGGCTTGAGCGTGGCGAGACCAGCATCGACCAAGCGGTGCACTTCACGACTGGCGGTCGAGAGCGGCACACACGCGTGCTCGGCCAGTTCACCGATCGTCCACTCGCCCCCGTAGAGGAACAGCGACGCCAGCAGATTGAGTTGGTGGTCGCTACGAAACAGTGGAGCGAGGGTCGGGGCAGCGGAACGCACCAGCGCATCGTAGCACTGTATTTCCTATTTATGGGAGATAACATGCAGGAAAGGGAAGGACGACCAGCCCCTGAAAACCCGCCAAGCCGTCCCGATCCCCGACCGGATATCGGCGAAACGCCGGTAGTGCCACGCAGTGAATCCGGTGCGTCGAAGATCAGCCGTCGCTTGTACGACCCTTCGGGGATGTCGCGCCGGTGGGATGGTCAGCATTCTGGGATGCTCGGTCGGCGGCTACCTCCATAGTGTTGCGGGGATCGCAGTCCCACCTACGAGTCGGAACCGGCAAGTCGACTTGGCATGGTGTCGTGGCATCCCTTCCATCTCGGGGCGGGGTCGAGAGTGAGTTCGAAAACGTGATTGTGGTATGGCTGCTGGGTGCCGTAGCACTCGGTGGTCTAGTCCTTCGAGGACACCTGTCACGGGGGCAATCGACCTCGGTTCAATACTCTGGCTGACCACGATAAGAACGTCTTCAATCGCCAGACTCTGAACGGAACGCCGTCCCAAAAGGACAGTCTCGATCCTCCCCAGGCGCGGCCAAACTGCTGCACTGATCGCCGGCTCCGTCCGCGGTAGTCAGGTCGGCGTGTCGATCGGGTTTCGCTAATCCCACTCGGTGTCGAGGTCGAGCCGGATACTGAGCAACTCAATCGAACCGTCCGGCACGAGCTGGCCGAGAACGACGAACCCTCGGACCAGCGCGCCGGCGGCGATAAGCATCCGATAGTCCGCTCGACCCGGGATCGCATCAGGGAGGTTGTCCCACCGCGCGGCAAAGGCCTCCACGATGAGCAAGAGGTCGATTGTCAGGAAATCGTTTACCGAGGGCTCACCGTTGGGACCGCGGTCAGCTCCAAGGACCCGGTCGAGCTCGTCGAAGACATCATGGGGACCCGGACCATTCGCCGCTCACTACTCAACGGAAATCAGTCGGAGTGCTGCGTCTCGCGAGACTCGATGAGACGCTCGGCGTCGGCCCTGACCTGAGCAAGAAACGCCGCCGGGACCTGCGCAAGGTCAGTCACGATGCTGTCGTCGAAAATGGCCTGCTGTTGATCGCGGCTCAGCGATTCCATCTCGGCGGCTGTCCAAAGCTTGCGGGCCATGCCCTTACTTTACCGGCCGGGTGCGACAACGACGGGTGCTCGCGAGATGGTTGCCGTCGGCATCCATCCCTACGCCACGCGACTATCCCAGATCACGCCAAACCAGCGTCCCAGATCAGCGCCCGTGTATCGGGCGGTGCGCCGGCTACAAGCGCATCCCGAGCAGCGCGATCCGCCGTCACTGGATACCCGCACTCGACGACCGAGCTGGTTCCGGGCCGCTCAGCTCATGAACGACGAAGTACCTAGGGCCTTCCTCCAGGACGTCGCGTCCGCAGTTCGCTGTTGGAGACGGAGTTTGGAGCGACCCCACCAGACCTTGAGGAGGTCCTGCAGTCCTGCTTGGCTGGTCTTGCCGTCGTTCTTCGCCCTTCCCGGGTCCCGCGGGTACGTGTTTCGCAGTTGGTGCGAGGGACGCCGCCGACGTGTACGAACGTCTTTGCGCCGACAACGGGTGGGGAGTGATCAGGATTCACGAACCAAAAAAGGTTTCGACGGCTGCGGATCGAAACGGCGACGGGCTCCCTGCGCGTCGACTTCGCTATTCGATTCCCCGCCGGGCGGCCACCGCTCCAGGCCACGGACGCGCCGACGTTCCCGGCGCTTGAGCTCGCCGAAAACGGCGCTGACCATCGGTGTTTGCGGGACGTTTGTATACGTCTAACGTGCACAAACGTCCCCGAAAGTTTGCGGTCGTGTCGGGAGGAACGCGATCCTGGTGGCAATGGCGCGGACCCGGTTTGCCCGTCGGCCCGGTTCGCAAGACGGCGGATCAGCTTGCGACTCGCGTCTCTTTGGCCAACCGGCGAATGGTGCGGGCCCACGATGCGGTGACGCTCGGTATCGCGGCCACGGCTCCAACGACGTCCTTCCACATCGGCACGCGATACGCCGATGGTCGGGGGCCCTTTCGGTCGGGCATCCAGCACGAGTGGAGAAGCAAGGGCGGATTGAAGCCAGCGGCAGACGCTCGCGCCAACGGACCGCGTTCCAAGTCGTGGGCGTCGAAAATCTGGATTTCCTTGTCGCCATCCTGGTGCACTAGCACCACGACGTAGCCGTCGCCGGGACCGTCAGCGTTCCGACGCGGCACGAAGGTCGGTGGCGACGGGAAGGCCCCATCGGCAAACTCGTACACCTCCGTGACCTTCATCGACTCAAGATCGAAATGGGCCAACGCCCCGGGCTTGGCCGAGGTCGGCAGCTCATCCAAGGGAACCAGCGAGGTGTTCCCCGATACAGCGTAGAGCTTCCACCACGCCTCGGAAACAAGGTCCGGGTCGAAGCCAAGGCCAGCGAACCAGAGGTGTTTGTAGTCCGCACGGGCCTCGGGTGAGCTCTGGTCCTTCGCCGTCAGGATTGATCCCCAAAAGCGATCATCCCACGCGGTCTCGGCGTCGAGCACCTCGCCCGAGGTGGCATCGATCCGGTAGCGCCCGACCACACCCGGCTGCACCGACAGGCTCACGAGCCCCTCATATTCGGGATCGAAGAGCGCGCCACTGCGATGGTCGATCGACGTGTCGGTCACTCGCATCATGAGATCGGCCATAGGGATGTGTTCGCAGTAGACCGTGAGCACTCCGTCGGAGTCCTCGGAGGCCACCGAGATATGGCCGGTGGGCATCGGAACGGTCACTTCCACCACCGGCACCGGTGACCCGGCGGGCGTCGCACGGAGATCGGCCTTAGCCACGATAAACAGGCGGGTCACATCTTGGTTGGCGATCGTGCGCTCACCACCCTTAAACGCCGCCGGTTCCACCACGAAAGGCAAGTCAGAGATCACGAGGTGATTCGTTGATGCCTTGATGTCGTGAATCGAATCAAACTCTTGCGATCCGGCCAACGGCCAGCGTTCCACTGGCCCACCGAGTGCCCATCGGGCGATCGATGTTTGACGGTCCCCGGGAAGCGGCGAGTAGTTGACGAAATACATCGCCCGCTCCTCATGCGCGGCCGCGGGATGCGCGGCCACGCTGACCAGCGGCTCGAGGGGCGCCGGCATCGCCTGCAGCCATTCGCTGTTGCTTCCCACCGGAGTGATGTACTCAAGCGTTTCTGGATCTACTTCCAACGGCCGTCCCGCATCGAATCCGATGAATAGACGCCCGTCGATTGCCTCCACGTTGGTGTTGGCCATGTTGGTCACACCAAAGGGCGAGAACTGAGCGAACTCAAAGGTCTTGAAGAGCTTGGGCCAGCGCTGGCTGAGACGTTCGAGTGGCGTGTGCACCCGAGCGGCGCGGACAACTATCCGGCCATCGTCGCCAGCAGCAGCACAGTCGATTCGGCACAACAGACCATGCGCACCAAACCAATGACCCCCCGGAGCACGTTTGTCGGGACCCACCACGAACACCGCGCCATCGATGTCGTCCGGCCAGTGACCATCGATCACTTCGAGGCGGGTGTCGAACTCGCCAATACCGTGAAACAGGTTGGTCGTGAGCGTGGCCATGGTCCCCCAGGTGGCAATCTCGGGCGTACGGACAACCCGAAGTTAACAGTGTTCACCACCTTAACAACTTCTGACGGTGTCCGCCGTGAGACCACAACCAATGCGTCGGAGGCGACGCGACCCCGGAGTCGACCTCGGCACGCCGGCGTTGGCTAGCCGGGGCGGGCTTGGCACGCTGACCGTTGGAGTTAGAGGTAGTTCATGGGGTTTTGCGCCCGACCATTGACGCGAACCTCGAAGTGGAGGTGATCGCCGGTACAGCTGCCCGTGCAACCAATCCCACCGAGCTGCTGCCCTCGACTCACCTGCTGTCCGACCGAGACGCTGATTGAGCTGTGGTGGGCATAGGCGGTGACCATGCCGCCACCGTGGTCGACCAAGACGAGATTGCCGTATCCCCCGCCGTTGAAACCTGCCGAGATAACCGTGCCGGCGGCGGCAGCGACCGTTGGGGTGCCAGCCGGCGCCGCTATGTCAATTCCGGAATGCATCGCACCCCACCGCGGGCCATAGCCAGAAGTGACCGAACCACTTGCTGGCCAACTCAGGCGACCGACGTTTCCGGGCGGGGCTGTGGGTGCCGCGGTGATCACTGGCGCTACGGGGCGAGTGGTGGGCGAACCACTGGGCGCGGCACCACCGGTGGTTGGAGCCCCAAGAGCGAGCGTGGTCGCCGAGCCTGAGGGATCAGAAGGGCTGGCGACACCACCGGCGACGTCGGCGGCAGCGAGCACCGGCACCTCTACTGCTGCTTGTGCCGCCAGTATCAACTGGGTGAGCCGTACGTCTTCCGCTGCAAGCGCTCCCACCTCTGCCTGCAGGTTGGAGATCCGGATGTCGAGCGCCGCCTTCATGCGGTCTTTTTCATTCTTCGCAACCTGTACCTGCTGGACTTGGGCACCGGCTTCGGCCTCACGTCGTTGGGCTTCGACTTCTGCCCCCGCTGCGGCGTTTCGCTGGCTCTCAAGTAACGCCTTTGCCGCGCGGAACTCGTCTTGTACGTCGGCATCGTGACCCGTAGCGGCGTTTAGTAGCTCTGCTTTGCGTTCGGCGCCGGTGAAGTCGTCGGTTCGGAGGGCGTCCTCCGCGGTATCGAGCTTGCCGTTGGGATGCACGTAGGCCTCGACAGCACGGCGTTGCACTCGCACGCTGAGCGCATCCACTTGCGCCTGCGTTTCGGCCACGGTTGCGCTCAACACGTCGAGATGGCGGCGAGCTTCATCGACGGCCCGTCCCGCATCGTGGGCCCGTGCCTGCTGCGCCTTGAGGTTCTCGGCCAATGTCCGCACCGAGACTTCAAGCTCTTCGTCGGTTGCGGTGAGGCCGTCGAGCCCGGCGGCAACGTCGGCCTTCTTGCGGCGGACTTCGTCACGCTTTTGAGCTTCGGTGCCGCTGGTTTGCCCGGATGCGGCGATCGGACCGATCAGCGTCGCTGAGAGAGCGACACCGATCAGCGGAGCGGTGAAACGGCGGAGTCGGCGAGCGTTTGCCGAGCGATGGTGGAGTAAGCGAGAAGTCATATGGAAGCTGGACGGGCCGTCATGTCCCGGTTCGGACGGAGGTGGAGGAACGGCCTACACCGTGATACTCGCCCGTACCGGCATTACGATATGCAACGTCCGTTACCGCTTCGCAATATAACCGCAATGTTCGGAACTGTCACGCGATACTTAAAAGACGCAGGTCAAAGAGCCTGTCGAGCACGGCAGAGGTCACCCGGGGAAGGTACCCCTCGCCCGTTCCGTTTCCCCGAAGGAAGCCGAAACCCAACCACCAGGGCGTCCCATACCCGGCTCGCGCCCGTGGTTTCCGAGCATGCGCCATCGCGTTCCGTAGCGCTGCACTAGTGTTTCGGTAGTCGTCACGATGTTTGGGGGTATTCTTGCCTCCGGCCATCTCGTGATGGCCACTGCTGGGGGACTGGCCGGGAACGATCCCGCCTAGTCGTGCAACCGAACGAGGAGAACCGTGAGCGACGACCGCACAACGGGAGACGATACCGATGCCACGGCAGCAGCTCGTGCCACCGCCACGAAGGAGCGCATCGCTCGCGACGAAAACCTCGTGAAGGCCGCCAAGAGCGGCGAACCCAAAGCGTACGGGCGGTTATTCGACGCATGGTTCGATCACGTGTGGGACCGGGCGACACAAAAAGGCATCCCCTCCAGCGATGTCGGCGACCTCGCCACCACGGTGTTCGCGAACACGTGGCAGTCAATCGACACCGGAGAGAACGCGTCGTTCGCAACGATGGTCATGCGTGAGACGCGCACGTCGATGCCTTCGGGATTCAAGGCCCCAAGCGTGGGGAACCCCGCAGGTGCCCGACCCGAAGACCGGCTCACCCGCGCCACTGACCTTCGCACCATCGCCGCCGATGGCGATGTGGCCGGCATGTTGTGGGAAGCGGGTGGTGTGCTCGGAGACCGAGGTCGCGATGTACTCGACCTTCACTTCCGTCATGGCCTAACCCCCGAGGAGATCGCCGAGGTGCTCGGGCTGAAGTCGGCCGACGTCACGACGCTTGTAGGCAAAGTTCCCTCGGCATTCGCCAACGCTGTGCGAGCCCGACTCCTGTGGCGCGGCGGCACGCCTGAGGACGACGAGCTCAAGGCCGACCTCGACAAGGCAGGCAAGAAAACGTTCGACGCCGATGCGGTGCGAATCATTCACGCCCGTGCCAAACAGTCGCCGCGCACCCGCGGGCGGGCCATGACACCACTTGCGCCGATCGACGTGTTTGCGGCGATCCCCGTATCTGCGGCTCCTTCCGGACTGAAAGAAAAGGTTGCCGGGTCGTTGGACCGGCAGTCGATCCCTGTGGTGGGGTCGCAATACCTCAAGAAGAACGACGACAGCGCTGGTGGTGCGGCCGTTGCCGCCGCCGGGGTGGTGGCAGGATCTGGGGCTGCCGCCGCGGCGATGTCGGCCACCGAAAAGGCCGCCGAAAAGGCCACGGCCTCAAAAAAGGCCAGTACCGCGTCCAATAGCAAGACCACCGGTACGGCAGGTTCCGACGCCGCCAAGTCCAAGGGCGAATCGGCGGCGAGCAAGGGCGGAAAGGCCGGGAGGGCCGGGACGGCAGCGGCCGGCGGCGCCGCGGTTGGAGCGGCGGTTGGAGCGGCGGCGGCGAGCAAGGCCGGCACCGCGGTTGGAGCGGCGACAACGAGCAAGGCCGGCACCAAGGGCGCGGGAGGCGGGGGTGCGGAGCTGAGCGCCGGGCAACGTCAGGCCAAAGAACTTGAGGAGGCGGCGGCCAAGAAGAAGCAGATGACCATGCTCGGCATCGCCGCTTCCATCGCCGTCTTCGTGATCGTTGTCGCTATCTTGCTCAGGAGTGGTGGCAGCAAGGAGGAGGTCTCCACCGGCGGAGGCTTTGGCACCAATACCTCCACGACAAAAGCCAACAATGCGCCCGACCAGCGTCCCGCTACGAGCCCGCCGCCGACCTCCCCCACCACCCCCACCACTGGGGCCATTTCAACTACGACGAATGGCAACTCCACCACCACGAGCGCGGGGAACACCAGCAACACGATCTGCTCGGCCGGCGGACGAGCCGTTGGCGACGACGCACCTCCCACCACCTGCGTTCCCGTCTCGACAGCACCTCCCACCACCGCTGCTGGCGGAGGCGGAGCTGGCGGAGGCGGCGGGGGCGGGGGCGGGGGCGGCAACACCACCCTTGCGCCCACCACCACATTGCCGACGACCGCTGATGTGAGCTTCTCCCTGAACCCTTCCGCAGGCCGAGCTTTTACCGTGAACGAGCTCCAGGACGGCTCCACCACTCTCGCCCTCAACTGGGTCGTGAGCGGTAAGAATGGCACCGTAAATGTGCAAGTAATCGGTCCAATCGAGGGCAATCCCCTCGGGTTCACCAGGACCGAGCCCGTGGGGGACAACATTCCTTTGTGCCCGGGCTCATGGTCCGTTCTGGACGAGAAGTGCGACGTTGCGGTTGGCCAGTATGTGTACGTGCTGAAGGTGTTCGCAACCAGCAGCCCGTCGATACCAATTGCCACGCGCGAAGTACGCGTAAACGTCACAACCTGATCACCCGGCCGTCGTTCGCCAAGCACGGTCCCGCGTCCAGGGGTACCCTCAGCTTGTGCGTGATGGCGGACCCACTCCCACAAAGGGCTCGGCCCCCGATCGGGTTCCGTCGAACGCGCTTGTCGCGCGTTGGGCCGACGCCACCGAGGGTGTCGTGGCCTTCGATAGTGATCTTGCCCTCGTATGGGCAAACGACGCAGTGGCGTCCCTGCTAGGCGCCAACGTCGACGACTGGCGAGGCCGAGCTCCGTGGGAATTTGTGCACCCCGACGATTTCGGGCGTGTGGCGACCAGCTTCGCCAGCCTTCACGACCACGCCGGGCGGCGTAGCCCTGCCACCTTCCGCCTCCGACACACCGATGGTCACTACCTCTTGGTTCGTGTCTCTGGCCTGAACCTCCTCGACGATCCGGACTTCGGCCTCCTTGTGCTTGAAGTGCGCCCAGTGGAAGACGAACACCGTGCCGACGCGCTGGCAACGGATCAATACGAGACACTCGAGCACCTCCTCGCCGGGCAGGCCCTCGACGACACCCTGCTCGAGATCGTGCGCCTCGTCGAACGCCATGGCGACGGGCTCACCGGGGCAATCCTGCTCATCGATGAATCAGGAACAGCCTTTCGCGTGGCCGCCGCGCCCAACCTCGCCCCGTCGCTAGTGGACCTCCTTCACGGGTTCCCTGTAGGCGCCAACGCCGGCCTCACGGCCAATGAAGCGGTGCACCGGACCGAAAGCGCGGTGTCGTCCGACCTCGCAATCGACCCCGTCTGGGAAGGACACGCCCGTACCGCCACTGACCAAGGAATGGCCGCCTGTTGGTCGGTCGCTATCCTCAATGCCGACTCCAGTCGCGCCGTCGGTACCGTGGACGTGTACCGCACGGTTCCCGGAGAACCCAGGCTGGAGGACTGGTCGGTACCCGTGCTTGCGGCGCGCCTTGCTGGCATTGCCATCGACCGCCGCGGCTGGATCGCCGAACTCGAACATCAAAACAACCACGACTCCCTCACCGGCTTGCTAAATCGGCGAGCCTTCGTTACCGAACTCGGACGTCTGCTCGAGCCGAGCCCCTCGTCATCGGCCGCAGAAGTGGCGCTGCTTTTCATCGATCTCGATCGCTTCAAAGTGGTCAACGACACCCATGGCCACGACGTGGGCGACGCGGTGCTCCAGGAGGCCGGCGTGCGTCTGGCCGAGGCCGCAAAAGATGCCACCAACGATCACGCAGTGGTGGCGCGGTTGGGCGGCGACGAGTTTGTGGTGGCGTGGGGGCCGTGTTCCGATACCGCCGAAGCAATCCACGTGGCCGAACGACTTCGGTACGAACTCGATCGGGTTCTTTCGGTCGGACCGATTCGGGTCACGCCGCGGGCGTCGATCGGCGTCGCACTGGCGGTGCCGATTGCCGGACCCTGTACCCCGCCTTCTGCCGACCTACTCATTCGAAACGCCGACGCGGCGTTACATCGAGCGAAGGCCGACGGTCGCAATCGTTGGGTCTTTTACGACGACGCCCTACGCCAATCCCACCTTGAGCGCCGTGCCACCGAAGCCGATCTCGAGCGCGCGCTGGAGTCCAACGAGCTTCGCGTGTTCTTCCAGCCGGTCGTAGCGCTCGGAGCCAATCGTCTCGCCGGCATCGAAGCACTGGTCCGTTGGGAACATCCGCTCCGAGGCCTACTTCTGCCGGCGGCCTTCATTGATGTCGCCGAAGATGCCGGGCTTGTCACCGGCATCGATGAGCAAGTGCTCGATGGCGCACTGCCGATCGTGGAGCGTTGGAATGCCAGTCGAGCGGAGCGTGAACTCGACCCACTCACCCTTTGGGTGAATCTTTCCGTCCACCATCTCATGCAACCCGATGCGGTCGACCACATCCTTCGTCGAGTCGATGCCGAGAGACTTCTCCGTTCGCCCCTGGGGGTCGAGCTCACCGAGAGCGCGCTTCTCGTCGACCCCATTGCCGCCGCAGGACTGCTCGCCCGACTGCGGGGCGCCGGCATCGGGGTTGCTATCGACGATTTCGGCACCGGCTATTCCTCACTCGCAGCCCTGCGCACGCTGCCGGCGACCCACCTCAAGATCGACCGGCGGTTCGTAAACGGCCTGCTCACCGATCCTCGCGACCGTGCCATCGTGGAGGCCACGTTGCAACTCGGCCACGCCTTCGGGCTCGACGTCACCGCCGAAGGGGTGGAGACCCGCGACCAGGCCGACGAGCTCACTCGACTGGGATGCGATCTGGCCCAGGGCTACCTCTACGGCCGACCCGTTCCGGCCGACAAGCTGGAATCGGCCTTCGGCGTTGGGCTGCTCGGCCCCGCGCTGTCAGCCTGAATGGGTCCTACTTGGCCAAGCGACGAACGGCGGCACGGACGAGCGCGGTGGGCTCGACGTCTCGTAGGGCGTCGGTGATGATTGGGCGGGGGTCGATCTTGGCTACGAGGTCCTCCACTAGCGCGGCGATGTCGAGCCGGCTGATCACTCCTTCGAGCACGGGATCGAAGTTGAGCCCTTTGAGCACGGCTTGCGCCATCGGCGCCAACTTGGCATCCACCCGTTCGATGATCGGATCCACATCCACGGTATCAGCGACTTCATTCGCCAGCTGGGCGACGTTGACGGCGTCGACAACCCGTTGGGCCACCAACACGACATCGGCCTGGTCGGCGATGCGCTGCGCGACCATTGCGAGGTCGAGCCGATCGAGCACACCATCGGCGACACCCCTTGTACGACGGGATCAGCGATAGTGAGCACCAGCCCCGTGGCCGCCCGAACCGACGACCGGATGAGGCCCACGGCACTGTTGCCGATCGCCACCGCCTGCCCGGGGATGTGGGGGCAGAAGCGACAGCTTCGGTGGTGCGTTCGCCGATCAAACGAAGTGGATGGTTGCCAGCGCTCACGGATTCTCCTAGGAGCGCGTCCAACGGTCTCGTGGGGGGGGGGAGCGGGGTGGCCCGACCTATCGGCACCAGACCGCGCCGACCGCGACCGCAGCGAAGGTGACCGGTCCAGGTACGCGAAGGCCTTGGCGGTGACGCCTTCCTGAGCGGGATGGTGTTCGGCCCGCAAGCAACGAGGGACGGTACCGACCAGACCGGGAGACCACCCACTGGCGGCGAGGCCGAAGGATCGGTCGGTCGCTCGAGACAGGACCCGAAAACGGTCGGCCTGAACAGCATTGCTTCGCCCGTAGGCGGGTGAGCCATCCAGATGACGCCACGTCCCTCCAGGGGCGTACCCGGTACCGCATCGGTAGGCTCAGTCAATGGACGCGCCGGATCCGCTGCCGAATCAGCTCGCCGCGTACGCGCCTCAACTCACCGATGCCGATGACATCTGGGGTCTCCGGTTGCTCCTGCACGACTTCGGTCTGGTCTGGCAGCATTCGTCGCCGCGCGATCGAATTCGACTCATCGCCCATGAGCCACCGACATGCGGCAACCGTCGGTGGGACGCGTTCCTCGCGGCATACGCGGAACACCTTGCCTACCATGAGGACATCGAAGCCCCAGCGTGGGTGTACGAGACAACTCGCTATCTTCCGGCGTTCTGGTTCCCTGGGGCGGAGCTCGAGACGTTGCGGGTGGAGGCAATCGTCCACGCTCCGGCTGCGTTCGAGGCGCACGGCATCTTGCTTGCTCGCCGAGAACTTGAGGTGGTCTGACCAATGCAGGCGAACGACATGCGACGCCTTCTCGGGGAGGTGGCCCATGAGCTGAGCACTGCTCGTGCTACCGCCCGCGTCTACATCATTGGTGGTGCCGCGATGTCATTGGCGTACGACGTCGACCGCACAACGCGCGACATCGACGGCGTCGTGCTCGAAGGCCATGGCGCGCTCATGGAAGCGGTGCGCACCGTTGCCCGGCGGCACGGTCTTCCTGGCTCGTGGCTTAACGAGCAGGCCGCGGCATATCTTCCTCCGGGGGCCGACAACCGAGGAATCCTGGTTTTCGATCATCCGAACCTGCGCGTGATCGCCGCGTCCGCCGACCGGATGTTGGCGATGAAGGCGCAAGCGGCCAGAGCTACGGACCTCGGCGATCTCCGGGTGCTTGCGGATCGTTGCATGGTCGACAGTCTCGACGCCATCGTGGAATTGTGCCTACGGCTCATGCCCGACCAACCACTGTCCTCACGAGCGCGGGCCGTGCTCGGCGAGCTGTTTGAGGCACGTGGGCCGAGCGAGCAGTAGGAGCGTGCATCTTCAGCCCGAAAGGTTGGGGGTTTCAGCCACCCAACCGGCGCTCGGCACCCCAGGTCGTGATTGTCGCGACGCAGGCAACAGGGCCAGTCGGTTGCGTGTTCAGCCTGTTCGGGTGACTCGAGACCAGGTGCACGACACACGGCTCGGTGCGTCGACGGAATCCACGCACACATCAAGGTGCACTGATCGCTCCGGCCGACCGAGCGCATCGATGCCGATCCGCAGGGTTTCGCGGTCTCATTCCGCGCCACCGAGGGTGTGGGTCAAACCATCTCGAAGCGGGCACGCCAACGGGACGACGCCGCTGGTGTTCTTGTCGCCCTCATTCCACACCTGCCTGGCCAATACGGTGAAGCGGCCTTCGCCCACGATCCCCGCGGGAAGGGTGCGCGGGAACCACCTCGGTCCTGGGGCCCCGTTCGGCCGGAGAGCCGCGCCCGACGGAGAAGCGATCAGTCGTAGAAGCCCACCACGTCGGCGATCAGGTTCACGGAACCGCTGTTGTTGAACAAGTTGATCTTTCCGTCTGGACCCACCTTCACCACCACGAGGTTCGGCCGCACGTCACCGGCGTTGAGGTTGAGGTTCGACGCGGTGGGAAGTGGAACGCCGGTAGGCGCAACGGTGACGTGGGTCGTGGCCGTGGGTGTGACGCCGGTGACGTTGAGGACGACCGCCGTCACTCCCGTGGCAGGGACGCCGGAGCCGGCGACCCCGACGACCGTGAGCGCCCGAGTCTGCGCGGCGGTCCACGCTCCCGATAGTCCGATCCCGCCAGGACGCGAGTCGAGCACCCGGAACGGCGAGAGCGGTGTAAAACGCCCGCCGGACGGCTCGTTCACGTAGAAGCCCACGATGTCGACGATGAGGTGGACGTTGCCCGAGTTGTTGCGCAACTTGATCTTGCCGTCAGCTCCTACCTTCACGATCACCATGTTGGGGGCCACCTCACCGGCGCCGAGGTTTAGGTTCGACGCGTTCGGAGCCGCGACGTCGGACGGGAACACGGTGATGTGCGTACCGGCCGACGGGGCCACGCCGGTGACGTTGACCGCAACGGCCGACACGCCCGACGCGGGAACACCCGAGCCGACAAGCCCGGCAACGGTGATGGCCCGGATTTCCCCTGAGCCCCAGGCACCCGGCGCTTGCGACCCCGGTTCACGGGAGTCCTCGACGCGGAATGGGGTGACCGCACGGTAGACGTCTCCCCCCGCGGCAGGCGCTCCATCGTCGTACCAGCCGACCACGTCGGCGAGCACGTTGATGGTGCCGGCATTGTTGAAGATCGAGACGTTGCCGTTGGCCCCGACCTTCACCACGACGAGGTTGGGACGTACCTGCCCGGCGCCGAGATTCAGGTGCGACGCGTTCGGTGCGGCCTCGCCGCTCGGGAAGAGGGTGAGGTGGGTGGTGGATGACGGTGCCACGCCCGTGACGTTCAGCACCACGGCGGACACGCCAGTAGCAGGAACACCCGAACCGGCCACGCCGGTGACGTCGAGCTCTTTGGTCTGCGCCGGCCCCCACGCCCCGGTGAGACCGATCGGCCCATCGGGCGCCGGTCGAGAGTCGAGCACCCGGAACGGCGCCACGCTATGGAACCTTGGGCTCACCTTGGGCAGCGAGGTCACCGTCGGTGCGACTGTGGTGCCGGCCACGTTGGTGACGCTCACCACCACCGAGTGACTGGTGCCATTGGTCAGCCCCGTGAATGCAGCCGCCCGCACGCCGGCACCCAGGTTCTGCACGATGGGTACTCCAGCCGCCGGAGTGACCGTGACGGTGTAGCCCGAAACAGCCGCGCCGCCGTCGAACGCCGGCGCAGCCCACGACACATCGATACGGCCATCGCCAGGCGCGCCAACAACCGATGCCGGCGCATCAGGCGCACGACGCGGGACTACCGGGCCGACGGCGTTGCCGACTGGCCCTACCCCAACACCGTTCACGGCGGTGACCGCAACGGTGTAGGCCGTTCCATTCGCCAGCCCGGTGACCGGCGTCGAAAGCACCGCCGCTCCGACACTCACGACGATGGCTATGGGTGCTCCCGTTGACGGCGTCAGCGTCACGGTGTAGCCCGTAACGGCGAAACCACCTTGCGGAAGCGGCGGCGCGGTCCACCCAATCGTCGCTTGCGCATTCCCGGGCGTCGCCGTGACCGAACCCGGCGCCGCAGGAACCGCTGGCGTGATGACCTGATTCGTGGCGGAAGAAGCGGTTGACGTTCCAACCGGATTGAGGGCTTTCACGCTAAAGGTGAAGGCGGTGGCGTTGGCCAAGTTCGGGACCACGCCACTCGTTGCGCCTGGCGCAAAGTCCACTGTGGTGCCACCAGGAGATGCGGTCACGCGAAAGCCGGTAACGGCAGCGGACTGGCCCCACGTTCCGTTCGACGGCGCGGGCGGAGGGGTCCAATTCACGGTCGCCGAACGGATTCCAGCGGTGGCCGAACCAACCGTGGGCGCGGCCGGCAGTCCGGGGAGGGTGATCGAGTTCGATGCCACCGATGAGACCGACTGGCCGACGGCGTTCGTGGCCTTCACGGTGAACGTGTACGTGACGCCCGGTTGCAGGCCGGTGAGGTCGAGCGAGGTGGAAGGTGCGTTGACGATCTGGACGACATTTCCCGGCGAGGACGTGACCGCATAGCTCGTGACGGGGACCGCCGATGCGAAGTCGTTTTTCGCCGGGGTGGTCGGCGCCGTCCACGTCACTCGACCGCCGGTCGCGAGCGTCTCCACGACGGGGTTGGTGGGCGCGTCGGGCACGGCCGGCAACGTGCGGGTGAATCCTCCGGAGTTGCTTTCCTGCACGTCGGTGATGGCATGCACCTCAAGCCGATACTTCGTGCCGGGGCTCAGCCCGATGATGGTGCCGGCGTTCACGACGCCGACGTTCGCGACGACGGGCGAGCCCACACCGTTCGCCGGGTAGGCATAGATGCGATACCCCGTGATCGGCCGGCCACCATTGCTTGACGGGGTGTTCCAGGTGAGCGACGCCTGGTTGATCCCAGCGGTCGCCCCGGTCATGGGGACGAACGTGGGCGGCCCGAACGGCGTGAAGGTGCTGGTGATCGACGATGCGTTCGGATTGGTTCCGGCGTTGATCGTGTAGGTGTAGGGCAATCCGGGGGTGAGCGGGTTCCTCGGGATCAGGAGTACGGCGTTGTAGGTCGACAGGATCGATCCGCCAACGTTCGGGTAATCCGCCGCTTTGGTGAGGCATGCCTGCTGGGCATTGCCCGCTTGCGTGAGCGTGCCCACTGCGTTGCTCACGTTCACGTTCGTCGGGAACTTCACGATGATCGGCAGTCCGGCAGGTAGCGCGAACCCAGCGCACGGCGCCAGCGGATCTGGGGACTCGGGGGCCGCCGACGTGAGCGGGATGATGCTGTTGTTCCCGGGGAAGCCAATCGGGGTGGATGATTTCGGAACCCCGGAGTTGATGCCATTGATGACGTCCATCGCCGCCGCGCCCTTCACCGGGTTTGCGCCGTCGGGATGGTTGTAGCCGCCGTACCCCGACGTTTGAAGTTGCTCATTGAGGTTGCCGAGGGCGTGGAACGGTGCCGCCATCCATCCGTCAACGGCCTGACGTTCGGTGATGGACCCACCGCCACGAACAATGTTGCTGCTCTGACCCGCGTCATCGCCGGCGGCAGTGAAATTGGGGTTGCCCGGGCTCTCACAATGGGGGTAGCCCGCACACTCGCTGTCGACGCCGAAGTCCACCATGTACTTGGCGTGAGCCTTGGCGTTTGTCGTGCGAACCGGCGACTCCGTCAGCGCTGCCAAGCCGACGGACTGCCGATACCAGTTCGCCCAGCTCAGCCAATCGTCGCCAGCCGGCGCCGCCGGAACGAGGGTGGCCGCATTGCCGCTGCCCCCGGGAATGGTGGCGGAGATGCCGGCCCGCGGCGCGGTCGCGCTTGCGGTCGCGCTTGCGGTCGTCGGCGCGGCGATCGACACCGCCCCCGCGACGACGATGGCGGCGAGCAACTCGGGGAGAAATCGCAGGGACGGCCGAGCCCGGCGCCGTCGATCGGCCGGCCGTGCCCGCTCCTTCCCGCCTCGAGAATCGTCTTGCTGTGTCACTCGACGTGCCGCCATTCCTTCGTCCTCCGGGGTGCCCCTTCGTTCGACGCCACCGCTTCGAACGGGTCACAGCATATTCGTGATGTCGTCCGGTTTCGCCACCAAACGACCACAACATCTCAGCCAGGACCCCCAGGTCTCGCCAGGCCGCCGTGAGATAACGCGCAACCCACACACGCCGAGTCTGACCTCGGGCCACACAACCTGAGGTCCCGACAAATTGCCGTCGATAGGAAGTGACAGTTGTACCGGAGCCGGTCAACCCGACTGACGCTGAGTGTGTTCGGGTAGGAACCGGACCCATTGTTTGAAGGGCCAATTCCATCCGATGCCGAGGAATCGTCGTTCGTAGACGCTGGCGAGCCGGAACAGGAGTTGAGCACCGTCGTCCTCGCGTTGGGCGTAGCCGACTCGCTCTTCGGCCGTATCTGCACGCACCGGAGCGCACGAGCCTGATCGTGACCACCCACGTGCCCTTCAAGTCCTGGCGCGAATTCCAACATGGATCTGGTGACCGTCCGAGTTCGGCCCCGCCGTCTCACCGAGGCCAGTTGCGGGCCGGCCGACTCCACTATTCAGAGTTCCGGCCGTGAGCATGCTGCACCGCCGCCAGATCACGCAGAGGCAACCCATTCTTCGCTCCGCCGCCAGAGCTCGGCTCCTAGTTCAGGAGTGGCGAGTGGGGCGGGGTCCGTCAGCTTGAGCACGGAGTAGTAGGCGCCTCGGTGTTCGAGGACATCGGGTGAGGTGGCACACAGAATGGAGGTCTGGGCTCCTTCTTCGGGGGTCGGCCGGAACCGTTTCACCAGTGCCTCAATTGGGCGGGGCACGCGGCGCATCACGTCGGTGCCGATGAGGTTTCCGGGGTGCAGCGAAACTGCGAAGAGCTCCTCTGGTGAGGTGCGCCGGCACAGTTCCTGTACGAACAGCACGTTGGCAAGTTTCGACACCGCGTACTCGGGCATGCCAGAGAAACTGGAAGTGGTTTGGCGAAGGGCGTCGAAGTCGATGCCGTTCTTGGCGTCACGGTGACTGCCACTCGATACCACCACCAGACGGGCGGGAGCACCGTCCGGTGCGGGCGAGCCCGCCTTGAGCAGGGGCAACACCTCGGTGACGAACAGGAAGTGTCCGAGATGGTTCACGCCGAAGGCCAGTTCGAAACCCTGGGCTGTGGCCCCCCGTTGAGCGGCGACACCGGCGTTGGCGACGAGCAAATGGAGCGGATCGCCACGTTCCACCAGCGATTGAGCGGCGGCGCGCACCTGGACCAAATCGTTGAGGTCGAGGGCAAGGAACTCGAGCTGGTCATTGCCGGTGGCCGCTGACACGGCATCCATGACTTCGCGTGCCTTGGCTTCTGAGCGGCACGCGAAGATCACTCGATCCCCACGGGCAGCCAACTCCTGCGCGGTGACTCGGCCGAGGCCCGTGTTTGCTCCCGTTACCAGACTCGTGAACTGATCCATGCCGCTCAGTATTCGGCACGGCCCGGACACCAACCAACTGGCGCTCGAGGTCATCAACGGAGGGGCGCAACGGATCCAAACGACGCCGTGCAGGAATGCCCGCGACGCCGGTGGTTTCGCCGGAGCCCTCGACTACTGCTGAGCCCTGGGGCACGATGCAGTGGTCTTGCGGAGGGGTGACCAACCGGCGATTCCCACCGCGGCGTGGCGGACCGTTTCGTCTCATCGAGCGACACCCAGCAAGCCACGCCCATCGAGCCACGCCCATCGAGCCACGCCCACCAGGCCACGCCCATCAGAGTGGCTCGATGGCGCCGCAATCCGGCACGGCTGCCGGCAAAAATGTGGGACCTTCTCCCAGCCACCGGCGACACCGGTGCCGGCACCCTTCTGCGGTTGCGTCCCGCGCCGGTGGCGGATATCTCGTTCACGGCTTCGGCGTCCAACCGGGGCAGACAACCCCAAGTGTGTCCCGCCCACCAAGCACACGCTCGCGAGACCCGGCCCAGAGCCATCTTCGCTCGCCACTGCGAGCCCCGAGGGCTCTACGTTGCTGACCTGCGGTTTTGTGGGTGCCCCCGGCGTGACTCGAACACGCGTATCCGCTTTAGGAGAGCGGCACTCTATCCACCTGAGCTACAAGGGCAAGGCCCGGCCACTCGCTACGTGGGCTTGCGGCCGGAGCCGACATCGTAGGCGGTGCCCTCGGACAGCTTGGGATGATTCACTCCCGGGTCGGTGGGGAACCGGCCGGCGTCCCCTACGAGCCTGTTCGGCGTTCCGCACACCATCACGACTGCGCAGTCAACCGACGCATTTGATCCACCACCGTTTGCACGATCTCGTCTGGCAGCCCGTCGGTTTCTGCCTGCGCCTTCGCAATCGCATCAGGAGCTCGAGCGAGGAGGTCCGTCACGATCGCCGAGGCACGCGCCGTATTCATCCCCCAGCTCGTGGCCTCGTTGACGATCCGTTGTGCAGTGACGCGCTTCGTGCGCGTGACTTCATCTATCTGCATCGCGAGGCGTTCGTCGCCATAGTGCAACGTGCACATCAAGTCGTACAGCGGACTGAGCTGCGCCGCCCCCGTCGGTTCGTGCAGAAGCGAGAAGTTCTTTCCGTGGGCGTCGCCGTTTCCCAACACGCAGTTCAGCACCACCGCTTGCAGCAGTCGTTCCCGCGACCTCGGTGCGGCCACATCGGCAAGGATGCCGGCCACCTTTCGTAGCGAGGGGCCACCATCCTCCTGATATTTGGTCTCAGGTGGCAGCCCACATGCCTGACACATGTCCTCCTGGTGCAGCCGAAGCACCAAGCCCTCCGCGGTGACGACACGGTCATACCGCTCGACGACGATGAGCTCGCGACCGGCGATGACCGTCGTGTGTACGGGCGCAGTTGGCAGCCCGAGGCAGCTACCCGCATGCAGAAGGCTTCGTTGGGCACCGTGTGCGGATACGAGGGAATTGGCGGTTTCAGAATGTGCGGTGACGGGGTTCCATCAACCGGGCTCCCCCCACGCACCGTTCAGCATTCTTGTCAGCACCAGCTTCTCTTGGACACCCGCCAGCGAGATGCGCACACGCCCGCCGACACCCAAGGGCGCGCTTCGCAAGTTGCGTACCAGCTCTCCAAGTTGGTTCTCGGTGAGCAACTCGGCTGCCGTGACACTCGCAATGGGCGGTGGCGGGTCGTTGGCTGACTGAATCACCACCGCGCCAGCACAGTCCCGACCCAATGCTCGAATGAGCGCCAGAGTGTCTGTGGGCGACACGCCGAGGTCTCGGGCTATCGCTCCACGGGCAAGCCCCTCTGGCAACAGTCCATCGAGGAATGCCCGAACGACCCCTTGTGGGTAGCTACGCATGGACACGGGGAGCGAATGCGAAAGCAGCGGCGTGCCCATCGGATATCGCGCCAAGGCCACGGGCGAGTACGCGAGTCGTGGACCTCGGCGCTCACTGTGAATCCGCGCGACAACATCGCCGTGAAGCCAAACGTCGAGCTCGTCGGTGATCACCAATCGGCCTTGTCGAGCGTGATGCGAACGCCGAGGAAACGAAGCGTCCGGAGGATGCGAGCGAGTTGTTCCGTCTCCTTGCCTTGCTCGAGCTCGGAGAGATAGCTCCGATGAAGCCCCACCTCCTCGGCAAGTTGTGCTTGCGTGAGCTGTGCTTCCTCCCGGTAATGACGAATGGCAACGCCGAGCGAGGCGGCGGAATAGATGCGGTAGGGGTGGGGGCTACCCGTCGGAACTGTCTTCATATTCCGACAATGTACCCATGTCGGAATATTTCGACAAGGCCTTTTGGGCAAGAGGCGATCCGTGCCGCTCCGTGTTCACGTTTCCGTTGTGGATGGCCATGTTCGCGCAGCACCACCGAGCCGACAACTGGCTGTGACCATCCCCTCCGCCACGGCATGTCCTTCGCCCATTCGGTGCGGCCCACCCAACCGAGCGATCGGCTCTCATCGCCATCATGCACCGAAGGGGTAACCCGCGAGCACCCAGCTCGCCGGAGTTTTGCTCGCTGGGCGTTCAGCTCGCTGGGCGGGCCAGCACCTTCGTGAGGCTCGACACCGAACAGATCGTGGTGTCGCCCTCGCGCACCGTCGGCACCGAGATATCGACCACGCAGGTGATCGTGCTTTCGACGCCGCCTGGGGCCACTCGGCGCAACAACACCTTTCGGCGTCGGAATCCTTTGGTTGACTTCCACCATCGTTCCCGCGGAGCGGACGTGGCACGGACGCTGGTTCATCGGCCGGTTGTGGCAACGAGAGTCGCCGCTCTGGTGAGATGCCACACTCACGGTCACCGTGATCGCTGCGACAGCCGCACCCGTATTGCTGTTCTTCGATCCGCTCCTCGGCGGCGCGCTCATCCTGACGGTGGTGGCGTCGACAAACCTCCAACGGGTGATCGAAAACGAGGGTGTCGACACCTCGTTCCTGTGGTGGGAACTTGGGCTTTCGCTTCCCGTGCTGGGGTTCTCCTTCGTGACCCCCGACCCGAACCCGGCCGTGGTGATCGTGCTCGGCGGGGCGGCGTGGATGATCCTTCTCTTTCGTTCGGGACGATCCACCCAACCGGGAGGCAACGCCGTCGCCGTCGCTTGACCCGCGGCCGAGCCGTCGATACCTCTGGCTGGTGGGCGCTCAGCTGGCCGGGCGAGCGAGCACCTTGGTGAGGCTCGAGACCGAACAAATCGTGGTGTCGCCCTCGCGCACCGTGGGCACGGAGATGTCGACCACGCAGGTGATCGTGCTCTCGACGCCGCTCGGGGCCACTCGACGCCACTCGACGCCACTCGGCGCAACAACACCGCAGCTTGCTGTCGGCTCTTGATCACCACTTTGTGCTTCGGCACCTCGTCGGCCGTGGTGCCGCCGGGAAGCTGCGCACCGACGATCACGCGCATCCGACCGTCAGGCGTCGCCCAGATGCAGTTCCCGGTACCGGGCATCTCGAGGAAGCTGCGCGCCGTAGCGACGGAGCAGCACTTGCGCGGCGGCCGTCGGATCAGGGGGAGCGATCATCTGCTGCGCCGATACATACGCAAAGAACGCCCCAACCCCCGCCCCGAACAGCGCAAACCCAACTCCCACGCCCACGCCGGCAGCCGCCAGCAGCACACCGATCCACGTGCCGCTGACGGAACGATCGGGGCACGGGGCCGCCAGTCCCCTCGACGATGCCGGATGGGGCCCGAGTCGGCGGGATCAGTTCGCGTGGGAGCTCAGCCAGCTCCAGACCGGCGTCTCCCAGCCACTAACTCCATGGCCGCCACCTTTGACCAGCACCATCATCAACTCATGGCTACACGCACCGTCCGGGCGGTAGAGATAGGTCGGCTTCCCGCTCATCGAAGGGACGAGCTCGACGACGTACCGGAAGTTAGTGGCGCACCCGTGGGCGTACGCCATGCTGGCGTGCGGCCAGGGCCAGCCGGTGATCGTGGCCGTGGGCGGCGTAGGAACGACAGCCGGCGGAGGGACCGCCCCGTCGGCATCGCCGTTGACACTCACCAGGGCGCTCGAGATGGCCATGCCGGTGCCGTTCACTCGAGCAGTGCAGACCGCATCGCCCGACTCGCAATAGAAGTTGCCCGCGATCGGAGCGACGGCGGAAAACAGTCCAGCGGAACGACTGTCCACGGTGAGGGTGTTCACCATGAACCCACCACGCGAGTTGCCGATCGCGTAGATCCGATGAGGGTCGATGTGGAGGCCGGTGAGCAGCGTGCCGGCCTTGATGCCATCCACCACGGCCTTGGTGAACGCGACGTCGTCCACGTGCGTCCCGTCCATGTAGAACGACCACGTGTTGCTCAGACCGTCCATCTGCACCACGATCGCACCGTCGAGATCGGTCCGTGCGTACAGGCTGGCGAGGTTGGCCGCACCGCTTCCGCCGTCCCCATGGAAGAAGAGCACCACCGGTCGCCCGGTCGCCGGAGACAGCTGTGGCGATCGGTGGGTGAAGAACTTGCGGGTGGTGCCCCCGACAGTGAGCTGCGTGCAGATGCGCGAGCCGCTGGCGGTGCAGTTGCCCACGAGGGCCGGCTCCTGGGTTCCGTCCGTCGGCAGCGGTTCACACCCGACCGCCACCACTACGGCGGCCAGCGCGAAGACGATCTGTGACACACGGGGACGGCGTACCGAACGAGTTGACATGGGGGCCTTTTGGTTTCGGGTCCTGGCTATGGAGCGACACGCTCCAACGCATCTCATTCGGCAGGAGGGACCCTGAACCTGAGCGCGGGCTTCCCGAACGAGGTCCGTCCTCCGTGCATGAAGAGTCGCCGACGATCAGCTGGCGGGACGGGCGAGCACCTTGGTGAGGCTCGACACCGAACAGATGGTGGTGTCGCCCTCGCGCACCGTCGGCACGGAGATGTCGACCACGCAGGTGATCGTGCTTTCGACGCCGCCCGGAGCCACTCGGCGCAACAACACCGCAGCTTGCTGTCGGCTCTTGATCACCACTTTGTGCTTCGGCACCTCGTCGGCCGTGGTGCCGTCGGGAAGCTGCGCACCGACGATCACGCGCATCCGACCATCTGGCGTCGCCCAGATGCAGTTCCCGGTACCGGGCATCTCGAGCAGCTGCGCACCGTTGCGTCGGAGCAGTACCTGTGCGGCGGCCGGCGGATCAGGGGGAGCGATCATCTGCTGCGCCGATACATAGGCAAAAAACGCCCCAACTCCCGCACCGAACAGTGCGAAACCGGGGAAGTGGATGTTCACCAATCCAGCCGCCGCGACGGCGCACACAAGGACGCCGATCGCCAGGATCCCGATCGCCGCCTCTTTGCCCCGGTCGGCGAGGAACGTGCGGGCGGACGACACGGCGAAACCAACACCTACGCCGGCGG
>JANOSD010000059.1:0-14992 GCA_031415655.1 Actinomycetes bacterium
GCCCGCTGACCATTCGTGGTCGCGGGCCGTTGCAGTTTTCGAGGGCAGATCAGCAGACCTTCAGCAAGGGCGTAGCTACCGGCTGGTCGTTCCGAAGAAGGCCTCGACCCCCGCTCGGGACCACCGCCACCGAGTCCCCACCCGAACAACAGGCACCGGTGACCGGTTCTCGCGCGCCAACCGGCGCAACGTGTGCGGCGTCACGCCAAGCATGGTCGCCAACTCCTCGGCATCAACCCACAACGGGCCACTGAGCCCGGCCACCGCCGAATTGGCCATCGAATCTGTTCCGTTTGTCTCCATACCTACCAACGCCACCGAACCACCCGAATCGGACAAAGAGGGATTCGACAACGCCCCTGCCGACGCGGGAATCCGTGCCGCTGCGCTCTCGATCCGAGGCCAAGCACTCAGCTACTCCACATGTCGCCCATGATCTCGGCTGCCCGGTCATCGGCCCCGGGCATGAGATGGGCGTAGACCCGCAACGTTGTGGCGGTGTCGCGATGACCAAGCCGAGCCGCCACGGTGGTGATCGACTCACCGGCGTCGAGGAGCACGCTCGCCTGAAAGTGTCGAAGGTCGTGCATCCGAGCGTTGACCCCTGCCTTCTTGGCGTAGCGCTGCCATGCCTTGGAGATGCGATTGGGTGAGATCGGCTCGGCCCCGTCGGGGGAGTCAGAGAACACGAACCCAGCCTCGTTGAACTCGTAACCACCGATGCGAGCGTTCTCCACCACAGTCTCGTGGTGCGCGCGCAAGGCAGCGACGAAGTACTTGTCGAGGGTCACCTTCCGTTGTTGGTGGGTCTTGGTGTCCTTCTCCACGAGGTCCCTTCCCACCTCCACCACGGACCCGCGGATCGTCAGCTGACCGCGAGCAAGGCTCACATCGCTCCACCGAAGACCCGTGACCTCGGCCCGACGACACCCCGTGGCGATGAGCATGCGAAACCACAGAACTGCCTCGGGGTTGAACTGTGCAGCCATGGCGACCACCCGCTTCACCTCCTCCGCCGTCGGGGGGTCGATCTCCTCTTGCAGCACCCGCGGAGGCGTAGCCAGCTTGACGGGGTTCACGTCCAACATCTGCCACTTCATCCCTTGATTGAACGCAGCGCGAAGGAGCCGGTGAAAGTGGTGGACCGTGGAGGCCCCACGGCCCTTCTTGGACCCGAGCATCACGTAGAGATCATCGATCATCTTCGGGGTGACGTTTCGGAGGGGCTTCGCCAGGAACCCCGCGGGGAGCTGGTCACGCAGCGACCGGTACGAGGTGAGCGTGGTGGGTGACCTGCCGAGCGATTCGATGTGCTCGAGCCACTGGTCGATGAGCGCTCGGACGTTTGACCCGCCTTGCACCTGTTTGCCGGCATTGACCTCGACGACCATCAGCGCCAGCTGCTTCTCGGCATCTCGCTTGGTCCCCCGGAGGGCCTTGGTGCGGTACTTGGGCTTGCCCGTCAACGGGTCGCGGCCAAGCGACACCCGGGCCTGCCAGTACCCCGGACGGAGCTGTGTTACGGATCCCTTCACGGGCGAATCCTACCAGATGTATGTTACAATGTATGTTACACACTTGAACGTTGGTAGGACTTGCTACTACTGGCACTACCTCTGACCTGGGATTTTGTGGTGCCCCCGGTGGGATTCGAACCCACGATCATCGGATTAAAAGTCCGTTGCCTTAACCACTTGGCCACGGAGGCCCACTGACGTTACCGGGCCGGGTGGCTGTGCTCCGAGTCAGATCCTGGACCGGACCACTTCCACCCTTCCCACCGCATCGGTGCACCCCGAGCCAACCTTTCCGCAGAAGGGGAGAAGTCGTGAACCAGCGCCGGAGTCACTCGCTGAGCAACAATTCGGCGGGATCAAGATCGGGCGGCGCCGCCAGCTCCCACGCGCCGTTTCGCCGCTCAAACCGATACCACAGCCCGCTCCGTCCGAGCCGAAGCTGAAAGTCGCCAGCGCTCACCCGGTTGTCGCGCAGTCGCGGGTTGGCGCCGAACTCCTGCAGCACATTTTTGGCCGGGGCCATCTGCTCCGCCTTCGGCACCCAGGTGCTGTCGGTCAGGTCGACCCCCTCCGCTCCCCCGAACTGCCATGCCACCGCGTGCGCCAACAAGCGGCGGACCGGCATCGCGGCCAACCGGGCCACGTCGTCGAAGGCTGGCGTGCCGAGCGCCATGCTTCCGCGGCGGGCAACGTCGTGATCGCGGGAGAGGCCGAGCCCGCTGGATTGGTCTCCTGCCAACACTGCCCACGCCCGCCGGGCCGCATCGGCCGCCAGAGCCGTGAGATCGGCACGACTGATCCCGCTCGCCGGCGGCGGGTCCAACGCCAGCGGGGCCGGAGTGCCCGGGTGTTGCGCTAGCGGCATGCGCTCGACCGCATCGAGTCGGGAGGCTTGGTCGTTGCTATCGCCCGCTGATTTCCACACGTTTCGGGCGGCGACGGCTACCGGGTTGTCGCGTCGAGAGGCCCGTGCCACGAGCCCCGCATTTCCCGGCAACCCTGCTCGATCCACCCGTCCGCCCGGAGCAGCCGACGCCGCGGGATCAGCGCTACCGCTTCGACGCGACCGAACGCCGGCGAGTACCGCATCACGCGCCCGGCCCCGCAACAGGAAGATCGTGAACGGATCGTCGTCCATGAGGTCGGCGATCAGATAGCAGACGGCGGCGGCGTGTTTGCAGGGATTCGCCCAGTCCGGACAGGAACAGTTCGTGCCCACCTCACCGGCGATGGGGAGCAATTCGATCTCCACCGACTGTGCTTCCTGCAAGATCTCCGGTGGCAGTTCGCCGTCGAGCAACGCGGCAGCGTGGGCGGCTTTGGCCGCGATCACATCGAGCGTCGTCTTCCACTCCTCGTCACTGAAGGGCCGGACACGAACCTGCACCTGATACGGCGTGGGCCGGTTGCCCTGCACCAGTGCCTTCACCAAACCCGGCTCCACATGCAGGGTTCCCACCCGCGCCTGACGGGCATACGTGCGCCCCCGCGGCAACCGATTGGCATCGAGCCGGGCGCGCTGTTCGAGCGACTCGATCCATGCCTTGCCCCACCAAGTGGAACCGAAGTTTCGACGCGGAGCCATCAGCGCCCGCCCAAATCGGTGCCGTCAGAGAACCCGTCGTGCGTCGTCCCCAAGCCCGAGCCCAAGCCCGAGCCCGATCCCAAGCCAGAGCCCGAGCCGGAGCTAGATCCAGAGCGTTTGGCTTTGCGACTTTTGCGGTCGTCGGCGGAGGCCGTGTCGGCCGAACCGAAACCGATCAGGTCGCGCAGCTCATCGTCACTGAGTTTCGACAGCCAGGCTTCACCCTCCCCGACCACCGCATCGGCGAGGTCACGTTTGCGCTCCAGCAATTCGGCGATGCGGTCTTCGATGGTGCCCTCGGAGAGCAGTCGGTACACCTGCACCGCCTTGTTCTGACCAATCCGGTAGGCACGGTCGGTGGCCTGATCTTCCACCGCCGGATTCCACCAACGGTCGTAGTGGATCACGTGGTTGGCCTTCGTGAGGTTGAGGCCCGTCCCCCCGGCCTTGAGCGACAGCAGGAATACCGGCACCTCACCGGCTTGGAACCGGTCCACCATCTCCTGACGTTTCTTCACCTGCACCTTGCCGTTCAAGAACAGGCTCGCCACACCGCGATCGTTGAGGTGCTGCTGGATCAGCTTGCCCATCTCGACGTACTGCGTGAACACCAGTACCGACTCGCCACCATCGATGATCGCGTCGACCAGCTCATCAAACGCCGCCAGCTTTCCGGATCGGCCGGCAATCGGGCCCGCTTCCTTGAGGAAGTGGGCGGGGTGATTAGTGATCTGCTTCAAGCCGGTAAAGAGCTTGAAGATCAACCCCTGCCGCTGGATACCGTCGGTCTCCTCGATCGCCGCCAACGCATCGCGAGCACAGCTCTCATACAACGAGAGCTGCTCGGTAGTGAGGGGAACGATCACGTTCGACTCGGTCTTGGCCGGCAAGTCCGGAGCAATCGTGGGGTCGGACTTCTTCCGGCGCAGCAGGAACGGTCGCACCATCTGGCTGAATCGTTGTGTGGCCTCTGCGTCGCGGTCGCGCTCCACCGGCACCGCCACATTGGTCTTGAACACATCGAGCGGACCCAGCAACCCGGGGGTGGTCCAATCAAGCAACGCCCACAACTCGGTGAGCCGGTTCTCCACCGGCGTGCCAGTGAGGGCGAGGCGTGAACGGGCCGGCACTCGCCGAAGCTCTCGGGCGGTACGGGCCAACGGGTTCTTCACGTGCTGCGCCTCGTCCGCCACCACCAAACCCCATTCGATCTCGGCCAACGCCTCGCGGTCGCGGCGGATCAAGCCGTAGGTGACGAGCACAATCTCATCGTCGGCCACGTCGTCGAGATGACGCTCGCCCCCGTGATACCGGCGCACCTCGACCCCGGGAGCGAACCGACCAACCTCCCGTTCCCAGTTGCCGAGCAGCGTGGCCGGGCACACCACCAGGGTCGGGCCGACGGGCTCGGTCGGGTTCGGACGGTCGTCACGGTGTCGATGCAGGTGCAGCGCGATGAGCTGAATCGTCTTCCCGAGCCCCATGTCGTCGGCCAGGCACCCGCCCAAGCCGAGGTCGGTCATTTCATGCAGCCACGCCAAGCCTCGACGTTGATACGGACGCAGCTCAGCCTCAAGCCCGACCGGTTCCGGGAGCTCCTGGGCGGAGTCGAGCGCTCGCAAACGATCCGCCAACTCGGCTAACGGACCCTCGACCACAAGGTCGATCGTCTCGCCGTCGACCGTGATGGTGCCGTTGATCGCGTTCGCCAGCAGATCGGCGGCACGCACCTTGCGCCGCTGACGAAGCCGGTTCAACATCTCGGGATCGGCGGCCACCCATCGACCCCGCAACCGCACCAATGGGCGCTTGGCCTCGGCCAGCGCGTGAAGTTCTGCGGCGGTGAGTTCACTGCCGTCGAGCAATGCATGCCAACGGAAATCGAGCAACGAATCGAGATTGATCCCTGAGGCCACCACGCTGCCGGGATTCGGCGTGGTGGCGCGAGCCTGCAAGGTGAGGCTCGACCGGAGCAGGTCGGCCGGCCACAACACTTCGAAGCCGGCACCGGCGAGCTCGTCGGTGAGCGGCCCGAGGAGGTCGTCCGCCTCATCGGGGCTGAGAGCGATCGTGGTGGGACGAGCGTCGTCGAGTGCCCGTTTGAGCGGAGGCCACACGGTGGCACCGCGGCGAAGGGCGAGGAGCAGATCGGTCTCGGCGTCTTCACCAAACCGGGCAATCACCGAGTCCGGTGCATCCCAGAGCGCTTCGGCCTCTACCAGCAGGCTCGGGTCGGCGTTGCTACGAAGCAACAATGTGGCGGTGATGTCAAGGTCGTATTCGTCGACCCCCTCGGTCAACGCCGCGAGGTGTTCGTCATCGAAGGGAAGGTCGAGACGCAGGACGGGGCGAGCACCGGCGGTGAGGCTTCGGTCGACCGCCGCCAGCCAATCCGGCCAGGCGCTCACATCTGTGGTGCGACGAGCGGCGAAGGCCGGTGACCTCGTGAGCACCGGAGCCCCCGCCGTGCGTACGAAAGCATCCGCCACCGCATCAAGGCACACCCGAACCAGCCATTGCGGGTCGTACAGGTAAGCCGGAGGTTGGCCATCGGCACGACGGCGGCCAGCACCGCCCGGCGGCACCACCGCACCGATCGCGTCGGGATCGATCACTGCAGTGAAGGCCGCTGGGGGCAGCGCCTCACTGATAGCGGCGAGCAACTCGTCGTCGTGCGGGTCGAGCGGGCCGACACGCCAGGTGTCGTTTCCACCGGCCGAAACCCCGGGCACGATGCGACCCCGGGCAATTAGTCCCAACGCCACGCGGACAACCTTGCTCCACGCCTCGACCGAAACCGAGGTAGTGGGAGTGTTCCGATGGGTGGCCAGCCAGTCGATCGCGTCCGGCATGGCGATCTCGACCGCCTGCACGTCAGCGGTGACCAACGTTCGACCGGCGCGGTTCTTTCCGCTGGGGAATGCCACTTCAAGATCGGACCGCGTCGAGGGAATCGCCAGGTCGATCCCGGTATCGGTGTGCACGATCGGGGCCTGCACCAGGGTATCGAGCGACCACAAAACGAACCGCCCGTGGCGGGGCGGGTCCGACGGGAGAAACGACACTTCCACCAGCGCACCGACCGCCACCGGCGGCGGTAGGTCCACAACAAACGCATCGGGGCCGACTTCGGACGGGATGTCGAGGTCGCTCGGCGGGCCGGCGGCGGTATCGGCCGGCGAGGCCGATTCAGAGTGGGGTGCGGGGACGGGAAGGGTCACGGAGTACAGCGGAGGAACGAGGAAGCCGGAGAATCTACCTCAGAAGGTAGGTCGAGCGATAGAGCAACTCCGCGCTGCTACTTCGGCGAGCCGGTAGCCTCACGATGTGTCACCTCTGCCGACCGCCGATGCGAATCACGGCGATCTTGCACACGACCATGAGGCGCTCACTGCCCTACAGGGCCTCCTCGATGCGTGCAAAGACGGCACGATCGATCGGCTGTGCGACCGACTGGGCATCGAACTGCTCGGAAGCTTCGGCAGTGCCGTCGTGGCGTGGCACGCCAACCAACGCGGCGAGCATGATTCACTCGGCGCCTCGCCCCACGATCTCGATATCGCCGTGCAATTCGCCGGACCGTTGCGTCCACTCGAAACCCTCGACGCGCTCACGGCACTCACGTCGTACGACCACATCGATCTCGCCGTGATGAATGATGCCGACCCGGTGCTCCGGGCGGCGGGACTCACGGGCATTGGGCTGTTCGAACGGGAACGCGGAGCTTGGGCCGAAGCGCAGATACAGGCAGTCGCCGAACGGCGCGACACCGCCTGGCTCCGCCATCTTGATCTCTTGGCCATGAGCGGACGCCGGCCGTCGTCGATCACCGAGTGGTACGCCGACTGGCAGGGAGCATGACCCCGCGGCGGTCCGATCCCGACGTCATCACCCGTCGGCTCGCCTTGATTCGATCCACGCTCGTCGATCTCGAGGGGATGGGCGAGATCACGATCGAGCGGTTAGAACTCGAGCCGATCACACGAGCGGCGGTGGAACGGTTCCTTCAGGTTCTTGTCGACCTGGCCATTGATGTGAACGGCCACCTCCTGGTTTCGGCGGGGCAGCCGTCGCCGGCCACAGCCCGCGACTCGTTCCTTGGGCTGGCCAAGATCGGGGCGATCTCACCCGCGCTGGCGGAGGCGATTGCTCCCGCCGCCAGCCTCCGCAATCTGCTCGTCCACCGTTACGCCGACATCAACTTGCGGCTTCTCGCCGATGCGGTGCCGACGATGCTCGAGCTGACGCCGAAGTGGCTCGAAGCGGTCGCCACCGCCCTCGTGGAACGCCTCGCCTGAAGTATTCGTGAGCGTGACCGGACGGGTGACCGGTTCGTCGGCTGGTTCGTCGGCTGGTCAGTCGGCAATGCGAAGGGCGACGGCGGGCTTGATGCGGGCGGCTTGCATCGCCGGAGCGGCGGTCGCGGCGAGGACGGCGATCAGGGGTAAGGCAGCGATCACGGCAAGCGTGCCGAGCGGCACTTGGAACGGCAGCGGTTGGTCGCCGAACGCCATGGAGTGCACCAACAACTGGTAACTCACGAGCAGCGCAAGGAGGATGCCGAGCAGGATCCCTTGGGTGGCGATGAACGCTGCCTCGAGCAGGAAGGCTCGGCGGACCGTCTTGGCGGGGAAGCCCATGGCGCGCAGCATGCCGATCTCCCGTCGTCGCTCTCGCACCGCCCGCACCATCACGACACCCATCCCGGCGATGCCAATCACCAGACCGAGGCCGAGGAACCCGCGCAACAATGCGAAGAACCCGTCGTTCTGCGCAAGGATCCGCTCCACATCCTCCTGAAAGCCGGCAGCCGACACACCGCTCGCCACGAGGTCGGCTTCCAGTCGCGCCGCAACGATCGCCGGATCAGCGCCGTCACGAACCTTGACGTACGAACGGCTCGGCGAGGACGCCGGTCCCATGAGTTCTCGAACGAAGGGGGCGCCAGCCAGCGCCCCGAGGAAGGTGATGTCGCGCCCGAGCACCCCCACCACGGTGAGCGAACGTTGCGCGTTGGTTGCCGGGTTGAAAACCGTGATGGCGTCGCCCGGATCCACGAGATCACGCGGCGGTCCACCACCACTACGGAGAAACGACGCCGACAGAATCACCAACGACGGATCGGCCAGCACGGCCCGATACACGGCCTGATCGTCGGCATACCCCGACGACCGTTCGGCCAATGCCGGCGGGCCAACCTCCACCAATGCCGCGTCGAAACCGGTGAGCGCCCAGTTTTTAGGCGCCGACTCGTTCTTGCTCGTGAACCGCGGAAGTGACCGGGTGAGCGTGGCGACACGGTCCACGTCGGGTTGGGCCAGGAGCGCTTCGGCGGCAATCGGGTTCGCCGGGTTGGCATCGGCGTACACGTCAAAACCACCACGAACATCGTTGATGATCTGCGGACCCTGGCCGCTGAACACCGCCCCGATCTGGGTCAGGAATGTCATGGTGAAGATCACCGACGTGAACATGCCGAGCAACATGCCGGTACGGCTCCGTCGGGCCACGGGATAGGCGAGCGACAACCGTCCCGCCAGGCCCAGTCCGGCCCCACTGGCGGCGCGAGATACGCGTGCCCACAGCCGGTCAGCGTTCGTGGCGAGCACCGTCGCCGCCGCCACCATGATCAGCCCCTGCACAGCGAAGGTGTCGATGTTTGGCGACCCCATCACCTGCGGCAGGAACGAATAGATGCCCCCGGTCCAGACGAGGATCGCGGTACACACCAACACCGCGATCAGGCGTCGACCTCGTGATCGAGCGGTGAGCCCCAGAACACAAAAGAGCGCCAGCGGCGGCCCGGCAATCGCCAACGCCGGCTTCGATCCGGTGATGCCTTGCGCTGCGACCGCGACGCCGACCACGACACCCAAGGCGCAGGTCGCCAAGACCCACGGCGACCGGCGCCGCGGCACGGCTCCGGTGATGTTGCGGATGGCGTGAATGATGTTGAGGCGCGAGATCGCCAGGCTCGTACCGTGCACGGTGAGCAACGAGATTGTGAGACCGAGCCCCATGCCGCCGAGCAGGCTGGTGGTCTTGAAGGTGAACGGGTAGTCGGCAGCGTTGGGCGAACCGCTGGTGATGGCGTCGGACACCCGCGCAATGGCCCAGCCGACACCAACGCCGAGCACCCCGCCGAGCATCGTCGCAATCACGGAATAGATCGAACCCTCCAACCCGAACGCACGCTGGAGGTGATTGCGGCGCATACCGACGGCCCGCATGATTCCGAGTTCGGCTCGTCGTTCCTCCGCCAACATCACGAACAGGTTGACCAAGAGCAAGACACCGGCCGCCACGCTGAAGATTCCGGCGCCGCGGTAGAGCTGCGTGATCGAGTCGCCAGAGCGTTGAGCGTTGAGCAGCAGGTTCTCTTTCACCCGACTGACGTCCGGTTTGGTGATACCAGCATCGGACAGTCGGGCCACGATCTGTCGCGTCACGAACGCGCTGCGGTCTTTGTCCGGGATCACACCGTCACCGTTGGCGACGAGAAGCTGGTGCACCAACGCCACGGAACTTCCCGGCGCCGCTTCGAGCGCAGCACCGTCTGGTCCGACCGGTCCCGGTGCTGTGTTGTTCGGCAGCGAAACCCGCTCGATCGTTCCCGGTGCAACAAAAACTGGGGTGGGTGTGCCAAGGCGACTGATCGTTCCGTAGCCGGCAATGCCGCGTTCGGGAATCACCTCCCGAACGACAAACCGGTGCGGGGTGCCCGCCAAGTACGCCTGCACCGCGTCGCCACCCGACAGCCCCAGCGTGCGAGCCGCCACCTCACTGATCACCAGTTCGTCACCCGTGGGGGTGGCGCCCGCTCTCTCGAACCCCGTTTCGGCCGGGTCTCTTCCGAGCCGTCTGGCCTCGTCGAAATCGATCTCGACAAGTTCGGCGGTGCTGATTCCTCGCCGGTCGGTGCTGGGGTTCACGTCTGCAACTGCGACCATCGTCGCGGCAATCGAACGGCGAGCAAGCACAGAGTGAGCGCCGACCACAGCCGGATCGGGGCCCAGCGAGTCCGACGCCAGGCGAAGCTCATCGGGGGTGCGAGCGTTGACGATTTCGTCGATCGGACCCAGGTTCGTGGCCGCTGAACCGAGCACGGCCGAGTTCACCGTGTCGCCCACGACCAACGACGCCGTGATGATCGCAGTGCCCAGCACGCCGCCGAGGATCACCAGCGCCGCTTCCCCCCGACGCCGGGTGATGTTCCGGAATGCCAAGCGCCGAAACGTTGGTCGGCATGCCAGATCGACCAACCCCGGAAGAAGGAGCAACCCAGCCAACGCAACAGCGAACACCGGTCGAGCTTACGATGCCCGATCTGTTCTCCGTGTTTGGCCCCGTCACCGCCTGTGTGTGTTTGGGTCTCCCGGCGCGCGACTAGGAAACCGACGAGCACATGCACTGCCGACCTCCCCGAATCCCCCGATCCACGCGCCAATCCACCCGCCAATCCACGGGCCAATCCACGCGGCAGGTCACGGGCGAATGCGATTGTGTCCTCGGAACCATCCAGCCCGGTGTGAGCGTTGTAGATCCCGTGCCCGACGCTTGTCGCAGAGGACAACCCCAATGACCACCGGATCGCCAGCTATCGACCAGGACGAGGTGACCGCCGACGCCACCAGCACTCGGCGACGGCGTTTGCTCGCCCGTTGGAAAGCCGGCGCGGCGCCGATCGAAACGGTCCTCGCCCGGCAGACCCCTCCCGCCGTCGCCACCATTGCCCTGCTCGTGCTCTGGTTCTTGGTGATCGTGCTCGGCCGGGTATGGGGCCTGCTACTCGAAGCGCAACGGGTGGCCATCACGCTGTACGTCCCCCCCATCCTCGGCGCTATTCGGCAGGACTTCGGGCCGCGATTCCTGATCCCGGTCGGTGTCGGTCTGGCCGGAGCCTTCGCACTGCCTCGTCTGATCGCCCGTTTCCGTTGGCGTGCGGCGGTAGCGCTGGCCACTGGGTCAACGCTGCTGTGGTGGGTGGTACTCGCTCGGATCGACCCCGACGGTGGGCTCACCCGAGGGCTCGAGTGGTGGATGTTCGAAGCAGCGGCAGCCGACGTCTCGCGAGATCCATTGGGGTACCTCCGTGGGTTCACCGATGCCCTTCCCACCTACAGCGTGCAGGTGCGCGGGCACCCGCCGGGCTTGCCGCTGATGCTGGGCGGCCTCGATCGGTTGGGACTTCCCGGTCCGGGGTGGGCGGCGACCTTCATCCTGGCCATCGCCATCAGTGGCATCCCGGCCGTGCTCATCACCATCCGCCGAGTGGCCAGCGAGCACGCCGCCCGAATGGCCATGCCATTTCTCGTGCTGGCTCCGTCGGCAGCGTGGTTTGCCACGTCCTACGACGCCATGTTTGCGGCGATCGGCGCCTGGTTCATCCTTTGTTTGGTGCTCGCCACCGAAAGTGCCGGCAAACGACGCGTGGCCCTCTGTGTGGGCGCCGGGGCGCTGGCGACGTTGTTGATCCTCTTTTCCTACGGCATGGGGCTCATGGGCGCGGTCGCCGTCGTGATCGTTATCGCTCGACGGGCATGGTTCATCGTTCTCCTGACCGCCGCTGCCTCCCTGGCGTTCACGGCCGCACTCGTCCCGCTCGGCTTCTGGTGGATCAGCGGACTCCAAGCCACGATCCACGAGTACCACACGCTTGATGTCGTCCGTCCGTACAACTATTTCGTGTTCAACAACGTGGCGGCCTGGTTCCTCGCGATCGGACCGGCGACGCTCGTTGGCCTCACCCGTCTACGCGATCGCAAACTCTGGTTGCTCGTAGGCGGCGGACTGCTCGCCGTGGTGACAGCGAACCTGTCCGGGCTTTCCCAGGGCGAGGTGGAACGCATCTGGCTGCCGTTCACGCTCTGGGTATTGCCGGCCGGGGCCGCCCTCTCGGGCCGTGGCCGGGCCACCACGGGTTGGCTGGCCCTACAAGTTGTGTCCAGCGTTGGACTCGCCGTCGTCGTCACCACCTACTGGTAAGTCCCGCGGTGTCGTCGCGCCGGCGACAGCACGATGACCACCCGCCCGCCACGGCCGGCGAAACCCGCATAGAACGTAGCCACAGCATCACTTCGCCGGACGGTGACCACGGTGTCCGACCACACCTGCGGTCGCCTACGGTCAAGTACGGCCATTGTCAACCCTCGAACGTTCCGGGATCACCCTCCACCATGCACATCCTCGTCACCGGCGGCGCCGGCTTCATTGGATCGGCCATCGTCGATCAGCTTCTTGCCCTCGACCATGAGGTGCGTGTGGTGGATCTCCTTCACCCTGGTGCTCATCGCCAGAAGCCGACCTACCTCAATGACCAAGCGGTCTACACCTTCGCCGACCTGCGTGTCCCCGACGTTGCCGCCACCGCCGTGGTTGGTATCGATGCGGTTTGTCACCAAGCGGCGATGGTGGGGCTCGGCGTCAACTTCGCCGACGTCACCGACTACGTGAGCCACAACGACCTCGGAACCGCGTCGCTCCTGCGGGCGCTTCACGACCGGGATTGGTCCGGCCGTTTTGTGCTGGCCAGCTCGATGGTGGTCTACGGCGAAGGCCGGTATCGGTGTGCCGACCACGGGCTCGTTCGCCCGTCCGCACGACCACTGGAACGGCTCGATTCCGGGCATTTCGAGCCGTTGTGCCCAGTATGCGGTGCGGAACTGGCGGCCGAAGCCGTGCCCGAATCGGCCCCACCCGACCCCCGAAACGTGTATGCCGCCACCAAACTCCAGCAGGAGTTTCTCGTGAACGCCTATGCCCGAGAGCACTCCGGCACGGAAGCGGTATCGCTGCGCTACCACAACGTCTACGGACCGCGAATGCCTCGCAATACGCCCTACGCCGGTGTGGCCAGCATCTTTCGATCGGCGGCCGAGCGGGGAGACGCACCGCAGGTGTTCGAGGACGGCGGGCAGCGACGCGACTTCGTGCACGTCGCCGATATCGCCCGCGCCAATGTCGCTGCGCTCACCATTCCCGCATCGTTGACCGACGCCGGGCTGGTGGACGGCCCGTTCAACGTGGCCACCGGCGATCCGCACACGGTGCTCGACATGGCGACGGCGCTCGTCGCGTCCGTCGGCACCGACTCTCCCACCCCCCAGGTGGTGGGGGGGTATCGACTCGGCGATGTCCGCCATGTGTTCGCGTCACCCGAACGGGCGGCCGAGGTGCTCGGGTTCCGCGCCTCGGTGACCTTCGATGAAGGCATGGTGGAGTTCGCCTCGGCCGAGCTTCGGGACTGACCCAAATGGCCATCGCCCCCGCGCCCGGTCCACTGCTGGGCCCCGACACCGAACTGGATCACGGGCTCGCCAACATCGCCGTTCTTGACGTGCAGCTCGTGGTGATCGCCAAAGAACCGGTTGCGGGCAAGGTAAAGACCCGGCTCTGCCCGCCGTGCACGCCTGAAGAGGCCGCGGCCATAGCCGAAGCTGCATTGCGCGACACGCTCGCCGCGGTGGCCGCCGCTTCGGCGCAGCGTTACGTGCTGGCGATCGACGGTGAGCCCGGCCCATGGCTGCCGAACGGATTCGACGTCATCCACCAACGCGGTGGGGGGCTCGACGAGCGGCTGGCAAACGCCTTCGACGACTGCTTCGCCCACAGTCCGGCGCCGGTCGTGATCGTGGGCATGGATACCCCGCAGCTCAAACCGTCGGACCTCATCGCGGCGACGGGGGCATTGGCGACGGGGGCGCCCTTGTCTCGAGAACCGTTCGGTGGTCGTGCCGTGCTCGGCCCGGCCGACGACGGCGGCTACTGGCTGATCGGTCTCGACCGGCACCAACCCACGGCGATTCGTGGCGTCCCCATGAGCCAACCAAACACGGGCGCCGCCCAAGCCGATCGACTCCTCGAGTTGAACTATGAGGTTCGGCAGCTCCGACCACTCCTGGACGTCGACGGATTTCCCGATGCCCAGCGAGTGGCTGGCCACCTGCCCGGCAGCCGTTTTTCATTGGCGGTGACCACCGTGCTGCGACGGCTCGCGAACCTCGAACCGGCGCCCGACTAGTCGCATCCCCAGGACGAACACTCCGGGGAAACGAGGCTCTCCATCGCCCGAATCGTGAGCCGCACCCCGATCAGGATCTCGTTGCGAGCATCGCTCCCGAGAACCACGAAGCGCGCCCGAAGGTACGGTCCGACAAGGAGTGCGATGACGGTTGTCGTCATGGTGGCCGTTGCCCGAAGTGGGAGTCCGAGTTGTGCATCCAGGCCGGGGAGACTCGGCGCCCGACAGACAAGGGCGTAGCTCCATGGGCTTCCCTTTTTGCTTTTGGGCAACGAGGACGAGGACGCCAAATGGCGGGATCCTCGTTTTCGTTCTTGCCGACGAAGATGCCCGGTCTCGCCGAAACACTTCCCAATGACTCTCCTGTTTCTCCGGGGTCCGGACGGCCGTCTTGGGGGCGTTCGTCGCCGGTTGAATCAGCATTGTTTGGGGTGGCGCAAACGACGGGCCCGATGGGCAGGCCCTACCTCCAGCTGACACGTTTTCGTTCGCTGCGGTCGTGCGAACGGTCCGGGCGGACAGTGGAACCGTCGAACCGGTACACCGGCACACGCCCGCAAAGCGAGGAGTGGGCGTGCGTTCAACGTCCTTTCATCCAGCAGAACTCGGCAAGCACCGTCACCGAAAGAATCTCGAACAATCTTGCGTAACTTGTTGCGAACACGCGTGCCGACCAGGTAGAGTGACGACCAGGAAACGGCACCGGGTTGGTGTCAAACGGGCGCCCCACATGGCTGGGGCAAGGGAGCACGCCAATGCACACGGCGACACTGCGAGAAACGTTCACCACCGAAATCTGGGACGACAACTACCGCACCGACAGCGAACTCGCTGATGCGTTCGTCGACGCCATCGACATTTACACCGACG
>JANOSD010000060.1:0-16173 GCA_031415655.1 Actinomycetes bacterium
GCTTGCATCACAAGAGGGGTCGATACCTCTTACGACTAGTATCCATCGTTTAGGGCGTGGACTACCAGAGTATCTAATTCTGTTTGCTACCCACGCTTTCGCTCCTCAGCGTCAGTACCGGCCCAGAGCGCTGCATTCGCCATCGGTGTTCCTCCAGATATCTGTGCATTTCACCGCTACACCTGGAATTCCGCGCTCCCCTGCCGGACTCTAGCCATGGCAGTATCAGATGGCGTCTCCGAGTTGAGCTCGGAGTTTTCACACCCGACTTACCAAGCCGCCTACGAGCTCTTTACGCCCAATAAATCCGGACAACGCTTGCCCCCTACGTGTTACCGCGGCTGCTGGCACGTAGTTGGCCGGGGCTTCTTCTGTAGGTACCGTCTGTTTTCGTCCCTACTGAAAGCGGTTTACAACCCGAAGGCCTTCCTCCCGCACGCGGCGTTGCTGCGTCAGGCTTTCGCCCATTGCGCAAGATTCCCCACTGCTGCCTCCCGTAGGAGTCTGGGCCGTGTCTCAGTCCCAGTGTGGCTGATCGTCCTCTCAGACCAGCTACCCGTCGAAGCCTTGGTGAGCCGTTACCTCACCAACAAGCTGATAGGACGCGAGCCCCTCCCGAAGCGATAAATCTTTCGTCATCAGATCATGCGGTCCGATGACGACATCCGGTATTAGCCCGAGTTTCCTCGAGTTATCCCAGACATCGGGGCAGGTTGCTCACGTGTTACTCACCCGTTCGCCGCTAGATTTTCACCGGTGCAAGCACCGGATGAATCTCGCTCGACTTGCATGTTTTAGGCACGCCGCCAGCGTTCGTCCTGAGCCAGGATCAAACTCTCCGTCGAGATCTTTTCCGTCACTCCCACAAGGAGAATAACGGTTTCGATCAGAGAGCCGCTTCGAGGGACCAACCCCGAAACGACTGGCACTTTGTGGAATATAAAGTGCTTTGTACTTGTGTGAACGACTGTTGTCGGTGGTGCGTCCGGATCCGGAGATCCTGGTCAGACACGCCATCGGCAAGTAGTCGCCCTCACTGGCTTTTTCGTCCTCTATTCCGTTTTCAAGGAGCATCGGGTCGACGTTGGCTAAGCCTCGTTTCGACGATTGCTCGGCCCTCTTGGAGGACCAGGGCTCCCGTGGGAGCCGGTATCCCGTTCGACCGGCGAATGCCGTGCCTGCGGGAACTTCCACCGTAGTAGTGCCGCAGGCTCCGAGTCAAACTCAGTGGAAGTTTCCTTCCGGTGCCTGCGTCCCTGCGGGGAAGAAGTGACAACTTAGCAGGGGTTCTCGATTGTTCCAAACCGGGATTGGGGTAATTGGTATGACATTCGTCACTCCACGACCACGACGTGGCGCATTTTCTTGCCCTTTCGGACCATGAGATAGGCCCCAGCGAGGAGGTCTGCGCTTGTAAGCGGGCGCGATGCCGACTGGCGAACGTCGTTGACGTTTACTCCGCCGCCCTCGATTGTGCGCCGGGCATCGCTCTTGGAGGACGCCAACCCGATGTTCGTGAGGAGGTCCACGAGGTCGATTGCTTCGAAGTCCGGCCGTGAAACGCAGGTGGATGGCAACTCCAACGCCAATGCTGCCCATTCGGCGGCGGTGAGGTCGGCGACCGCTCGGGTAAAACCGGCGGACGCCCGCATTGCCTCGGCGGCAGCGGCTTCACCATGTACGAGGGACGTGACTTCGAGCGCCAACCGCCGCTGTCCGGCTCGTAGGTCGGGGGCCAGCGCATGACTGGCCGCAATGTCGGCGGCCTCGGTCACGGGAAGCAGGGTCATTTGCAGCAAAAATCGGTCGAGGTCACGGTCATCGGTCTGCATCCAGTACTGGTAGAAGGCATACGGAGTGGTCCGAGTGGGATCGAGCCACACCGCGCCGGCCGCCGTCTTCCCAAACTTGGTGCCATCGGCTTTCTTCACCAACGGCACGGTGAGGCCGAACGCCGAACCAGAGAGGGCCTTGCGCACGAGATCGATGCCCGCCGTGATGTTGCCCCACTGGTCGGATCCGCCCACCTGCAACTCACATAATTCGTGTTCATAGAGCCAACGGAAATCGTTCGCCTGGAGCAGCATGTAGCTGAACTCGGTAAACGAGATGCCCGTTTCGCTGGCGAGTCTCGTTTTGATGGACTCCTTGGCCAGCATCTGGTTCACGGTGACGAACTTGCCCACATCCCGGAGAAACTCGATGGCGGATACGGGTTGTGTCCACGTTCGATTGTCGACGAGTTTCGCCGGGTTGCCTTCTCGCTCGAAGTCGAGAAACCGGGATAACTGGGCCGAGATACGTCGGACGTTGTGGTCGACCGTTTCGTCATCGAGCAGGTTTCGTTCTTCCGATCGTCCGGTTGGATCGCCGATCATGCCGGTAGCACCACCGGCCAGAGCGATAGGCCGATGGCCGGCGTCTTGAAACCGACGCAAAAGGAGCAACGGAACGAGGTGGCCGATGTGAAGGCTGTCGGCGGTGGGGTCGAAACCGCAGTAGACAGTGATCGGTTCAAGGTCGAGGCGGGCACGGAGCACGTCAAGATCCGTGCTGTCGTGCAGCAGACCACGTGCCTGCAGATCGTCGATGATGGCCTGTCCGGGCACGGTGCCTCCGAGCGTGAGTACGAGTTCGCCAGGTCGGGCGGCACCAGGGTTTGGTATCACCCCGGGTTTGAACCCAACCAACGCGCCCGCCACAGTAGGCGGGTGTCCGTTGACGTTCCGCACGAGAATCCGCCACTCCCTGCCGTCAGCCCCGACGAACAGGCCACGAGCCCGCGAGGACGGCGCCTCACTTGGAGTCGGGTCGGGGTGCTGTTTGCCGTCGTCAGTACGGTCGGTCTCTGGGGGTACGCGTTTCTCTGGCCACAACCGGTGTTCGGAAAACTCGACGACACGACGTTCCCGACAGCCGCCGAGGGTGTGTGTGCGCCGGTGCGGTCCGCCATCAACGCCCTGCCACGCGCCAACGAGAGCGCCAACAACGTGGATCGCGCCGCCACGATCGATCTCGCCACGAACCAACTCGACGCGCTGCTCCTTCGCATGGAAACACTTCCGAGAGGGTCGGAGAAGGCAAACCGGTCGGTCGGCGAGTGGCTCGACGACTGGCGCATCTATGTGGCCAACCGCCGCGACTACGCCGGTCGGCTCAAAGAGGACAAGACCGCCCGTTTCTACGTCGCCCAGAGCGACCGCGATCGCCGAGGGATCACCGACGCCATCGATCGGTTCGCCAACACCAACAAGATGCCGTCCTGCGCCACCATGCCGGACATCGCCTGAGCATTTCGATGGACAACTCGTGATCCTGAAGATCAGCCTCGGCGTGCTCTTCCTCGTACTGGCGGGGCTCTACCACCACTACTGGTTCGTCGTTACCCGCAAGCAGCGCTTCCGGCCCGACCATGAACTGAGCGATGGCAAGGTTCGCGACGCCAACGACTTCTTTCTGAAGTGGCGTTGGACGGTTGCCTTTCTCGCCCTCGGGTGGGTGTTCCTCGCCGCTGCCCGGTGGACCGGCTGACACGAGCCCCGTTCAAGCCCGCAGGCCCGTTCAAGCCCGCACGCCGGTTCCGGCCGTTCCGCCGTTCAAGGCGGGCAGCCATCGGTCGGCCCAGCCGAACGAGGCGTTCGCCAACCGATGCAGTCCGACCTCATGTGTGACCGAGGTCAGGTCGTCACGCGCCACCCAGCGCATCTCGCGGGACTCGTGGTTGGTCACCGCAACGGCGTCGGGTGGAGCGACGATCACAAATCGCACGTCGAGGTGATCGTGCGCCGACTCATGGGGGGGCCGAACCTCGTGGATGTCGAGGTCGAGCGGTTCCGCCATCACCGCCAGCCCGGCGATACCAGTCTCTTCCGTGGCTTCACGCCATGCAACGTGCACCAGGTTGCCGTCTCCGTCGGCATGGCCTCCCGGTTGTAGCCATTTCCCCAACTTCGTGTGCAACAACAACAGTGCATGGCTACCCGAGTGATTGATCACAAACGCCGATCCGGTGAGATGCCCGGTGACACACGAACGTAGAAGCGCGTCGGGGTGGGTGTCCACGAAATCAACCATCTGTGATCGCAGCACCTCCTGGGCGCCACTGCCCGCACTCCCAGCGATCAGGTGACGAGCACAACCGAGGTCGAAATCGGCTTGCAGTTTTGGTGACGGTGAACGGACGAGACGCATTGACTCACTCCTCTTTGGGGCCTCGAGACTTCGGGAAACAATCGCAAACTCATACTTCGAGAGAGCATCGCGCAACGTTGGTCCGCCCACCGATGGCGCGGCGTCACCGACAACGCGGGCCCCGAACCGTGGCGCCGATTTCGTGATCGGCTTCGGACTCGTGATTACTTGGTTCCCGCACGGGACAACACCTCCCGGAATGCGGCGGGGATCTGTTTGGGCTCCTTGGTGCCGAGCGCGATCCCGACGTAGACCAACCGCACGAGGGCAACCTCCCGGTCACCAACGTGCAGGCGATGGGCAACAGTGAAGCTCGTGGTCCCCCACCGCTCCACCAACGAATCGATCTCCACTAATTCGTCGAAGCCCGCCGACCCGCTCCAGTCGAGGTCGGCATGGACCACCATAAAATCGAACCCGAGATCCTCGCTGGGGTAGCCAAACCCCACGGCACGCATCCAAGCCGACATCGCATCGTCGACATAGGCGAGGTAGTGGGCGTTGAACACCACCCCTTGCATATCGACCTCGCCATAACGAATACGGATCTCGTGGTGGTGGGCGCCGGGCATCGTGGTCATGTCGACGTCGAACACGCCGGTGTCCGGGCGTGATGACCGGGTCGGAGGGTCGTTGGCCCGCTCACGACTCAGCGTCCGAGAAGCTTGTCGACTCGGGCTTTGTCGGCAGCCAGCCGAGCGACCAGTCGCGTGATCTGCGCGCCGAGCGGTTGGGGTCCAGCCCCACCCCGTGTGGTGCGACGTTGCACGGCGATACCGTCGTCGAGCAACGCCAGTGCCTCGATCCCGAGGTCGCCGTGACCCTCGACCAGTTCCGCCAACGAATCGCCGGTCTCCAAGCTCCGTCGAACGAGCGCTCCCACGATGGCATGGGCGTCACGGAACGGCGTGCCGTTGGCCACGAGAAACTCGGCGAGATCAGTGGCGCTCGAAGCCGGACTATCGGCGGCGAGCTGCATCGCCGGCGCTTGGAACCGGGCCGTGCGCAACAAGCCGGTGAGGGCGGAAAGCGCCAACGTCACCTGGTCGAGCGAGTCGAAGAACGGCTCCTTGTCTTCCTGGAGATCGCGGTTGTAGGCCAGCGGAAGGCCTTTGAGGGTGGCCAAGAGCCCGGTGAGGTTGCCAATGAGCCGACCGCTCTTGCCTCTCGCCAACTCGGCGATGTCGGGGTTCTTCTTTTGCGGCAGCATCGACGATCCCGTGGCGTAGGCGTCGTCGAGTTTGAGGAACCCGAACTCCTCCGTGGTCCACAGCACGATCTCCTCACCGACACGGCTGAGGTGGATGCCGATCATGGCCACATCAAACAAGGCTTCGGCTACGAAGTCGCGGTCGCTCACGGCATCAAGGCTGTTGTCGAACACGTTGGCAAATCCCAGCTGGATTGCCGTGTACTCCGGATCCAGTGGCAACGACGAACCGGCCAGCGCCCCCGCCCCGAGTGGTGAGACATCAAGCCGCCGGATCGAATCACACAGCCGGTCGACGTCGCGAGCCAGCGCCCACGCATGAGCGAGCAAGTGATGGGCGAGCAGCACCGGTTGGGCGCGCTGCATGTGGGTGTACCCGGGCAGGTACACGTCGGGATGTTCACCCGCCACATCGAGCAGCGCGTGCTGCATATCGAGCACCCGGCGAGCCAAGACCGCAAGCTCCCGCTTGGCGTAGAGACGAAGGTCGGTAGCCACTTGATCATTGCGGCTTCGGCCCGTATGCAATTTGGCCCCCGCCGATCCGGCTATCGCCGTGACCCGCCGCTCGACCGCGGTGTGGATGTCCTCGTCGGACTCGACGAAGACGAACGAACCGTCGGCCAACTCACACTCCACCTGGTCGAGGGCGGAAAGCACAGCGTCACGTTCCACCGACGTGAGGATTCCCACGTGGGCCAGACCTCGCACATGGGCTCGCGACCCGGCGATGTCGTCGGGGGCGAGTCGCTGGTCGTAGTGCACGCTGACCGTGAACGCCATCAGCTCCGCGGCCGGCCCAGAGCCGAACCGTCCGTGCCACAAGGGTTGGCCAGAGGGGCTGGCAGACGGGTTGGCGTCGGCGACCATTGCTCAGCTCCGCTGACTTTGACGGGCTGCCCACGTTTTCACGCCGAGCCCCCACAGCCGAACAAAACCTTCCGAGTCGCTGTGCTTGAAGCTGTCGGCCTCGTCGTAGGTGGCAAGGCCATAGTCGTAGAGCGAATAGTCGCTTCGACGACCGACGACGTAACACCGGTTGGGTTCGAGCATGAGCCGAACCTCACCGGTGACGTATTCCTGGGAGCTGTCGACGAAGGCGTCGAGCGCGTTTTTGAGCGGTGAGAACCACAGCCCGTCGTAGACCAATTCGGCGTACCGATGTTCCATGCGAAGCTTCTCCCGCTGGAGGTCCCGCTCCAGGGTGATTCCTTCGAGGTCCTTGTGCGCCAATATCAGCGCGAGGGATCCGGGTGCTTCGTACGTTTCACGGCTCTTGATCCCGATGCGACGGTTTTCGACCATGTCGAGGCGGCCCCACCCGTAGGCCCCGACAATATCGTTCATCGCGGCGATAAGTTCGTGGGCCGGCATCGGCGTACCGTCGATCGAAACGGGCACACCCTTCTCGAACGCAATCACCACTTCACGAGGTTCGGTCGCGGTATGACGAGTCATTTCCCAGACGCCATCCGGTGGCTGCGCCCACGGATCCTCCATCTCGCCACATTCGATGGCTCGGCCCCAGAGGTTGTCGTCGATGGAGTACAGCTTCTCCTTCGAGGCAGTGATCGGAATGCCGTGCTCGGCGGCGTAGGCGATGCTGTCTTCGCGGGTCATGCCCCAGTTCCGGACCGGGGCGATGAGTTCGAGATCGGGAGCAAGCGCCGCCGTAGACACCTCAAAGCGCACCTGGTCGTTGCCCTTTCCCGTGCAACCATGGGCCACGCCGTCGGCGCCAAACTCCCGAGCGGCAGCCACGAGATGTTTCACGATCACCGGGCGACTGAGCGCGGAAACCAAGGGATATTGCCCCTCGTAGAGGGCGTTGGCCTTGAGCAACGGCATGCAGTAATCGGCGGCGAACTCTTCTCGACAGTCGACCACCTTGGCCTCGACGGCTCCTGCCGCCTTCGCCCGGCTGGTGATCTCGTCCCAATCGCCGCCCTGCCCCACATCGGCGGCGAGCGCGATCACCTCGCAACCCAGATTGTCGATCATCCAGCGCACACATACGGAGGTGTCGAGACCGCCGCTGTAGGCCAGTACTACTCGCTTCGCCATCGTTTAGGTTCTTTCTTTCGGGTTCTCGGAGGGTGAGCGGCGCCACTGACGCCGACTCTTGGGAAGTGTGACGGAGGCTGACCTTCAGAGGCCAGCCAGGTCGGAGAGACGGTCGGCGACGTCGGAAGCCTTGGTGTCTTCGGCCACCACCACCATCAGGGTGTCGTCGCCCGCAACGGTGCCCAACACGCTGGTGAGGCCGGTGCGATCAAGGGCCGACGCCACCACGTGGGCCGACCCGGGCGGTGTGCGAAGGATCACCAGGTTCCCGCTGTGGGCCACTTCCACCACCCAGTCGCCGAACACGCGTCGGAGATGATCCTCCGGGGCAACCTGTTCCTTCGGCAACTCGGGCACCGCATAGGCCGAATCGCCACCGGGGATTCGTACCTTGATGGCGCCGATGTCGTCGAGATCGCGGCTGACCGTGGCCTGGGTGGCTCCCACACCTTCGGCTTTGAGGAGGTCGACCAACTCCCCTTGGGAACGAATCGTGTGCTGCTCGATGAGCCGCGCCACCACATGCTGACGCTGGGTCTTGCCCAGTCGGGTGGCGGCCATCAAGAACCCCTCTCGGCCCGGGCACCGTGGATCCAGGCCAGCAACGCTCGCGCCGAGTGCATTCGGTTGGCCGCCTGTTGCCAGATCCGGCTGCGTGGACCTTCGAGCACCGCGGCGGTGATCTCGTCACCACGATGGGCCGGCAAACAGTGCAGCACCACCCCGTGAGGAGCGAGCAGATCAACCATCGAGTCATCGATGGTGAAGCCGGCGAAATCGCTCCGACGCTGTTCCTCTTCGTGTTCCTGCCCCATCGAAACCCAGGTGTCGGTGTAGGCCACGTCGGCCCCTCGGAGCGCCTCGGTAGGATCGTCGGAGAGGGTGAGATCGGCACATCGAGACCGCAGGACCGCCTCGGTGGTTTCGTCGAACTGGTAACCAGGCGGGGACGCGATCCGAATCGCCATCCCCATCGAGCCCGCGGCGAGAGCGAGGGAACGGGTGACGTTGTTGCTGTCGCCCACATAGGCAATGGTACGACCGGTCAATTCACCGAACTCCGCCTCGATCGTGAGCAGGTCGGCCAACGCTTGCATTGGGTGGGAGAAGTCCGACAGCAGGTTCACCACGGGGACGTTGCTCACCGCGACCATTCGCTCGAGCTTCTCGTGTTCATACACGCGGGCGGCGATCGTGCCGTGGTAACACGCCAGTGTCCGGGTGACGTCTTCGACGGACTCGCGCACGTCGAGTTTCACTTCGGTGGCGGAGATGTAGACCGGATGGCCGCCCAGCTGCACGACGGCCATCTCGGTGGCGTTGCGGGTGCGGGCAGAGTCCTTTTCGAACACCAAGGCGGCGCCCTTGCCTAGCAATACCAGCGGGGCCGGGGTCACCGGAGCGAGGGCAAACACCTCGTGCAGTTCCTCAACGGTGAGGTCGTCGATTTCCAAGAAATGGCGGATGGTCATGGTGATCCCTCCTCGGCGTGGGCGGCCACGGTGCGGATGGCGAACTCGATGGCGGTAATCGCCTCCGTTACCTCGTCGTCGCTGATGGTGAACGCCGGCGCCAGCCGCAGTGCGGTGGGGGTGACGGCGTTCACGACGACTCCACGATCGAGCAGCGTGGATGCGACGGCCGCGGCGTCGAGGCCCGGAACGAGCTCGGCGGCGATCAAGAGGCCGAGCCCACGCACATCGGCGACCCCCTCGATGGCCGCCACGCCACGCATGAGCGCAGCGCCGGTTGTCGTGGCGGTGGCCGGCGCGTCGATTCGCTCCATGATTTCGAGCACCTTCCGGGCGGCGGCGGCGGCGAGTGGCTGGCCGCCGTAGGTGGTGGCATGGTCACCGGGCGCAAATGCCGCCGCAACATCGGCCCTCGCCCAGCACGCGCCAATGGGCATGCCGTTGCCGAGGGCTTTGGCCATGGTGACGACGTCGGGAACGACCCCAAAATGCTGGTGACCGAACCACTCGCCAGTACGACCGAGCCCGGTTTGCACCTCGTCGACCATGAACAACAGACCCCGCTCGTCGCAGAGTCGACGAATGCCTTGGAAGTACTCACCAGTGGCAGGGTTCACGCCACCCTCACCCTGCACCGGCTCCACGAGCACGGCGGCGACCGACGGATCGATCATGCGCTCGAGGTCGGCGAGGTCGTTCCACACATGGTGACGAAACCCCTCGGGCAATGGCTGGAAGACTTCGTGTTTCTGCGGCTGTCCGGTGGCATGCAAGGTGGCAAGGGTGCGCCCATGAAACGACCCGAACGCACTCACCACCACGTGTTTCCCGCGCCCACCCCACTTGCGGGCCAGCTTGATTGCGGCCTCGTTGGCCTCGGCCCCCGAGTTGCAGAAAAACACCTGACCTCCGCCGCCCAGCAGGCGGTCGAGTGTGCGCGCGACGTGCCATCCGGGCTCGGTGCCGAAGAGATTACTTACGTGCAACAACGTGTTCGCCTGGGCGGCGATGGCGTCGGCCACCTCGGGATGGGCGTGCCCGAGCGACGTGACGGCAAGGCCCGACAGAAGGTCGAGGTACCGTTTGCCATCGGCATCCCAGAGTTCGCTCCCTGCTCCCCGGACGAACTGCACGGTGGGGCCCCGGTAGGTGGGCATGAGCGGGCACGCCGCCAGATCGGCGGGCGCGTGCATCGCCGAAGGGTGGGTCGTGGTCACTGGCCCTCGATTCCTTCGTTGTCGACGGCATCGGGCACCACCATGGTGCCGATGCCTCGGTTGGTGAACAGTTCCAGCAGCACCACGTGAGGGATGCGTCCGTCGAGCAAGTGGGCGGCGCGAACTCCATGCCGCAGCCCGTCGAGACAGGCATCGATTTTGGGGATCATGCCGCCGGTGATCACACCATCATCGACAAGTTGCGCGATCTCGTTGGGCGTAGTCTGGGTGACTAGCGATGTGGGATCGGCGATGTCGAGAAGTAGACCGGCCACATCGGTGAGGTAGATGACCTTTTCTGCACCCAGCGCGCCGGCCAGCGCTGCTGCCACCGTGTCGGCGTTGATGTTGTAGGCCTGTCCGTCGGCGTCGGATCCGATGGTGCTGACGACGGGGATGAACTGCTGCGCCAACAGGCTCTCGACGATCGCCGGGTTCACGGCTTGCACGTTGCCCACGAAGCCAAGGTCGGGGTCGAGTTCGCTGGCAACGATGAGGTTGGCGTCCTCACCGCTGATCCCCACCGCCACGGCGCCATGCCGGTTCAACGCCGACACGATGTCGCTGTTGACCTTGCCGCTCAGCACCATGCGCGCCACGTCGAGCGTGGCCGCGTCAGTGACCCGCAACCCGTTGCGAAATTCGGTTTCGATGCCGAGTCTGGCGAGCATGGCACCAATTTGGGGTCCGCCGCCGTGCACCACGACGGGCCGGATCCCAACGGCATGGAGCAGCACCATGTCCTCGGCGAAACGTGACGCCAACTCGGGATCCGTCATGGCGTTGCCGCCGTACTTCACCACAATGGTGGCCCCCGCGAACTGCCGGATGTACGGCAACGCCTCGATCAGGATCGCCGCCCGTTCGTGGGCCCCGTCGAGCGAAATCATGTCGGCGATCGGCGCTTCGTCGGCCGTCATGACGTGCCCATGTTTTCGTCGATGTACGCGTGGGTGAGGTCGTTGGTGAAGATCGACGCCGACCCGGAGCCCACTCCAAGATCGGCGGTCACGTGAAGGGTGCGGCTCGCCATGTGTTCGGTAACGGCGGCCGCATCGTGCTCGATGCCAACTCCCGCCTCGGCCACCATGATCCCGCCGTAACTCACCGAGATCGACGACTGTTCGAAAGCGATTCCCGCACTTCCCAGCTCGCTGGCGATGCGGCCCCAATACGGATCCTGGCCGTACCAGGAGCACTTGCAAAGGTTCGAGTCGGCCACTTTGCGGGCACTGATAGCTGCCTCGTCGTCGTTGGCGGCACCCACAACCTCGACCCAAACGCTCTTGGTGGCCCCTTCGGCGTCGAGCACCATCATCTCGGCGAGTTTCGTGCATGCCTCGGTGATCGCCAGCTCGAGTGCGACCGGCTCGACCGCGCCCTTGGCGCCACTGGCCAGGATCAGCACGGTGTCGTTGGTGGACTGGCAGCCATCGGTGGTCATTACGTTGAAGCTCTTGGCCACGGCGTTGCGCAACATCATGGTGAGCGCTGCGGGCTCGGCGTCCGCATCGGTGGTGAGCACGGCGAGCATGGTGGCCATGTTGGGGGCGAGCATTGCCGCTCCCTTGGCCATGCCGCCGACGGTGAAACCCGGCCCATCGATCACGACCTGTTTGGCGAACGTGTCGGTGGTGCGAATTGCTTCTGCGGCGGCGTCGCCACCCGTCGCCGTCCGGGCTGCCGCCACCGCGGGGATGCCGGCGACCACGGTGTCGATCGGCAGGGGGATCCCGATGAGCCCGGTGGAACACACCAGCACCTCATGGGCGTCGCAGCCGAGCTGTTCCGCCGTCACCCGACACATTGTTTGCGCGTTGGCGAGGCCCTCACTGCCGTTGGCGGCGTTGGCATTGCCACTGTTCAAGATCACCGCTGCTGCTTGCCCGTTGGTGTGGGCCAGGTGCTTCCTGGTGGTGAGCACCGGAGCCGCGGTCATCTTGTTGCTCGTGAAGACACCGGCGGCCGCGACCGGCTTGCCGTCGACCGTGGCCACCAGGCTCAGGTCGCGGTCGCCTGATGCCTTGATGCCGGCGGCGACGCCGGCGGCGACAAATCCTTCCGGGGCGGTGACGCTCATCGTGGCTCCTTTGCCAGTTCGATCATGGGTACACACCAACGAGTGGTAACCCGGCGGTTTCGGGGAGGTCGAGCAACAGGTTGGCGCATTGCACACCGGCCCCCGCTGCCCCTTTCACCAGATTGTCGAGCGCCGCGATCGCCACGATGAACCCGGTGCGGGGATCACTGCGAATGGTGATGTGCACGGTGTTGCTCCCCAGCGTGGCCTTAGTGGAGGGCGACTCGGGAGTGACGACCACAAACGGTTCATTGCGGTAGTGGTCGCGGTAGAGATCGAGCAGTTCGTCGGTCGACGGCGCGGGACCGTCGGCGGACGGTCTGGCGTAACAGGTAGCGAGGATGCCGCGGTTCATCGGGGCCAGATGGGGGGTGAAGAGCACGGTGGCGGGGGCGGCGCCGTGGGGCGACGCCGACGTGAGGCACTGCTCGATTTCCGGTGTGTGCCGATGATCGAGCAGCCCATAGGCCGCGAAGTTCTCATCTACGGCACAGAAGGTGTTGCTGGGCTTCGGTGGCCGACCCGCACCGGAAACCCCACTCGCCGCATCAACGATCAGCGTGGAGGGGTCGACCATGCCATGTTTCAGCAGGGGTAGGAGCGCCAACGTTCCTGCTTGCGGATAGCAACCCGGCGCCGCGACAGCGGTGCTCGCCAGGATCTCGTCGCGGTAAATCTCCGGCAATCCGTAGGCGAACTCGGCCAGGAGGTGCGATGCCACGTGGGGCTCGCCGTACCACTGCGGGTAGAGGTTCGGATCCTGGAGCCGGAAGTCGGCCGCGAGGTCGATCACCTTCGGGACCACCGCTCGCACATCGGCCATAAGTGCCTGCGACGCCCCATGGGGCAGAGCGAAAAATGCCAGATCGAGATCTGCCGCCGCGATCTGCGCGAGGTCGAATGCATCGAAGGTCCGGTCGCCGTAGGCGGCAATCAAGTTGGGATAGAGCGCGCCGATCGGCTCGCCGGCCATGCTGTCGCCGGTGGCGAAGACCACGTCGAGGTCGGGATGGCCGGCGACAAGCCGCAGGAGCTCCGCCCCCACATAGCCCGAGGCCCCGATGATGCCGATCCGCTTCATTGCAAGATCATACACACTTCCGCATAACTATCCAAACGGGTTCTTTTCGAATGCGACAAAGGGCGCCCCAGTACCGAGACGGATCGGGAGGTAGGGTTCCCCCATGGGATTGGGACACAACACCACCACAGCCACTGCGACCGCCGGCCACCCCGCCACTAGGCGACGCCGAACCCGGCTTTGTATGGGTGCCGCCGCAGCCACGGCTTTGGCGATCGGCGTTACCGGATGGCCGGTGGCGGCCGCCGCCGATCCCCCACCCCTCGTCGTGGAAGTCACCACCTTTGTCGATTCAATCGACGACACCGATGGCCTCGTGTCGTTTCGAGAGGCGGTTGACCAAGCCAATACGTCGGCTGCTCCTGCCACCATCAACCTCACGGCCGGTACCTACAACCTCACACGTTGCACCGATATCGCCGGTGCGGTGTTCGACCGGGAGGAACTGAACGCCAGCACCGACCTCGACGTGACAACGACGGTGCCCGTCACCATCGAGGGAAACGGGGCGACGGTCACCCAAGCCTGTCCTGGCAAGCGCCTCCTCCACGCCCATCCCGCCAATGCCGAAATCACGGTGCGGAACCTGCGCTTCGCGGGTGGCGAATCCGACTCCGGTTCAGCCATTTTCATCTCCCGTGCACCCGCTCACCTCGAAGGTGTTGTCGTGACGGGCGCAAGCTTCACCCAACCCCCTTGGCCCTTGTTCCCCCACACGCATACGGCCGGCGCGCTGGTGGCCGGGAGACGTGATCTCACGATCGATCGCTCGGAGTTCAGCCATACCGTAGGAAACCAGGCGGCGCTCGGCGTGGATCGCTCCGAGTTCGGATTCCCCCAATCCGGTGTAACCACGATCATGAACACCTCGATCACCGACAACCGGGGCACATCAAACCCGTTCCTTCTGGCCGCTGGCGCCTTCATCGAGGGAGGAACAAGTCACATCACCGACTCGGTGTTCGAGCGAAACTACCCGGGCGTCGACGGGGCTCCGATCGGAAAATGGCCGAACGACGAAGTGCCTTGGGCCTATCCCTCGATCGGATCGGTGTCTGACCAGCCACTCGTGGCCGGCCTCTTCATCGCGTCCGAGACGTTTGCGCAGAGCAGACCGGAATGGCATGTGCTGGAGCGCCTCGTTTTCGATGACAACCACGGTTCTCAGTTCGGAGCGTTGAATGGGATTGCGGTTGTTCGGGACAGCCGGTTCTCCAACAACAGCGCCCGTTCAACCGGGGGCGGCGTTGCCATGGCCGGTGTCATCGAGAACTCGATCTTCTCCCACAACGTTGCTCCCCGAGGCGGTGGCGCCTATCTGGCCGGCGGCACCATCCGAGGGTCCACCTTCGTCGACAACCGAGCAGCTATCGGCGGAGGCGTCCTTGTCGGCCCCGACGAGCATTCGACTTCCGTTCTGGAAACCTCGACTGTGACCGGGAATCGCGGGCGGCTCATCGGCGGCGTTGCCGCTTTTCGGCTTGCTGGCATCCCGCCAGCCACAACCACGCTCGCGGTGAGTTCGTCGACGGTGGCGGGGAATGTGGCGTTGGGGGCCGGCCCGTTGGATCCGTTGGCCGACGACATCGGCGTACGCAAAGGACTCGACGGAGTAGTTGACGTAAAGCTCTCTGGGTCGGTGATCGGTGACGGGACGGGCGTCAACCCTTCGTGTGCAGCGTCCGACAATGCCGGCGCAGCGATTCCGTCGGGGATGGTGTCCCTCGGCCACAACCGTGCTGCTGACCCGTTCACGTGTGTCACCCCGACCGCCACCGACCAGTTCAACATCGGCGACCCTCACCTCGGCCCCCTCGCCAACAACGGCGGTCCCACCCCCACCCGCATCCCGCTCGCTGATTCGCCGCTCCTCGACGCCATCCCGCCCGGACCCGACTGCCCCAACCCAACCAGCGTCACCGACCAACGCGGCGTCACCCGACCCCAAGGCCTCGGCTGCGACATCGGCGCCACCGAAACCGCCTACGGCGGCTTCCACCCCACCACCCCGACCCGCCTCTACGACACCCGACAACCCAACACCGGCGGCCCCCTCACCGCCACCGAACAACGTCTGGTCACCGTCACCGGTCACGCCGGCATCCCCACCACCGGTGTCGCCGCCGTCGTCGCCAACATCACCGTCACCAACACCACCGCCACCTCACACCTCTCCACCTACCCCGGCACCAACCCCAACCCCCCGTTCTCCACCCTGAACTGGACCGCCGGCCAGACCATCGCCAACCAGGCCACCATCCCCATCGACCCCACCAACGGAACCATCACGCTGCGAAACAACGACGGCACCGCCCACGTCATCGTCGACATCCAAGGCTGGTACGACACCGGCACCACCCTCCCCGCCCCCACCATCACGAACCCCGCTGCCACCGTCACCTGTCCGTGCGGTGACGCCTACCACCCCCTCACCCCCACCCGCGCCCTCGACACCCGCACCACCCCCGAAGGCCCCGCCGGACCCGGCACCGAAACCGTCATCAACCTCGACAACACCCTCCCAGGCAGGGTGCCTGCCAACGCCACCTCGATCACCCTCAACCTCACCGGTGTGCTCCCGACCGACACCACCCACCTCACCGCATGGCCCAACGGCACCCCCCTCCCCGCCGTCTCCAACCTCAACCTGCAACCGGGCGACGTCGCCGCCAACCTCACCACCATCCCCCTTGGCAGCGATCACACGATCCGGATTCGCAACAATGCCGGCACCACCCACATCCTCGCCGACATCGTCGGCTACACCACTCCCGGCACCGGCGCTCGTTACCACCCCCCCCCCCCCCCCCCCCCCCCCGACCCCCGCCCCCACCACCCCCCCCGTGACCGCGCGACCC
>JANOSD010000061.1:0-1069 GCA_031415655.1 Actinomycetes bacterium
TATTCACTGATCGCCAAAATGATTGGGCCGCCGGCTGGGCGTCGGCTGCCGGGCTGGGCGCCTGCCGGCCGACCAGAGTTGGTCGCCTGCTGGCCGACCAGAGTTGGTCGCCGTTCGGGTTACTCGGCGGGACGCGTCTGGAAACGCAGCGACCACTCCGGCTCGCTGTTGCCGTTGATGGCGATGCGCCAGAGATACGTTTGCCCGGGATCGACGGGAAGCGCCGAGATGTTGATGGCCAACGGAACCGGTAGCGGAGCCCCGGGTTGGGCGCCGGCCGGCCGGCCGGCCTCGAACTCGCCGCCCACGAGCACCGGCATGTCACCTGCCATCACGGGCAAGCCATCGGCATCGAGCAACTCGATCTTCCAGTCGTGCACCTGGTTGGCACGGTCCCACGGCACCTCGATGAGGATCGCCAACGCCAGGGGTTGGGGGTGGGGACCGATGGCATTGAGGCCACCGCCGAGGATGTAGAGCTTGCCTTCAGCAACCTGGGCCGAGTCGGCGAGGAGCATGGTGATCTTGGCGGTGTGCTGGGTGAAATCGTCGAGTTCGGACACGTCGCGCAGATTAGGCCAGGCGGTGAGCCCGATGCCCATACGTGATGCCTACAACACGCCTGCGCGCGTGTCGTCTGGACCGTACGCGCCCCTTTCGGTGCGGCAGCACTCGTCCGCTCGACGGAGCGCCACGCCGGTACCCGCCCGACTCGAGACGCCCTGCACGGGCGTGAGGAGCGGGCGTTGGGAGCGTGCGTTCAACCTCTTTTCATCCAGCAGAACTCGGCAAGCACCAACACCCAAAGAATCTCGAACAATCTTGCGTAACTCGTTGCGAACACGCGTGCCGACCAGGTAGAGTAACCCACAAGGAAACGGCACCGGGTTGGTGCCAAACGGGCGCCCCACATGGCTGGGGCAGGGACCACGCCAATGCACACGGCGACACTGCGAGAAACGTTCACCACCGAAATCTGGGACGACAACTACCGCACCGACAGCGAACTCGCTGATGCGTTCGTCGACGCCATCGACATTTACACCGACGCCGAAACACTGGTCATCAC
>JANOSD010000062.1:0-27943 GCA_031415655.1 Actinomycetes bacterium
GTTCACCGTCAGGCTCAACCAACTCAGACTCAAACAACCGAACATCACCAGCGAAATCGTCCATTCCCTATTCTCTAATATCCAGACACAAATCGCGAATCGAGAACCCAATAATCTTTACTGGGACACGCTCCTAGAGCGACGAGTCATGGTTCGAAATCTCGCAAGGTGGGTGGCTGGGGGGAGTTGCACCCCCGGCTCTCTCAGAACCGTACGTGACAATCTCCCGCCATACGGCTCCCACAATCTGTCCTTGGTGAGGCCGGGCAACCTGCCAGTGGGCGAAGAGCTTGGGATTGCGCTGTCGAACAGCGTTTAGCCACGCCCACGCTTTACGCGGTTTGCCTCGGAACCGCTTCCGTTTCTGTATGGCCCATCGAACGATGTGTTCGTCGATGGGCCTTGCCATGAAGTACAACTCGGAGCGGTAGAACGCCCCGTAGTGGTTGATCCAACCTCGCACCTGGGGGTTGATGCCCCTGGCGAGATCGAACAGGTCCGCATCGCTGCGACAGTTGAGGTGCCAGCTCCTGACCTGCTTGCTCTTCGCGTTCTACGCATTCGTGCCAACGGCCGCGTTGAAGCCGACAAACCGGCCGTTCCGTCCAGGTGCGACTGGCAGCCGTGACGACGCTGAGTTGAAGGCGCCAACGCGAAGTGCTTCGTCAACCTTCCCACCGCGCCTCAGGTCTGTGCTCCAAAGCTCGGCTGACGTTCCTCAAGGACCGCCAGCCGGTCAAGCGCCCAACGAAGGACTCCTCCCGTGGGTCGGGTCGGGCGAACAAGTCCCAGCGGCGATTTACCGCACCTGGCTCTCGATCTGCAGGAGCAGGATCGAGCGCTCCGACTCCAGTCGTCGCGCTGCAGGAATGCCTAGTTCCTCCTCGAGAAGGACCGGCTCTCCCCCTTTGTCCATTCGCACATGGGACGGGCAAGACCAGACGGAATCGCCGACGGACGATTCCCACGGGCGGTCTACGATGGCGATCGCCTCGGGCGTCTTGAGCCCTTGGAAGTGGAGCCCCGGAGGAGCCGGCGACACCGTATCTGCGGTGATTGCTGGAGCCGGGGCTCGTGCGCGTCTAGGAGCGAACTTCGAGAATGGTGAGCCGGTCCTCGTCCAGTTCGAGCGGCTGGCGACCGATGCGAGCGAACGCGACGGCTCCAGCGACCGCGTCTGCGAGCCACACCGCAGGGTCGCTCTTCGGTGCCCACTCGAACGTCATTTCCGGATCGAGCAGCTTGGCGTGACGCGCCTCGATGATGGTGGCGCAATCGTGCTTGTTCTGGCCGACCGCTGAGGTCGAGTGTTCTCGTGACTCGATCAGGATCCCGGCCAAGGCGACCGTTGAAACCACGTGCTCGATCAGCGATCGCAGACCGGCTTGGCGAACGTGCTCCTGCCCGCGCCGCCCTACTCCCGATGCCACCGCGGTGACCACGTGCGATGCGTACGCCTGAGTGACCTCGCGCATCGCCCGTCGTGCCATCGGACCTTCGTCCACCCAATGGAACGGACGGCGCCGCCCAGCGCCGAAGCCGATCGCCGCCGCCGCCTGAACTCGCACGACGTCCAACGAACCCGGGACGACGACCGCCGAGGCCACGACGTAGGTGAGGTCGCCTGCTGGTTCGAAGACCGCGGACTCGTCGATGATCAACCACGACCCACTCCCCGCGCCGGGTGGATCGACGGCGCCGCCGCGATCACCGCGTCGCGGTCTTGCGTGGCGTGTTGGTAGATCAGCGGCGCCCGGGGCGACGAATGACCCATGCGCCCCATGAGCTCTTTCGTGCTCGCTTCTGTAGCCGCCGCGAGCGTGTTGCCGGTGTGTCGAAGGTCGTGAAAATGGAAGTCCGTCATGCCCACCTCGTCGAGGGCTCGGTGCCACGCCTTGTAGAAGCTGGCGCTGTTGAGCGGGTAGCCATCACGTCCGCAGAACACGAGGCCCTCCTTTCCCGGCGCTGCGTGCTCGGCAAGGTGTGCCTCGATCTCGGGCAGGAGCGCGGCGGGGATCGTGACGGTTCGATGGCCGGCGTCGCTCTTGGGCGGACCGAGCACGAGCTTGCCGCTCTTGAGCTCCTGGTACTGCTCCACCATATCGACCGTTCCGTGCTCGAGGTCGACCCGATCACGTCGCAGCGCCTTGAGCTCACCGAGTCGCAACGTGGTGTAGGTGGCCAGCAACACCATCACGCGCAGCCGCGGCTCGATGGCGTCGGCAAGAGCGGCGACCTGGGCAACGTTCGCCACCGGTCGCTCGCCGGCCTTCTCGGTGGATGCCCCCTTGATCACGCACGGGATCTTCGGGATCAGCTCGTCGACCACCGCCGTAGCCATGATGGCGTGGAGCAGGCGGTAGCACTTGGCGATCGTCGGTGCTCCTGGATTGCCGGCCGAGACGAGCCCCGCGTGCCAGGCCCGCACCCTCGTCGGGTTGATCTTGCCCAGCTCCGCGTCGCCGAGGACAGGCAGGATGTGCAGCCGCAGGTTGATCTCGTAGCCCTCACGCGTGCGCGGCCGCAGCTCGGGCTTGTGACTCAACGACGTCTCCGCGGACTCGCGGAAGATGACCTTGCCAGCGTCGGGGTCCTGCCAGGTGCCCCGCTCGAGGTCGGCGCGGGTGGCGGCGAGAAACGTGTCGGCCTCTCGCTTGGTGGTGAAAATGGTCGGCGCCGCTCGAAACATGCCATCGATGCGGAGGCGGGCCTGCCATTTTCCCGACGGCAGCTTGCGCACACTTCCCCAAGTGTTCTTTCGTGTCATTCCCATCCCGAGAACGCAATGCACGATTCAGGGCGATGTGGCACATGCGTGGCACGGAGGCTCCTGAGACGCGAACGAGGGACCCGGGGTGGGTCCCTCGAAATATGCGCTGATCAGCACTTATGTATGGAGCGGACGACGAGATTCGAACTCGCGACCCTCACCTTGGCAAAGTGACCAAGGTGAGGGCCTCCACCTGCAGTGATGTCAGAAAATGCTGCTTGACCTGCGGTTTTCCGTGACCGGTCCAGACCGGTGTTTACCGGTGTTGTCCGGCCTTCCGCGGACTTTCCGCGGACTTGGCAGACGGTCTTGAGCATCACTTACCTGGTCAGCGGTCATTTTCGTCGACGGCGGTCGTCCCACCCTTTGGAGCATCACCTGAAAAAGGTGAGGGCCTCCGGCGTCGACCGATGATTTCGATCACTTTCGCACGGGCACTCACAGACGAAGGGCAGGTGATTAGCGCTGTCCCGGAGGACCCGTGCACCAACCCCCGGGCCCGGACGCCAGGGACGACCTACGCATGTCGCGGTTCAGGTGGCAACAACTCAGCGGTTGGTCACCGCGATGATGTCGACGTTGCCCGTGGCGTACGCGTGGAGGTACCACACCTGGACCTCGGGCTCTCCCGCCACGGGCAGATGCGCTGTCCGCACCTCGTACTCGGGTTGATTCGATAACTCGGCGATGGGGACACTCGGTGCCCGCCAAGGAACGTCACCGATCTCGACGATAAACGTCCGGGCGACACTCTGCGCCGCCTTCGAGGGCGACTCCCGGGCGATCCACGTGTGGTACTCGCTGACCTTGTCGAGTGGCACTACTCCGGCGGCAACGCCGTTTGGGCCAAGAACTCTTCCCTGGACAACGGCGCGGTCGAGGGCAAGTTGTTGACACGCTCGATGGAGAGTTCCAGATAGCGCCGAAACTCCGGGTCGGCAAGGGCCTTTTGCGCACCCGCCCAGGACCGGTCAAGGTCGCGCTGTAACGACAATTCATCAGGAGTCAGCTCTTCGTGGCGCAGCGACATGATCATCGTCCTCTACGTTGGCAACTGCCGTCCAGGATAACAGCCGCCCACAGCCGAGTGACACCAAGCGTTCCTGTCGATCAAGCCTCTCGTTTGATACCGCGGGTTCGGCGCCCGACACTGCGACGCCAGGACCCGGTCGCCGGCAGGCTCAGGGGCAGCGCCAGAACCGGTTGGGCTCACCCCCTCGCTGAAAGCCACGAGAGAACGGCTTCGCGTCGCCCAGAAGGCGGGCCAGATCGACGTCGTCGACCTCGACGTCGCGGCGGAACTGCTCTACGGCCCGATCTACTACCGCTGACTCCTGCGCACCGGACCACCCTCGCAGCAGCACGCCGACACCGTCGTCACGCTCGCCCCTCCGTGTGCTGTCGTGGAAAAGATCAGCGGTCGGAGCCCACCTCGACGGCCGCGGCCTGCTGTCGGCGAGCCGACTCGCGGAACACTTCCACGAGGAGTCCCAGCCGGTCGGCCGTGTACCCCTGGAGCATCTCGGTCATGGACTGCTGGAGCCCGTCAGCACCATGCCTACCTGGATGCAGCCCATCACCGAACACCAGCCCGTCACCGCCATGGCCAACGCCGTACGCTCCCTTACCCTCGGCAGCCCCGAGCTCGCAGGACTCAACGGAGCCACCTCGACCTACGTCATCACCTCGTTGTTGTGGCGCGTGGGCCTCGTCGCCGTCTTCGCCCCGATCGCCGTCGCCCGCTTACGCCCAGGCTGAACTCACGCTGCAGACCCAACCGCTGCACCACCCGGGCCGTTCGGCGTATCTACAGGACGCCGCCCACCCCGGGGGACGATTGGTTCGCCCCGCCGCTGCAAATTCGACAAATGCGTCAGTGTTCACTCCTGGCTGCCGGCATCGGAATGACACGCAGCCCGGGCAGGTTCCAGTCTCGACCAGCGGGCCATCTCGATGGCGTCGAGAACCTGTGCTCGGCGGAGCATGACCTACCGATAGGTGACGGTCTGGGTTCCCGGGGCGCCCACTCGCTCCTACTTGGACCAGGTCCTGCCGGCGCTCAACCGAGTTCTTGAGCGAGCCCGATGAGAAGGCCGTCGGGTCCGCGGATGTAGCAGAGCCGGTACGAGTCTTCGTACTGGACCACTTCGCTGCTGACGAGCTCCGCACCGTGCGTACGGAGCCGGGCCAGCGTCTCGTCGACGTCGTCGACGGCGAACATGACCCGCAGGTAGCCGAGAGCGTTCACCGGGGCGTTCCGGTGATCGGAGACCACGGGGGGAGCGATGAAGCGCGAGAGCTCAAGCCGGCTGTGGCCGTCGGGCGTGCGCATCATGGCGATCTCGACGCGCTGGTCGCCGAGGCCCGTGACGCGTCCAGCCCACTCCCCTTCGACGACGGACTGGCCCTCGAGCTCGAGACCGAGCTCACGAAAGAACGCGATCGCCACTGGTAGATCGTCGACGACGATCCCAACGTTGTCCATCCTTCGAACTGTCATCCGGTCACGTCCTCCTTGATCACCTCGATGTCCGCCGGGACAGCGAGATGCCGGCACCGTAGAAGCCCCCCGGTGGGGTGATCGCACGTCCCGGAGGCGGGCACTTGTACCTTAACCCCACGGGCATTTCGCCCCTCAGAGTACTCGGCGGCCGCGTGACGGCACCGATGCCGTTCCGGTGTTCGGGAACAACTCCCCTACCTACATACCCCTAAGACCACCGCCGGTCGCCTGATTCTTTGCTGCCGCCGGGTTTGCCTTGCGCCGGCGGCTCAGGCTCGGCGTTCTTCGGGTCGCCAGACACCGTTGCCGAGGAAGCGGTGGGCCATCGCCCAGGCCGTGCCGGTGGCTCGCTTCTTCGCGCTGGTAGCACACGGGCCGGTCCATCCAGAGTCGACGGTGTCGCGGAAGATCAGGAGCCACCGGTCGAACAGCTCCGGAGTGAACGGATCCTCGTCGTGCAGGTGGCGATGGATCTCGATGGCGTCGATCTCGTAGCTCGGGGCGTAGAGCAGGACATGGCACCAGTAGTCCGCGACCGAGCCGATGTGGGCTTGCCAGTCGATGAACCCGGCGCCGAAGGTGAAGTAGGGCTGGAGGATGTCGTCCTGGACGACGTCGGCGTACTGGCGGGTGACCATCTCGAAGATCTCGTCGGGGGTGTCCAGATCCCGTCCTCGGTGCGGCCACTCGCCCGCGCTGCGGTGGCCGTCGTCCGTCGCAATGATCGGCGTCGGTGCCGGATCGGGTGACCGGTAGAACTGGATGTAGAACTCGGCGTCGGTGGAGGGCTCGACGTGGTGCTCGACGCCGGGGGCGATGATGGCTGTGTCGCCTGCGTCGAGGCGCTCGTCGCGTGGTTCGGATCCTTCGAGGTCGTAGTAGTGGACGCTGCCGGATTGCACGCGCAACTCGGCCCACACGGTGGTGCGGTGCGACACGGCGAGCGGTTCGGGTAGCGAGGCGTCGTCGAACAGCGGGGTTCGTCGTGCCTCGGTGAGACCAGCGGGCAGTTGGGGTTCGCTCATCGGATGTTCCCGTTTCGGATGTTTCGTTTTCGGATGTTTCGTTTTCGGGCTCGAGGCCCGGAGACCGGATCAGTACATGGGCCGGGTGGTCGCGGTGCCGGGCTGGCGATGACCGGAAGGTTCAACTCGAACCCGTCCGGTCGCGTTGGCGCGGACAGCTCGATACTGGCTGCATGAACCTCACCTCGCTTGCTGCCGCCCCCGCGTGCGACCCCGAGCGGGTGGTAGCCGAGGCGTTCCTCGAGGGTTCGCAATCGAATGTGCGTGTGATTCGGCTGAGTCCCGGCCAGACGTTGCCTGCTCACACCCACGGCGCGTCGGATCTCATGTTGTTCGCGGTCGAAGGCGAGGGGATGCTCGCTACGGCGGAGGGCCAGGTGGCCTTCACTGCAGGATCGCTCGCGTTCTACCCCGGGACCGAGGAACTGCGCGTCACCAACGCCGGGCCGGCCGGACTCACCCTGCTGGCCTTCCTCGCTCCCCCGTTCCCCCCTCGTTCTGCCTCCTGAACGAGTGCGGCCGCCACCAGCGACGATGCTCCCGATTTCGCGGCGTCCCGACGCGGGGTGAGGCGGGCGCATCGACCGGGCGCTCACGTTGCACGTCGGGCGGGTGATGCGCAGCGGATGAGCGAGGCCACGAGACCGGCGAAGCCCGCCGTCCAGGCGATCATGACGGGCAACCAGCGGGTCGCGGTGGCCCAGGCGAGGATGACGCCGAGCGGCCGCGGGTACAGGAACGCCTGCCAGAAGGCGACGCCGGCAATCCATGCGATCCAGGCGAAGGTCCATCACTGTTGGATGACCGCTGCGCCACAACCGCCGGAGCGACGATTTGGGCTTCACGCAACCCGGGTTGAGCCATGGTCTTCATGGAGCCACCTCACCTTTCTCGCCTTTGCTAGAGACATAATCGAGGGATTGCTGGTTCTCCAGGCGGTTAGCGGGTCGGGGGCCGTGAGTGCCGAGGGAGCGCGGCGGAGCCGAAGGCTGCCAGTCGAGGTCGAGGAGTTTGTGGGCGAGTACGGCGGCGATCTGCGCGGCGTGGGTCTTCGCTAGGTCGGCGGTTGGTCCAGTCCAGCGATGGTCGATGGCGTCGATCCAGAGGGCGTACCAGCGGTCGAAGTGCTCGGCGCGGAAGGGTTCGATGTCGTGGACGTGGCGGTGGGCGTTGAGGATCGTGCCGGTGTAGCCGGGCTGGCCGAGTAGCACTCGGCACCAGTAGTCGATGAGTTTGGGGATGTGGGCGGCCCAGTCCACTTCGGCCACCTCGCCGAACACGGGTTCGAGGAGTTCGTCGAAGACGATCTCGCGGTAGAAGGCGACGACGAGGTCGTGGATGTCGGCTCGGGTCTCGAGGTCGTGGGTGGTCGGGTCGGGGTGGGTGACGGGGCCGGTGACGGGGCCGGTGATGGTCATGGTTCGTAGGTCCAGTCGGGCCGCTTGTGATCCTGGCGGGGGTCGTAGGTCACGACGCCGTCGGCGAGGTCGGTGATCTTGGGTGTCGGCAGGGGTGGGCGCGGTGAGGGGCACGGGCCTTCGAGGTGGGCGGCGACGTCGTCGGGGAAGGCGCGCAGGATGCTCGATACCACGATGCGTTCCTGGACGGGCAGGTAGCAGCGGTTGGCGTCGGTGACGATGCGGAGACGTTTCTCGATGCGGCCGAGATCGGTGTCCTGGCCGGTTCCGGTGCGGATGCGGTCGAGTACGGCGGTGATGTCGGCGGTCCCGAGCTTGCATGGTGGGCATTGGCCGCAGGACTCGACGTACAGGAACCGCGACAGCATGGCGGCGACTTCGACCATGCACGTTCGGTCGTCGTAGACGATGAACCCGCCGGCACCGAGGCCGGACCCGACGGCCTCCATGGCCTCATAACTGAGGCGTGTGTCGAGCAGCTCGGCGCTCAGCACGGCGTTGGCAACGCCGGGGAACACGGCTTTGATCTGGCGTCCCGGCTGGGGTCCTCCGCACGCGTCGAGCACCGCTCGTAGCGGGGTGCCCATGGGGACCTCGAGCACCGAGGGGCGGGTGATGTCGCCGACGATGGTGCACAGCATCGTGCCCGGCGACGCAGGGGTCCCTTCAACTCGGAAGTCGTCGGCGCCATGGGCGAGGATCCAGGCGCATTGCGCGAGGGTCTCGACGTTGGTAACCAGCGTCGGGTTGGCCGAGTGCCCACCGGGATCGGCGGCATCGGGATCATGGGCCTGCCAGCCGAGTTGAGGGGCGGTGGCGAACAGGCCGTGGAGGTAGGGCGGCAACCATCGTGGGAGTGGTTCGTTGCCTTCGATCACCTCGAGTAGCGCCTTCTCTTCACCGAAGAGGTATTCCTCGGGTCCGCTAACCACGGTGACGTCGATGCCCGCGAGCCAGCCTGCTTCGTTGATCTCAGCGAGGGCGCGACGGATGGCCGTGAGCTCGGTTTCGAAGCTGGCCTTCAGCGCGATGAACGCGTGGCGGGCGCCGACCGCTTCCGCGGCGATGAGCAGCCCTTCGAGCACGGCATACGGGTTGGCGCGCATGAGGGCGCGGTCTTTGAACGTGCCCGGCTCGCCTTCGGCGCCGTTGGCCACCACGTAGCGGGCGCCGGGCCCGCCCTCGGCCACCGAGCGCCACTTGACCGCGGCGGGGAACCCTGCGCCGCCGCGCCCGCGCAGTCCCGCCGCACCGATCTCGGCGATGGTCTCGGCCGGTCCGATGTGGCGGGCGCCGGCCAGGCCGCCGCCACCACCGTGGTCAAGGTACGCGCCGAGCGATCGCAACGGCGTTACCGGTAACAGTCGACTGGTTTCGCTCATTGCTGCCCCCATCCACCAAGTGGATTGTTTTTCTGTTTGTGACTAGAACACTTAAGTTTGGTGGTCGCGGCGGATTTCGACCCGTCTCGCTTTCTTTGGAGGATGCGATGACTGAGACACCTTCGGATCCGGCCCCGCGACGGCTCTGGGCCGCCGACGAGGAACGACCCCGGCACCCGGCTGGCCAGGCGGCCTGGTTGCTCGTCGGCGTCACGGCCTTGATCGTGGTCTTGGCCGTGATCAGTACGTACGGTCGGATCTGAACCTCGCCTGACCTGCTGCACCGGGTGGCCCCAGCCGCCTGTTCCTTGGGCGGTCATGTCACGGGCTCAAGATGGCACCGCAGCCGACAGTGGGCCCGGCGGGGGTCCTTGGGCACCAGTTCGTCGATCTTGATGCCCCCGATGGCTTCCGCGATGCCATAGGCCATTCCGAGGTGAAGCTCGCAAACTGTGTCGGGATCGGCGAGGGCAGTCGACTGGAACGGACAGGTTCGCAGCGTGATGTCGACCGCGGTGCCCCGCTGACGAAACGTGGGATCGAAACCGTGACGCGCCATTTGATCGACCAGGCTCGACACCGGATCTTCGATCTTGGTTCCGCCGAGGCGCTGGCGACGCCCCGCACGACGACCCACCTCAACCGGGGTGTCGCCGGTGCGGACTATCTCCGCCAACCACAACGAAAGGCGCTCGTAGGGTCCGGTGACCCCCCAGCGGCTCTCCGTGGCCGGATCAAGGAGATAGACGAGGCGCGGACGGCCCCGCCCGCGGCTCGGGGCAGTCTCTTCGACAATGAGGCCGGCGTCGACGAGCTTGGCGAGGTGCTGGCGAATGGCATTGTGGTTCAGCCCGAAATGCTCGGTGAGCTCCGAGACATCCACCGGCCGCTCGGCATCGGCCACGTAGCGAAACAACCGGTGCCGTGTCGGGTCCCCGAGGGCTCGGGCCTCTAGCTGCAGCGTCGTCACGCGAAATCCCCTCGCCCGGTCGAGTGCCCATTCTCGCCCACCCCGGTCCAGAGCCAGGCGAAGGCGGTTGCCAAAGCACCGATGAGGGCGGTCCCGTCGTCGCGTTCCGGGCCTGTATCGGCTGGCATGGTCGATCCTTCAGCACGACGCGATGGCGGGAGAGTCACCGAACTATTATTATACTCTCTGCTAGAGATTTCAAGGAGGCGTGATGGGACAAACCGACGTAGCGGGCAGCGGAACCACCCGCAGCCCTCTCACCATCAAGCCGACGGGCGGTGCTCATGGGTGATCTCATGGAGACCGTACTCGAGGCCAGTACCCGGCTGCGGATTGCGGGCTTCACGACCGATCTATCTGCAGCGCCGGCCGGTCGACTGGGCTGCGCGGCATGTGGGGCAACGGTCGACGCCGCATGCTGCACGGTGGTGGACATTGTTCGTTTCGAAGGCGAGTCTAATCCTGAGGACGAAGCGATCCTCGTGGCCCTCATCTCGCCGTGCGGGCACAGAGGACTGTTCAGCTGCGCGTACGGGCAGACGACCGGTGCCGACGCCACCGACGTGCTCAGAGCGCTTCCGGCGCGTTCCGCGATTCCGCCAGGAGGCCACCGCCGTGAACGCCATCGAGACTGAATCGACCGACAAAGGAGGCGACCCTCCATGCTGGGCGCATCTCTATGACACGGAGGACCCGGACGCGCTGGTCGACGAGGCGGCTTTGGCCCGACTGGTCCGCGATCTCGCGGAGCCCGTGATCATCTGTGACCCTGACGGCACCATCCGGTTCTGGAACTCGGCTGCTACCCACATGTTCGGCTGGACCGCCGACCAGGCGACAGGCGCATCGCATCGCTCGACCTGATCATCCCTGAACGGTTGCGGGACCGGCACTGGGCCGGCTATCAGCAGGTCATGGCGACCGGTCGGACCGACTACGGCGGCCGACTCCTCGAAGTCCCCGCCCTGCACCGCGACGGCCACACGATCTCGATCGCGTTCACCGTGTCGCTGCTCAGGCCCTCCCCCGAGGACGCGGTCACAGCGATCGCCGCTGTGATCCGACACGACACCGAGCGTTGGCAAGAGCGTCAACGCCTGCTCCACGAGACGAACAGCCGCGCTCGCGGGGCCAACGCCTCGACGAGCGACTGACCGCAGGTCAGCTCGCTCGAGATCCGGTCCGGTGGCCTCAGCCCCGGCGAGCACCACCGAAGCGCCGCATGCCATCACGACGTCGCTGACGCGGCGTGGACGGCACGAGGGCGAATCAACGTGTTCGTGGCTGAGGGAGCCGGTAAACCGGTCGAGTAGCTCCCCGAGTGACTCCTGCGCACCCTTCACGAGGGTGGCCTTGCCCGCTGTCAGCAATTCGTGGGCGCTCTTCAACCCGGATAGCAACGCGGCCCACACATCGAGCGTGAGTCGGAGGTGGACATCGGCAGGCCCCGCGGGGATCCTCCAGGTCGGCGAGGCCGTCGCGCTCGTGAGTGGGCGTCGGGATCGCGGGGACCCGAGAGGAGTGTCAATGGATCCCAGCTTGGCCGCGCAGGCGTGGTCGCCGTCATCGAGTGATCGGCGAAGGTGTTCGAGAACCACGTCTTGCGACCGCCGTGTGGTCTTGGAGCGGCACGACCCCCGCCGTCAACCGGCGAATGCAGGCTCGGCGTCAATGGGCGGCGCAGGTCGAGCGGATGGCACGGTCGTGGTGCTCGATGACGGCGGTGGGATCGACACGAGGCAGGTGTCGGCGTCGCCGAATGGATCAGCGTTAGTGAGCGCCGGGAGGGGCTCGACCCCTGTCGCTCGAACGTCGACCCGGACGAATGCCTGACCTCGCAGCGCCACCGGCTCGGTGACCTCGAGACGACGGCCCTGGGAGCTGACGACCCCCTCGACCGATGACTCCGCGGGCGATGTTCCCTGACCAATGGCCTCCACGGTGACGTGGTAGGTGCCCTCCGCCAAGCCTTCGACAACGACGGTCACGGAAAGGTCTTCTGCGTCGGTGAGCTTGGAGTGCCATTGCGAGAGCAGCAGCTTCCTCCCACCGGGGGCCGGCAAGCCGAGCGTCGACAGGATCCCGACCGCTCGATTCGTTCACGACGCCTGGCGGCCTCTTTGCCTGGTTCGACGACCCCGACCGCTGCGCCGCACTTGTATCGGAAGGGCTTTAGCCGGTCCCGCGCCATCACGCCCACCGGGAGCGGAGGTGCCCTTGGTTGTCCACACGGACTCGGTCGTCAGTTCGGGTTCGTCGGTGGCGTCGAAGAGCGGGATGCCTGCGAATCGCTCGCCGAATCCGGCGGTGGCGTCACCGAACACCTCGGCCTAGCGGGAGGTCGGCACTTGGAGGTGGCTGTCGAGGTCGTTGATGCGGCCGTGGACCGCCGGAAGGGTCGTCGCCATGGCAAGAGTCGTGCTTGTTGGTTCGGGGAGGTGCAAAGGGCGCCTGATATGGGGCGATACGCGGTTGGATTCCTCGCACCATCGGGCTCTGCTCCTATCCCGTGAAGGCTGGTCGGGCAAGGATCGGGGAGGCTGGATTGGGCGGGGGGCCATCGATTGCGGTCGGCTGCGGTGTGCTCGTGGTGGTCGGGGGTTCGGTGGGCTGCACGCCGCGTAGTGCGGCGAGGACGGCGAAGTACGCGGGTTTCGGATTGGCATCCTCGTCCCACAGGGCGGCTCTCGTCCCGGGCCGTCCGAGGACCCCGTCGAGCCAGCCGGAGGGGTCGTTGATGCCCCCGACCGTGATCGCTGAGCAGCCGGCGGTCACGCACTCCCACACGACCTGGCCGTAGACCCTGCCTTGTTCGACCTTCGCGGCCTCCAGCTTCGCGTCGGTGTCAAGTCCGGCGGGAAGTGGCACGTCGAGCTCGGAGATCACGACGTCGAGTCCGAGGTGTCGGAGGCGACCGACGAGGTCGGTGATCGTGCCTGGAGCGGGTGCTTGGCCGGTCCAGAGGTGCATCTGCAGGCCGACCCCGTCGATAGGCACCCCTTGGTCGACGAGCTCTGTGACGAGCTCGACCAGTGCGTCGGCGCGGCCAGGGAAGTACTCGACGCTGTGCTCGTTGAGGTAGAGCTTGGCCGTGGGGTCCGCGGCGTGGGCCAGCTCGAAGGCGCGGGCGATGTAGCCAGGTCCGAGCACCTGGGCGAAGTGGCCCTGGTACCGGTCGACCCCGAACGTCACGAGCGGTTCGTTGACGACGTCCCAGCGGGTGATGCGTCCGGCGTAACGGCCTACGACGGTGGCGATGTGGTCGTTGAGCACTGCGTCGAGCTCGGCGGGATCGGTGATCTGCCTCGCCCAGTCCGGGAGTCCGTTGCCCACCTCTTGGTCCCACACCAGGGTGTGTCCCTTGAGCTTCATGCCGTGCGCGTCGGCGAAATCCATCAACTCGTCGGCTTTGTCGAAGGTGAACTGGCCCCGCGTGCCTTGCAGGTTGGGCCATTTCGTGTCGTTGCCCGGCGTGATCGAGGAGAACTCGCGGATCACGATCTCCCCGAGCTCGGGAATGGGGATCCGCTCGGTGTCCATGGTTCCCACGAGAACGTTGCGTTGACAGCCGGCCTCTCGCAGGGTGCCCTGCTCGGTTCCACACGATGGATCGGGTGGAACCTCGATCGCGGCGACGGCGCCCGGCGGTGGCTCGTCGAGGCCGGCAGCGGCGTTGCTGCTCACCTGCAGGAGTCCGCCGATCAGCAGGCCGACGCACGCCATGCGCGCGTAGGCCCTCGGCCCTTTATGGCCGACCCGGAAGACGAATGGTTGGGATGCGTGCAGCATGGGAGCCTCCATGGTCATGGTCCGTTGAGTGCGGCGAGGAACTCGTCGAGCACCGCGCCGTACTTGGGCTTGGGCTTGGGCTTGGGCTTGGGCTTGGGCTTGAACTCGTTGTCGAAGAGGAGCGCATCGGTGCCGAGCTCGATCAGCCAGTCCATCCAGGTCTCGCAGGTGCGGCTCACCGTGGCGTGTCCATCCGTTCAGGGTCATCGATTGCCCGGTACGACCGGTTTTCGAGGGCTCGCCAGGTGCCCGGCTGGACCGCGGCGATCACCGAGAGATCGGCTCGCCGTGGCCGCTTCGCTGTCGATTCGGGTGGGCGCAGCACCATGGGCTGGGTCAGCATGGGTTGATTCATCCTGTGAAGGTGGGCGTAGCCGAGATCGAGGGGGCGGGAGCGGCGGACGAGGGGGTCGACCCCGATTGCGCCGGGTTCACCGGGTTCGCCGTCGAGGCCGTGGGTGTGGAGGTCGGTGCGGCAACCAGGCAGGTGTGGGCCTCGCCCTCGCCGTTCGCAGTGAGCAGCGGAAGCGGGTCCGTGCCCGTTGCTCGCACGTCGACTCGGGCGAACGCCTGCCCGCGCAACGCCACTGGTTCGAGCAGCTCGAGATGTCCACCGGTGGAGGTGGCGGCCAGCGCAACGGACGACGCCGCCGGCGACGTCCCCTGGCCGATGGTCTCGATGGTGACGTCGTAGGTCCCGTCCGCCAGACCCTCGACCACCACCGGCACGGAGAGATCGCGGGCGTCGGTGAGCTTCGCGTGCCATTGCGAGAGCAGCAGTGTCGTCCTCCCCGCACCGGTCGCAGCGGTCGACCAGACCCCGGCGAGGCCACCTGGTTGACCCACCGCCACCTGTTCGCCCGGCAGGGCGCTCCATGCCCGGAACGGCGCATCTTCGACACCGCGCGGCCCCGGGCCCGTCGCTCGATCGATGGCGGAGTCCTGCATGACCGACAGCGACGCGGCGTCGAACGCGGCCGTCTCACAGGTGCCCGAACGGGCGTCGGCACCCGACGCCGTCAGGCCCCACTCCGACAGAACCAGCTCCTGGTCGGGGAACTCTGCCGACCACAGCTCGGCGAGTTCCCTATACGCATCAGGAGACGCGTCCGGGTTCCTCCCCTTCATCAGCACCGGCCCCTCCGGCTCGGGGAAGTCCAGGCCCAGCAGCGGCGTGTTCGGGTAGTAGTGCACCGACGCGAAGTCGAGCGTCAGCCCAAGCGCGGCGGCCTCGTCGGTAACACGGCGGGGCCAGCGGGTTCCGCCGTCCTCCATCAACCTCACCGACCCGCCCGGCCCGAGCAGCAGATCGGCGTTGGCGGCCAAGAACTCCGCCGCGGCACGGTCAAACCCGTTGGCCCGCTCGAGCATCGTGGCCAGGTCGCCGTAGACCGAGCCCATCGTCCACGGCGAGTAGGCCGCCGGCGTACCAATGTGCATGTCAACGCCGCTGTCCGCCTCCACCTGCAGGATCGCCCCGACGAGCGACGGCAGGTTGAAGGCCACGTACTCGTCGAGGGTGCCCACATACCCGTGACCGGTGCTCGTGCTCCCCGGATCAAGGGCAATGTCGGGCTCATTCCACAGCTCGAACCAACGCAGCGGCTCCTTCCCCGCGTTCACCCGGTCGGTGACCAGACCCGTGAGCAGGTCGTCGAGGAACGCTCGATACCCACTGACGTCGGCGGGGTTCGGCGGCCCCTTCGCCTGGCCGTTGCGGGCGAAGCACGGCGGCACATACGACAACGACAGAATCGGCCGGGCACCCTCGGCGGTCACCGCCTCGATCCATGACCCGAAGTACTCAATCGACCCCGGCGAGATCGTCTTCGTCGCGCAGTCGAAATCCAGGAAGTCGTAGTCCGACATCACATGCCGAAAGCCCTTGGCGCCGAGCCCGTGGAAGTCCGACGCGATTGACGACGCGGAATTGCGGACGTGGAACCCGACCAAGTCCCGTTTGATCGGACGGACCACGACGTCGGACCGCACCACCAGCTCCGGCGTGGCGGGCGTGGAGCCCGCGACCGGATCGGGGGCAATGGCGGAGATGATGATCAGCGCGGCGAGCAACGCGACCGGTGCAAGCCATCGGGGCACCTTGCCGCGGTAGCCCGCCTTGACGCCGGCTCCGGGCACGCCCGAGACTTTCTGCCCCGCCGCACCCGCACCGGCACCGTCGGCTGCCGACTTCATGGGTGCTTTGACTCTGGTATCGCGTTGCCGTTGAGCGGTGACGGCCACAGGGTGGTGACCCCGTCGTTCTGCTCGAAGGCCCAGTCGGCGAGGTTTGCCAGGTCGTGCAGCATCGCGTCGACCAGGGACGGGTCAGGGACCGCCGAGAGGTAGAGCGCCAGGCCCTGCATGGTGAAGATCACGAGGTTCGCAACGCTCATCACCCGTTCGTTCGGCACCCCGAACTGATCCCCGAGCACCTCGAACATGATGGTGTGCAAGGCATCGAGGTGTTGGCGGATGGCCGGCTCGATCGCGGCCTGTATCTCGGGGTCGGTGCGGGCGGCGGTGTACATCTCGTACACCGCTCCAAGGCGCGGATCCGAGATCTGGTCCCAAAGGAGGCCCAACAGCCCCTCGACAGTGCGTTCCTCGGGGCCCAGTTCCTCGAGCGCAGCGATGAAGCTGAAGAGGAGCCGATCGATCACATGTCCGACGGTGGCCTCGAGAAGTTCGGCCTTGCTCGGGAAGTGGCTGTACAGCGCCCCCGTGGAACGGCCCGAGCGTTCGATCACTTCAACGGTCGTGAACCCGGCCAACCCACGCTCCACCAGACAAGCCGCAGCCGCGTCGAGCAGCTCGGCCCGTGTTGTGGTCTTGCGCTCCGTTTGCGTCGCCATCCACCCATCCTAGACGTAAAGAGAACGCTCTGTCTATACTTAGGGTCCTCGTTCGGTCTGAGGTTCACAGTTTGCCGCACGGTGCCCCGCGGCGGAAGCCATCTTGACCAGTCTCGACCCAATAGGAGCGACCAGCGTGCAACGACACCGGCAACGATTCGAATGCGACAACGTGGGTCGATCGAGGACCGCCGGGCGGATACTTGCGATCGCGGCGTTTGCGGCCGCGCTGGTGGTGTCGCTGCCCGCGGTATCAGCGGCGCCCGCCGGCTGCGATCCCACGACACCAGACACGTGCACGCTGCGCGAGTTGGCTGACCGGCTCGGTATCCGCATCGGCGCGGCCACCGACCCCAACGAGCTGGCGATACCCGCCATCGCCGGCACACTCGGCCGCGAGTTCAACTCGCTCACACCCGGCAACGCCATGAAGATGTACACGACCCAGCCGACTCGCGGTGGCTGGAACTGGGCTGACGCGGACGAAGACGTCGACTTCGCCGTAGCCCACGGGATGGAGGTGCGGGGCCACACCCTGGTGTGGGCCCAGGATGAGTACACACCGCAGTGGGTGAAGGACATCACCGACCCCGCCGAGCTGCGTGCCGTGCTCGACGAACACATCACCACGACCATCGCCCGCTACAAGAACCGCGTGCACCGCTGGGACGTCATCAACGAACCCCTTGACTACGCCAACTTCCAGGGCGGGCTGTCCGACAACGTGTTCGCCCGGGTCCTCGGGCCGGGCTGGATGGCCGAAGTGTTCGCCATTGCCCACCGAGCGGACCCCACCGCCGAGCTGTGGATCAACGAATGGGGAACCGACTTCCTCCCCGGACGCCACCAAGCAATGGTCGCGCTCGTCGCCGAGCTGCGCGCCGCGGGAGTACCCATCGACGGCGTCGGCATCCAGACCCACCGGTACTTCGGCCCCGATGGGCCGACGCAGGACGACTTCGAACGGATACTGCGCGACTACACCGAGCTGGGCGTCGACGTCGCCATCACCGAGCTCGACATCCCCATCGACCCCGCCGACCCCGACGGGCTCACCCGCCAGGCCGACGCCTACCGGCGCATCGTCACCGCCTGCGTGCGCGTCGAGCGCTGCAGGGAGATCACCACCTGGGGGCTGACGGACGCGTCCACCTGGCTCGATGGTTACGTCATCCCCTTGCTCGGCCAGCTGCCCACCCCGACCCGCCCCTTGCTCTTCGACGAGAACTACCAACCCAAACCGGCCTACTTCGCGGTCCGCGACGTGTTCGCCGCCGCCCTCCTCGCTCCGACCACCACCACCGCATCCACTGCCGTCACCACCGCACCGCTCGGGCCTCGCCCCTCAGCCGCCGACGCCGTCAGCGCCGCTCCGCGCTTCACCGGCTGACGGCATGCGCCTCGCGTGGACCATGCCCATCGGCTGAGGCCCACCGCACCCCCGCCCGCCTTCGCCACGAAACACCCCGCCAAGATGATGATCAGCGCGGCGAGCAGCACGACCGGTGGCATCCATCGGCGCACCTTGCCGACGTAGCCCACCTTCCCGCCGGCTCCGGGCACGCCCGAGACCCTCTGGCCCGCCCCACGCGCACCGGCCGCAGCGGACTTCATGGTTGCTCTGACGCTGGTATCGCGTCGCCGTCGAGCGGTGACGGCCCCATGGTGGTGATCCCGTCGTCCTGCTCGAAGGCCCAGTCGGCGACGTTTGCCAGGTCGTGCAGCATCGCGTCGACCAATGGCGGATCAGGGACCGCAACGAGGTAGACCGCCAGGCCCTGCATGGTGAAGACCACGAGGTTCGCAACGCTCATCACCCGCTCGTTCGGCACCCCGAACCGATCCCCGAGCACCTCGAACATGATGGGGTGCAAGGCATCGAGGTGCTGGCGGATGGCCGGCTCGATCGCGGCCTGTATCTCGGGGTCGGTGCGTGCAGCGGTGTACAGCTCGTACACCGCTCCAAGGCGCGGATCCGAGATCTGGTCCCACAGGATGCCCAGCAACCCTCGATGGTGCGTTCCTCGGGGCCCGTTTCCTCGAGCGCAGCGATGAAGCTGAAGAGGAGCCGATCGATCACATGTCCGACGGTGGCCTCGAGCAGTTCGGCCTTGCTCGGGAAATGGCTGTACAGCGCCCCAGTGGAACGGCCCGAGCGGTCGATCACTTCACTGGTCGTGAACCCGGCCAACCCACGCTCGACCAGACAAGCCGCAGCCGCGTCAAGCAGCTCGGCCCGTGTCGTGGCCTTGCGCTCCGTTTGTGTCGCCATCTCCTTACCCTTGACTTAAATAGATCGTTCTGTCTATATTTGGGGTCTTCGCTCGGTGTGAGGTTCATAGTCTGCCGAGCGGTGCCCAGCGGCGGGAGCCGTCGTAACCAGTCTCGGCCCAATAGGAGCGACCAGCGTGCAACGACACCGGCGACGATTCGAATCCGACAACCTGGGTCAATCGAGGCCCGCCGGGCGAGTACTTGCGCTCGCAGCGTTTGCGGCCGCGAGGGGGAACGACCGTGGTCGCATCTGGAACAAGGGATCGAACGAACAGCGAGCACGCGGCCGTGACGCCATGACCAACGTGACCTCGTCACGCCGGTCGGTCACGCTGATCACCGGGGCGTGCTTCGCCATCATCGCCATCGGCACCACGTTGGCGGGTGAGACGACGGTCGGCGCCTCACCCGCCGAGATCGCCACCTCGTGCACCATGCCGACCGGCGAGGCCGTCGAGTACGGCCTGAGCACGATCAGCACCCCCACCAAAGAGCAACTCACCGAGGGCAGCGTGCCCCTGGCCATGGCCGCTGACGCGTCGTCCACGACATCGGCCATCTCCGGCGCCGCGGTCCACACGTCGGTGGACATGACCGTTGACATGGCCACGGTGGCCGAGACCATGCTCGAGACGAAGGTGAAGCCAGGCGTCGTCGATGGCGGGTTCCCCACGCTCGCCCCCTCGGCGTTCCTGAACGTCGAGATCTCGAACCTGGTGGCTCGGTTCCCTGTCCCCGAGGGGCTCACGCTGAGCGGCGCGCCCACGGCGTCGAGCACTGGCCCGGCGGTCACGGCCGCCGTGGTGGGCGACATCATCGAACTGCGGATCACTTCGTTCCGGGTCGGGACGTACGGCGTGCCCCCCATCCAGGGCGGGACGACGAGCACCACGCTGGCACCCTTCTCGGCCTTCACCGTGTCGCTCGATGCCCACGCCACCGTCGACGCCGGGATCGCCGCCGGCACGACCATCGACCTCCAACCCGGGGTGATCAGCTATGACCTCGACTCGCAGGTCGGCGTCTACTTCTTTGGCGCGCTGGTCACGGGCGGCGTTCGTGGCCCGCACACGTGCAACCCGGTCGATCCGAACCAGGTGCTCGCCCGCACGACGGTGCTGGCCGGTGGCGCCACCACGACCGCCCAAAACCGCAGCTCCACGACGGCCGGCCCCACCACCTCGACCACCGCCCACCGCCACAGCACCACCACGTCGACACTGACAGCGACGATCACCGCCCAAGGCGCCACGACGACCACGTCGACGCCGAACGCGGGCATGGCCATCAGCCCGACCACCGTCGACCCCGGCGGCTCGCTCATCGTGGCCTCCGACGGCTGGCAGATGGGCACGAACGTGACCGCCACCATCCACTCCGACCCCGTCCTGCTCGGAAGCCGGGTGGCCGACGTGGGCGGCGAGATCGCCGCCACGTTCGTGGTCCCGGCAAGCGTCGTGCCCGGCGCCCACCATGTGCAGCTCGCCGGCACCGGCACCGACGGACTCCCCCGACTGCTACGCACCCCCCTCAGGGTCGCCGGTGTGCCCGCCTCGACCACGGCAGCCAACCCGACGGCCTCAACCAGCGGTGGCGGATCGACCTCGTCGGGAACGCTCCCGGCGGCTGGTTCCGACACCTGGTTCCGGCTGGCCATGGCCCTCGTGCTGTTCCTGGCCGGCCTGGCCGTCCTGTCGACGAGCGTCGGGACCGCAGGTCTGGACGGGGAGCTCGAGCCCCACGAGACCACCGCCGCCACCGCCGGCATCTGGATCGTGGCTGCGGCAAGCTTCGGTGCCGGCGTCCTCCACCTGGCCTACGCACCATCGCACCTCGCCGACCAGACCAGCCACGGCGTGTTCTTCCTGGTCGTCGGTTGGCTCCAGATCGGCCTGGCCCTGCTCGTCGGGACGCGCAAGGCCGGCATCACCGCGCTCATCCTCGGGGCCCTCGTCAACCTCGCCGTGTTGGCCGTGTGGGCCGGCTCGCGCAGCATCGGCATCGACGGGACCGTCGAGGCCATCGGGTTCCCCGACGCCCTGGCCTCCGGCCTCGCCCTCACCGCCGTGCTCGGATGCATCGCCCTGGCCAGCCACCGGCTCGACAGCGTGCGCATCCACGCCGCCACCGCCGGCGTGTGGGGCGGCGCCGCGGCCATGGCCGTGGTCATCCTTGTCACCGCCTCGATGACCCCGGCCACCGGCGGCGGCCACCGGCACGGCGGAGCAGAGCTGGCCAGTGCCCACGGCGAAGCCGCCCACGGCCACGGCCACGGCCACAGCGACGCGAACGTCGACGAGGACGGCAACGTCGTCGTCAGCGCCGGCCACGACGACAGCCACGACGACAGCCACGGGGACGACTCGTCGACACAGACCGCGTTGGGCTCGACCGGACACGCCGATCACGAGCGCGCGAGCGGCTCGTCGGCCTCATCGAGCGGCGGGTCGTCGGCCCCCGATGACCACGGCGCTCACGCCGCGACGTCGAGCGCCGCCAACCTCACCGCCACGACGACGACCACGGTCCACGACCACGGGACGACCACCACGCCGGGCCAGACCACGCCGGGCCCGACCACGTCGACGACGGTCCACGACCACGGGACGACCACCACGACGGCGCCATCGGTCGTGGCCGACTGGCGCATGGGCGCCACCGACGCTCAGGTGGCCGACACCCGGGCGTTCGTCGCCGCCACCCAGGCCGCTGTCGCCACCTTCACCTCGTTCCAGGATGCCGAAGCGAAGGGCTACGTGAAGATCGGTGACGATCACATGCTGAAGGTCTCGTACATGCTCGACGGCAAGGTCACCGATCCGTCGGCCATCGAGTCGCTCATCATCGGACGCCGCGGCGGCGTCGACGTGATCCTCGGCGGCATGTACATGCTCAACATCGGTCAGGACGACGCGGACGCGCCGACCTTCGGCGGACCGCTGGTCGTCTGGCACCGGCACGGCGGCTTCTGCCACGACGAGAACCTGACCATCGTGGGGTCGGTCGACCCGATCACCGGCGAGTGTCCGCCAGGTACCATGTTCATCAACGATCCACCGATGACCCACATCTGGTCGCAACCGATCAGCGACGCCGGAACCGTGCGCACCGAGAGCCGGTGCGGCACGTTCGTCTACCTCGACGTGCCCCACGACGGCACCGTGCCCGGCTGCACCGACGGCGGCCACGAGCACTAGCGGTCCCCGAATCGGTGGACGTTGATGCGCGCAGAGCGCGAGCAACGTCCATGGGTTCGATCACGTCAGGCCGTGGGTGTTGCGGCGGTGTAGGCGCGCCAGCCGCCGTGGGCGGTGATGTCCTCGGCACCCGCCAGGCCGCCCAGCTCGCAGATGAAGCCGACGACGTCGCGACCGTCGACCAGGCGGGCGATCCCCAGCCCGAGCGGCGGGCCACCCCCGGCGCGAACGTCCGAGCGCGTCGACGGGAAGAGCCCCCACCTCGACCTCGATGGACGACCATCCCTGCCCCACGCGCTCGAGTGCCGGGCGCGCCACCGGTCCGCCAGCCAGCCGGTGCAGGCGGCAGATCGGTGCCGTACGGGTGCGCTCGAGCAACACCCCGCCCGGCTCGGTCAGCTGGCCGTTGAGTGGAAAGCCGGCCAGATGGGCACCGACCACGGCCGCCTCGACCGAGCGCGGCGGGCCAGACGACGGCACCGGCACCGGCACCGAGCCACCGGTCAGACGGAGTGCGACGTCAGCCACTAGACCCGCGCGCCCGCTGGGTGCCAACACGCTGACACCCAGCGGCACCGCCGGGTGCGAACGGGTGGTCCACGGCACGGGCACGGGAACGGGCACGGGCGCGGGGTTTGCGGCCAGGCGGAGCAGGTTGGCGAAGTGGGTGAGCCGGCCGAGTCGTCGATTCGTGCCGAGCGGGTCGGCCAGCACCTCGTCGACCGTCGGCAGCCACGGGACCGTCGGCAACAGCAGCACGTCGACTCGCCGGAACAGCTCGGCCACGGCCTCGGCCAGCAGGGCGCGCTCGTGTAGGGCGCGCTCGTGTAGGGCGCGGTAGGTGTCCGCCACCGACCAGCGATTGCCGCTGAGGATGAGGTCGCGCGCCACCGGGTGGAAGACAAGGGACTCGAACCTCCGACTCTTGCCGTGTGAACTCGATCCGGCGTTTGCCTGGGCCCCGCCGACCGGGGGTCAGGGGCTGCGCGCTGGCACGGAATCACCGACGTAGCCCGCTTCCAGCAGGTCGCGGCGGTGCACTCAGGCCGAACGTCCGCTCAACCACATCGAACCGAAGAAGACGTTGGTGACGAAACCGAAGGGCGTGACTCCCCCATCGGGAACCGGCTACTCAGCTATGCCATGCACGTGATTCGAAAAGGTCAACGCTGATCGTTGGTTGCACGATCGGGAGGTGTCGGCAAGACGGCCCGGCCGTCGCCGAATTAGCCAAAACCTCGCAGACTCGCGGACCTCGCCGAGTCCGCGGAGACGCTGACAAAGGTGAGCCTCCGCGGACTTGACGCGGACCTGCCCCCGAAGGGGCAGGTACATACATGTCGCCGCCGTAGGTCTGACCTGCGGTGATAGTGGAGCGGACGACGAGATTCGAACTCGCGACCCTCACCTTAAAAAAAGTGAATGGATCGCCGCACACGACCGCAAACACCCGGTTTCACTGCATTCTTGAAGCCCGGCGCAGCGCGTGCGGTCCTGTGCGGCCCACGTTGTGTTGGCAAGATGTTGGCAAGAACACACCGGCTTTGCGGGCTCTTCGGGCTTGGCCGAGTTGCCCATGGTCAGCACGCTTTCGCTCCCAAGGTGAGTGCCAGGGGGGCGGTGACCAGATCACGCAGTTGATCTCAATGCCTTTCCGTCTGGCGCTCCGGACGGGCTGGCCGACGGCAACGGGGGCGGGTGCGCTAACGCACGACACCGCAACCTGTTTGACCGCGGAGCAGGCCCCCGTCGTGGCTGACGAGGTTGGCCTGAGAAGTTACGGTCACTCTTTCTGGGATACCCGGTTCCAGAATCGCCGCATCGAGGCCGAGGCCAGCATCTTCGGTCACGAAGCGCTACGAACAGTTCTTCGTGAGAACGTGTGCCGCTTAAACCATGACCCACCCGATCCTCGTACCCGACGCAATCGTCCGCCGTGTCCGTGCCGCGTGCGCTCACCTGCCCGAGGCCTACGAGGAGCAACCGTTCGAAGGAGTCCGCTGGCGCATCTGCGGCCGGACGCTGGCCCACCTCGAGACTCGCGAAGCCGACTGCAGGCCTCTCACGATCGTCACGTTCCATGCCGGCGATGAGCAAGATGTCCTGACCGCCGTCGGCCATCCTTTCTATCCAGGTTGGGGCCCTGGTCTTGTAGCCATGGTGCTCACCGATGACGCAACGACCGATTGGGAAGACGTCGGGGAACTGCTGACAGAGAGCTACTGCCTCCTTGCTCCGAAGAAGCTTGTCGCTCGGCTCGGCCTCGCACGACCTGAGGCGTAGGCGGATCGGCGCAGAAGGAAACGGCGGCGGCCCAAGGCGCCGAGCCGCTGTTATACGGGTGATCGGCCCGTTCGCGGGGCGTCGTTCTGGGACGCCGTAAGCCGCGATTAGGGGAAATATCAGCTCAGCGCGTCGAGGGCAACGCTGTTGTGGAACTGCCCACCTATCTGTAATATCAGCGTATGACGATTGCTCGACTCGCTATCTCGGTCGACACAGACCTCGCTGACCGGATCCGCGACGCTGCTGAAGGTGGCACCGTCTCGGGCTGGCTCGCCGACGCGGCGGAACGCAAACTGCGGGCGCAGGGCTTGCTGGCGGTCGTAGCCGACTGGCAAGCCGAGCACGGTGCCTTCACCCCCGCCGAACGGCGCCGGGCGCGCCGCGAGCTCGGCCTCGGCGTTGAGCCGTGACAGACCGGCTGGTCCTCGATGCCGGCGCTCTCATCGCGCTGGAACGAAATGAACGCCCGATGTGGGCCCGCCTCGAGGCCGCGGCGGCGGCGACGCTGGACGTGGTGGTTCCCCTCGGGGCTCTCGCCCAAGTCTGGCGAGGCACCCCGAACCAGGCTCGTCTGAGTCAAGCCCTTGCGAAAACTCGAGCTGGCGAGTTCGACGCTATCGCTCGTGCAGCTGGCGAGCTTTGCCACGCTGCGCATACCTCGGACCCGATCGACGCTGCCGTGGTCATCAACGCCACAGGCGCAACCTCGGTGATCCTCACCAGCGACCCGAACGATATCCGTCAACTCGTCCGCTCCCTTCCGCGAGACCTGGCGTCGGCCATCACCATCGTGCGTGCCTGACGGGCGCGGCGACGCGCGAAACCTGCGAGCTGCTCGTTCGCCCGGCGTCGATCGGGGACGCCCTCGCCGCCCGTTATGGGACGCCTCGGCCGTCGACGAGACCGACGTGGTCGCCAACTCCTTCCCCAGCGCCTCTATCAGATCGACTTCGACGAAGCGCCGCCATTCACGGATCGGCTGACTTTCGCGGCGGAAAGGGATGGCGCGGCTTGTGCGTTGGCAGCCGTTTCCGAAGGACCAGCACCGCCGCCACCCAACACCCAATTGTCGCGAACCCCATCGGAATCACCCACTCAAGGAGGAGAGGTAGGTCATTGCTGCTCGAAAGCCCATAGCCGAGTACCAGCAAGAACGCGAAAGCGCCGACGGCGCAGCCCGCGAGGAATAGTGCGGCAAAGGCAGCGACGCGGCCGGGCGATGTCGAGGAGGCCTCTCCACGATGTTGTTGAGCTCCGCTTGACGTCACAACGACGATTATGTGCTCTGTTGCGTGTCGGACAACAGGGGAGTTGCCCCCACCGCGCACTGGAGTCCCAATATCCCGGCCGATCCACCGCGCCCCTCCGAGCCGATGGGCCGATAGGCCCGGTCTCATATCCATCGGGGACAGCTGTCGACCACGCCTTCGCCTACCTGCTTGCGGCCCTGTGTCGTTGACGGCTCGCGTCAACCGCATCGCCCAGGTGGAGATACGTGTGCCCAGACACGCAGACCAGAACGATGTCTCCGACCTCGAGTGCAGCAGGGTCGACCAACGGAGCGACGATCACCTCGTCGCCGGAGGCGATGATCGGCCGCATCGAGTTTCCGCGAGGACGGAAGGTAACAACGGCTCCGCCCGCAACCCGCTTTGCAACCTCCTCCATTGCACCCACGGATCTTCGTTACGCAGGCGGACTCGTCCGGTGCGAGCGAGGTCCGGCGTCGTTGTGGGCGGAGCTGGTGTGGATGCGAGTTGGCCGCTATGCGGTCTGGCTTGCATGTCACTCGGATGATGTCGGCCAGCGCTCGACGAGTTCGGTCGGGGTCCACGCAGGCCATCGGGGTCGTCCGATGCCGTCACCGGCGACGAAGGTCGCGATGGTCACCGGGCTCGGACCCGAGTTGTCGAATACCTCGGCACTGTCGGCGAGATCGATCATCTCCACGACGTTGCTCCACAACCGCCGGTAGCGGGACCGGATCTTCTCTTCGGGCACGTCATGTCCACCGGCGGCCACCCGCAGCGAAACACGGGCGACGGAGAACTCCTCTGGCACTGCGACAACGAGGACATGGACGTGGTACCCCGCGTGCCGGGCCCGCCGCACCAAACCAACTTTCGAGGGGTGCGAAGCTACCGTCTCTGCGATAAAAGGTTCACCTCGGTCGAGTAACGCGTCGCGGATCTCGGCTGCGGCCAGCGCAGCATCGTGGCCGTGGGCCATTGGATCATCGGGCCAACGCTGCGCGGCGATCACATCGGCGTTCACGAACGCGACCCCGGGTCGATTGGCGGCGAGAACGAACTCGACGAACGTCGACTTGCCTGCTCCGTTCGGACCGACGATGAGATCGAGGCGGCTCACAGCACCGTCGTGGACCCGTCTGGCAGACGTCGAACCATGCGACCTTCGTCATCCATCACGACGGTCGTCACCCCCCGCGCCGCCAGTCGGTCAGCGAACGACGAGTTGTTCGCGTCCGCCGAGATCGACGAGTCGATCAAGGCATTCGCCACGACCTGCTCGGCGGCATTAAGATCAGTGAACGGGGCCTCACCAGCGATGGCCCGTTGAATCCGACGAGCCACGTTGGTCTGACGATCGAAATACATGCCAAAGCGGGCCCAGTGCTCAACCTGTTTGGATGTTGAGCGGTGCTCTTCGAGACCTTCAGCCTCGGCCGCGTCAAGCAGATCGGCAGGCAACCTGGTGGTTCTCGTATCCATGACAACTCCTCGTGTGTCATTCTGACACAAACCTAACCTTCAGGATACACGGCGATCTGATGGCCCGTGAAGTGCGGGCGTACTACCGGACGACCACCCCGTATTTCGCGTCCCAGAAGTGCCGTTCTGCCCGACCAATATCCATCGGGGACAGCTCAACACCGGCGGCGGCTGCTTGGGCCTCGACGGCGGCGCGGTGGCGGCGTACTTGGTCGATGGTCGCGTTATCGATGGTCGCGTTGTCCACCTCGAACCGGTTGCTTTTGTGGTCCTTCGTAGGCACGATCTCAGCCTAGGAGCGTGTCCCAGTAACGCTTCGAGAAGCGGATTCCGAGCCACGGTTCGGACTCTCGCAAGGACGTCACGTCGAAAGCCCCCTTGTTTTGGGCGGTGAGACGGAGGACGCCGCGAGATTCGAAGCTGGCCGGAAGCCGCCGAATGGTTACTGGGACACGCTCCTACAGAGCCCCGAGGATTCTGGACACCCAACTAGCTGTTGCCACGGGCCATGGTACGAGGGGTGGTCAGTCGGACACGACCAGCAAAGGCGCGCTGCCGCGCATCCGCTGTTTGGTCGGTGACGCTTTCCCAGGATCGGGAGCGACCACACTGCGTTGTTTGAGAGCGGAGCCGCTGAGGGGCAGTAGCACCCAGTAGACAGAACAATCTACCTTGCTGTAGACTTCTGCGCATGAGCACAACGATCCGGGTGAGCGAGGCGACGCGGGACCGATTTTCGCGC
>JANOSD010000063.1:0-49352 GCA_031415655.1 Actinomycetes bacterium
CTGGGCAAGAAAACCTCACGGCAGAACAGGCGCTTGAAGGCGCAGTTTCGGGCAAACTCCGCAGCGACCATGGTGGTTACGGGCTTGGACTCTTTGAGATTGTACGCTCCGTAGCACAACTAGATGTCGAGCGCGACTCCAATCGGTCGCTCCTCCCGAACTTTATCATTATCACCGGTGACGCTGACGCCACCATGCAATCTGTTGCGTTCTCTTCCCTGGGAGGGCCCGCTAAGAATGGCCATCTCGATGGAGCACAATATCATTCCTGGAAGGCTCCAATTGAAGGAACCCTTGGGCTTGCGACTTTGCCACTAGCCCGATTTGGGTCACCTCGGGATGCGGCTGCTAGTAGCGCTCAGCTTGACTTTGATCTCGGATTGGAGTGACTTATGCTTTCAGGATCGGATAGCTACTATCGGGTTGCGCCAAGTCATGCATCCCCATCCATCCAACTCACCGGATCGGGCGATGTTGCGTTCATTGACCTAGACATTCCTGATCCGACCGTGCTCTTCAGGATCGACGACTGGCTTGTCGACCTGATTCCGACGCTCGTCAACTACCGCACTGTGGTGTTCCGGTGGCCGCAGGTGACAGGCACTACCCGGCGGCTTTCGGACGGTACTCCACCGACAGACTTCGATGTCATGGAAGCCGAGGAGCGTGCAATGGCCTGGCTCCGGCGGTCGCGCCTTAAACGCTTGAACGCGCTCCAAGCTGAGCGTGTCTGTGTTCTGATCCACACACTTGGGGGACGCCCACGCCTCGTAAGCGTGGACGCGACGGGTGACGAGATTTCGTTGGATGATGCGCCGTGGGCCAATTCACTGGTTCGCCGATGTCGATCATCGGAGGTCCGGGCGCTGCTAAAGAACGGCCGAGCCCAGTGGCAACCGCCAGGATATCATTTCCGTTTGCCTAGCGGCATGCACTCAGGCAGCTTTATTCGGCTGGCTGATTCTATTCGCTCTCCTCGAGACGCGTTCGTCCTAACAACCTGGCTGGCCCAGCATCTGGCGGATGATCAGGGCATGCTTGTTGATACTGCCTCGCTCACGCCGATAGTCGTGCAGGCTCAGGGGTTGTTGGCTCGAGCAGGTTGGCGGGCAGGACCGGTTGCCATACTCGATGATTATCCTCGAACTCGACTCGGAGCAAAACAGGCGGCGCGACATGCTGTTGGTCGAAGTGGAATGATTTTGGGGATTGTGTCGGTGAGCTCTTCAGGACGTCTTTGTGACCTGTTCAGTGAGGCCATCGAAGCGGCCAGTCCGCGGTCGTGGAGCCTTCAGGTCATTATTGACAAGAGTTCGGGATTGACTGACACGCCTAACATGGATAGCTGGCTCTGTATCGACGACCCAATTTTGGATGTTGGGCCCGAAAGTTGTGCGCTTTGTCGGGACCCTAAGCGCAGCCGCGTAGTGAGCATTGACCCCGTCTCATTCGAGCTCTTTCAGCTTCCGAGTCCAGAGCGATTGATTCCCGATTTGGAAGTAGTGCGACTCAATCGCTCGTTCTGGGAGCTTGCAGCGAGTACAAGGGCGGTCGGGCTGAGCACCTCTCCCTCGGAGCGGTCTGGCCCTAGGCCTCGATACGGGAAGCTTGGGGTCCGGGTCTTTTACGATCGAATGTTTGGCGACGGTGCGGGCTTACAGCACGCCGTTCGGCAGAGAATTGCGGCCAGTCCGTCAGGAGCCGTGGAGTCGGAGAATAGGGCCAAGTTGGCGCGGCTCTCGTCAGTCGATTTGGTCGTCCTCGGGCTGGCCGATTCTCAGTCGATTGAAGGCGAAGGTATCGCAAATGAGCGTTACCGTCCGTTGCTACAAGAGATAGGAATATCCTCTTCGGCACCGATTATTGAGGTCGACTCTACAATTGAGTTGTCCGGCGAGACGAAGCCCGCGCACGTGCTAGTCCTAGCTCAGGGATCCGTGACCGGCTGGTCGATTCGGCGGCTGCACGATATTGTCTGTAGTGCATTTGGTCGGCAGGTCGTAGTCAGCGCCCTGGTCGTTCACAGCCGTCCAGTGTCCTCCGAGGACTGGGAGTTGGCAATCGCTCCATTCTCCGGTGATTGCTCATATATTTGGCAGACCTATCTCCCCTGGGATACGCCGCTTCTTCGGGAGGCGCAGATGCTGGAGGAGTTCCTAGCCGACGAGCAGTCGCAGCGGCTGTCGGCTGAGGCGAGCGTATTTCTCCATAAGCGGCGTGAGTTGGTGAACCCAGCTGACAACTATCTCGATTGGGATCTCCGAGTGTCCGCCTTCGAGGACGGTAAAATGTCATCCGACCCGCGATGCGTCTTTTGGGGGCTGCGGTCATTCGACGACATCATTAGCGACGGGTTCGTGGGAAACGGCGTTGCTGCTGTCGAAGTGTTCGTGGGGTTGGGCTCTGCAATTCAAGCGAGTAGGGTTCGAACTCGTCGAGACGTGGGGTCGCTATGGTGTGTGCTCGACTTTTCGCAACTGAGCCGCTTTCGTTTCGACGCGACGATGACAAGCGCCGTGCTCCGATGGACTACGGCCGCGGAGGCTTGGTGGGGTGCCACACCAATCGAGGCTCGCGCCACCGTCGCGGCGCTTCTTGAGTCAGCTCGTCGTGAAGGGGAGGCGGCCTACCGGGTCCTCGTTGGGGAATCACTACTAGCGGCGGCAGAAGGGAAGGTCGATGCTGCGGCGGCGGAAGTGTTGTTGGGGCACGCCGAGCGGATTTCGTCTGAGCCAGAGATTGAACTCGGACTTCGGCTCTATGAATGGGCTCGTCCCTCGAGCATCGATGGAGGCTCGTTGTCTCGTCAGTGAGCTGTGGTGGTCGACGAGTTCAGTAGCGCAGCAACAGCAGCAGCGGCGTCGGCTTGTTGGCCGGGCATGACGTGGCCGTAGACGTCGAGGGTGAAGGCGACGCTGTGGTGGCCGAGCCGTTCGCTGACGACTCTCGGGTTCACTCCAGCGGCGAGCAAATGCGTGGTATGCGTGTGACGTAAGCCGTGAAGGTGAAGCTGGGCGACGGTGCCCTTCATGGCGACCACGGCCTTCTTGAAGTCAGTGGTCACGTTGTCGGGGTGGATGTATTGGCCGGTCGGGCCGGTGAACACGAGGCCCGTGTCCTCCCATCCTTCGCCGGCGAGGAGGCGTGCCTCCTTCTGCGCCCTCCGGTACCGACGCATGACGGCGACGGTCTCTGCGTCGATGTTGACGGTGCGCCGGGACTGCGTGGACTTGGGAGGCCCGTACTGCGGGGCGCCGTCCACGAGGATGAGCGCTCGCCGAACTCGTACTTCGCCGACATCGAGGTCGAGGTTGTCCCATGCGAGGCCGCAAATCTCGCCCCGGCGCATACCAGTGAGGGCAGCGAGGTGGAACAAGGTGCCGAGCCGGTGGTCGGTGGTGGCGTCGAGGAAGGAGCGGAGCTCGGCCGGCGTCCAAGTCTCGGGCTCCGGGGCCTTCGCGCTCTTGGCGCTCGGCGGATCGGCAAACCGGGCGACGTTGCGGTTGATCAGGCCCTTTCGTTCCGCCGAGCTGAGCGCGGTCGACAGGACCGTGTGGGTGAGCCGTACCGACCGGTTGCCGAGGGCGTTGCTCCGGGCGCCGCCGGATTCGAGCAGCAGCGCGTAGAGGTCGTCGAGGGCGATGGCGGTCAGTTTCTGCAGGGGGATCTGTCCGATGTGGGGGATGACGTACTGGGTCATGATCTGGCGGTAGCTCGATGCGGTCTTGGGCGCCTTGCCGGTGACGGCGGGGCTGTCGAGCCACGACATGAGATAGCTGCCGAGCGTGAGTGTGGTGGGTTCGACGTAGGTGCCCAGCGTGATCTCGCGCTTGGCCGTAGCGAGTGCGGTGGACGCGGCGGCGGAGGTGTCGAAGCTGCGTTTGCGTCGCTGTCTGCGTGCGCCGGTGATCGGGTCGGGTCCTTGGTCGAGCACGTACTGCCACTTGGTGTGACCGTCGGTGGCCTTGTACTTGGTGATACCGGTTTGGCGTCGCGGCATGAGGGGCTCCTCGGGTAGGGGTGAACGGGAAAGGGGGGTGGGGAGGGTGGCTGCGCTGCCGTCAGGTTTCGGTGTTGCGGAGTTGGCGGCGGGAGAGCGAGTCGATGAGGTTGAGGTGCACGGGTTTGACGTTGCTGTGCAGGAGCATCGCTGAGCCGATATCCATCTGGCGTAGGACATTGGCGGGGGCGAGGTCGATCTGCGTTGGTGCTGCCCGCTCGAACCGCTCTCGTTTGGAGCTCCCGTAGCGACCATCGGTGAGGACGCCGGGTTGGTGTTCACGCCCGACGAGGTTGCTGATGTAGGTGAGGCTGTCGGGGTCGCTGATGGCGGGGAAGAACACCTTGGAACGGGTGTTGTCGATGATCCCGGGAGCGTCGAGTCCGTAGGTCTTCTTGATCTGCGAGATCGACTGCCAGATGGTGACGAGTTGGATGCCCCAGCCGGTCACGAGCGACGCCCATCCCGGGAGCTGCGTAAGTGGGGTGTTGGCCGCTTCGTCGAGGACCAGTAGAAGCCGCAGGTTCTGGCGGCCGTTTCGAGCGAGGGCCTGGGTGACGAGATCGGAGATGAGCCCGCCGAGCGCCGGTGCCATCGTCTTCTGGTCGATCACCGGGGCGGCGAGGTAGAGGGTGTTGTTCCCGCTGAGGAGCCAGTCGAGGTCGATCTCGTTGGTATCGGAGATCTCCTGCACCACCGGCAGCGTCCACGGTTTCACGGCCAGGCGGGCCGACACGTAGAAGCTCGATTTCAGTCGGTCGTCGGATTCCCAAACACCGTGGATGGCAAAGCCGACCATCCGGGCTTGCTCGCCGATTTCGTCTTCTCGTGCCTTCAGGGATCGCAGCAGCGGGGCGACCTGGCCCGCATCGTCGGGTTTCGGGCAGTCCTGACTCACGATCCATCGGGCAACATCGGTCATCGTGCGCTGCGTGTTGGCGGCGAGCCACATCAGACCGCCGAGGAACGAGCCGCCTTGCTGGGTCCAGAAGTCGTCACGGCTCCCGCCACCTCCGGGCGACGCATCGATGAGGTGGGCGGCGGCTCGGAGTGCGCTGTTGGGATCTTTCGCGTCGTGAAGCGGGGTCCAGGTGGCCCGCTCGGCGCCGGTGATGTTGGACGGGTCGTACACCTTCACCTCCCCAAGCTGGGATCGTGCCTCGAGGGTGGCGTCGATGAGGTCGGTCTTGACCGATGAGAGAATCGCCGGGCCTTGCCAGGCGTTGATCCCGATGACGGCAGCGTGGGTCTTGCCGCATCGTGACGGGCCGAACAACGCAACCGGGCCGGGCATCGGTCGCTTCGATCGCCGCTTCCCCACGGTCTCGAGGGTGTGTTGCGGTTCGGTGGCAACGAGGCGACCGTGAGCCTCGCCGAGGAGGAAGCGGCCCGGCGTCGGTCCTCGCACGACCAACGCATCGAGGTCGGCTCGCTCGGCGAAGGCGGGCTGGGCATCCACGCCGAGCCGTTGGCGACGGTCCAGCGTCTTCTGCCCTGGCCACACTTTGCCGATCACGAACCTGGCCACGGCGACCATCGCAAACGCAAGCACCATCGTGATCCCCCAGTAGAGGACGGGTCCGGGGAGCTGGACGTCGGCGGGATGGGGCCAGGCGTTGGCGGGGTCGCCCCAGTGGTCGGGCAGGTTGATGACCGCTTGGAGCGTGGCACCAAACGGAACGTCGAGCCGGCGTCGAGTGGTGATGAACGCGGCGGCGTTGCCGGCGATCCATTGATTGGTGACCACGACTGCGCTCACTCCGATGACGGTGGCGACGAGAAGTTCGTAGGCCGGGTGATCGGACTGGTTGGGTGGGGGGCTCACAGGGAAACTCCTGCGGTGTTGGTGCGGACATCGATCGCCGCGGTTTGGGCGTGGGAGGTGTGCAGTGCACGGCGCAGGTCGGCGAGCGGGTCGTCGAGGGTGTCGCCGAACTCGTCGCGGCTGGCCACGACGTAGATGCGGTTGGTGTTGCGGCCCCGAGACCAGCCCGTGTATCCCATCTCGGCGTAGACGGAGTCGTCGCCGAGGAAGAAGGCGTCGTCACACGTCATCCCCTGGGACTTGTGGCCGGTGAAGGCGTACCCGTGGGCGAGGTGTCCGGCATCGATGTAGGCGTGGGGGACGATCACGTTGAGGCCGTCGTCGAGATTCACTTCGAGGCCGTACTCGTTGGCGCCGGTGACGGCGCCGAGGCTGCCATTGAGCAGGCCGTCGGGGCGTTGGTTGCGGCGGCAGATGATCCGGTCACCAATCGCATAGTCGGTGGTGTCCGTCTGTAGGACGGTGGCGCCGAGTGACCCGGCGTCGATCAGCCGGAGGCGAGCCCGGTCGTTGAGATCCGTCGTGTCGCTGTTGGTGGGGGTGAGCATTACGGCGTGAGAACCCGACGCGTAGGAGTCGTGCCAGTCGGATACGAGGACCTCTCGAAGGGTGTCGGCGTTCGCAGCGACCGTGAGGTCGCCCGCCCGTTCGAAGAGGCTGAGGGCATCGTCGACCTGGCCGCTGCGGAGCGCGTCGAGTGCGGCGCGTTCTTCGGGGCGTCGTTGCCGTCGGTTCTCGGAGAGCTCGATCGCGTCGAGGCGTCGGGCCAAGGCGCTGAACAGTCCGCCGGCTTCGATCTCGGGGAGCTGTTTGGCGTCGCCTGCGATGATCACGGAGGCGCCCGCTCGATCGGCTTCGGCGACGAGCCGGGCTAGGAGCCGGGTGCCAAGCATCCCGCACTCATCGATCACAATCAATGTGTTCGAGTCGAGTTCGAGACCGCCTGAGTCGAGCGCAGCGACCCGTCGGTGGACTGTCTCGGAGCGGATGCCCGATCCGGATTGGAGCTGTGCCGCCGCTCGGGCGGACAGGGCAGCTCCGATCACCCGGTAGCCGTCGGTCTCATAGGCATCGCGGACGGCGTCGAGGGCGAAGGTCTTGCCGGCGCCGGCCTTGCCGATCACCACGGAAACTCGATCTCCGGACCGGGCGATGCGTCGCACAAGATCCGCTTGTTCGCCAGCGATCGTGGGCCGGGTAGCCAGGGCCCGTTCCACCGTGTCCGGTGAAACCTGACAGGCACCGATACCGCGTCCGGATTCTGCGACACGGACCGTGGCTTCCTCGAGGGCGAGGATCTCCGGTGTTGACCAGATCCCGTCGACCAGCGGGACAGCTTGCGGCGAGGCGAGGTACTGCTCGGTGCGGCTGAGGACAGTGCTGAGGTCGGCGCCTTGGTCGGCGGATCGGGCGACGGCCCGAATGGCGTCGGTCTCCTTGAAGTAGGCGCGGTCGCTGGTGACCGCGAGGGCCAATGCGCCGTCGGCGACGGTGAGGACGGGCTCTCGGGACATGGTGGCGATATCTCGGATGTCGAAGTCGAGGTTCGCCGCCCGTTGCCGCCACTCGTGGCGAAGGACCTCGTCGGGCGGTTGGTTGGCGTTCTTGGCGGTGCGCGTAACGAGCGTGGCCATTCGGGCCCCTCGCCCGGTCACCGTCCCTCGGGCAGCCATCTCCGCTTCGATGTCCTGACGGCGACGACTGAACGCGCGGCGCACCCTGGTGGGGATGCCAGCCACTTCGGCGGCACCGTGCCGGTCCACCTCCGTGAACAACAGCCCAAGCGACCGGGCGGTCGACGCTCGGAGCTGAGCCTGAAACACCGCTTCGGCGGCGTACCGGACCTTGTAAAGCTGTTTGGTGGCCAGCGCCGTTCGGCGTCCGTCGGGGCCTTCGCTCACGTTGAAAACCACCATGTGCCGGTGGGGCTGCGGGTCGGCCAGCCGGCTCGTCGTGTGCGAGAACACGGCGATCATCATCCCGGAGCCTCGGTGGAGCTCGGCCCCTGCGTGACCCCGACGGACCATGGTGGCGTGCGATTCGAGAAGCTGGATCACCGCCGCTTGCGCATCGTCGATCGCCGCATCGATCGCGGCTCGGGTGTCAGCGTCTCCCAAGGCCCACACGATGCCGAAGCTCTTGGGGACGCTGAGCGTCACATCGAGGGCCTTGGTCGACACGTTGGTGGCCGTGAGTGGTATTCCCGACACGGGGTCTCGCCCTTCGAGGGCCAGGGTGAAGTCGTCGGGTTCGACCTGGCCTGTGAGGCCCATTTGTTCGGCGAGCGTCCCGGCCCATCGGCCGGACCTTTCGAGGTCGCCGTAGTAGGCGTAGGCGTCGTCGGCGAAGACCTCTTCGAGGTAGTACTCGGCGTTGCGGACCCGGCCGATGGTCACCATGGGCGCTCCGTCCGCCGGAGGCTCGCCGGGCACACGGCGTGGGTCGCACCACTGGTGCATTGGTGTGCTTGATTCCGTCTGGTCCTGAGGGGCCTCACGGAGGCTGAGGAGGTCATTGGCCGAGGGGGCGATGGACGCCGGTGGAAGCGAGTTCGATGATGGCGGCCCGGGGGACTCGGAAGGTGCGGCCGAGCCGGATCACGGGAAGGCCTTCGGCTCCGTCGCTGACCTCGAACAGGTGAGCGAGCTTGTAGGCGGTGGTACGCGAAAGGCCGAGGATCCGCCCCGCCTCCACCACCGACAGGAACGGCGGCAGGCGGTCCAAGCCATCGGTGCGAACTGTCGGCGCACCCGCTGAGCGCGGCTGCTGCGAGGTTGTGGGGGGCTGTCCGGAAAGCGGGACACGGTGCTGACCTGCTGGTGGGGTGGTGTTCATTGAGTTCTCCTTGGGGTTGACTTGGTCTTGATTGTGCAAGACTCGCGCAGGTCTCTCCCAAAGTCAACAAGGTTGTGCTAGGAATGACATATGCCACTCAAGAAGAACTCCCAACGCAACGCCCCAGTCCCACCCCCGACGGCGGTCGACGCCAACCAGATCGTCGCTGCCAACCTCAAGCTCGCCCGTGAAATGCACGGTTGGACGCAGACCGAGGTGGCCAACATCCTCAACGAGGCGACCGGTGCCACCTACACGAAGGCCACGATCTCTGCCATGGAACGCTCCGCTGAGGGCGGCAAGCGGCGGCTGTTCGACGCCCAAGAGCTCCTCGTGTTCTCACGGGTCTTCTACGTTCCGATCGTCTGGTTCTTCATCCCCACGCCGGACCTCGCTCCCCAGCGGCTGGCCCTGATGGGAGACGAGAGGGTCGGCGACATCATCGAGTTCCTGTTCGGACGAGACGAAGGCCGACGCCTGATCGGCGAACGGCTTCAAGATCTGAAAGCCAACGACCCGGACGGGATCGGGGAAACCTGGATGAACCTCGTCGGCCACTTCTCCGATGTCACGTGGTCGGAGTACAAGGCCAGCCGAGACGCTGCCATCGCCGCGCTCGCGGAGGAAGAGCGAGGCACCTTCATCCAGTCCATGGGCACCGTCGTGCTCGCCCTCACCGACTTTCAAGAACGTCTGGAGGAGGTTGTCGACAGGGGCTACGCCGACCCCGAGTTCCGCGAGCTCCTTCGGCGCCACCTCGGCGCGAACTGATCAGGGGGTCGTCGCCGTGGGTTCGTTGACAGGGGACGCCATCGACGCGAAGAACTCGTCCAGGTCGGCTCCGGCGGTCATCCCGAGTCATGTGATGAGCCGCCCGCCAGTTGTGATTCTTTCCCCACGGAGGCTTCCCCTCGTCGTAGGGTTCCAGCGCGCCGTAGCCCTGGTAGGGATCACCGAAGTCTCCCCACTTACGCTCGAGGGCAAGGGCGGGACGTAGCTGTCGAGCGCCCGGAGCACATCGTTCACACTCTCGACACGGAGCACTGCTCGAAAGGTTGGTTCGCCCGGTCCGCCGTCGCCGAACTCACCACCCACCGTCGCCAAGGGCACAACGTCGATACTTGCAGGGTTCGTTGGGTGGACGTAAGTCTTCAGGAGAGACCAGATGAACGATGCGAGCGCATCGTGCTGTCCCATGTCACGGGGTTCGGACAGCGCGCCTCCCGCACCGCGAACCCCGGCCGGCTCATACGACGCTTTGCGCGAGTGGAACCACATCGAAGGCAGGTCGGTGGTTCGGTCGTACGATTGAGAAATGCGTATCCAAGGTAGCGACCGTGGCGATCTGCAGCCGTTCTGCAACAGCGACCACACTCGCGTCGGTAGCGCCAAGCCCCAGATCGGCGTATTTCCTGACGAGTTCCGCCATTCGTATGAAGTCGGCATCGCCAAGTGGCTCCACGCCAAGGTCGCCAGCCGCGATGGAGTCGAGGAACGCGGCTTCCGAGTCGGGGCCTAGCTCGCGTTCGATCAGGTAGCACGCCTCGGCGATTACGAGCCCCGTTGTCACCAACGTGTCCTGAAGACCATCGAGGAACTCTGCGCATATCTGATGTTTGCGGTCGTTGCGATCGGCTGCGGCGACGATCACTCCAGTATCAATAATCAGCATCGTCACCGCTCCGCCCGAATCCATCATCCAACAGCTCGGTGATGCGGTGTGAGATTCCTTCCCGGCTCTCGCCGATAGCGACGAACCCAAGACGCTTTCGCGGGACCGGGTTAGCACTCGACAGGAATCGTTCGAGGCCCTCGAAAAGGCTATCGAGGTCGGCCTCCACGAAGATCTCCTCGGGTCCCTCGGGGGCGATGGCGTCGTACGGAGACTCGTACACCCGAGCAGCTTCGACAACGCCCCGATCAGTCAGCTCGTCGATGATCAGATTGACGAATTGGATCTGGTTCTTGCTGTAGCGCTTATCGTCGAGGAAACCGTCGAACGCGGCCTTGGCGGCTGCCCGATCGAGGCCCACGAGCCCGCGCACGAACAGCCCGAAGCTCCCGGCCTTTTCGCTGGCCTCGGCGAAAGTGTCCTCGTCGCCGATGCCCGCCGCGACGAGGATGCGCTGGAGCTCGGCGATGTCGTCAGCTGTGAGTGGTTCACCGGAGCGAACCTTGGCGATAGCCGTATCCGCGAGGTGTTGACGAAGGAAGTGCTCGGCCTTCTTACGGAACTGGAGGAACTCGGTGCTTGCGACAAGCCCTCCGGTTCCAGGTAGCTCGACGATGGTGGCGTCGCCGATGTCATCGGTGAAGTCCGAATAGACGATGCCCTTCTTGGAGCGTTCGATGAGCGGTACCAGGTGGCGCAGCGTCTTCCTCACCTCTTCGAGCATGGAGTAGCTGACGTCGACCCACCACTCATCCGACTGCACGTCCTGGATGAGGGCGAGCTGCTGTGCGATGGCGGGAATGGTCTGCTGGTCCTCGAGCGCCCCGGCGATCGCGATCATCTTGCGGCGCTCCCGCTCGAACGGTTCGCCACGCAGGACGGCCAGCTCGGCGTTGAGCAGCAGTAGGTCGAAGCGCTTGGCGTCCTCGTGCTCGGGGTCGAGCTGATCCGGGAGCTTGGCCACCCGGGCGGCCAGGGCGGCCAAGTCGCCGACGGACGGGCCCTGCCACGCCTCGTCCTCGGCGAAGCGTTCTACGAGCTCGAGGTGGGGTCGCACGAGAAAGTTGTCGGGGTTCATCGAAGCGATGGCGTCGCGCAAGGTGCCGGCAACCTCGGCGCGCTCGTCGCCGTGCACGCGGATCGTGTCGAACGCTTGGATCAGCTCGAGACGTTTCTTGAAGATCTGCTCGCTCAGCGGGACCGCACCCGCTCCCTCGGCGGGGGCCAGCCGGTGGCTGAAGAACTCGAGGTTCTGGCAGAAGTCGAGCACGGCGAACTCGGTCTTGTCGTCACCGGGGCCGAAGAGGTCGGGGCGCAGGCGGGTGCCGCGGCCGATCATCTGCCAGAACTTGGTCTTCGAGCGCACCAGCTTGAAGAACACGAGGTTCACGACCTCGGGCACGTCGATGCCAGTGTCGAGCATGTCGACCGAGATCGCGATGTGCGGGGCCTTGGTGGGGTTCGAGAAGTCGTCGATCAGGCTCTGGCCGTATTTCACTGCGTGGGTAGTGACCCGGGCGAAGTTGCCGTTGTCGAGGTGTGGGTAGTTGACGATGAACCGCTCGTAGATGAACTCGGCGTGCCGCTGGTTCTTGGCGAAAACGATCGACTTTCCGAGCCGGTCGCCGCCCGCGACGTGGATGCCCTCCGTCATCAGCTGCCCGAGCACCTTGTCGACCGTGTCCTTGTTGAAGAGGAACTTGTTCAGCGCAGCGGCTTCGACCTTGTCGGGTGGGTCGAGCGGGTTCCCGTCCTCGTCCTCACCCCAGTCGATCTCATCCCACTCGTCCTTCTCGTCCTCGGACAGGTCGTCGTAGCGGATGCCTTCCCGTACGAACTTGAGCGGCACCGACACTCCCCGGGGCGGAACGAGGAAGCCGTCGCCGATAGCGTCGTCGAGCGCGTAAGCGTCGGTGGGAACGCCGGTCTCGAGATCGAAGAGGTCATAGGTGTTCTTGTCGACCTCGTCCTTCGGAGTAGCGGTAAGGCCGACGAGGTACGAGTCGAAGTAGTCGAAGATGCCCCGGTACTTGCGGAACACAGAGCGGTGGGCCTCGTCGATCACCACCAGGTCGAAGTGCCCGACGCCGAACCGGCGGGTGCCGTCGTTGCGGTACTCGTCGATCTTGCCGACCATCGTCTGATAGGTCGACACGTACACCCGACCGTCCTGGTAGCCGTCGGTCACGAGATTCACCGGTGCCGAGTCCGGCAGGTTCGCTTTGAAGGCGTTCACTGCCTGGTTGACGAGTGCGGTCCGATCCGCGAGGAAGAGCACCCGCTTCACCCACCCCGCCCGCATCAGTAGGTCGACGAGCGCGATGACCGTCCGGGTCTTGCCCGCCCCGGTCGCCATCACCAGCAGCGCCTTGCGCTGCTTGTCGTTCTCGAAGTGCTCGGCGATCGCCCGGATCGCGCGCTGCTGGTAGAACCGGTCGGCGATCTGTTCGTCGATGTCGAGCGACGCCAGGGCGTGCCGGGTGGTGCGCCGCTGGATCATCAGGACGAGCTCGTCCTTGGTGAAGAAGCCCTGCACCGGCCGGGGCACGTGTTGGGTGTCGTCCCACAGCCAGTGCTCGTACCCGTTGGACGTGAAGATCACCGGCCGTTGGCCGAACGCTTCCTCCAGACAGTCCGCGTAGAGCTTCGCCTGCTGCTGGCCCGCATGAGGCGACACCATCGACTTCTTGGCCTCGACCAGCGCTAGCGGGAGGCCGTCGTCACCCCACAGGACGTAGTCGACATACCCAACCCCCGAGCCCGAGGGCATCCCATGGACCTCGAACTCCCGGTCGCGGACGTTGACCAGCGGCCAGCCGGCCTCGGCAAGCAGAGCGTCGATCTTGAAGCGGCGCGTCTCCGACTCGGACCAGTCGTGCGCCTCGACCGGTAGTGCGTCAGCCGCCTTCTTCGCCGCCGCCACCTCGGCGATTAGAGCCGCACGCTCAGCCTCGAGATCCTCGACCGTCTTGGCGAGCTCCATAGCCCGCTGCTTGGCGAGCTCCTTCTCCTCGGCCTCCTGCTCAAGACGGGCCTCGAGGTCTTGACGCTCTGCGAGCGAGGCCGCCTCGGTCTTGCCGTAGTCCCGCAACTTGTGGGGATCGAACCGCACCGATACGTCCGGCTTGGAGGCACGCCCATAGGTGAACGCCAACCAGAAGCAAAACTGGTGGAGCGCCGACACGACCTCGACCGCTTCGAGCTTGGTCGGAGCTTTCGACTCGTGGACCGCCTGGTTGCCTGCCCGCTGAATCTTCTTCGCAACGTTGAACACGCGACCGTCGGCCAATGCCTTGAACGCTGGCTCGTTCAGGTAGGCATTGAGCTTGTCCTCATACGGCTGGGGCAGCGACCGGTCGTACCGGAAGGCCCATTGGACGCCCGACTCCAAGCACTTCCGCGCGTAGATGACCGCCGGCCCCGGATCTGACAACGCATGCCGCTCCGCCCACGACGCCGCTGCGAACTCGTCCGCGAACTCCGCCTCGAGGAACGAGAACTGCGACTCGCTCACAACTCCCCCCGAAACGCCCGCTGCTGGAGCAGCGCGGAGCAGCGCTCTAGCGCTGTCAAATGAGCATGCTGGCTCACGGCTATACCGTCTCGCTTCGCCACCCTCGCAGCGAACTGGGCCTGAAGCTCTAAAGGTGGCACGCCGAGTGTGAACTTCGCGACGATGTCACCATTGAGGTTCGGCATCGTCACACCCTGAGCTGACTGCTCAAGTCGTCGTCGGCCGCCCCTGCTGGCGAGGGCCGCAGCGACGAAGCTCGGGATGACTCGACAATTGTCCGTTCGGAAGTAGAGCGAGCCCGAGCCGCACATGTAGCCGGCGGTCCGTTTGTCGACGATGGCGACCCGACCCATCTCACCCCGCCGGCCCATTACGACGTCGCCTTGCTCCAGCCAGTAGTTCCGAAGGTGTGCGTGCTTCTCGGGGCTTACCGTTTGCTCGGGATTGGGCACGATCTCGCCATCCACAATGTGCATCGGATTGACCAGCGGTATACCACCGACGATGTAGTCACTCTGGTGGAGAAGCGACCCGAAGGGTCCGATCTGAATCTTCGTGCAGAGATCCCCAAGCTGGGCGGAGGGCCATCCTCGATCGTTGGCGACTGGGTCGCCGAACATGTCGATGAAGATGGCTTGGGTGAGGGCGTCGAGCTTGGCGACAGCCTCCCGTCGCTTCGCTGTGAGCACGTCGGCCGCATCCAACACCACCGCGATGCGCCGCTGCTCCGCGATCGACGGCAACGGAACGGGCAGTCGCCGAAGCTTCACGCCAGTCAAGTGCTTGAAGGTCGCCTCGCTTGAGGCCGCGTCCAGGCGACCTGTCTCAGCCGCGAAGCGCATGTAGCGATATAGGAACTGAGGTTCCAGCCTCGGCGAGCACCGAACTCGATGAATTGCCTTCTGAAAGAAGATGCCAGGCAGGTCGTGCTCGACAACCGCCGTTCTACCGACCTCGCCACCTTCACAGATCAGCACGTCACCCTCGCGCAGGCTGAACTCGCGTTGCTCTCCATCCGAAAAGGACATGGTCCGTAGGTCGTCGAGTTCAAGCGAGCCCCACCGAACCTCTGCGTTGCCCAAGTATGGGAACTCGGCCATCGCCCCCTTGGCAGCAGGAGAGAGCATTTTGCCAAGACGACTCGTCGAGACTTCGCCAAGCTCCACGACCGGCCAGGCGGTCGTCATGCGAGCATCGCCTTGAGATCGTCGATGCCCTTCTGGATCTGCTCCTCGAGCTCGGTCAGCTCGTCGAGGATCTGGCCCGGCGGTGGGTACTCGGCGTCGTCGTGGACGAGCTCCTTGTACCTATTGATCGACAAGTCGTAGTCATTGCCGACGATGTCGGCCTTCGGGACGCAGAACGACTGGTCGGTGCGGGTCCGCACGAGCTCGCTGCCATCGCGCTCGCGCCAGCGGGCGAGCGCGTCGGGCAGGTTGTTCCTGGCGTGCTCCTCAGCCGTGAGCGCGGCCGAGGCCCCGAGCTTGTCGACGGCGAGCAACGGGGTGCGCTTGTCGTCGAGGCTGAAGCCGTCGGCGCGCAGGTCGTAAAACCACACGCGGTTGGTGCCGCCGCTGTTGGTCTTGGTGAACAGGAGGACGGCGGTCGACACTCCGGCGTACGGTTTGAACACCCCTGACGGCAGCGACACGATCGCGTCGAGCCTCTGGTCGTCCACCAGCATTCGGCGCAGCTCCCTGTGTGCCTTGGTGGAGCCGAACAACACGCCGTCGGGGACGATTACCGCGGCCCGACCGCCCGGCTTCAGGAGCCGGATGAACAGTGCGAGGAACAGCAGCTCGGTCTTCTTGGTCTTGACGACCTGAAGAAGGTCCTTGGCCGTGGACTCGTAATCAAGGCTGCCGGCGAAGGGAGGGTTGGCGAGCACGAGGCTGTACGCCTCGATGTCACCGGCGTGGTCTTGGGCGAGGGAGTCGCGGTATGCGATGGCCGGGTTGTCGACGCCGTGGAGCTGGAGGTTCATCGAACCGATGCGAAGCATCTGGTTGTCGAAGTCGTAGCCGTGGAACATCGAGGTGTGGAAGTGCTCCCGGCGGGCCGGGTCGGTGAGCATCTCCGGGTGCCGCTCGCGCAGGTGCTCGCCGGCAGCGACGAGAAATCCGCACGTCCCGGACGCTGGGTCGCAGATGGTGTCGCTCGGCGTGGGGGCGGTCATCTCCACCATGAGCTTGATGATGTGGCGCGGCGTGCGGAACTGACCGTTCTGCCCCGCGGTGGCGATCTTCGAGAGCATGTACTCGTAAACGTCGCCCTTGGTGTCCCGATCGTCCATCGGGATGGCGTCGAGCCCATCGACAGCCTTCTGCAGCAGGCCCGGGGTGGGGATGGTGAACCGGGCACCGCGCATGTGCTTGCCGTGGGTACTGGTGGCTGATCGCTCCTGAAGGAACGGGAAGACGTAGTCCTCGACCACCTCGAACATCTCGGCGGCAGGGAGGTTCTTGAATCGGTCCCAGCGCAGGTCCGCGTAGGCACGGCTGGTGATCTTGCCCTCGGGAGTGAAGTCTCCCGTCGGGAAGATGGGACCCTCGATCGGCTGCCCCAACCGGTTTGCCTTGCGTTCGGCTCGGGTTTGGGCCTCGTCGAGTCCCTTGATGAACAGCAGGAGCGTGAGTTGCTCCATGACCTCCAGCGGGTTCGAGATGCCCCCGGACCAGAAGTCGTTCCAGACGGCGTCAATCTTGTGGCGCAGGTCCCCGGTGATCATCGGGCCACCTCGAAGCCGCAAGGACGCGGCGGACACGTGACGTAAAGTAGCGGCGAGTCGGGTCGCTTGGAGTTCGCCCTGGTCTGATCAGCCGCCGCCCACAGCGTTCGCTTCACTTCTGAGATGTTGTCGGTCTTCACGCCTCTGCTCCTCGCATGTCGGTCATCCTCGCATGCTGATCGCGTGGCGCGCCCGAATCATTGCCGGCCGCTTCCGCAACTCGAAGCTCGATCTCCGTTTGACGGAGGTCTTGCAGTCCTCGTTGAAGGTCGGCGACTCTTGCCAGGGCGTCGTCGAGCTCGCTCACCACTTCTTGCAGCTCCCGTTGTGCGACGAGGCTCGGGATAGGCAGCGTGAACTGTTCCAGCGCCTTGGCGCCGAGTCGTGGCATTGTCGACTCGGTCGAATGGAGCCTCACTTGTTCCTTGAAGTCCTCGGACTGTGTCCACCCGTAGATCCATGCGCCGGTCACGCGATCGGATGCCGGTCTGACCAAGGCGCACTCACGCCCGAGGACGGCTCCTCGATGTCGTGCCGTGATGAGCGCGGCATTTCCGATACTCGACATCAGTGCAACCGCTACGTCGCCCGGCTCTACCCCCGGAGCGCGGTCCGGGACGTCATCGGCACTGACGGAACGAGCAGCTCCACTACCCGAAGCGGTGATCTCGGCGAGTCCGAAGAACGCAACACCGTCGGGCGCGTCCGATGATTTGGAGGTGACGGCCCCGCGCATCACGTTGGCTACGTCGATGAGCGACGCGCGAGGTGCAGACTGTGGTGAGTTCATTCCGATCCTCCTTGACCGACGTTGTCCAGCACTCGAGCGACCGCCGTTGCGACGCCGTCTGCGCTGGCTGCGATCTCCGCACGCAGCTCCACAACCTGGGCGCGAAGCGCGTCGACATCAATTGCCTCCGCCGTCGAGTAGTGGGCGGGGTTGAGATCCCCGCCGATGATGTTGTCGATCTCGATCCGTTTCGCTATCTCGTTGTCGCTCACTCGACCGGGATCGGAGCGGAATCGGTGAAGTGCGGAGACGATTCTTTCGATGTCACCCTCGTCGAACAAGTGAAGAGATCGGCCCGCACTGCCAAGCGTTGTCGCGTTGATCATGAGGATCGCTTCTTGTGCCTTCTGCGACGGCCGGAGAATCCACAACGCCAACTGCACTGAGGTGTCGGACCGGAAACGTCCTGGCAACAAGATGATGGCCTCCACCACTCCAGCGTGGATCATTGCCATTCGGATATCTGCTTCGCGGCCTGATCGGAAGGTTGTGCCGACTGTCGTCGCGACAATTGCGCGGCCTGTAGGCCGGAGCGATCCGAGGGCAAGCTGGACCCAAGCGAGGTCACCGCTCTTGGGTGGCGGCACCCCGAACTCCCAGTGACCATCGAGATAGATGTCCGCGTCGCCCCAGTTGGAAAGACCCAGGGGCGGGTCGACGAGCACGAGGTCCGCCTTTGGGCGATCCGGCGGTTTGTTCTGAAACGCATCACCGACGCGGAAGTCGACGGGGACGTCGTGGAGAAAGAATCGTGATCGTGCGGTTCGAACTGTGTCGACAACGAGATCAACTCCGGTTAGCTGCACCGGCTGTTGATAGTCACGCTCGCTGCCGACAGCAGCGAGGAGGAGAAGTCCGCCCTCGCCACACGCGGGGTCGAAAACTGTCCCGCTCCTCAAACCTCCGAGCCGCACCATCAACTCTGCGAGATCACCAGGCGTCGAGAACTGCCCCCGGAACCGGTCGGCTGCAACCTCCCGACTTATCACTTGTTCAAGGAGGTCGAACCGCTGGGAGAAATCGTCCGTTGCAAGCTCGAGCGAGTCAAGCACTGAACGGAGGAGAGCGGGTCGTACCATGCTTGCTCGTTCGAGCGCCGACACAAGCAAACCGTCCAGGGGCTCGTTGCTACGCTCGACCGAGGTTGCCGCCCTCAGCAGCGCATCGTGGAGCTCAGCGTCGACGGTGTCACGAACGGCGCTCCACTGCGACTCGTCGGCGACGACTGCGGATACCCCTCGGCTAGCCGGTGTACTGGTCCGGCCTCGCTCGCAAGCCTCGAGATACACCAGGCATGCGACCAGAAGGTTCGTCGCGTCGCGATGGCTCAGACCCTGGCCGCGCAGCTCATCCGCGACCGGCCATAACGCGTGCGTCGGGGAGACCCGCGTGTCGATCTTCCCGTTCTCGATCAACCAGCGCTCGATCTGCCGCAGCTCGAACCGGCCTTTGGAGTCCGGAACCGGAAAGTCGGCATGGCGCTTTCGCCAGTTGCCGACAGCGGAGCGGCCCACCTTGGCGATGTCTGCGATCTGTTGGATGTCAATGGTGGCGGCGACGTCGCTCATGCCGACTCCAGGGGTTCGACCATCGCCCAAGCCGGCCCGGTGAACATCTCCACGTGGTGGGCGGCCATTCGTAGCCGCCGTGCCAAGGAACGGGGTTGGGAAACGACGGTCACGTCTACGCCGAGGCTGGCGAGTCGTGCCGCCTCGGAGGCGAAGATCCCGTCACCGGAGCCGATCACGACCGAGGAGAATCGATCCGAGACTCGTTCGTGATCGAGCACGCCTACCAACGCCAGATCAGCGCCGTCGGGCCCGGAACGCACGAGGTGCCTGCCATGTGGCCATTCCCAACCTACGACTGGGAAGGCGGCATGGCTGCACGCGATCACGACGAGGTCGCCCGCCTTGACGAACGCTGCCTCGTACTCGGCTCGGCAGGCTCGGATCTCGTCCGCCGCCGGAAGTGCCGTTCCCGCCAGGTTCTCGATGTCGATGAGGTGGAGCGTGCGCCCCGCGATGTTCTTCATGGTGAAGTTGTACGACACAATGTCTGTGACGTCAAGTCACAACTACCGCGATCTTTCGATGCTGGGACCGACCAGTCGAGGAATTGCCGGCTCGATCGCCATTTGTGCAGGTTTTCTGTATCCATTCGCACTACACTATGGTTGATCCGAAGGGAGACAGCCAATGTTGCTTCAGTTCCGCGCTCGAAACGTCCGCTCGTTCAGGGACGAACTACGACTGTCCCTTGAAGCAACGAAGCTGGCAGAGGTCGGTGTTCCGCGCTCCGCACCTTGGTTCCCTGAGGGCCCGGAGGTCCGAGTCCTTCCGGTCGCCGCGGTGTACGGGGCCAACGGCTCGGGCAAGTCGAACCTCCTGCGAGCGATGTTCGACATGCGGTCCGTGGTCCTCGGGTCGTTCCGCGTCTGGGAGCCAGACGGCCAGATCCCGCGCCAACCCTTCCGCCTGGATCCGGCGCAGCTGAAGGAGCCGAGCCTGTACGAAGTCGATGTCATCGCTCGGGGCGTTCGACACGTCTACGGCTTTGAGATCGATGATCAGCGTGTCGTTCGTGAGTGGGCGTACCACTACCCGCGAAGCAAGCGGCCAGTGCTCATCTTCGAGCGAGGCGCCGATGGCATCGAGTATGGGACCGGGCTCATGGCGCGAGGGCGCCTCATCGAGGAGCTCGTTCGGCCCAACGCGCTGTTCCTCTCCGCCGCGGCTGCAGCTAGGTACGAGCCACTGGAGCCGTTGAACCATTGGTTCCAGGACAACCTGCGCCTCGCCGACGCAGTGAGCCGACGCGTTCGCCACGCACACTCCGTCCAGTTGCTCGCCGACGCGGATCGGCGCGCCGAGATGCTCGCGATGCTTCGCGTGGCCGATCTCGGGATCACTGACGTCGATGAAGTGGAGCTCGATGCTGAGACGAGCGATCAGATCCGGAAGATGCTTCGCGCCGTTGCCGAAGGATTCGAGATCGAAGATCCACCGCCTGTCGACGACGCCGTGTTCAAGAAGCTCCGATTCCACCACGAGGGCGCCAAGACCAAGGCAACCTTCGATCTCGATGAGGAGTCATTCGGCACTCAGGTCTGGTTCGGACTCATCGGACCGGTGCTCGATTCGCTACGCGATGGTTCAGTGCTTCTCGCCGACGAGCTCGATGCGAGCCTCCATCCCGCGCTGGTGAATCAGATCGTGCGCTTGTACCAGGATGCCGAAAGCAACCCGAACGGTGCGCAGCTCATCTGCAACACCCACGATCCTGCGCTGCTAGGGGATTCGGGCAAGGATCGGGTGCTCGGTCGGGACCAGGTCTGGTTCACCGAGAAGTCCTCCGAAGGCGCGAGCCGGCTCTACCCGCTCATCGACTACTCGCCGCGCAACGGTGAGAGCGTCGAGCGGAGATACCGGCACGGCCGCTACGGCGCCGTTCCTCTCGTGATCCGCTCCGAGTTCGCCAACGCCGTCAGCGCGATGCCTCGGAGGGACCGCGTTGCCGCGCGCTAACCGACATGCCCGCGCATGGACTCATCGTCGCCCCCGCTCTCTTCCGTCTGGTCTTCTTCGTCGAAGGCGAGGCATGACGCCAAGCTGAGGCTCAGACGACCGGGTTCTGTTCCGACGATAGGCTCCCCACGTGACGCGTGTTCTGTTTCTTGATGACTCTGGCAAGCCTGACCCAAAGCACCCTTCGCAAGCCGTCGTTATTGCTGAGTTCGCGGTTGACTCCGATCGGGTTGCGACACTTTGCCGCCGAGTCTCCGGAGCGAAGGCGAGGGTATATCCCGGACGCGGGACGCCCCACTCATGGGAGATCAAATCCTCCGACTACCTCAAGCCGAACGAATGGAAGCGAGCAAAGAATCGGGGATTCGTGTGGGAGATCGCTCGGATTCTTGGATCGGTCGGTGCAACGGCGTACTCGGCCACGATCGAGAAGTCCAGGATGCATCATCCGATGGGTCTTCACCAGACGATGCCGCTGCAGTTGCAGGCGCTCGTGGAACACTTCGCCGTCGAATGCCAAGCGCTCGCCACTGCGGGAATTGTCATTTCGGATTGGTCCTCGCACCAATACGATCAACACGCCAGTAGGTGCGTAGCGAGTTTTGTTGCATCTCGAAATCTAAGAATGCATCCCTGCGTATACTACGGTAGTTCACTTTCGTCGGAGGGAATCCAGGTGGCGGACCTGATTGCGGCGGTTCGTCGCCGATCCGTCGAGGGCGACGCCAACCTGACCCTCCTGGATGCCAAGTTCGCCTCGATGGCCCCCGGTCACCTTCCTTCGACGTGTAATGGGCGGGCGTACCGAAACTGGATCTCGTTGATCTAGTACTTGACTGATCCGCCGCGAATCTGGGTAGAATAAGTACGTCGTCGGGTTCGGTTAGTAGGCTCCGGCCGAATGCAACCGAAGTACCCGGCGGTACCAGGCTCCCGGCTCGCACGGGAGCCTTTTTTTTGCGCCGAACGCCGATCGCCGCCGCTTGGCCGGAGCTGCCACGCGCTAGCCGGCGGAGGTTCGTGTTCGTGAATACGCCGCCAGGTCAGCTAATCTGACCCTGCGCTTCGTTCCCGTTGTCGTGCTTGGGATGTCGCCCCGGTCGATGAGCTTCGCTGCCCAGGTCGGCGTCACGCCGAGCATGCGACCGATCTCCGTGGTGCCTACGCCGAGGTCAGCGGGCGCCACCACGCTGTCGATGCCGGCGGCAATGTCGTCGAGGGCGTCGACCAACAGACCCATCGCGAGCGGTGGAACCTTGAGTGTCACGCCGGCAACCGTGACGGCCATGAGGCCCCTCGGATCGGCCCCGTCGACAACTGGACGGAGCTCGTCGGCGGCGACCGCCGCGGCTATCCGGACCTCGCGGCTCGGCCCTCTCGGCTTCCTCGATCTCGCCATGCTGACCGTCCTTCTGGACCTGCAGATCTGTTGTGGTTAACCACAACGCTAGGCGTCGGTTTGGTTAACCGCAACTTTTGATCACGTTTTGGTCACAAACCATTCCCTACTGAGGGTGACATCCCGGCACGGGCCAACACAGGAAACCCGCTCTGAACTGCCCATTCTCGGATTTGGCGGTACAGGACGAAACGCGAGAAAACCACGCAAAACGGCAAAATCGCGATTACGGATCAGAAGGTTGGGGGTTCGAGTCCCTCCGGGCGTACACGAAAGGTCAGGACGGGCGGGGTGCCTGGCCAAGGAGCGAGCGGTTTTCGGCTCCCGTCATTGCATTTTGATCACATACGAATCTCGACTTGGCGGCCGAAAGTGTTCCTCGGGCGTTATGACGTCGAGCTACTTGCTCCAAGACTCCAGCTGAGGTAGTCGAGGTCGAGCGGATCGCTGTCGACGTACTCCCGCGCAGTGAGTTCGTCGAGGGGGATCATCGCACCGTCGATGGAACGAACGACGCCAAGGGTGTCGCTTCGCCGTATCCAACTGTCGACGATCTCGTCCCACTCCTCCTGAGAGCAGACCTCGTCGGCGTCGGGCCGACTCGGTGGGGCGAAGGTGAGAAACACGTCGATTGCTGGAGCTGCCCATGCCGGGCTGCCCGTGACCCGAATCTCCTCTAGCGCTGCGAGAGCTCGACCCTCCGGACTGCTGCGATCATGTTTGTCGCGAATCCGAGAAACCAATCCGCGCAAAGACTTGGATAAGTCATCTGGAAACGCGAACCGGGAGAAGCTCCGACCAACTCCGCGTGCGAACCGTCGCACGTCTGAGTCCGACGCCAATCCCTGCCGTCTTGTCGACGTCGTCAGGATCGTCTTCTCAGCCGTCATGACTACGTCGAGATCCGCGAAGGCGTCCTCGCCGAGCGCGGGGACCGGAACGAACCTAGGTCTGCTCCCCTTTCGAGCCTCGCCTGCCGCCGGCTCGTCGAGACGAACGAGGCGGGCGAGCTCGACGTGAGGTCGGGATGAGCAGTCGCGAACGAGGTCGCAGGTCTGAGTCACCACGACCAGCCCATCGGCCTCAGCAAACAAGACCGAGAGGTTCGAGTGAGGCGACTTCTCGGCGCTCGCTGCGTGCTCGGTCAGCGGCGCGTCAGGCGCACCAAGCCAAGCGATCGCGGGGAGGTCAAGGACATCACCTTGCTTCCACTGCAAGAGGGCGGTGTTCGTCGCGGCGATGAGCTCCGTGTCAGCGACAAAGCTCACTACTCACGCTCGAAGTCCGGGGACAGGCACAGCACCGAGGAACCGGCCGAGCTGAGGGCCAGTGTCGTGTAGGGCATCCAAGAGCTCTAGCGGGCTGAACCCGCTCCGCTCTCGTCTCGTTGAGGCCGAGAGGCTCGGCGGCCTTCGTTGGACCCGTGGTGTCGGCTCATCGGCACGGGAAACGGGTGGACGCATGACCTCCGTGTCTCGGTTCTCGCACAGCAGTTGAAATACGGACTCACCGGTGACGGAGGGCTCAAAGAGGGCTTCTCGAGTTCGCTCCGGCTCGCCGCGATCGAATTGTCGAACGATCCCAAGGACTCGTCCAATTCGTTCGGCGTTATCTGAACTGGGTCGCGCGCCTCGTGCCCAGAAGTGAAGCGATCGGCGGTTCACATTGAAAACGGCGGCCAACTGGTCCCAGGTGAGGTGGGATCGACTACGGATCTCGACAATTGCTGCCTGCAGGGGCATCGGGTCGACCCGCCTGGTGATGCCCGCGTTCGTCCCCACCGTGGAGTAGTACAACCGTTCAGGGAGATCCTCGGCGAATGCACAGGACCCACTTGTCCCTGTGCAGCTCCAGAGTGTGATGTAGGACCCGACTTGGCGAGGTTCCTCGATGCCGGACGTAGTCCAATCGACAACCGGGTAGACAGGCTCCATGTGCACGTTCATAGCGCACCCCCGCAACGCTTGAGGAGTTCATCTTCAACCGCCCACCGGAAGAAGGCGTAGATCCGGCGTGCGAAGTCGTCTGCTCGTCGGATCAGAACGTCCACGTCGAAGTCCTCGACACGACTCGTATACATGTCGAGATCCAATAGCCACGAGGAGTGCTTCGACCCCGCTCCGTGGAATGGATCAAGTTGGGTGTTCGGACGCATCACGCCCCATCTCGCATGGAATTCGGCGTCCTGAAGCTTGATCGCGGCATCGCTGAGGCTGTGAAGGAGTTCGGCGTTGCTTCCCAAGTCGGCCGTCGCCGGCCCACGCATCTCGGATCGGACCAGATTCGCGAGGTCCGACACTCCTTCTGCCAGGTCGACACGATCGGCGTAGCGCAACCCAAAACGCTCGAAGGTCGCCGGGGCGATCGTGGCAGCGAGCGCGCGGAGTACGGCGTGGAACCTACGCATGAAGTCGGCCCGGTCGGTGTAGGCGCTGGTGTCGAACGCTATGAACGACGGGGCGAGAGCCACACCCCACTTGTCCTCCTTGTCACGGAACCTCCAGATGGAGCCCGAGTCGTCGCTCGTGCTGAGCCCCTGAGCCCCGAGAACGAATGCCGCCTCGTTGATCTGGTGGAGGACGGGGTAGTCGGTTCGGATCTGCTCCTGGAAAGGCCCGATGAACTCGTCGCGGGCGATCGAAGTAATGACGGGGAAACGAACTTGAGCGACCACCGCGACGAGCGGCGCGTCCGGGAGAAAGATCTCGTCCACCGGCTCGGGCGGGAACGGAACAGTAGGGCGTAGCGGCATGTTTCACATACTACTTCACCTTTTTCTACGAGTGAAGTAAAGTGTGAAGTGACCCCCGGCGCCCCGCTGGGTACCGAAACGAAGACCATGACGAACAAGAAGTCAGTGCACGGCGTCCCGGCCGATGGAGGCTGGGCGGTCCGCCGAGAAGGTGGGGAGCGGGCGAGTTCACTCCACGAGACCCAAGCTGACGCCGAACAGTCGGGCGGACCACGACCATCTGACACGCGGGCTCGTCTACCCCGCCGCGCGGCGCGCTCGAGGGCTTGGTGGTCGTGGCATAAGAGCACCGGGACGAGTTCCGCGCCGTTGCGCAGTACCTAGACAAGTTGGCCGAGCTCGATGCCACACGCGGGATCGCTGTGTGGCTCGTCGACGCGAAGGCGGTGCGAATCGACGACGGGAGGTGGGCCCCATCTGTTCTCTACTGCCGTCGAGCCAAACTCCTTCACCGCCAAGGTCGAGCAAGTTCGCCAGCCCGAGGCCGCGCTGGGCTCGATCGAGGAGTTCTGGGCGCAGTTCGATTCATCTCCGTCGCTGCCGTCGGCGCAACGTGTCGTTGCCAGTGGCTCGCTGACGGGCACCGGCGACGTCTCGGCCCGAACCACGTTGTGCTCGAGGCACCGGGGCCGTCCAAGAACGGCTACCGCAGCGTGGTGGCGATCTACGCCGATGGTCGGGCGCTGGTGCCTTTCAGCTCCTACGACGGAATGAACAGCGGCATCCCAATCAAGGTCCTCACCGAGGACCCGTTCCGCGGTGACGCCAATGCGCTTTTCGGCTTTCGGGGGACCGAGCGTCAGGCTCGGACCGCGTCAGGGTGGCTCACCGAGGAGACCGCCGGCGTGCTGCTGGACTTCTGCCGACGAGTTGCACGCGAGTACGAGGTGGCGGCGACCGAGGAACCCGTCGGCGTGTAGCGGAGGATCGATCGGCAACGCTCATCGCCGAGTCGGCACCCTCGACGTCTGATTGAGGTCTGATTTTCCGTAGTGGACATGCCCGCTGACCAGGGCTTTCCCGCGAAGGCCTTCCGCTGAAGGTCTGATTACGGTCTGATTCGTGCCCGTCCGTGTACGCCGCCCACGCCGGTGTGGTTTTGGCGCCAGCAGCAGGCTGACGACCACGAACCGCGTCCCCGGGGAGCGGATCAGGTCCCGTTGCCGTCCCATTCGAGGGGGGTCGGTGACGGCGCCAGGTCGGGGCTCAGGTCGGCTCACACGGCCGGGGGCCGGAAGGCCGACCGCGGCTGCGCGCTGCCACGAACGTGCGGCCTACAGGCCGGGACGGCACTTACCCGGACCGCTGTACCAGACGTAGATGCCCTCGTTACCTGGCGTCTCCGTCGACGCCACAACCGTGAGCTCGACATCTCCGTCTTCGACCCGCGCAGTCACGTTCGACCCAGCGGCGTCGACCTTCCACCCGCGGCGGTGGAACTCGTTGACCGCCGCCTGCCGGAAGTCCGTGGCGTTCTCCATAGCCGTGACTGGCCGGTAGAACTCCAGGTCGTCGGTGTGCACAGGCGTGCGCGAGGTGACGGGGCACATCTCACGCTGCTCCACCGGTCCGAGCTCCACGCCGGGCACGGCGAAGCCGGCAATGACTCTGCTCATAGCCGCGTTTCTGACCTCCAGGGGCGGCGCCTGTTCGGTCCAGGTCCAGAGGAGGGACAGGTACATCCCGGCGAGGATCAATAGCCCCAGTGCCAGAATCGCGGAGACTCTCACCGCCGCTGATGTCGCCGATGAAGCCTGCTCGTCCAGTCGTGTCATCTCAACTCCCTACCCTGCTGCGGAGTCCCGGGATCATGAAGACTGGCACAGCGAGGGTTTCGACCATTGTCGACCATCGCTCCTTCACTATGGGGCCGGCCTCAGATCGCGCCCCGATACGCGATCGCCGGCACTCACGGCGCTGCAGCTCGCGTCAGCTCGGCGCCCCGGCCAGATCGTTGATGATGGCAGCGAAGTCGGCTTGGGAGACGATCGGGACGGCGCCGTAGCGACCTTCGCGGTAGCGGCGGCCGACGCTTTCGTTCTTGCGAGGGTCGAAGTCGTTCAGCGGGTACAGGCGCGTGGCGCCGGTTGGCAGCTTCTCGGTGAACCAGACCTGGTCTCGGCCGAGCAGCCGCTCCGACGTGCTGTCGCCGAGCAGGCTCGCCTCGTGGGAGTTGAACAGGAGCTGGGCATGGTGAGGGTTCGTGTCTGGATCCTGGAACAGCCGGACGAGCTGCTCGACCAGCATGGGATGGAGGCTTGCATCGACGTCATCTGCGAGCAGCACGGTGCCCTCGCGAAGGGCATCGATGATGGGGCCGATGACGCCGAGCCACACGAGCGTGCCGAGCGATTCCTCGGAAATGTCGAGGTAAGCGTCACCGTGGGTCCCTTGGTGGCGCAGCTCGACGAAGTCGGGGTCCATCTCCACCTTTCGCACATCGGTGATTCCGAGATCAGCCGCTCGCAGCAACGCGAGGACGTGGGGTTGCGTCTCCGAGTCGGCCACGAGCTCGGTTGTGCGCGCCTGTCGGAGGTCCCGGTTCTCAGCCGCCGCCATGACCAGGTTGCGACGGAACCACGCGTACAGCGGGAGCAGCGCCTCGTGGTTCGCCGCAGCCGCGGTCGAGAGAAACAGCGCGTTCGGTCGAAGCAGTTCCTCGACGAGCCGCCCCTTGATTCGGAATGCGGGGCCGTGCTCGAGCGCAGACCTGTCACGCGAGAAGACCAGCCGTGCCTTGCCCCTCGGGTAGTGGAACGCCCACTCGTGCTCGACGGCTTGGCTGTTGATCTCGAAGCCGTACTCGTACCGCACGCCGTCGACTATGCAGTTGACCTCGAAGAGGCTGTTGGCCGCGGCGGACTCCTCGTCGAGGCGGAACGGATGGCGGGGTATCCCACCATTGGGGTCGCCCGAGCGGAACGAGTGAAGGACGTGGTTCCGCATGTCCTCCATGGCTCTGAGCACGTTGGACTTGCCGGACGCGTTCGCGCCGAACATCACCGCTCCAGGGAGGACGTCGAGGCTGTGGCCGACCTCGCTCCACGTTATGGAGCGCACGACTGGCTTCTCCGAGGTCCTCGTCGCAAGGAGCGAGAATTCGAACTCGTCTCGGAAGGAGCGGACGTTTCGAGCGCGAAAGCTCAGCAGAACTGACGGCTTGGCACGGGCTGTTTCGGTGCTCATCTACTCAATTGTGCAAGAAGTCTGTGAAACTCGACATTTGATGTGGCCCCACCACGGCGCGCCCCAGTCTTGTTTGGGCGGACGAGCGACGACGAACCACGGCGTACTTCCTCCTCGATCACCATCGACCCGTAAGCAAATTGCCATTCATAAGCACAGTGCTTATGCTATTGAATGTGCTTATGGACTTGGCCTCAGCTCTACGTTTGGCTGGCTTCGCGGTTGAGGTCACGACCCGGCCGGACCACGAGGGGCCGGACGCCTTCCTGACCGTCGGGTCTGGACGGAACAAGCGCATTCGCTTCGCTGTGGAGGAGAAGGCCCGGGTTCCGTACCCAAACGAGCTGCCGCAGCTCGAACCCGCTCGAAAGAGGGCCAGCTCGTTCGGTCACCCGCTGCTGCTGGTGCCCTTCGTCTCAGAAAACCTGGCGAGCTACTTGAACGCGGCGGAGTGGTCATGGGCCGACAGCAGAGGGAACTTCCACCTGAGCGCTCCGGAAGAAGCCTTGTTACTCCACCAACGCCTCAGCAATAGCCCACCGAAGCGTGTCGCTAGGGGGTTGCCGCAGGGATCGGGAGCACTCGGGATCATCCGTGCCCTCATCCGCTTCCCTGACGGCGAGGAGGAAGACGTCGGCGTGACGGGCCTCGCGGCGCAGGCTGGCGTCTCTCAGCCTCGAGCCTCGCAGGTGATTGGTCAACTCCACGGGCTGAAGCTGGTCACGAAGTCCCCGAGAGGGCGATGGGTCCCGAGACGTGGGCAGCTACTCGATCGTTTCCTGGCCGACTATCGCGGGCCGGGCGGGAGCGAACAGCACCTGTACAGCCTCGATGAACCGATCGATGTGGCCATTCGAGTTGCCGGTCTGTCATCGCAGCGCCATCCGATTGCCGTCTCGGCAGACGTCGGACCTGACTTGCTGGTCCCATGGCGCCGCCCGAGCATGCTCATCGTCTATGCCATGGCCGAGCTACCGCTGGCTACCTTGCACCTCACGGGGGCGCAGGGTAGACACGACGCGAACGTCTTGGTGCGACGACCGGCAGACACGTCAGTGTTTCGCGACAGTGAGCTGGTGGCAGACGTCCGGGGCGTCAAGGTGCCACTCGTCGATGAGTCGCAGCTCATCTGGGATCTGCTGGACCTCGGTGGCGGCGACCGACTCGAAGCGGCGGGGAGGTTGCGCGAGTGGCTGTTGAACCACCCTTGAGTCGCCTCGTGATGGCAGCCGCTTCAGCGGCAGACGACCTCGGCTTCGTTGCGCTCCACGACATTGGCTTGGCGCTTGAATCCGTGGATGCCAGCTACCGGATCATCGGCGGGCACATGGTGACGGCGTTGGTCGCACGATGAGCCCTCGGCCCTGACCTTTTTCGAAAGACCGGGCACACGGACCTCGGCGTGCCACCGGTCATGGTCAAGGATCACCAGCTGCTGGACCGCCTCCGGGCGGCGAAGTACCAGAAGGTCGCAGGGAACCGGTTCGCTCGGCAGTTGACCGACATCCCGGTTTCCATCGGCGGCAGCGAGCGCGAGCGAGAAGGCTACGCGTTCATCGACGTACTCGTTCCGGCCTACTCCAGTCACGCGAGGACGAACACGCATGTCGGCGATGAGCTCGTGACCACCGAGGTGCTGGGACTTGCAGCGGCGCTGATCCGCCCTCCGTTGTTGCTCTCGCTCGAGCTCCACCGGCTGAGCAGAGCGGTGACTCGCGCCGGATTCGTTGGCTGGATGCTCGCTCTGGGTGACTGAGCGGGATCGGATCGCTGGCGTCGACTCGGCCGGGAAGCACCGTTCGGGATCGCGGGCTTTTCGGAAGGGTTTCAGATTTCGACTGATTTCCGAAACATCTTGCGGTACGCTTCCCGTATGTCGACAGCCGAGGTGGTCAGCGATCTGATCGAGCTCGAGCGGCTCGCCGAGGACGAGTCGAACAACGAGCGCCGCAAGGTGCTGGTTGGGATCCACGACCACCTGGCCGTCCGGTCCGGTGGTGCCAAGGTCGCTGACGTGGCGCGTCTCCTCAACGTGTCACCTCCGACGGTCCGAGCGTGGATCGACGCCGGCGTCCTCGACGAGATCCCCGACAAGACCCCGCGACGGGTCACCTTCGAGTCCCTCGCCGCCGTCAAGCGAGCACTCGACGAGATCCGGACCCACGCCGACGACCGACCGTTGCTGATGGAGGTCATGCGCATCCTCCGAGATCGAGCCGCACTCGAAGGTTCCGAGGAGGGCTTCGACGACTTCCGGGCCGGTCGCGTCGTCCCGCTCGGCGACGACCTCAACGCTGAGATCGCACACCTCCGCAAGAAGGAGTCGGGGCGACGGTCGAAGTCACGCTGACCAGCATCGCCGATCGCCAAGTCCGAGCACTCCGAGGCAGACGGCGCGAGGCAGCGCTTCGCGTCATCGGCGAGATCGCCGACAACGGCTGCGAAGCTGCCGGCTATCGCCTGGCGGGAGTCGACATCGACCACGTGTGCTGCCGACACCTCTACGACAGGGACCGCCTCCTCGTGGCGTGGCCAGCAGCTGATCACGCCGTCGTTCTCCTTGTCGGACCCCACACCACCAAGGCCGACGACGTCTACGACCAACTCCTCGAAGCGGTGGGCATCGACGCCCTCGATGACGAACGAGCCAAGCCCCCATGCTGCGATGAGGCTGGCGTGCCCCCGGTCGACGAAGAGGCCGCTCTGGAGGTTGCAGACGCAGTCGACCGAACCGCTCGCCGACGCCGTCGACGATTCTGACCGCCTGACCCCCGTCGACCGTAAGTAAAGAATTCGGCGATTCCTTTCCTTTCGCCGCACACAACGAAAGCCGCCTTGCCGACCGGGACCGCGCCGAGGCACCCGCCCGAACGATCCCGGTCGTGTCCCGGTCCAAGCATTCGCCAGGATTTGGCACTCCGATTGGCACTCCACTGGGTGCCACAGCGCCGGATTCGGCGGCACTCGCCGGAACGCGCACTGCACCTGACCTGGTACAACGGGATTCGACACCACCAGACGGACCCGTCGGGACCGCCTACGGATCAGAAGGTTGGGGGTTCGAGTCCCTCCGGGCGTACACAAAAGGCCAGCTCAGATGGGGTGCCTCGCCAAGGAACTTGGGGACCCAGCGCCCGTGGTCACACGGTGGTCATAACAGTTCCCTCCACAGGCGGATCGACGATGTCCTCGACAATCTCGAGAAGGGATTGTTCGACGCGACCTTTCACGACGGTCCTCCGGATCGGGAGACGTGACGTCGTCTCGGTCACGGACCACCCGGAGGCTCTACCCAGCTGGCTCGCAACCGAGTCGATGCTGCTGACCGGTGCGTCCGAGGCCAGTCTCAGGTGTCGAACGGCCCCGCATGTAGGCGCTCCAAGTCCCATTGCCGTTCCATTAGAGGGGGGGTCTCGTGGAGGAAAATAGAGGCTCTGAGCAGCCACTTCTTCTGGAGTTCCCTCGCCGCTGGTTCCATTGCCGTTCCATTAGGGGGGGTCTGGGAGCCCGCATGGACCAGACCGAGCCGCGCCCGAAGCCGGTGAGTTCTACAAGGTCGAGCGACGGTCACAATTCGGGAAGCGCGCTCTCGTGCTCCGTGACGGCAGATCCCGAGGCCGCTCACCGGCCGTGTAGTGGTTCGGTGTGACTGAGGCGCGTACGCGTTTCCGGAGCGTTGGGCCGGGCCGTCGCACGCGTCCCGGGCACGGCGGTCTGCTGGCCAGCGCGGTGCCGCCTCGTCTGATTCACGTCTGATTCGGCCGGGCCGACACCCCCTGTGGGCAGCCTTTTCGCGCTGGACCTGCGCAGTCTGGGTCTGTTTCTCCAAAGATCTTGTTCGGGTCCCTGTGCGATAGCCGTCGTCGCCTGCGGTTGGCGGGCGTGCTCTCACGCGCACGGTCGTCAGTTCGACGGTCGGTTGATCCGCCACTTGTTGTGCCGGCTCTTGCGGCTCGGGCTGGTCGTGCTGACCTCGCCTTCGCTCTCCATCCTCCGGAGCCAGTTCAGGACTCCCTGCTTGCTCAGGCCCAGCCTGGCGGCGAGGTCACTCGCGGAGCGGGGTTCGGCGGCGAGCATCTCACGGATGGCTGGTCGCCTGTCCTGACGCTGCGGGGCCGGTGGCCCGTCGACGAACTGGAGCCCGGGCTGTGCTTCCTCGCCATCGTTCGCGGAGGTCAGTTGCCATTTGGCCCACCGGCGATCGTTGATCTTCTCGATCAACCCGGTCCCGGACATCCCGGTGAGCTCACGAGTCGCGGTGAGGGAGTCGCACCCAGTCAGAGTTCGGTATTGCTGGTTCGTGATGCTCTGGTGCCGCCGCATGAACGCGAGCGCGAGTCGTTGACGATCGTTCAGTCCCGCAGTGTCGATCGTGGATAGCCATGCCACTGCTTGCTCGTCGAGAAGGCCGTGGTTGCGGATCACCACCTTGAACTCGCGCACCACGTCCGTCACCACCGGCGGCTCGATGCCCGCAGACCGAAGGGCGGCGGCTGCCGCGAGAAGCCCGGAGCCGCGGTTCTCGCATACGGTCCGGCCGGTTCCGGGCACCTCGACGTCTTCGAGCAGCTTGGCCAACGACGAGTTTCGCGACGATGACACCGACTCCGCGAGGAGGTCTTCGCGGGCGATTGGGCCGTAGAGCCCGCCCGGACTGGAGACCTCGAGTCGGTCGGGATACAGCTCGACCCGCGTCTGGGTTCCTCTGGCGCTTGGGTGGTAGTCGCGATGCATCAGCGAATTGGCGATCACCTCGCGCACCGCCTCCTCGGGATACTCCCAACGGTCTTCGCGTCCGAGGCCAACCACTACCGATCGGCGCTTCATGTTGCGGCGCATCGCCGCGAGCGCTCCGGAGACCATCACCGGGATCGACCCGTCGATCGACTGGTTGTCGACGAATCTTGTCCCGTCGCTCAATGCTTCGCCCGAAGCCGTCGGGTACGCCACGAAGGTGATGTCGAGCTGAGGGAAGAATTGCTGGGGGTAGCGCCCGAGCGCCATCAGCCCCGCGAGTGTCACCGCCGGCCCATCTTCGGTGTCGACGACGATGCGCATCATGCGCAAGATCTCATCGTCGGATGCGCGTGCAAAGACTTGGCCGCGGGTGTCACGCAAGCGTCGCAACAGGCTCGACAGCAGATCCGAGTCGAGGTCGGCGAGACTCGTTCCCGGAACCGGGGTCGTGTCGTCGAGCGGTTGCCCGTGAGACGACAAGAAGATGTGCACCTCGTAGGTGCTGAGCGCTCGGTCGCCGTCATGGGTGCGAAGGAACGAGCCACGCTCGATCCCCCTGGACCGGACGTAACACGGCTTTCGCTCGACCGGCAGAGGCTCGATCGCCGCGACGACGACCGGATGCTCGTCTACCGAGCAGATGTCGATCTCGGCGCGGATCGCCGGCTCGAGCTGATCGGCACATGCAGATCCAAGGTCCTGCGCGAGCTTCGCCGCGTCGATGTCCACCGGATCAAAGCCGGCGCTCTCGCTGAGCCCGAGGATCAGCAGACCGCCGTCCGCGTTCGCAAAGGCGGAGACCGTCCGCACGGCGGTGGTCGGGAGACCGCCCGCTGCTGCTTTCACCTCCACATCCTGGAGATCAGTCCCCGCGCGCCGAAGCCGGCCAAGCGCATCGTTGAGCAGTTCCTGCATCTCCGACATCAGACAACCCCTTCAGACAACGAAGTTGACTGTAGCAGCCAAGTTGACTGTGAAGTTGTCAGTTGAAGTTGTCAGTTGAATCCGCCGATCTGCCGGAGCGTCCAATCGGAAGAAGCCCGACCCAGATTCAGTCCCACTCCCCGGCGTCATAGGCCTCCGGGATGGACCGTTCAGGGTACCGACATAGAACTGCGCGCAATCCGCTCCGACCGCTGGAGCCTCAGCCTCTTCGCGGGTACGTCAACCCGTGAACTCCCGCACTCGACAGTCAGCCCAAGTCCTCGGCCGCGCGGCTGGAACTACGCTCGGACGGCAATTCGGTCGAGCGGGGAGCGGCGATGGCAGTCTTGACAGTTCGAGACGAGACGATGACCGGCAAGGAGACATCGTCGTTCACGCTCATCGATCTTCCCGACAGCATTGCGGTTCGCGACCTGATCCGGTGGCGGGTCCGTGAGGAAGTCGCTCGGTACAACTCACGACCGAGCGCGACCTTCAACGGTCTCGTTCAACCCACGGACGCTGAGGCGGGCATCAATGGGTACGACATGCGAATGCCGCGGCGCCTGGACTGGGAGAAGCAGGCCGAAGTCGCGTTGATAGCGTTCGCGAGGAACGGCTTCGTCGTGCTAATCGGCGATCATCAGGTCGACGACCTGGACGAGATGGTGCACCTCGACGGCAACCCCGACGTTGTCTTCGTTCGCCTCGTTCCTCTCGTGGGCGGTTGAGTGCATGGCGTCCGAGGGAGACTTGCCAACACTCCGTATCGCGAAGCACCGGGCACTTGTTGAGGCCGACACCGGGGCCGCAGCCGCGTTCAAACGGTTCGTCTTCGCCGGATACGCCGACCACGAAGCGTGCCTTGAGGAAGTGGTGAGGCTGGGAACCAACGTCCGCCCGTCGCTCGCCGTCCTGTCGGCAGCGCTGCTTGCCGGCACGCCCCTCGGAGTCGTCCTCGCCACCAGTCGCACCGATGTGGACGTCCACACCGGCCGGTACCGCCTAGGGAAGCTGTTTGGCGCTGTTACCCGGAACGGGCTCAGTCTGTCCGATGACGAGATCACGTTGCTCTTCGACTTGGCGGCCAAGGCCGGCTGGGACGGCGATCAGATCGCAGAGCTGGCGACGCGCCAGTGCGAGAAGATCACCGACCTTGACCGGCTCGCCGGCTTAGCCCCGACCCTCCTGGCTGCGTTCGCACAAGTCGATAGCCCCAACGCTGGCCCCACCGACCGAGCCCTCCGGCGCCGACTCCGAGCCTTGGTCGGCGCAGCGTCGCCGCAACCCGATCGGGAGGAGATCGACCTCTCTCCAATCCTCCTGGGTGACCGTTGGGGTCGAGCGGTGGTGGAGCGACTCCCAGTGGAGATCACCGATCCCACGCTTGCCAGCCTGGCGCTCGGTCACCTCGCCGACGCGACCACCGGCACCATGCCGTCGAAGACGTGGACGAAGAAATGGCACCAGCTCAAGGCGGGCGGTTCCGATGCTGAGGCCGTCGCCTCAATCCTGATCGACGCGTTCGTCAGCGCTGAAGCCGTCGGGGCCGGTGACGAGCGCCGGAGCTCGAACGATGTTCTGATGAAGGAGAGCAACTCCGACACCCTCCGCGGTGCCGTGTGGGCACTCATCGATCGCGGCGACGCCAGTGCCCCGAGCTTGCTGGGCGCGATTGCAGCCCGTTCGTACCGCGAGACCTGGCGCAGGACACCGAACGACAAGGTCGCAAACGCGTGCATCGCTGGACTTGGCGCCATAGGGTCACCCGCCGCGATCCATGAGCTGCGTCAACTGCGAGACGCCATCAAGCAACAGGGTGTCCGGAAGCAGGTCGCCAAGGCGCTGACCGCGGCGGCAGCCTCTGCCGGCATCCGAACCACCAGGCTCGCCGAGGGATCCGTCGCCGATTTCGGTCTGGACGAATCGGCGCGGCGGACCACCCGGGAGGGTGCTTTCGTCGCAGGCTTGTCGATAAACGACCGCGACAAGGCAGTGATCGAGTGGTACCCGCACGGGGCTGACGCGGACGACGCCGACCTAGCCGAAGTGAAGCCGACTCGGACTGTGCCGGCCGAGGTCGTGACCCAACATCCCGAGCGGGTGGATGCGCTGAAAGCGGAGCTGAAGGACCTCACCAAGACGCTCACCGTGGAACGACTGAGGCTGGAGTCGTTACTTGGCGAGAACGAATCCTGGTCGTTCGACCATTGGGCGACGGCCTATTGGCGGCACCCGGTCACGGGACACTTCGCGCGCCGGCTCGCCTGGCGGGTAAGGCCGGAGCACGACTCCGACGAGTTCATCGGCTTCGCCATCGATGAGCCGTCCTCCTTCATCGACCAAGCCGGCACCCCGAGACGCGTCTCGTCGAGCAAAGCCACGATCCGACCGTGGCATCCCGTCCAAAGCGATGTCGCCGACATCTTCGCGGTCCGCCGACTGATCGCCGAGCGGAAGATCCGCCAGCCGTTCAAGCAGGCGTATCGCGAGGTCTACCTCCTCACGCCGGCCGAAGAGGACACGAACGTCTATTCCAATCGCTTCGCGGGACACGTCCTGCGGTACCAGCAGGTGTTCGCTCTGATGAAGGAGCGAGGGTGGGCGACGAACTACCTCGGGAGCTGGGAGGCGGGAAACGCTGGCTGCGCGAAACGCACCTTCGACGACGACCGGGTGACGGCGCAGTTCTTTCACGACTCCATCGACCCCGGGCAGGCGCCCCATATTGACCTGTGCTCAACCGACCAGGTCCGATTCATACGGACGGGAGACCGCGCGGCCCTCCCCCTCCCCCTCGCCGACGTCGATCCGGTGGTGTTCTCCGAGGCCATGCGCGACGTGGATCTGTTCGTCGGCGTGTGCTCCATCGGCAACGACCCGGCATGGCAGGACCATGGCGAGCAGCGCCACTACGAGTACTGGGCTGACTATGCGTTCGGAGAGCTGGGGTCATCGGCCGAGATCCGCCGCGAAGTGCTCCAGGAGATCATTCCGAAGTTGAAGATCGCCGATCGCTTCGAGCTCGATGACCGGAACTTGGTCGTCCGGGGCGACATTGGCACGTACCGCATTCATCTCGGGAGCGGCAACGTGATGATGGATCCCGGCCGGTACCTGTGCATCGTCAGCGGGCGCGGCGGGCCGAAAGCCGGCTCGGTCTTCCTTCCCTTCGAGGACGATGCGGTCCTAAGTCTCGTCCTGAGCAAGGCCTTCCTCCTCGCCGCCGACACGAAGATCACCGGTCCAACCATCCTCCGCCAGATCGGCGTCCGCTGACGAACCTCGACCCCAGCTTGTGCGGACCTTGCTGATCGCGGCACGGGAGGGAGGACCAGCCAGGCGAAGCCACCCGCGATTCGGTGAGCGGTGGCACGCCGTTCGCGTGGGCTAGTCCGCCGTTCCGGGGTCGCGTGTTCGTCAACCTCGGCTTCTTCCACGGTGCGAGTGAGCGATAGCCGGCGATCCGCTCGTTCGCGGGGGCGCAGTTCGGGGGCGCGTTGAGGCGATGATCTGGCACGCGGCGACGCGGACAGGAGGCGTCAGGCCACGATGTGATCCACACTTGCGGCCATGAGGCACCTGACCCATGAGTTCGCCCTCGGTGCACTGCGCCGTGGTCGACAGATCGAGCAGTTTCTTGGCGGCGTCGAGTCCGACGGGCTTGAAGGATGCGGTACGTGACACTCGCGGGCGATGGCGAATACGTCCTGTGTCTTCATGAGGTCGAGGACGTGGGCACGGACGACTTCGTCGACGTCAGCGAATTCCCGTCGCTTGACCGAGCGGAGTACGTCGGAGAGGGGCGAGAGTGGGGCAGGTACTCGGCGCCCGAAGACGCATTGTCGGTGGCCGCCGCGCTGGGTGCCCAGTCCGGTAGATGGGTCAATCAAGGTGTCCTCGGCCATGATTATGTCGACTTTCAAAAGTTCCGGTCATCGTCGAAAGAGTGACCGTGCGCCCCGGGAGCACAGCCGGTGTGCTGCGACACGTCGTGGTTCACGCGATCCACGTAGGTCACCGTGCTAACGGATCAGTCGAGGGGTGCCCTGATGATGCGCACCGGGTTGCCACGTTCGATCTTGTCGTGGTGTTGCCATTGCAGATCAGCCTTGTTGCGGTCGTGTGCGAGTTGTGCGGTGGCTGCCATGTCGGCGAGGCGGGCGAGCGCGGTGGCACGGTTTGCCGTCAGCGTGCGTTCGTTGGAGGCAACGACGGTCCGGCCGCTGGGGGTGTGTTCGGCCCGTACCGCGGTGGCGACCTTGTTGCGGCGTTGGCCTCCTGGTCCACCGGATCGGATCGGCTTGATCGTCACGTCGGCTTCGTTGAACGAGGCTTGGTCCCCGAGGTGTCGGTTGCAGCTGTCGATGAGGGCGACTTGGACGAACCAGTTGCGGCGGCGGTGTTCGGGGCGCAACGGACTGGTGGCGATCCATTGCACTGGCCCGACTGTGGTCGCCGCCCATTGCCGGGCACCGTCACCGGTCACGATCAGCACGGCCGATCTTGTGCCTCCTTTCACCGATCCGGGCACGGTGGGTCCGTCGGCGACGGTGAGCCCGGTTGCGGTGGCTTCGGCTTTAAGGGTCGCAGTGAGTCGGGTGACCGCGAGTTCGCATTCTCGGGGCCCTCGGCCGGCGGTGACGAGTAGCTGGGTGTTCATCGCCGGGCCTTTTTGTTGGTAGTCGAGCGGGGGGTGGGTCGGTCGGCTCGACCGGCAGAGCGGTCTCGTTGGCGTTGTTCCCGAGCGGCCGGGCCGGCGCCGCCGCGTTCGGTCTTGTAGGTCGTGATTGGCGTTGTCGCAACGACGGGGGTGACGAGGCTCGCGTCGATGAGGGCGTGCACGACTTCTTCGATGTTCTTGTAGGCACCGGGTGCTTCCTCGGCGAGGAGGTCCGCGTCGGCGCAGATGACGGTTGATCCCCATTGGGTGGTGCGCAGCTCGCGGCGGGGCACGTCCCGGAACCGGTCGCGCGCCGCAGAGCGGGAGTATTTCCGGCCTGCACCATGGGCGACGGACCACAACGCGGTTGCCCGGTCGTCGGTGTCCCCGGTTGAGGCCACGATGTGGCTGCGTGCCCCACGCGAGCCCGGCAGGACGATCAGTCCGCCCATGTTTGGTGCGGCACCTTTTCGGTGGAGCCACCCTTCGGCGTGTCGGGTCACGGAGTTGTGGCAAAGGTCGATGAGTGGTTGGGTGGCGTCGATGTCCACGCCGAGTCGGTCGGCGGCCCGGGCGGCGACGGCGGCACGGTTGGCGACGGCGAAGCGCATCGCATGGTCGTGTTCTGCGATGTAGGACTCGACGCGGTTGTCGGGGCACCGCTGGGCGCCGAACACCGTGGTGTGCCCGTCGAGAACCTCGCGGCCGAGACCTCGCGAACCGGTATGAACCATCATGACGAGACAACCCGGGGCGAGGCCGGCTTCGCCGGCGGTGTCGGGGTCGAAGATCTCCGCGACCTGGCCGATCTCGAGGAAATGGTTGCCACCGCCGATGGTGCCAAGCGCGTCATGCGGTTCGGCGCCGAAGAGTCCGGGAAATCCCGCGTCGATTTCGCCGTCCCGGACCTGATCGAGCCCGCTCAACAGCGTGGCGATGCGGTCAGCGCCGAGTTTGCGTTTGGGACGCAACACCCACACGGCGACGCCACAGCCGATGTCGCTGCCCACGAGATGAGGCCACACGAACTCGCCCAGCACAGCAGCACCGATGGGCGCTCCCGCACCGGGGTGGAGATCCGGCATGCCCACGGCCCGGGTCATTCCCGGGAGTTGGGCGACGCGTTGGAGTTGGGCGACGGCGTCACCCTCGATCCATGTGCGGTTGGTGGCGATAACCGACACGTCGGCGTCGGCGTTGAAAGAAGCGGGGCCGGGCATGTGATTTCCTCCTGGAAGGCTCGGCGCGGAACTGGGCGGTGATCGGGCAGACCCGGCCACGCCTCAGGCGTCGCGCACGTCAGCCACTCAACAGGAAGATGTCATGGCCCCATCTTGGCAGGCCGACTCGGCCGTGGCCGTGCCCTTTTCGCCGAAGCCAATTCCGACTGCATCGCGGTCGACGCCCGCCGGAAGATCACCAGTCGAGGTCCGCGGCATCGCGGAGTTCAAGGAGGTACGCACGGAAACGCCGCGCCGGCAGACATTCCGGGGCGTCGGGTCGGCGGTCACGACCAGTCGGGCGGTACACATCGCGGAGGAACGCCTCGATGTCGTGGAGGCCGCCGAGGCATCGCTTCACACAATGCGCTTCGGCGCAACCGCCATAGGTCGCGTGGCGGTCACAGCTCTTCATGACCCGGTTCAGATGCTTGAGCCCGCCCGGTGCGGTCACGACCTCGTGCAGAACAACATGCAACACGTCGAACTCGGCCGCCAGATGCGCTTTGCGTTGCGACTCCCGGACGGACTGCCGCACCCTGGGGAAGCGCCGCTCGTGCTCATAGACCCGACGCAGACCCGATTCCTGAACGAGGTGGGTCATCGCGTGATCACCGATCAGGCCACCCGCGAGCACCGAACGAAGCTGGGACAACCGATCATCGATCGGGACGTCCGCCATCGACGCGATCGCCCAGCGCATGAAATGATTCAACTTGTCACCGTCACGGCGCCGCAGCACCGTCGAACGGATCTCCACATACGGGTACCTGCCCACGTCGTCCCGTTCGTCCCACGCGTCGTACACCTCCGGGCTGATCGCAGCCGCGGCCAGGTACGGAGAGCGGAACGCTTTCAGCTCCTGGGAGACCGCGCGACGGTTCGAACGTTTCGCTCGAGCGAGCGCACCTCGCGCCGTCTCGCGGTTCTTGGACGGAAGAATCGAGCGCGCCATGTCCTGGCGCTTCTCGTGATGGCGTTCCATGACGAGTCCTTTCGAGGATCGCCAAGAACTGGCGACCTGCCCGCAAGGACCATCCCCGCAGACCTCTCAAACGTCATGAAGGTGCGTGCGCATCGCCAACCACCATGCCAGCACCACAACCGATCGCGAAACGAATATCGCAAAGGCCCCGCACCCAACGAACCGGCCGACGAGAGCAGCTTGATCTCTCAACTCCGCCTCGTTACCAGCGGCGATAACTTTTGCTTGTGTCTTGCCGACCCGCACGAAAGCGGGCGGAGCCGTTGTTATGCCCGCTATGAGTCCGTTGTTCTGCCGCGCCCAAACGGAGTGGTCGGGGATGCTCCTTGCCCCCGACTCGACTGCTCCTTAGGGCCCCGCGCCGGCCTGCCTGGTATTCCGGTACCGTTCGGCAATGGCCGAGATCAGAGATGATGAGCTCGCGTGTCCTCGGTGCGGACGATCGATGGAACGGGGGTACCTCAATGCCGGGAAGGGACCTTTCCGATGGGTAGTGCGCCCCGACGAGCACCAGACAATCTTCGGCGGAGAGCGGCTTGTGCCCCAGCACTGGTTCTGGGGGCGCCGAGTCCTGCCAGCAGTCCGCTGCCCGGATTGTCGGGTGGGCCTGTTCGCATACGACCCGGCCTGATCCCGGCCCGACGCGAGTCCGCGCACTGCCGGCGATAGGTGACAGCCTGACTACTACGCTGATGGCATGCGCCGGTGGTTGTTCGAGCTTGCTGTGGTCTACGGCGGATCGATCGTTGGCGGAACGCTGGCGGTCGTTCTCGCAGCCGTCGTCCTACGACAGGTCGACGCGAGCCTCGTCGATACCGACGTCGTGTTCGTCTGGATGCCCTACGTTCTTCTCGTTGGCGCGGGGCTAGGTGTGGCTGCGGCCATGGCCGTGTTCAAGCGTCCGAATGCCTTGTGGGTCGGCGGAGTGACGGTGGCACTCGGTGCGTTGGCATCTGCGTGGTCTTACCAGCACAAGGACTTCGGCGTTCTGATCTTGGTAGCGCCGGCCCTCGCGCCTCTAGTAGTCGGGTTCGCTGAGCACCGGGGCATCGTCAAGCCGAGAGGCGCGCCGTCACCAGCCTCGTAACGCACCGATCGCGTGCGACACGTGACTGACCGGCGGGCGAGTCTCAGGCGGGCATAACACCGACGGATCACCCGTAGAACCGCGGGCGAAAGGGCCGTTAGTCCCGGTCTCATAACCATCGGGGACTCGGGGGGTACGCCACTGCCGGTGACGAACTGGCCGTCACCGGGTAGCCCGTGTTGTCCGCCCCTGGGCATATTGTGCTGACCGCCAACAAAGGGCTTTTCCTTGATCGAGTCATCGTGGCGGAGGGTGGAGGAATCGAACCCCCACGTGTGACCGTTCCCCGATGTTCGAGACCGGTTGCCGACCATTCAGCGGCACCCTCCTGGCGGTGGTCCGGAGTCGAACGCAGTGGGCGAGCGAATCGCAGCGAGCGTCAGCGAGCGGAGGTGAGACCAGCCACCCGCAGAGGTGTTGGCCCCGCATCGATGAGCAGTCGCGCTGGCACGCCAACGCCCAGCCACTCCGAGAAGCGACGGCTGGGGACGCGTCCGTCAGCCGGCGGTGGCAGACGAAGTTGACGGAGTAGGGGAGGAGCCATGCCGCACATCGTTGCGACCGGCGTTCCGTCGCTCACCGCGAATATCGGTTGCGCTGTGGGCGCGGTCGTCCGTACCGTGCACCTCGTGATCGCCGATCGCTTGTATTGCCTACGACTTCACCAGCGCTCGACGGAGCGCGCCTAGCCACAGGCGCGTGCACTGCTCCGATCGAGCGCAGCTCTCGGGGCGGTTGGGCAGGTGGTGAGCCCAGCGGGCCGTAACCCCGCCGCATCGCTGTGGAGGTTCGATTCCTCTCCGCCTCACCTCACGTGCACGCCCCCGTAGCCCAACTGGTAGAGGCACTCGGTTCAGAATCGAGACGTTGATGGTTCGACTCCATCCGGGGGTACCGCGCCGCGGTAGCCCAATTGGTAGAGGCACCAGGCTGAGGGCCTGGCCAGTGCGGGTTCGAATCCCGCCCGCGGCACCACCCGTCCCTGTAGCCCAATCGGCAGAGGCACCCGGCTCAAAACCGGTCCAGCGGAAGTTCGACTCTTCTCAGGGACACCAACACGGGAGCTGCGCGAAACCCGCTCCGCTGCACAGCTCTTCTCCTCATCGTTCGGAGGCTCTTGCCGCCTCGCGGGGTCGGGTGTTGGCGGTCGGCAGGATGTGACCGGCGGTGGCCAACTGCGGTTGCCCGGTGGCGGCCAGCTGGTCTCGCGCGGTGGCATGGGCCCCGAAGTGGTGTACCTGTCCCCGATGGTTTGAAGCCGGGCGAAGCGGCCTATCGGGGCGTAGGCACGTTGGCGGATCATCCGCGGATAGGGGGCCCGTTGCGGCTGCGCGGCGTTGGATCGTGTCAGTCGATCGAACCGGCGGGCACGACCCATTCGCAGGACTGTCCGGTGACCTTCGCGATCTTGTCGAAGTCTTGGTCGTAGTGCAGAACCGAGATTCGATGCGCTTCGGCGGCCGCGGCGATCAGGAGGTCCGGGATCTTTCGACCGCGCTGGCTCTTGGAGGCCAGGAGGCGCTGAACCTGCTTCGCTCGGATGACGTGTTCGGCCGTGGTCTCGACGAGGCTGAGGATGTCGAGCGCGCCGACGAGACGGTCCCACTCGCGGGCGTTGCGAGCTGAGTAGCCGACTTCGAGGTCGGAGATGCCTGCTCGCGCGAGGCGGCCGGCTTCTGCGAGCGGTTCGACGACGGAGCGGACGGCGGGGACGCCGAGTCGCTTGAGGACACTGGTGTCGACCAGATGCGTTACCGCCACGCGTCGTCGCGATCACCGAGATCAGCGCCCGCCAGCGTGTCGAGGGCGCGTGACAACCGTTTGTCTCGCGACGAGGCGACGAGTCGCAGCGCTTCGTTGACCGTGTCCTTGATCGTGGCTGTTCCCAGCTCGGCCCGGGCTGCGCCGAGCGTGTCGTCGTCGATGTCCACCAAGTGCTTCGTCACGGCGCCAGGATATATATCGGATATAGCGTATATCTACCGGTGTACCGGCTGCTCCCCCGCACACCTCTCCTGCTCATCGTTCGGGGGCGCTTGCCGCCTCGCGGGGCGCACTTGGCGGTCAGCAGGATCTGCCCGGTGACGGCCAGCTCGTCACGGAGGGTGGCGGATGCTCCGACGTGTTGCGCCTGTCCCGATGGTTGTGAAGCCGGGCAGAACGGCCCCTATGGGATACCCCAGCCGGTCTCGGCGCCGGGTTATTGGGACACGCCGACTGGCCCCCTGGGTGCGCCGCTGGGTGCGCCGGAATCCCCTCCCGCCGGTGTGCGCAGGTTGTCTCAAGCCAACCAGGGGCTGAGCCACCACACGTCGCCAGTGGTCTGCGGCTCCGCGACGTTGGAAACCTGAAGTCGGAAGCCGCCGGCCCACGTGATGACCAATGCGTCCTCACTCACTTCAACGGCGTCAACGAGAAGGTTGTTCAACTCGAGCAGGTCGTAGACGGTTCCTTCAAGCGACGCATCCCCATTCGGGCTCCTGACGGAGTAGCTGGTGTCGAGGTACAGACGAACCTCTCTCGATTTGCTCCCCCGATTGTCGCAGAACGTGATGAAGGGCCATGCCTGGCGCTCTCCAACCTCCACGGTGAAGCAGCCAACAAGCTCGGTTGGATCGGGCATCCTGACATATTGCCCTCTGAAGCCGACCCGGCTCGGCGCCCGCGTGTCCCAGAACACTCGCCCTCGACGTCGGAACGCTCCCTCGACCAGATCGCCGGGTCAGTCCCCGTAGAACGCGAGATAGTCGTGATGCCCGTCAGCACACTGGGTGGCGAGGTCGGCGATGCGATCGACCGACTCCTTGTCTGACCGCCGAGTCAGCTTCTCGGCATGGTGCAACAGTTCTTCGCAAAAGGGCCCGGCCTGGAGGTGGTTGAAGATCGTGCTGCCGTACGGATCGATGAACGTCAGAAAGGTCGACGCCGGATCGTTCCACAGTGGACCGCTGAGAACCTCCAAGACCCCGTCCCCGGCTCGCACTCGGAATCTTCTCGCCGTTCTCGTCTTGTAGGACCACGCTGATCGACATCTCCACAGAATGGCCTGCCCAGATTCGCGATGCCGTGATCGAACGCGGACACGGCGTGCGGCTACTCGATTGCCGTGAAGTGCGGCACGCCCGGGGAACGAGGGACGCTCACAACTGAAGCCGGATTGTTGACCGGGCTGAACACCGGCCGTGAGAACCGGTATCTGACGCGGACGAAGCCATCCTGTGCTTCGACATCCTGAATCACCGGCGCGACTGCGTACTCTCCGGCGTCCACGAAGACGCAGGCAACCATCTGGGAGTCGAAGTCGACAACTGGCAGCTTCGCCCGGTCACCACCGTGTGCTTGCCAGATGGTGGCCATGTCGAGTTCGCTCCGGAACAGGTGGCAACCGTTGATCGGGCGGGGACAGAACCAGGGAAGAAGGAGGGGATGTTGGTCGGCCACGAACCACCTTACGGCGCAGGTGAAGGCCTTTGGCCCGCAAAGAACGCAGTTGGGTCGACCCGGTCGGTGTGGAACCCACGCGGGCAAATCGCTCGGCGTAGGCATCCCCGAATTCCGGCTCGCGATCGGGCGGTTCGCCGGCCGGGCGGTGACTCCCGGCTGGCTTCGCCCCCGACGGGATCGTCAATGAGCCTCTTCGAGCGCGATCACTACTTGGTCCGTGTCTCTTCTGGTCCACCGACTCGCCCGTTAGAGCCGGTCGCCAAGGAAGTCCGTCAGGTATGCCGGCCGATCCCGCGGGGCGATCCTGACCGCTGCGTCATCCCGCCAGAACGCGCGCATCTCGTCGCCGGAGAGCCGTCGAAGGGGCTTGGAGACCGACGCCACGACGAGCACCACGTCAACGCCGTAGCGAAGGAGAGGCTTGACCGCGGCCGCATCGAGCTCCGTAGAACGCTCCAACTCCGTTCCATCCCAGAGCTGAAGGCTGTCCAACGGCAATTTCGTCACGACCGGCGTCCAGGCCGGCAGCTCAGGTGGCAGCGAGCTGACCATGGCGAACAGTGTCCCAGAACGCGAGCGCCGAACAGCGGCGCGCGGACGAGCAGTACGCCGGCTGGGGGACGCCGGATCCTACGTTCATCGTCAGTTGGGCATGAGCAGGTGATTGACCACTTGATGGGTACTGTCGAGAGTAGGTTGCTGCGGTGGGTCGACAAGTCGAGTTCCGGGTACACCCCGATGACCTTGAGGCTATGGAAACGGCCATCCGATCCTCTGCCGACGACGTCGTGGTTCTCGCTCAGCCAACTCCGACCCCACAGATCGTGGTCGCCGCGACAATCGCCTCGCAGGTGGCGAACACCCTCACGACTTGGCCTGAGGTACTTGTCGCTCGCGCGGCAGACCTTGACTCGCTAGTCGTCAAGAACGTTGCGGCCCAGGGCTACTTCCTCATCGACAAACTTCGATCACCAGTCATCGAGTTGGGCCCAGGCGTTGACCTCCACAGCAGGAAGGTCGGCAAGGGCCGAATGTGGTTCGCCACGTCGTACTTCAGCGACGACGCAAAGGTCGATGCCGCCCTCGGATTCACGGCGTGGGGGGATGGGCTGCTTCGGTGGGTCCGCAGGTCATGGGCGCGAGGCGACGACGGCTGCTACTGGAGCCCCACATTCGCTGCCGAGCAACCCGTCTCGAATCAGCCTCATCGTCGACACTAGGCGTGTCCTAGATCGGCGGATCCGCCCCGTCCCCGCGAACGGGCCGATCGCCGGCCTGGTGGCTAGCCCCGGATCGAGTCGGAGGGTGATCCTGTTGTTAGGCGGGTGTGCCTGTCTGCGTTCCGGCGACGCTGTCCAGCCAGGACGCAAATCGAATGACCGGTGTCACGATCAGACGCTCGCTTGGACTGTCGCACTTGATTCCTGCTCGGACGATACCGAGGAGCGCACCATCCGATGCCCGAAGCACGGGCGCACCTAGATCCTCCTTGCAGTAGGTCGGGATCGGCCTCCCCGCTTCCGGCGTTGCGCAGAGGAGAACCGCGAAGTCGCACCCAGCCGAGCTGTTGCGCACGAGTACTGGTTGCCGATCGAGCTGGCCGCCTTCTGGCAATCGGACCACGGTCGCCAAGTCGCCGCTGTCAGCCACCGACTCGGCTGCGGGGTAGCCACCGTTCGATGCTCCTGACTGATCGGATTCGGCCAGGGCAAGCACAGCAAGCGCCGCGTCAGATGGATCGCGCCGTAACTCTGGCGGTGCGGTGATTGCACGGACTGGACGGATGGTGCCTCTTGCGTCTCCCAGAGTGCCGACGCCGATGGACCTCGGGTCACCCATGGGACCCAGACCGTTGGGAACACAGAACGCCGAGGTAAGCACGCGGCTTGTCGCGACCAGCACGCCTGTGCAGATGCGAGTCCAGTCGGAGCCCTGAGCCCGATACACGGCCACGACCGGGTCCTGCTCGGATGCGGAAATTGAACTGCCGATGGTCGTCGCCCAGGGACTCTTCGGAGGGATGGACGAAGGAGCTACAGCGGCCGCCGACGTCACCGCCGTGCTTCCTCCAGTACATGCTGCCGCTGTCGTCACCATCACGATGCCGCTTACGGCGACCATCACCAACCGCCGAAACGACGTCACTCAAGCGTACCTCGCCGAACGAACTGAGCTTGCGAGCGGCGAACGCCGGACCGCGTCCCCGAATACGCGGCGAAGGCATCCCCTATGCGCGACCCAGACCCGTCCCCGAACAACGGATCACCCGTATAACAGCGGAAGCGCCGCGGTGACCGCCGGCCCCTGCCTCGCCGACGCGGGTCGGAGGATCGACAGAGGACGTTCGTCCCTATGATCGCAGGGGCGCGGGCACGTCTCCGTCGCTCGCGATGAAGACGCTCTCGGCGTTGAGGTGGCCGAACCTCTTGCGCCAGGTTCCCTTCGCCCCCGACTCACTCTGGTTCTTGTACTCCTTGCCCGCAGCATCTCGGTGCGGAGGAGGCCGTTCTCGATCCGAATGGCCAATCTCGAGATGGTTGTGGGCCCAGTAGCCGGGCTTCCCATCCTTTGGTTCGATCCACCGCGCCCACATCGTGACTGGCTCCATGTCCGATGACCGTACGGCCCCACCGGTCTATTCCCCGGAGCATTTTCGACACCGACGAGGGCCTCGGAGGCGGCTGATCGCCGGATCGACGCGTGACCAGCCGCCGGTCGGACGTCGAGCGAGGCCATGTCGAGTGGTGGCCGCCACGGTGGCTGTGATGTGCGTCGACGGGCACTCCTTGGTGGCCACCCACGGTTGGGCCTACCGGCCGAGCCGACCTGCCAAACTCAGCTGATGGGCGACCGCTACAAAGATCCGGGCATCTGGGTTGAGCTGCTCTGGTCGAGCCCGATTCTTGTGCAGTGCCCGTCGTGCGGCGGCCCCGCGTCAGTCGCACCACGGCCGGGCGAGGAGCGCCCTCTCCACTATCGGGGCACGCGTCCTCGGCTGACCTGCTCGTCGTGCGCATACGTGCGGGAAGGCAAGGCCGTGACCTCGTATCGGATGGGCGAACCGAAGGACCCGTTCTTCGGTACCGACCTCCTGCTGCAGGACGAGTGCGTCGGTCATGTGCTTTGGGCTTACAACGAGCGGCACCTGGATCTGATCGCCCAGTTCATTCACGCCAAGCTTCGCGAGCGTGCCGCGTTCACGGACGGGCAGCACCAGTCCTTGCTCGAGAAGTTGCCGGCGTGGATGAAGGACGCGCGCAACCGCGGCGCCGTCACCCGAGGATTGCAACGAATGCGCCTGCTCGTGCCGTCACCGTCGAACCCGTAGATCGCTCACCATCCTTCGTGCTCGGGCATACCGAGTGAGATCGACGAGACGGACTCTCCGCTTGGCACCGTCTGAGGTACTCGGAAGATCGCCGCGGTCCACGATCATCGCTGCCCACTTCGGTGTCACGCCGAGCAGGCGGCCCATCTCGGACGTGCCAACGCGGAGACCAGCGGGAGCCACAGTGATGGCTTCGCCTGCGCCGAGATCGTCGAGCACGGCGAGGAGGAGCCCGACGGCCTTCGCCGGCACCTCGGTCTCGACACCGGCGACGGCGACGCGCACGAGAGCCGACTGCGAACCCTCCGGATCGAACGTCGGACGTAGCGCATTCGCCCCGTGTCGGGCGGCGCGCTCGGCCTCTCGACTGATGCCACTCGGGCGGTTCGACTTTCTCACAACGGCCCTCCGATCGACGGGCTTCGTCCTAATCGTTCTAACCGTTCTAGCGGATTAATCGGAACTCCGTGGTCACGTGGTGGTCACAACCGTTCCCTCACGCACCGTGACATCCTGGTACCAGCCGGACGAAAAAGAGGTCCTGACCCGCGAATATTCGGACGTACTGGTACAAGTTGATACGGCGAAAAACCACGCAGAGTGGCCGTTTCGCGATTATGGATCAGAAGGTTGGGGGTTCGAGTCCCTCCGGGCGTACGAAAGACGAGGTCAGACAGGCTGCCTGGCCGAGCAACTTCGGGAGCCCGGTCATCAGCAGTCACGCGGTGGTCACAAC
>JANOSD010000064.1:0-150588 GCA_031415655.1 Actinomycetes bacterium
TACTTGAGGATCTTGGTGACCCGACCAGCGCCAACCGTGCGACCACCCTCACGAATAGCGAACCGGAGACCGTCCTCCATCGCGATCGGGTTGATCAACTCCACCGTCAACGCCGTGTTATCGCCCGGCATACACATTTCCGTACCCTCCGGCAACGTCACCGAACCGGTCACATCCGTCGTACGGAAAAAGAACTGCGGCCGATAATTCGAGAAGAACGGCTTATGACGGCCACCCTCCTCCTTCGTCAACACATACACCTGACCCTCAAAATCGGTGTGCGGCGTGATCGAACCCGGCTTCGCCAACACCTGACCCCGCTCCACATCCTCCTTCTTCGTACCCCGCAACAACGCCCCAATATTGTCGCCAGCCATACCCTCATCAAGCAGTTTGCGGAACATCTCCACACCCGTACACGTGGTCTTCTGCGTGGCCTTGATCCCCACGATCTCCACCTCATCACCCGTGTGCACCGCACCCTGCTCAATACGACCCGTCACCACCGTGCCACGACCCGTGATCGAAAACACATCCTCGATCGGCATCAAGAACGGCTTATCCAAATCACGTTCCGGCTGCGGGATATACGAATCAACCGCCGCCATCAACTCCAAGATCCCCGCCGTCGCATCCGCGTCGCCTTCCAACGCCTTCAACGCCGAAACCTTCACCACCGGCACATCATCACCCGGAAACTCGTACTCGCTCAACAACTCGCGAACTTCAAGCTCCACCAGATCCAACAACTCTTCATCGTCGACCATGTCGACCTTATTCAACGCCACCACAATCGCCGGCACACCCACCTGACGAGCCAACAACACATGCTCACGCGTCTGCGGCATCGGACCATCCGCCGCCGACACCACCAAAATCGCCCCATCCACCTGCGCCGCCCCCGTAATCATGTTCTTGATGTAATCGGCATGACCCGGCATATCAACATGCGCGTAATGACGACCCTCCGTCTGATACTCCACATGCGAAATATTGATCGTGATACCCCGCTCACGCTCCTCCGGCGCCTTATCAATATTGGCGAAATCCGTAAACGAATTATGCGCCGGATCCGCATCCGCCAACACCTTCGTAATCGCCGCAGTCAGCGTCGTCTTCCCATGATCAATATGACCCATCGTGCCCACATTCGCATGGGGCTTCGTACGCTGAAACTTCTCACGGGCCATCGGAGGCTCCTAGATGTCTTGGGGTGGGTCGGACGACCGGATTGGAAAGAGGGACTGGCATTCGGGATTTGCGGGAATAACAGTACTGCGTTCGGGCGAAATGCCCTAGTAGCGGCGGTCGGACTCGAACCGACGACAACTCGATTATGAGCCGAGTGCTCTAACCTCCTGAGCTACGCCGCCCGGAGACGAGGCGAACGAGCCGCCCCGTCCGGCCTGTCTCAAAACTTCGAGACCGGCCCGGGAGCCCCCTGACAGAATCGAACTGTCGACCTTTTCCTTACCATGGAAACGCTCTGCCGACTGAGCTAAGGGGGCAGACCCGCCGGAGTCGGACACCAACGGGGCGGTGCATCTTGGCACGTCGGGACCTCGAGCCCCAACCCGATTTGGCGCAGGGCAAGATTTCTACAGCGTCACTGCAAAGAACCTAGGCCACCCGACCCAGCTCGGTAGTGCTTTTGACTCAAGTTCGCCTCTTCTGGCGTCGATGCGCACAACGTGCACTTCGAGAGACTCGCGATCGAGGCAGGTGGATCCACCTTCTCCCTAGCCTTTGCCGACCGGCTCACCGTCATTGCTGGCGTGGGACGGCTGGAGCGGGACGGCCTCATTACCGAGTTGGTGTCGTCACTCGGTCCCGGACGCGGAGGCGTGCACCTCGAACTCCGATCCGATGCGGGAAACCGGTATGCGATTTTCCGTCCCGCCGGTGCGCCGCACTGCGTCGTGGATGTCGACAACTCCGAGGACGTCACCGAGGCATTCCTGGCTCGGGACGGTCGCATCAACATTCTTGACCGTGCCGGCCTAAACCTGCCGATCGCCCGTCGGGCCATGCGAATCGGCGCCTCCGACCTCACCACCGATTCCACGGCCGACGACTGGCTCATCCAGTTGGCGCACACCGACCCCAGTCGCCTATGGGACGTGGCTCGAAAGGTGAAGGATCGCGAAGCCCGATTGCAGGAGGCCGCTGCCGACGCCGGCTCCACACCTGAGGACGCCGAACTCTGCCAGGAAATCGAACGTCGGCATCAGGCCTTCGAGTGCGCTCAAGCGGCCCACGAACGTGTTCGCCAGATTACGTTTCTGGTCGCCGCCGGCTGCGCCATGCTGGCCGTACCCGGACTGCTATTTGTCGGCGCCATCGCCGCCCTGCCGTTGTCGCTGGCGGCGTTGGGGATGGCCGCGTACTCGGCATCCTTCTGGCGCCGACTCTCCGACGCCCGCAAATTCGAAGAAGTGGCACTCCGCGTTGCGGGGGAACATTCGTACCTCACCTTCCAGATCAACCGGGTGAACGGCCTCTTGGCCAGCGACCATCAGCGCAAACGCATGATCCGGGCGGCGGACGACCACCGAGCAGCCGCGGCGGAGTGGGGGGTCCTCGCTGGCGACGTACCACTCGAATGGGCGATCGAACGTCGACGCGACATCGAACAAGCTCATGCGCGGCTTCGTGAGGCCATCAACGATCACAACCCGATGACCCTCACACTTTCGGCCCATCGGGTCACCGCCGCCGAGGTAGGAGCCCAGTTGGCCCAACGGCTTGAGCAAACCCGCACCTTGGGCGCCGGTCGAGAGTCAATGCCCACGCTGCTCGACGAGCCGTTCGGCGATCTCGCGATCCCCGCCAAGGCCAAGCTTCTCGAACAGCTTGTTGCCGCATCGGCCCATCAGCAGATCATTCTCCTCACCGAGGACAGTCACATCACGGAGTGGGCTCGAGTGGAGTCCATCAACGGGGCCGTTGGCATTGTGGAACCCGCCGATGCTCAACCGACCACTGCTGCACGAGCTACGGCGTCGGGCGATCCGTCCGCTTCAGCACCCCCACTTACCCCGAGGATGACGTCCTCGAGAAAGCGTTCCCGGCACGTCGCCGCATGAGCCCATCCCGCCGCCTTGCCAACTCAGGCGATGACGTTTCGGAAACTGGGCGGCTTTGCCTCCGCCCCGTCGAAGGAGTGGCCGGTCCGGCAGGGCCGGCCACTCCTTGGTTTCCCCGGTCTTCTCGGTCTTTTCGCTTCGCTAACCACCCACTCGCCAATCTGGTCAGTTCACGAGGGGGACGTTTCTCGTCAACTGGCCGCTGCGAGTGCACCGGATGCCACCGCTACGGTACGGGGGTGGTCGACCGAGCGGACATCGACGTGCGGCTGGCGTCGAGTGCCGACGCCGAAACTATCCGCACGATCTACAACGACACCGTCAACAACTCCACCGCCACCTTCGACCTGGTCCCCCGCAGCCTTGAGGATCAGCAAGCCTGGCTCGTGGCCCGTTCGGGCGTGCACGCCGTGCTCGTCGCCGTCGAGCGGGCGGCAAGTGGTACCTCGTCAGATCTTCCCGACGACTCGGCTCCGATTGACCCCGACCGTTCGGTGGTGGGCTTCGCCTCGTTGTCGCCCTACCGCGACCGCCCCGGCTACGCCACCACCGTCGAAAACTCGATCTACGTGGCCGAATCCCATCGAGGTCGGGGCGTCGGGAAGATCCTGTTGGGCACACTGATCGACACGGCCCGGCAGCACGGGTTCCACGCCGTGATGGCACGAATCGTCGATGATCATGCGGCATCCATTGCCTTGCATCGAAGTATCGGTTTCGATCTCGTGGGCGTCGAACGAGAGGTAGGGCGCAAATTCGGCCGGTGGCTCGACGTCGCCGTCATGCAGATCCTGCTGTGATGTCAACCGGGCCCGAACGAACCCGGGAACACTGCCGAATTCCCATTCGTTTCTTCCCTGCGGGCACCACCCGATAACCTCCGCGGCGCAATCAGCTCCCAGGGTCGGTGCCCGAGTGGCCAAAGGGAACGGGCTGTAAACCCGTCGGTTCTGCCTTCGAAGGTTCGAATCCTTCCCGGCCCACGAGCTTGGCCCCCCGGTCGCCGCAACAGCGTCGGTCGGGGGGCCCGCATAACCCAGCACTGCGCCTCCGCTCCGGCTAGGGCTGCCTATCAGAGCCTTGGATCGACGGGTTCGGTCTCCAGCGCGAGGACACCAAACGCACACTCGTGGACGGCGCGGAGTGACGCACCACGCACCAGTCGATCCAGGCCCTCGAGCCCCAGCGCCAGTTCTCGCAATGCCAACGATCGTTTGTGACCCAACGACCGGGAGCGGAGTGACCGCAGGCGGTCCGGCTCCCGATAGTCGGGTCCGTAGATCAGCCGCAGATACTCCGGACCCCGAACTTTCAGCCCGGCTTGGGCCAAGTCGCTCCCGCGCCCGACGATGCCTTCAGTGGGCTTCACCACCATGCCTTCACCGCCACCGTCGACCATGCCAAGCCACCACGCCAGGGCGTCGGCCTCGGAGCGTGGATCCCCCGCGTGAACACTTCGCCATTGGGTAGCGCGCACCAAGTCGGGCGCCACCGACGCGAGACGCTCAGCCACCTCCATGTGCCACGGATGCGGACGCAGGGCCAACACCTCGTGAGCGCTGGCCAGCAGTTGGAAGGGGGCGATTCGCAGACCGTCAAGGCCATCGACGGGCCAGCAATAGTGGCCGTACGCGGCCGCAAACGCATCGACCGCAATCGTGCGCCCCGACACCCGGTCGCGCACCGTGGAGAGATCGAGACTCCTTTCGGCGGCCGCCGCGAACATCACTTCGGCGGCCGACCCAAAGGCTCGGCCAGCGGCAGCCACCGGCGCGTATTCCTGCCGGATGAGATCCAGCGCCTTCGCCGACCACGGCAGTATCTCCGCATCGAAGAGTAGCCATTCAGTGTCGAGCTCGCGCCAGAGGCCAGCGACTTCCGCGGCGTCGGAGAGTTTTGCCACCACGTGACCCTCGAGCACCGCATCGGGGAAAAACGCCCGAGCGGTCCGGGTGATCACCGACCCTCGGAGCTCGGAGCCCAAGCCGAAACGTGCCTGTAACGAGCCTGGCTCTCGGCCGAGCAGTATCACTGCCCGCGAGCCCATGTGTTTCTCCTCACATACCATCGCGTTGATGCCCAGATCGCGATAGGCGCGAAATGCTTCCGCCGGGTGTTCCAAGAAGTTGTCGAGCGAACTCGTAGGGGCCGGGGCCATCGTGGGAGGCAGGTAGGGAACCCGGCGCGGGTCGACGGCGAAGCGGCTCATCACCTCCAATGCGGCTGCGGTCTGGTCGTCGCGGAGCGTGACCGGGCCGTAACGATCGGTATGGACCAGGTACTTCCCCGTGACGCGGGCGAGGTTGATCCGCGATGCGTCCCAGCCCGACGTGCTGCCCACAGACTCTCTGCCCACAGACTCCCGCCGTGGCGCGCCAATCGCCCCGTCACCCGCCGCCACCCCGACTGACCCGGGTGATCCGGGTGATCCGGGTGATCCTGGCGACCCCACCGACGACCGGTGATACACCGAACCGGCCGGAACGGCAACCAACTCCCGTTCGGGATATCGGAGGGCGGTGAGCGAACCGCCGAACACGCAGCCGGTATCCACACACATGGTGTTATTCACCCAGGTGGGAACCGTCACCGGGGTGTGTCCATAGACCACCATCGCCCGCCCGGTGTAGTCGTCCGCCCACGGATAACGGACGGGAAATCCCATCCCATCGGTTTCCCCGGTGGTGTCGCCGTAGAGACAGAACGAGCGAACGGCGCCGGACGAGCGGTTATGCATCAACTCCGGCAAGCCGGCGTGAACCACGACGAGCTGACCGGCGTCGAGAACGGCGTGGCTGATCAGACCATCGAGAAACGCCATGACCTCATGACGAAACTGCTCCGGCTCGAGGGCCAGTTGATCAAGCGATTCCTGTAACCCGTGATTGATCTTCACCGACCTACCGCGAAGCGCTTTGAGGAGTTTGTTCTCGTGATTGCCACGCACACACAGCGCCGACCCCCGGCTGACCATCGACATGACGAGCCGAAGCACCGCCGGGATCGCCGGGCCTCGGTCCACCAGGTCGCCCACAAACGCGGCCATGCGTCCACCCGGATGAAAGGCCGAGGTGCCAGCGGCGTCGACGGTGTACCCGAGGGCGCGGAGAAGGTCGACGAGTTCTTGATGGCAACCGTGAATGTCGCCGATGATGTCGAACGGGCCGGGGAGATGGCGTTTGTCGGTCCACAGCGGCTCACGAACAAGAACCGCTCGCTCGATCTCTCGTTCGCCACGAAGGGCGATCACCCGCCGGAACCCCTCACGTTCGAGCCGACCGATCGAACCCCGAAACAACGAATACTGCCCACCGAGCACTGCCGGCGGGAGGTGGCGATCGGGGCGCGCAACGTTGCGGCGCTCGCACACCCAACGAGGAATATCGAAGGCGATGGCGACGGGGAGCACATGATGACGGCGGGCCACATCGATGAGCGATCGGCGATCTTCTCGCCGCAAGTTCGTGGCATCGACCACGGTGAGTCGTCCCAGGGCGAGGCGTTTGTCGACAATGGTGTGGAGCAGGTCGAACGCTTCTGCGGTGACGCTCTGGTCGTTCTCGTCGTCGCCCACCATCGCTCTGCAGGCATCCGAGGACACGATCTCCGTCGGCGCAAAGTGGGTGCGAGCAAACGTGGATTTGCCGGAGCTGCTGATGCCCACCAACACCACCAGACTTAACGCCGGCACGTTGACCGGAAACGCGTCGTCGGTTGGGTCGACCGGAACCGCGATGCCCACAGTTTCGGCCTCGCCGTCCATCGCCGACGCCGGAAGATCAGTCATCGCGTGAACACCGCCATTTGGGTCGGGGGTCCGACATCAGGATCGTCCGCACCGATGCCCGACATCGCCGCCCGGTACCCGAACTCCGTGCCCACGGCATCCACCCACTGCCCGAACTCCTCTCGGGTCCACTCAAATCGGTGATCTCGGTGCCGCAGTGCTCCCGAGGGGAGGCCTGCGAATCGAACGTTGTGCTCTCGGTTAGGCGTGGTGACGATCAACGCGGCCGGCGCAGCATGACCAAACAACGATCGTGCAAAGTCCGGCAGGCGACCCGGATCGATGTGTTCCACCACCTCAATCGCCGCGATGGCATCGAGGCCCCGGAGTCGATCATCGTCGTAGACAAACGAGCCTTGGGCGAGGTCTACCCGGCCTCGCTGGCGCGGTGACATGGTGTCGAGGTGGAGCCGATCCGCCGCCCGTCGGAGGCTGCGTATCGACACGTCGATGCCGACGATCCGTTCGAACTGCGGGTTCGCAAGGAGCCGTTCGATGAGCCGACCCTCTCCACAGCCCACGTCGGCCACGGTGTGCGCGCCCAAATTGGCGAGTGCGTTGACCACGGCATCGAGGCGCTCCTCAGTGAGGCTGAGCGGCTTTTCGATCGCCTGTTCGGCCGTCTCTCCGGCGGCTTCGACCCCGTCGGCATCGAGCAGCGGGCCATCGGCGACGACGAGCCGATCGAGCGCATCCCGAGTGAGCCTGGGCTGATGACGCAAGAATCGGCGCGTGATCAGCGCCCGTTCCGGATGTTGGGCAAGCCAGCGCTCTCCTTTCCGGAGCAATTTATCGACCTCGGATGACTCGACCCAGTAGTGCTTGTCATCGTCGAGCACTGGGAGCAGCACGTACAAATGAGACAGCACATCGGCGAGCCGGGCGGTGGTGCGAAGTTTCAGATCGACGAACCGGCTGTCACCCCATAACGGAAACGCGGGATCCAAAACGACCGGCGTAGCGGTTACCTCGTAACCCAACGGGCAAAAAATCCGCTCGATGAGGTCGATCGCGCCCCGGCTCGACACGACCGGCAGGTGCACTTCCAGGCCAAGTGGCGCAGCAGCAAGCTCCGGTCGCTGATCACAGCGACCGGTCATTGCGGTGCCGTACACAGCCGCTATCGCAACCGCAAGGAGCGACGATGCGGCGAAGGCGCGGTCGTTGATCGATGCCGCCAGCGCGAACCCGGTGCGAGAAACACGGGCGGTGGCGGCTTGGCGTTGTTTCCGGGCCAGGGATGCAGCGTCGACATCGACGAGGAGCACCGCGGTACAACGACGAGCGGTGGCCTCTGGGTAAAAGACATGAGCAGTTCCGAATCCGACGTTGAAGCTCTGCGGTCGATCGGGATGTTTGTGAAGCAGGTGACCAAGATCCCGAGCGTCGCCAGTTCCGTGGGGTTCCGGGAGCGTGATCGACAGCAGCATGCCCGTCAGTCTGGTCGAAACCATCACGTGGCGAAGCTCAAGTTGTCACCGGATCAGCCCATTCACGCTACCGAGGCCACACGCCGACCGTGCCATACTTCGACCGTGGATCTGCTCACCCAGCATGCCGTCGCCGCCGCCCGCGGCGACCGTGTGGCCCTCGAATCCTTCGTGCGCCTCACGCAGCCCGAGGTATGGCGGTTCTGCTGCGCATTCGGCGGAGCGGACGTTGCCGACGACCTCACCCAGGACACCTACGCCAGAGCTCTACAAAGCCTCCACCGCTTCCGTGCTGACAGCTCCGCCCGAACGTGGTTGCTCACAATCGCTCGAAACACGTGTGCCGACCATGTCCGGCGCACCGTCCGACGCCGCCGGCTCACGGATCGACTGCGGAACATCGCGGTGACGCAAGCTCAGATCGTTCCCGACCATGGGGGCGGAACCGACCTTGATGCCCTCGTCGCCGCACTGGAACCCGATCGTCGTTTGGCCTTCGTGCTCACCCAAACCCTTGGCCTCACCTATGACGAAGCGGCAGCAGTTTGCTCTTGCCCGATCGGCACGATCCGGTCACGCGTTTCGCGTGCCCGCACCGACCTGCTCGATGCATTGGCCGAAGCCGACATCGGGCCAGCCGTCGCCAACGAGGGCTGACTGCTCTCGGGGTGAATCTCGGCACCAACGGCAGGCCCGAATCGGAAACGAATACGACCCGCTGATGCGGGGCCGGCGATGGGGTACCACCGGCCAAGCAGCCACATCACCAAAAGCCCGGCCAGTTCGAGAAGATGGGTGCCCAGTTCCGCCAAGAGCTCCGTCCGACCCCCGACAAGGTCGAGCACGGCCGTGACCCCGGTAACGACCATCAGCACTGCGACCATGGGCAACATGCCCCGTGCTCGCCATGGCTGCACACCGGCAACGATCAACCCGGCGGCGAAGGCGAACACCCAGCCGCCGAGGTGCCGCGAGACATGAACCCCCGCATCGGCGTGACGGCCCAGGAGCTCCGGCACCGCCAAGATGAGTTGTGTCGCTCCCACCACGGCAGCGACGTAACGCAGTGCCTCGACCCGTCGTTGTCGTCGCTCGAATCGACCCGATCCTTGGAGAATCGACTCCCGCAGGTCCGGCACCGGCGAGGCTTCTCGAACCCGCACCGCTCGATGCAGCCTCTGCAACGCGTCCTGGTGCGCCCGACAATCGGCACACCCCGAAAGGTGCTGCGCCACGAGGTCAACGTCGTCGGTATCGAGCTCACCGTCGAGCTGGGCCGAGAGCAGCACTCGCATTTCGGGGCAGGACATGACTCCATAGTCGCCCGTACCCACCCGGTAGTTCCCCATCGATCGCCAGACGTATCGAAGTCGACGCCACGGTCAGAGGTCCCGCTCCCCGGTCGGGCCGGCAGCCGGGAACGGATCTGGCCCCCCAAACGACTTCCTCCCAAAGACACCCTCCAATCCCTGGTCGAGAACATCGACCATCGACGTTTCCCACCCACCACCGACGGTGCCACCTACCCATGAGGATCTGCCACAGCCTCAACGCCAGCCGAGTCGAGGGTTCGCACCGCCTTACGCCGTGTGTTGCTGTCGCCCCGGAATCGAAGGCGTCCCGCAAGACAACCATGCCAAGGCCGCTCGCCGCGCTAGCGATAGCGTCGAACAAATGACCGCGCCACTCCCGATCCACGGCGGTGCTGGTGCTGAGGCGGCCCTTCGGCAGTTCTCGCGAATTGTCGTCGCCGCCTTTGCCGCACTGGTGATGGCGGCGATTCTCGCCGGCGGGATGGCGACGGCAACGGCAGGACCCGCCTCGGCCCATGCAATCGTCACGGCGAGTACGCCGGCCGATCGCACAAGTCTCACTGCGGCGCCCACCTTCGTGTCGATCACCTTCAGTGAGAACGTGAGCACCAGCCTGGGCGGTCTTGATGTTTTCGACGGCGACGGACGCCGAGTGGACAACGCCAACCTCGAACGCCCCTCGGCCGACTCCCTCCGCATTGGCCTGCTCCCCGAGTTGGCTGACGGCACCTACATCGCCAACTACCGGGTGGTTTCGGCCGACGGTCACCCTATAACGGGTGCCATCGTGTTCGGCATCGGCGAAGCGGTCGACGAGACCCAAGCGGGCGGGGTGTCCCGGAAGTCGGATCCCGGGTTGGAAGCCCTCGGAACTGTCGGTCGATTCCTCCTGTACCTCGGAGCGCTCGGCGCCGCCGGCATGGCGTTTTTTCTCGCCTTCCTCGGGGACGACGGCCCCGGCTCGTTCGCCACGGGGCGAATCGTTCGTAGGCTCAGCGCGCTCGCCGTATTCGGGTCGGCGATCACCGTCGCCGTTCAAGCAGCCTTGGCCACCGGCCGCGGCGTGGGTGCCTTCGCCGACCCTTCGGTGGTCCAGAAGGTGCTGTCGAGCGGCCTCGGCGCCCAAACCGCTGTGCTCTTTGCCGGGCTGGCCGCCATCGTGATTGTGCCAGTCACCCGCGGTATCGCCGCCCAGATCATGGCGCTCTATGGCGGGCTGGCCGCCTGCGGTGCCTTCGTTCTGTGGGGTCACGCCACGGAGGCGTCATCCCTCCCGTTCGCTATTGTTTCCGACCTCATGCATGTGGTCACCGCCGCCCTTTGGTTCGGCGGAATCCTGGCGCTTGCGATACACGTCCGGTACCGAATCGCCGGCCGAGCGCACCCCGTCGATGCCGATTTGGCCGAACCTGCAGCGCTGGCGACAGCCCGTCTGGTTGTGCGATTTTCCACGGTTGCGGCCGGTGCCGTGGGGGCTCTGTGGGTCACCGGTTCCGTCATGGCCTGGCAGAACCTTGGCTCGCTCGACAATCTCGGTAGTTCCGGATACGGGCGCGCCCTATTGGCCAAGCTCACGCTCGTGGCTGCGCTTGTGGCCATCGCTGGAGTGAACCGGTTTCGCCTGATTCCCGCCATCATCGATGATGTGGAACCCCTCCCGATCGCCTCGTCAACCGACGCCAGTTCCGCCGGTGCCGGCCACGACAGCGGTGAGGGGAAGGCCCTGGTGGAGATTCCCCACGGCAGCACGCCGGAGCACACGGCAACCGGGCCTGCCGATGCCCCGGTGCCAAAAAGAAGCCCCGGAATAATCGATGCGTCGCGAGCACCGGCGTGGGGTCGGCTTGTCGCCATGCTTCGACTCGAAGTACTCGGCATCGTGTTCGTGCTCGCGATCACCGGACTCCTCGTCAACCTCACCCCGCCACGTTTCGCCGGCGTCGCCGCTGATCAACCGTTCGTGCAGTCCGCACCGCTGCGCCGCGGCACGCTCGCCATCGTCGTGTCGCCGGCCCGCACCGGCGTGAACAGCATCCACCTCACCTATACCGGCCCTGACGGCCGCCCGATCGACACGGTGAGCAAAGCCACGGTGGAGCTCCGTTTGGCCGACAAGAACATCGGCCCCATCACCCGATCGGCCGTTCGCGGTGGGCCGGGCCACTTCGTTCTCGAGGGGCTCACCGACTTCGCGCTGCCCGGCACGTGGACGATTGCTGTGCAGTCTCGCACCGGAGAGTTTGATGTGGAACGCACCGAGTTCGCCGTCCCGATCCTCAAATCGTGAGGCGGGTGCGCCGGCGTTTCGGGTTGAACGCGCTCGCACCATTGGGCGACGGGGCGGAACGGATAGAGTCCGCGCATGCCTACCTTCGACGTGGTCTCCGAAGTCGACATGCAGGAAGTGCGCAACGCCGTCGATCAAGCCGACCGTGAGATCACCACCCGGTTCGACTTCAAGAACACCGATACCTCTATCGAGCTCAACGAAAAAGACAAGACGATCGAGCTGCGCTCGGTGAGCGACGACCGTCTCAATGCCCTCCGCCAGGTGCTCGAAGAGAAGCTCGTGAAGCGAAAAGTGTCGCTCAAGTCGCTCGATCACGGCAAAGTGGAGGACGCCGCCGGCAGCACCAAACGGCAAATCACCAAACTGGTGGCGGGCATCTCTTCCGACAAGGCCCGGGAGATCAACCGTTTCATCAAGGAAAAAGGTGCGAAGGGGATGCAATCGCAAACCCAAGGTGAGCAGGTTCGGGTGACCGCCAAGAAACGCGACGACCTTCAGGGCGCTATCGCCGCCTTGAAGGAACACGACTTCGGCATACCACTTCAGTTCGAGAATTTCCGCGACTGATCAGGCCGATATGTTCGTCGCCTCCGACGGCCCCAAGGTTCGAACCGGTGAGGTGCGGGATCGTGCGACTACCCGCCCGTGATGCCGCCGATGTTCGCCTGCCTCCGATGCCCGCCTGCCTCCGATGCCCGCCTATTCGGCCCGTCCCCGTTCGGCCCGTCGTTGACCGCGACAGCACGTCGGTGCAACGCCCCCGGAGCCGAATGAGTCTTGCCCGGCTCGCCCTCGTGATGGTTGCCAGTTCACTGGTTTCTGTGGCGGCCTGCAGCGGAGCATCACCGACGGCGCCCGCTGCCGACGGGGTCGGCGGTGACGGCGGTGACGGCGGTGACGGCGGACAATCAGACTCCAGCATCGTGGTCGGTTCGAGCGATGATCAGCCGACCCCACAACCGCCGAGCACCGAAACAGTCCTGCCGTTCCAACCGCTCGCCCTCCCGGGTGCGCCGGCGCTTCGCCCCTCCGGCGCTACCGACTGCCCGGCGCAACAACCGATCGGTATCCGTCCGATTGCTGGCCACCTCCTCACCGCCGAGCCCGAACCCCCGCCTTCGGTTGACGATCCTGCCGGCACCACCACCACCACCATTCCCACCCCGGCATCGGCCATCGCCAATCTCCGTACCGACAAACGTGTCGCCGGAGACCAAGTCTCCGCCTCGGTTTGGATCGACGGCGTGGGCGAGGCGATCACCAACGAACCGGACCTGGCGCTCAAGCCGGCATCCAACCAGAAGCTGCTCACCGCCATGGCGGTGCTCGCCCATATCGATCCCAACGAGCGGCTGCGCACCCGTGTGCTCGCCACCGGGCCGACCACCGCCACCGGGACCATCCTCGGTGATCTGGTGCTGGTTGGCGGGGGCGACCCGTCACTCGAACCCACCGGGCCACATTCGATCGATGCCCTGGCGACGGCGGTTGCAGCTGCTGGCATCCGGCGAGTCGACGGGCGGGTGGTGGTTGACGAGTCCCGCTACGACCAGGTTCGTACCGCACCGGGTTGGCCCGCCCAATGGTGGGAGGACGTTGGATCACTCAGCGCACTTGCGGTCGATCGCAACTGGTACCGCCTCGACGATGCCTTTCGAAACAACCCTGGCCAATACAACGCCGACCTCTTCGCCTTCGCCTTGAAGGCACACGGGGTGGAGATCCGCGATGGCGGGGCGGTCGAACCCATGCCCGTCTCCGGCGGGGTCGAAGTCGCCGGAACCGAATCCGCCACCGTGAACGAACTGGTCAACCTCATGCTGCTGCGAAGCGACAATTTCTTCGCCGAGTCCTTGCTGAAAGAACTGGGGTACCGCTCCACCGGCGGTCAAGGGACGACTGCGGGCGGCATCGAGGTGATGCATCGGCTCTTCGCGGGCGCGTGTGCGCCGATCCGCGGCACCGACGCCGACGGTTCGGGGCTCAGCTACGACAACGCCCGATCGGCGCGTGAACTGCGCACATTGGTGCAAGTGGGGCAGCGTTACCCTTGGGGGTCGTTGCTCGTCGCCGATCTCCCGCTCGCCGGCGCTTCCGATGCGTTCGGCAATCGACTCAAAGACCCTGCCACGACCGGCCGTGTTCGGGCCAAGGGTGGCTCATTGAACGTCTCCCGGTCGCTTACCGGCTTCACCGCCACCGCTACCGGGCGAGCGGTGGTGTTCTCCGTCATCATTAATGGCCCCAACGTCCGTGAAGCCCAGGGCGCCATCGACGACTTCATCATCGCCATCGCCTCACTTCGCCTTTGACCGACGTCACGTCGACCGGCGGGCAGTCGGCCGGCGAGCAGTCGGCCGGCGAGCAGGTATCAGTCGTAGTACCCGGAGTGGATGTACACACACGGAATGCCCTCGGCATGGAACATCTGGTGATTCCGGCGGTCGTCCTCGAAGGCCAGGCGGAGGTCGAACCCGTAGCGGCGTAGTTCGACGACGGTGCGCTGCTTAAAGTCGCGGGAGGAGCCGTAGTCCCCCGAATTTCGCATGATGAGGAGGTCCCAGCGCAAGTCGTAGCGTTTCAGCCAACCGATCGTTTGTGGCTGCACCCGGATCGGCCGAGCCGTGAGCAAGATGATCTGGTGCTCCGACGAGATCACATCGAGCAGCCGTCCCACCTCACCAATGAGGTCGTCCTCGCCACAGGCTTCGAAGAATGCCTCCCAATCCCGGTACGGCCATTCGAGGTAGTGCTGACGTCGACTGGCGTCAGAGAGCACCCCGTCCATGTCGAACACAATGGCGGTACCGGCATCGACCGGGCCGTCTCGCCACCTCCAGTTGTCGGGTATCTCCGTTGGGCTCATTCGTTGGTGCGCTCGTCTCGTTCATCTCGGTTGCCGAAGGCGGCACGGCACCGCCGCAGCGGCCCGGGCGGGTCAGTCTTCGGTTGGGCTCTCGTTGGCCCGAGTTTGGATATCGGCCACCACTCCCGCATCGGCGAGGGTCGTGATGTCACCGAGATCTCGACCCTCGAGCACATCGCGCAGCAGGCGTCGCATGATTTTTCCGGATCGCGTCTTGGGGAGGTCGGGCACCACGATCACCGCCTTAGGTCGGGCGGTTGGCCCGATCTTGAGCGATACGTGCTGGCGAATGTCTTCGGTGAGTTCGGTGCTGGGCTCGAAGGTGCCTCGCAAGATTACGTATCCCACGATTGCCTGGCCGGTGAGATCGTCGGAGGCACCTACGACCGCGGCTTCGGCCACGGCGGGATGGTCGACCAGCGCGCTCTCCACTTCGGTGGTGGAGATCCGGTGGCCACTCACGTTCATGACGTCGTCGACCCGACCGAGGAACCACACATACCCATCTTCATCGACTTTGGCCCCGTCTCCAGCGAAGTAGCGACCGGGGAAACGCGACCAATAGGTGTCCGTAAAACGCTCTGGATCACCCCAGATGCCGCGCAGCATCGCCGGCCACGGTTGCGAGATCGTCCAGTAGCCGCCTCCCTTCTCGACGACGCCGCCATCGTCGTCGACCACCTCGCCGAACACCCCCGGGATGGGAAACGTGGCCGATCCGGGTTTGGTGGGAATCACGCCCGGCAACGGCGTGACCATGTGGCCTCCGGTCTCGGTCTGCCACCACGTATCCACGATGGGACACCGCTCGCCGCCGATGTGTTCGTGGTACCACATCCACGCTTCGGGATTGATGGGCTCTCCAACGGTGCCCAACAAACGCAGCGAGGAGAGATCATGTTTGGCCGGCTCGTCGTCGCCCCACTTCATGAACATGCGTATCGCCGTAGGTGCGGTGTAAAGCTGGGTGACCCCGTACTTCTCCGCAATGGCCCACAAACGGTCTCGGCCCGGCGTGTCGGGGGTGCCCTCGTACATTACCGAGGTGACGCCGTTGGTGAGCGGTCCGTACACGATGTAGCTGTGACCAGTGACCCACCCAGCGTCGGCGGCACACCAGTAAACGTCGGTCTCCGGCTGGATGTCGAACACCACCTTGTGGGTGAAAGCCACCTGCGTGAGGTAGCCGCCCGTGGTGTGCATAATCCCCTTCGGCTTGGCCGTCGTGCCGCTCGTGTACAGCAGATACAGCAGGTCTTCGGCGCCCATGTGTTCAGGAGGGCAGTCGGCCGATGCCTCGGCCATGAGTTCGTGATACCAGTGGTCGCGCCCGGCCACCATCTCCACCTCATTCTCCCCTCGCCGTACCACCACCACGCCGGTGACCGAAGGCGTGGACGTGAGCGCCTCGTCGACGTTCGGCTTGAGCGGCGACACCGCGCCCTTACGCCACCCGCCATCGGCCGTGATGATCACCTTGCAATCGGCGTCGTTCACACGATCGACAATCGAGTCGGGAGAGAACCCGCCGAAGATCACGGAATGCGCCGCCCCGATTCGGGTGCAGGCGAGCATGGCCACGGGAAGCTCGGGGATCATCGGCATGTAGATCGCCACCCGATCTCCTCGGGCCACGCCGAGCGACTTCAGGCAGTTGGCGAAGCGCGCCACCTCATCGTGGAGATCGGCGTAAGTGATGGTTCGCGTGTCGCCCGGTTCACCTTCCCAGTGAAACGCCACTTTGGCTCCGTTGCCGGCCTCCACGTGGCGGTCGAGACAGTTGTAGCTGACGTTTAGCGTGCCGTCGGCGAACCACTTCGCGAAGGGAAGGTCCCACTCCAAGACGGTGGAGAACGGTGTGAACCAGGTGATGAGATCTCTCGCCTGACGGGCCCAAAACCCTTCCATGTCGGCGGCCGCTTCGTCGTAGAGCGATCGGTCCGAAGCGATCGCCGTTGCCACGAACTCCGGAGACGGCGGAAACCTGCGGTTCTCGACGAAGTAGTCCTCGATAGTGGGTCCGGCCATATTGGCCCCTCTCCTGTGGCGCCCAGAAACGAGCGGCAAACCGGTGGCGGATCTTATCGTTCCCGCCCGTTGCCACCGCGAGGAGTCTCATCCGGAAAACGCAACGGCGTTATCGCCTATCGTGAGTTGGTCCGTGTCCGCCGTTTCCTTGCGGCATAATCTGAGATCCCTCAACTTCGGTGCCAATGGTACCGATAGTCTGCTACCTACCTCCTCCATCAGGAGCACCGATGTCGGCACTCTCCCGGCGAAAAATCGATCCTGGAGACCGTCGCTCAAAGCGGCCGCTTGCGCAGCGATTTACCCTCCGCTACCTGATCGCGCTCGGCCTGTTCAGCGCCGTCTTCGTATTTGGGCAGCTCAGCGTCAGTACCGGAGCCACAGAGGTAAAGAACCAGGCCACCCTGCTCAAGTTGGCCGCCGCCCAGCAAGGCCATGCCTACCGCGTCGCCGAGCTTTCGGCCCGCATCGACGAGCAGCTCAAAAGCCCTGATGGGGCGATCGTCGCCGGTGTCACCGCCGGTGATCTCCAGCAGGAGATCAACGTGCTGGGCCAGAAACGATCGGCCATGCTTGAGGGGGACGCTTCCCTTGAGGTCCCGCGATCCGCCATCTCTACCGAATTGAACCGAATCTTCTTCGAAGGCGCTGGCCTCGACGCCCAGCTCACCCGGTTCATCGACGAGGCGCTTACCGTGGTGTCGGGCACCCGGACGGGTTCGTCGATCCCCACCGCCGATCGCGGGGCTGCGGTGAAGTACATCACCACCAACAAGAGCAACATCATCGACGGGCTCGACGACGTAGCGAAGGAGTACACCAAACAGCTCGAAGCAGCGCTGAGTCGACAGCAGGATGCCAGCACACTGCTCGTCGTGGCCTTCATCGGGGTGTGTGGCTCCGTCGGGCTCGGGCTGTTTCGGCCGATGGCCCGTAACATCAGCATTGAGACCGGGCAGCTCGAAGAAGCGGAGCTCGACCACCGACTCAACAACGAGCGTCAGACTTTCCGCAACTCGCTGAAGGAAACCCTCGAGAGTGCCGACACCGAAGAGGAGGTGCTTGCCACCCTCGGTCGGGCCGTCCGCGCGGTCGTTCCGGACCTCAAGGCGGAGATTCTCCTCGTGAACGCCACCGAAAGCCGCTTGGTGCGTGGCGCCGACATCTCCGACCATGGCGCCCCGTTGTGTCCGGTGGAATCACCGATGGGTTGCGCGGCGTTTCGTCGTAGCCAAACCGAAGTGTACGAGTCCAGCCGGATGCTCAACGCCTGCCCCAAACTCGCCGCCCACGTGGAAGGCGCCTGCTCAGCCGTGTGTGTGCCGCTCAAGTTTCGGGGCCGGGCCCTCGGCGTGCTTCACACGACAGCGGCCGATGCCCACCCGCCGAGCCACACCCAGATCGAGCGGCTCACCACCATCGCCGCCGAAACCGGCATCCAGCTAGGCACCGTCCGCGCCACCCAGTCTGATCGGCTCCAAGCCACCACGGATGGCCTCACCGGGTTGCTCAACCGTCGAAGCCTAGAAACCGCAGTAAAGGGGCTCATCGCCGAAAACCGGCTGTTCAGTGTCACGATTGCCGATCTCGATCACTTCAAGGATCTCAACGACACCTACGGCCACGAAGCCGGTGACACGGCACTCAAGTTGTTCTCGAAGGTACTCAAGGCCAACCTTCGCCCCGAAGACATCGCCGCGCGTTACGGTGGCGAGGAGTTCATCCTCGTCCTCCCCGACACCAACATTCGGGAGGCACAGGCTGCGCTCGAACGCCTACAGATTTCTTTGGCGGCCGAGATCGAACGGGTGCGGGGCGTGCCCTTCACGGCAAGTTGGGGCCTCACCGACCAGTCGTCCGGCACCGTGTTCGACGCCATGGTTGGGGTGGCCGACGCTGCGCTCTACAGCGCCAAACGAGCGGGCCGAAACTGCATCTATGTCGATGGCGAGGCCGCCTCCGCGTTTCAGGACCTCGCCCCTGACCAGATCTGGCAGGACGGCACCGAGCGGCCTACCACCGCTCCAACAGAACCCTTGATCACCATCGACGAAGACCTTCTGCCCCCGGGCGTCGCCGACCGGCACCCGGGTCGCACGGTCTGATCGCACGGTCTGATCGCACGGTCTGATCACACGATTTCCCCCACTCTGGGCCAGCTCCGAGGATATTCGGTCTCCGGGTGTTCCGCTCTCAGGTGATCCCGTCTCAGGTGATCCCGTCTCAGGTGAGCCGCTGTCGGATTCCGTCGATCAAGACGTCCAGACCGAACTGGAACTCACGGTCACCGTCATGCCGGACGAACGCCTCGCCCATCTCGATCAGAAATGGGTGGGCGACGAAGTCGATCGTGGAGAAGTCGATCGAACGGCCCTCGGCGACCTCACGCAAGCCACCGTTCTCCGAGGTCACGTAGCCAAGCACGAACGAGGCCAACATCATGAACGCGTCGAGGGCGTCATCGGGAGCAAGGCCGGCCTGGCGGAGGATCACGAACGATCGCTCGAGGGGGGCGAAGCCTTCCAGCGATCGGATGGCTCGGGTCCCAAATAGCGGCAAGACCCCGGGGTGCCGGCGGCCAGCCAAGCGGAACTCCTGTGCCAACGCCGCCAACTGCTCATCCCACACGAGCGTGGTGTCAGGAAGCACGACCTCCCGGAGCGCGGCGTCGAGCATCGCATCAAGCAGTTCGTCCTTGTTCTTCACGTGGTTGTAAAGCGACATGGCCTCCACGCCAAGTGCGGCACCCAACTTCCGCATACTGACCATTGGCACACCCCCGGCGTCCGCCATCTCCATCGCCGCCTCAACAATGCGATCGCGGGAGAGGGGAGGGCGGGCCGGGACATCCATTCCCCACAGCCTACGGTGTAAGCCCCGTAGGGGAGAGTCACGTCGGGGAGAGTCACGTCGGGGAGAGCTCGGCCGGTAGCGAGATTTGCTACGGACACCGACGCATTTCGCTGCCGGCAGAACGGGGTGCCACCAGCCAAGGGTTGCGCACGAGCTCGGCACCCACGCAAGCACCCCCGTCACCGGGCTCATCCCACCCGCACACCCCGCCACCCCACACCCCGCCACCCCCACACCCCGCCACTCCCACACCCCGCCACCGCGGTACGGCCGTCAGCCCACGCAGTAGCCTCCTCCGATGCCTCCGAAGCTGCTCGCCCTCGAATACGTGGTCGAAGACCTCGATCGAGCATTGGAATTGTTGGTAGATCTGCTTGGTTTCGAGGAGGTGGAGCGAGGACCGCACCCCGGACTCGATGCCGACATGGTCACCCTCGACGCCGGCGGGGTGGCGCTCACGCTGCTCCATCCCACCGCCACCGGTGACCGACCGGCGGTGAACCCGCAGGCCTGCAATCTGAGTCAGTTGGTGTTCGAGACCGACGAACCCGTGCCCGATTTGGCCGGGCGGCTCGCCGATGCCGGTACCGGTGTGATCGTGGACTCCCCCACCATGGTTCACCTCAGTGCGAACACCACCGCGTCAGTGTTCGGAGTGGCCCCGGCCATGCTGTTCATCGAGCCGTCGTGACCACGTCCACCACGGTGGCGACCCCCGAGCTCCCCGCCATCCCCGAGCTGCCGGCGGCGTTCGTGGCGCAGTGGCTCAACGCCCACGACGCCAACGCCGAAGCCTTGGCCGAAATGCCCCCGTCGCTCGCAGCGCATATTCAGGCCTGGCAGTCCGAACATTCTCTGGAAGGGCTCGGCGGCATCGCGGCGTCGGTGGCGGGGGCGGTCGAGCTTCCGCTCTTCCCGAGCCGCCGAGCGTTCTTGTCGGAACACGACCAAGCCCGACTGGCGGGTTGCCGTGCGGGCCTCGATCATGTTGATGTCCGTCTCAAGCTTCGCCGCGAGCAACGGGTGGACCGGCTCCTCGAGCCAGAGACCCCGTTCGTGCTCCACGCGCTGGTGGAAGGCCCCGATACCACCGGCGACGCCAGCAATCCTGGCCTAGTCCGGGCGAACGACACTCGGTTCGCGATGCGCCGGGCCACCTATTCACTCCCCGACCCAACCACGGCTCGCCGTCTGCTCGCCGCCTTCACCTCGCACCTCACCGACGAGGCGCAGGAGCAAAAACACGCTGACCTCGCCGCGGGAGCGTGGGCAATCTTCACCTTTCTCGCCATTCATCCCTTCGCCGACGGGAATGGGCGCACCGCTCGCCTCCTGTACCTGTTGTTCTCGTCACGGGGGTTACGAGTTCCCGATCTCGGCGCCTTGGAGATGCTCACACTGGATCGGCAGGGGTACATCAACGCCCTTGCCGACGCCTACAACGTCACCGAGCAGTGGGACCCCGCGGCCCTGGATGCCACCGCGTTCACGGATTTGGTTGCGTCTTGGTCGATGCGCGGTGCCAACGTGTACCGGCAACGGATCGCCAGTGCCGGTGCGGCGGGCTCGGTGGCTGATGAGATGCACGTCGGCCTGTCCCGACCCGAGGTCGGGTGGATTGTTCGCCTTTGGATGGACGGCTCTTGGATCGGCCGGAACGGCGAGGCGTTCGACCACCTCGTGGATCGTGGCATGGTCGAACGATTCCCGGCCCCTCCGAGCCGTCGGATCGGCAATCGCCCGGCAATCGCCTACCGGCTCGTCCCTGCCCTGCGCGACATGCTCGATGCGGGCGCAATCGAACGAGTTGTTTCGTCGACCTGAAGCCGTTCGAATCGTTTGGGCAGTCGTGCCGCGTTCAACGATGCTTTTGCCCAAACGACACGGGCCTCCCCGCTCTGGGGAGGCCCGAAACCATGAGGACGGGAAGATCACGACCGCAGGGCCACGACCACAGGGCTAGGGACCGCAGGGCTACGGCAGGTACCCGATGACGTCGATGATGCACTGGGCCGAACCGGCACCGCGCACGGCGACCCGCGACGCGGTGTCGACGGCGACGATGGTGGAGTTGGCGATGTTGGAGTTGGCGGCGCTCCAGTTCACCGTGGACGTTCCTGGCCAGGCAATGCCGTTCTTGAACAGCCCGAAGAAACCGGCGGAACTGGTACCCGTGGCCGTGATGTTGACGATGGCGGCGGAGATGCCCGACGGGATGGCGGCGGCCCCGCCATTCACCTTGAGGTCGATATTCGACCGGGTGATGCCATCGGTGATCGGGCCCTTGGCGACGGCGAGCGGATTCTCACCGGGACGCGAGTCGTAGGCGCGGTAGCCGCTGGCAAGGATCACTGGTGCTCCCGAGAGCTTCACCCACTTGGCCGCAGCGCCGGTACCAGTCGCGTAGCAGTACCAAACATGACCACCATCAACGACAAATGAACCAGCGGTCCACGAACCCGAGGGCGGAATGCTAAGCGCTGCTTCCCCCAAGAAAAGTGCAGGGCCGAGGAGCGACCTTACAGCGATGCCGGTCCCACGAGTTGAGGACGTGCCCGCCTCGGCGTAGATCGCCACGCCGTCAGTGCTCGTGCCCTTCACGCCGACGCCGCCACTCGAACCGGAGTTCTCGCCCAACACACCGGTGCCGCCACCAATCGATGCCGTACCACGCACACCGGTGCCGGCATCGGATCCCGAACCGGCTTGACCCCACACGCCGCTGCCGGCGAGATGCACGCCGCGAATCGCATAGGCGCCGTCTTCGGTGGAAACCGTGAGCTTTGAGCCGGTGAGGCGGGTGTTCGACGCCGCAGCCGTGCCGAAGTTGGCCCCACCGATGAGCAGCGAGCCACCGTCGGCGGCCTCGGCCTTTCCGCTCAATGCCACCACACCGGCAGCCGCCGCCGCGGCAGCCACGGCGCCCTTGGTGAGAAAGCGACGGCGATCACTGGGTTCGGCGACCGCCTCGCGGTGCGAAGTAGGGGTGGTATCGAGGGTGTCGGACATGATGCTCCTGAGAGGTAGAGGGTCGCCTACTCAGAACCCTATCGCGGCAGTGAACACCGAAAAGGCGCCAAGGCCTTCCGGGTCGAGCAGCGCTTCGGACTCACGGATCCGACTCCGACCGGCGATCGCCGCCAGGTCGCCCACTGCGGCCCGTTCCTGCCAGATCGCCTGACCTTCGGCGACCAACTGCTCGATCCCATACCGCCGAAGAAAATCGTCCTGACTTGTCCGTTCGATCGCCGGAACCACGGCAACGAGCGGGTCAATGTGGACATCGGCGGTGATGTCCTGCATCCCGAGATTCTGGAGCGGCGGTACGCCGGGTCCGTGGGCGGCGTAGGTGCGCAACCAGCTTCGTGCCGGTCGATCGATGAGGTCTTGGGTGGTGACGGCGTAGTCGAACGCCACCACGAACCCCCGCTCAAGAGACTGGCCGGCGTCACGCATCCACCGATGAATCGTCCGCTGGCGCGGCACGTCTACCCCGACGGGTACCAGGCCCAAGTGTTGTTCGCACCAGGCGTTGTCTCCCTCATCGCTGGGGAGCCAGACCTCATCAAACACCGGGTCGAGCGCGGCGTCCATTTCTTGGCCCGGAGCGACGCCGGCGTAGAGCTCCTCCCACCCGAACTCGGCGCGCCGCACCACTCGGAAGGCAAGGTTGTCGAGCAGTTCGTTGGCCAGCACCACACCGACGAAGGGTTGTGCCGGCAGGTCCGGCAGCGAAACGAAACGAGGCCCACTGCCCTGCCCACGCGGCGTGTCCTCACCATCCACGGTAGGGAGCAACGCCAACGCCGCCGACTCGATCGGAAGATGGTCTGCCTGCCGAGCCCGCAACGAAGCGGAACGTTCCACGAGTACATACGTGAGCGCCGGTGAACAGGCCGGGGCGGCATGGCGTATGGCGATGGCGAGCGATCCCCGTCCGGCACCGGCTTCCACCACCACGAACGGGTCGGGGCACCCAAGGGTTTCCCACCATTCGTCGAGTGCTCGCGCCAGCACGGCACCAAAGAGCGGCCCCACCTCCGGGCTCGTAAGGAAGTGACCCCGTCGGCCGGCTTCGGTGGCCGTCGCGAAAAACCCCAACTCGGGCTCGTACAGCGCCACCTCCATCACCCGGTCGAATCGCATCGGACCGAACCGGGCGATCTGACCAGCGACGAGCTGACTGGGGGTTGAAGGCAACGGTCCGTAGGTCGATCGGGGGGCGATAGAACGGGGCGGGAGGGCAGGCTGGGCGAACGGCCACGAAGCCCGAGCTCAGGGAGCCAGGGTTTCGGGAGCCGGGGTTCAGGGAGGCGGGGCGACCGTGGTCGGGGGCGCTTCCACCTGTATCGCGGACGGCGTGGACACGATCACGGCAGTGTCGGTGATGCGGCTTACGAGCGAGGGGACGATTCCGGTGAGGACGACGACCGCACTGGTGATGAGCACCGCCGCTCGCAACGCCGCGGGGGTGCGCAGCGGCTGTTGGGCAATGTCGTCGGGGCTATGGCTCACCATGGTCCAGATAATTCGCACGTAATAGAAGGCGGCGATCACGGAGTTGACGGCAATGAGACCGGCCAGGAAATACCCCACACGAGGCCCGGCATCCATGGCAGTTTTGAATATCACGAACTTTCCGAACCACCCGCCGGCGGGGGGAATGCCGGCGAACCCACCGAGGAAGATCGACAACGCCATCATCATGCCGGGTGCCCACTGGAACATCCCTCGCATCGACTCGATCTCCGCCGACCCGGTGCGGCGGGCCACCGAGATCACCACGGCGAACGCGCCGAGGTTCATGGCCGCGTAGATCACGAGGTAGATGAGCAGCGCCCGCATGGCTTCGTCGGCTCGGTCCGGCGGCAAGAGGTCGGCCACAGCGAGCGGTACGAGCATGTAGCCGGCCTGCGCCACACCGGAAAAGGCAAGCATCCGAATGACATTGGTTTGGCGTAGCGCAATGAGGTTGCCGACCGTCATGGTGATCGCTGCGAGCGGCACAAGCATGGCCCGCACCACGGTGCCTTGACCGGGGAAAGCGATGAACACCAGATTGATGAGTGCCACAAAACCGGCGGCCTTCGAGGCGACGGCGAGGAAGGCGGTGACCGGCGTGGGCGCACCTTGGTAGGTGTCGGGCGCCCAGGTGTGGAACGGGACGGCGGAAATCTTGAAGGCGAAACCGACGAGCACAAAGACGATGGCCAGGCTGACGCCCGACTGCGCCTTACCGGTGTCGATTGCCGTCGCGATTCCGCTGAGAAGGGTGGTGCCGGCGAAGCCGTAGAGGAGGGAGATTCCGTACAGCATTATGGCCGTGGCAAACACGCCCATGAGGTAGTACTTCATCCCGGCCTCGCCCGAATCGAGATCGCGTTTTCTCCATGCTGCCAGCATGTAGGCGGGAATTGAGAGGAGTTCCAGCGAGATGAAGATGGTGACCATGTCGCGCGAGGAACCCATCATCATCATGCCGAGCACCGACGCCAGGATCAGCGTGTAGTACTCGCCTTCCCAGTAGTCGCCTTCACCTATGTAGTGCGTGGACATCAACACCACGATGTATCCCGAGACCAGGAACAACGCTTTCAGGATTACCGAGTAGCGATCGACCACATAGGCGCCGCCGAACATCGATCGGCTCTCGTCGCTGGCGGCGAGGGTAAGCACCGGGATCAGCGCAGCGATCAGACCCAGCCCGGCGATGGCCGACGTAACCCGCTTGCTGAGCTCATCAGTGAAAAGGTCGACCAGGACCAGCACCACGATGGTGCCGACCACCACGAACTCTGGCGCGAGGGCGTGGAAATCGAGGGTCGGGGTGGTGAACGGGATCTGTTCGACGGCGAACACGCGGACCTAGCCCCCGTTCCCGAAGGCGTTCTGGACCACCATGGTGACAGCGGGATTGGTGATCTTGAAGATCAGGTTGGGGTAGATGCCGAGCACCACAATGCCCACCAGCATCGGCAACCAGGCCGCCCACTCGAATGGGGTGACATCGTGAATATTCGGATCGTCGGCGAACTCCTCGGGGGGAGTACCGAAGGCCACTCGCTGGTACAGCCAGAGGAGGTAACCGGCGGCGAGCACCGTGCCGAGGGCGGCCACCACCATGAAGCCACGGAATACCACAACCTGGCTCCAACCGAAGAACAAGGTGGCGCGGTCCGGGTACTTCGGGCTGTAGGCCGAAAGAATGGCCGGGAACTCACCCCAGAAACCGGCGAGGCCGGGAAGTCCGAGCGAAGCCATCGTGGACAGGCCGAGGATCCACCCCATACGGGGGGCCGACACCAGCAGCCCGCCGAGACGTTTGATCTCGAGGGTGTGATAGCGGTCTTTGGCCGATCCGGCGATGAAGAAAAGCATGCCTGTGATCAGACCATGGGCCACCATGCCGAAGATGGCGGCGTTGATACCGAAATCGGTGAGGGTGGCGATACCCAACATCACGTACCCCATATGGGCAACCGAGGAGAATGCGATGAGTCGCTTCATATCGGTCTGGGCCAGGCAGCACAACGCGCCGTAGATGATGCCGATCGAGGCCACCAGCCCGATCACCGGCGACCAGCTTTCCGCCGCCTGGGGAAGGATTGGCAGAGCAATACGGATGAAGCCGTAGGTACCGAGCTTGAGGAGGACGGCGGCGAGGATCACCGACCCCACGGTGGGGGCCTGGGTGTGGGCGTCGGGGAGCCAGGTGTGGAACGGGAAAATCGGCACCTTGATGCCGAAGCCCACGAACATCCCGCCGAAGATCACCACCGCGGTAGCCCACGGGATCGACCGACCGTGTTGGGTGAGCAGCCGCATGTCGAAGGTTTCGAGGGCGAGGCCGGCCGCATCTTTGGTGAGGAAGAAGACGGCCAGGAAGCTGATGATCATCAACGCCGACCCGAACAACGTGTACAGGAAAAACTTGATTGAGGCGTACTGCCGGTTCTCGCCGCCCCACACACCGATCATGAAGTACATCGGGAGGAGCACGATTTCGAAGAACACGAAGAAGAGGATGAGATCGTGAGCGATGAAACTGCCGAGCATGCCGGTCTCGAGCACCAGCAGCAAGATCATGAACGCCTTGGCGTTGCCGGGGTGGGGGATGTGGTTCCAGCTGTAGATGATGCAAAGCGGCACCACGAACATTGCGAGGTAGAACATCGGCAGGGAGATCCCGTCAAGACCCACAATCCAGCGGGAATGGATGAACGGGATCCACTCGGCGTCGACCACTCCTTGCAGGGTCTTGGCGTCGCCGTACTCGAACTGGGTATGGATCACCACGCCCACCGCCGCCGTAAGCAGCGACGCCACCAGGGCGATGCCCTTGTGGAGGTCCTCGTTGGCTTTGGGGATCAGCAACATCACCAGCACGCCGATCAACGGCAGGAACACGGCAAAGGTGATGGGGCTGGTCCAGAACTGTCCGCTGGTGAGGTTCATAGTCGGTTTTCCTGGAAGGGGGGCAGGGCGAGATCGAGAGCGTGTACGAGGCGAACCGGGTGTAGGGCGGCGCTGGGGTGAGGTGGCGGAGTGATCACTTCACGAACACCACGATCATGCCGGCGAACACCACGGCGCCGCCGAAGAGCCAGGCGCCGTATTGCTGCACCTTGCCGGTGCCGAACAGGGTGCGGAGGAATTGCCCGCCCTCGCTCGATACGGCGCCGGTGCCGTTGATGGCGCCGTCGATGCCCTTCTGGTCGACGTACTTGTAGGTGAGGTCGCCGAACTTGCGGGCGCCGATACCGAAGGCATTCACGATGCCATCGATCACCCGCATGTTGAACCAATAACTCGCCCGCGCCATCGGACCACGCACGCTGTCGCGCACGCCTTGTTCGTAGATCTTGTCGAGGTAGTACTTGTTCTCGAGCAGGCGATAGCCAAAACGCGCCACACCCGGTTTGGCGGTGGCACCGGTGGCGATGCCGGTGGTGAGGTAACGCTTCATGATCTGCCATCCGGCGGCGGCGAATAGGAGCGACACACCGGCCACGATGAGGTTGAACTTGGGATGATCGATGCCTTCGACGAACACCCACGTGGGCTCCACGAAGTGTTCGAAGCGGACGGCCACCTTCTCGGTAACTGATGGTCCGAAGGTGCCGGTGAAGATGTCGGTGAAGAACTTCGGGATATTGAAGAAGACGGCGATGAAGGCCAGGAAGGTGAGGATCACCAACGGCACGGTCATCACCTTGGGTGACTCGTGGGGATGAGCGTGGCCGCGGTACTCGCCCTTGAAGGTGAGGTGGTAGGCGCGGGTCATGTACGACGCCGTCATGCCGCCCACCACCAGGCCGATGGCGAGTATGGCGTAGTAGGGCTTGCCGTTCTGCCCTTGCTGGGCGCCGGCGAGGATCTCGTCCTTCGACCAGAAACCCGACATGATCGGCACCCCGGCCAACGCCCAGGAACACAGCATGAACGTGCGTTTGGTGATCGGCATGTGCTTTTCGAGACCACCCATCTCGCGCATGTCGAAGGTGTGGTGGCAGGCATGGCTCACCGAGCCGGCCCCAAGGAAAAGGCAGGCCTTGAACATGGCGTGGGTGAACAGGTGGAAGACGCCGGCGGTCCAGGCCCCGACTCCGAGGGCCATCACCATGAACCCAAGTTGGCTCACGGTGGAATAGGCCAGCACCTTCTTCAGATCGTGTTGTACGAAGGCCAGGCTGGCCCCCACCAACGCGGTGATCGCCCCGATGATGGCCACGTAGTTGCCCACGGGAGCCCAGTTCCCGCCGTTACCGATGTCCATTCCGACAAAGAAGGTGGGATACATGCGGGCGACGAGGTACACGCCCGCCACCACCATGGTGGCGGCGTGGATCAGGGCCGACACCGGTGTGGGGCCGGCCATGGCATCGGGCAACCAGGTGTGGAGCGGGAACTGCCCGGATTTTGAGGTGACACCGAAGAACAGCAACAACGATCCAACGAACAGCAAGCTGGTGTTGGCCCCCGACGAGCCGGCGTACTCGTTGATGTGGAACACGTTGAAACTGCTCCCACCGGCGCCGAAGAACAGCACAATGACGCCGAGGATGAGACCCACGTCTCCCACCCGGTTGGTGAGGAACGCCTTGAGCGCAGCGTCGGTGTTCTTCTTCTCTTCCCACCAATGGCCGATCAGCGCGAAGGAGCACACGCCAACCAGCTCCCAGCCAACGAGCATCTGGAGGGTGTTGTTCGACAACACGTAGAACAACATGGCCGCCGAGAAGAGGCTCAAGAAGGCGTAGTAGTGGACGAAACGCACGTCGTCCTTGAGGTAGGCCGTGGAGTACCAGTGCACCAGCATGGAAATCAGGGTGACGGTGATGAGCATCATCACCGAGAGGCCGTCGACGATGGTGCCGGCCTCGTAGGTGTGTGTTCCGATCTCGAACCAGGTGATGCTGGTGCACACCGGCACCACGCTGTGGTGCTCTTCTTTGGCACCGCCTGTTGCCGCTCCGACGGCGGGCTCATCGCCCGACAGCAACACGGTGCCGCCCGCCAGTTCCATCGAGCCCGACTCGGCGCCGTGCTCAGACGTGCCGCCAGGTTCCGGTGTACCGCCGTGGTCCGAGGTTGACGAGGACTTCGGCTTGTCGGCGCCATGACCATCGGTGCCTTTGCCAGCCGTCGTTTCCTCCCCGTGACCGGCACCCTCCGCGTTGACACCTTCGCTGGCGTGGTGTGCGCCAGACCGCTCGGCATTCGACGGTCCGAAACATGCGGCTTCGGCGGCGACGTACTCCGGTGTCTCGTGGACCGGCGGTGCGTTGGTGCGGGCGATCCAGCCGTACCCAATCCCCAACGACATGAAGAAGCACACCGTGATCGCGAGGATGCCCACGGCCGACACGGCTTTCTCGCCCGCCACCTTCATCAACTTTTTGGAAAGCAGGAGATGAAACAGGAACGTGCCCGTCATGATCAACGGGATGAGGAACGCCCATTGCATGAGCGTGACTGTCCACGCAGGGGCGGACCCGGTGGCGGCTTCGGAGGCGGCGAGGAGCATCGGATGCATCAGCCCTTGAGGGCGTCGATTTTGTCGACGTCGATCGATTTGCGGGTGCGGTAGAGCATGAGGACAAGGGCGAGGCCAACGCCCACTTCGGCGGCGGCGACGGTGATGACAAACAGCGCGAACACGGCGCCGTCAGCGTGGCTCGCGTTCCCTTGGTTGTGCATGGCGTTGAACGCCAAGAAGTTGATGTTGACCGAGTTAAGAATGATCTCGATCGACATGAGCACAGCCACGGCGTTGCGCCGGGCCAGCACGCCGTACACCCCGATGGCGAACAGGGCGGCGCCCAAGAACAGGAACTGGTTTACGAGCATGGGTCAGTCCCTCCTGGCCAGCACGATGGCACCAATAAGGGCGGCGAGAAGCAGGATCGACGCCGCCTCGAACGGGATGAGAAAGGTGCCGAAGATGGAGTCGGAAACCTGCTGGGTGCTCTGCACCACGAGGTCACCTTTTTCGGTGAGTCGCTGTTCGCGAAACGAGTCCCAGAGCACGTACCCCATGAGGGCGAGAAGGGGTGCAGCGACAGCAACGGCCACCCCGCGCTGATCGTTGTCGAGGTCGGCGTCGGCACCAATCGGTGCTCGGGTGAGCATCACACCGAAAAGGAGCAGCACCACAATCGCTCCGATGTACACCAGGACCTGAGTGACGGCCAAGAACTCGTTGCCGAGCAGGATGAAGTTCCCGGCCACACCGGCGAGCACGAGCACGAGCCACAATGCCGCATGCACCACGTTTTTCGTGGTGACCACCCGAAGGGCGGCATAGATCATGACCGCCGCCAGGATCCCAAACGCAATGTTCTGCGGCAGGTATTCCGGTGTGGCGGCGAGGATCGGCGCGGTGGTCGTGGCGGCGTGCATCAGCCCGGCACCTTCTTCACCTTCTGCTCCGAGCCGGCTTCGTAGGGCTCGAAGTCCGGGACGGTGTCGAACCATTCACCGAGACGTTCCTTCTCGTGGAGCAGGTTCTTGATGTCAAATTCGGAGTATTCGTATTCGGGGCTCCAGAAGAGGGCGTCGAATGGGCACACCTCCACGCAGATTCCGCAGTACATACAGAGTGAGAAATCGATCGAGAAACGGTCGAGGGCATTCTTGGATCGTGGCTTGCCGCCTTCGCGCCGAGGCGGGGCGAGGTACTTGTGGGCCTCGATATAGATGCACCAGTCCGGGCACTCGCGTGAACACAACATGCACGAGGTGCAGTTTTCTTCGAAGAGGGTGATCACGCCGCGCGAACGCGGGGCCGGCTCTTCCTTCTCGTGGGGGTACTGAACGGTGACCGGTCCGCCACCCTTGGAGTCGGGTTTGAGGGTGTTCACCATCTCCTTGAACGTGACTCCAAGACCGACGAACATGCCCTTGCCGGGGAACGCTGGAATTTTGGGCATCACCACACCACCTTTGCGATCGCAGTGAAACTGACCCACACCAGACAGATGGGGATGAGGTACTTCCAGCACACCTTCTGGAGCTGGTCCTCACGAAAGCGGGGATACGTGAATCGGAACCAGAAAATGAGGAAAGACACCAGCATGATCTTGGTGAACAGCACCACCGGGCCGATCAACCAAAAGGCCGTAGAGGTGTAGAAATCGCTGTCGGAAGCCACGAACGGCAAGCTCCAGCCACCAAGGAACAGCACCGAGGCCAGCGCCGCGAACGCAAAGGCGGTAGCGAACTCGCCCATGAAGAAAAACAGAAAGCGGAAGCCGGAGTACTCCACCTGGTAGCCACCGACCAGCTCGGACTCCGCCACCGGCATGTCGAACGGGGGCTGGGTGAGCTCGGCCTGGGCCGCAGCGAGGAATACGAGGAACATCGGGAGTTGCGTGAGCAGAAAGAGTGGGAACGGAACGACACCGAACAATTTGAAGTCGGCTTGGGCGGCAATGATGCCGTTGAGATTCATCGTGCCGGCCTGGATCACCACGCCTACCACGGCAAGCACCATGGGGAGCTCGTAGGCAATGAGCTGACCGGCAGCACGGATTCCGGACATCAACGCAAACTTGTTGGCCGACCCCCAGCCGGCCATCAAGATCCCGATCACCGAAATTGAGCTCATCGCCAGCGCGAAGAACACGCCGGTGTCGAGGCTCTCCACCACCACACTCGGCCCGGCAGGAATGATCACGTAGAGCAGGAACGTGGAGATGAGCACCACCATCGGCGCCACCTTGAAGACGAACCGATCGGCGGCGTCAGGGATGATGTCTTGCTTTTGAATGAACTTGGCCCCATCGGCGAGAAGCTGCAGGAGACCCCGGGGCCCGGCTTCCTGCGGGCCGAGCCGGCTCTGCATCCAACTCATTACCTTGAACAAGAACACGATGCCCAGGATCAGCGCGGTGGTGGGCACCAACAGTGCCACCACACCCACCTTGATCAGGGTCGCCGCCCAATACGGCGGATCAAGGCCGGCGAGCACGGGCGCGCTCCCGACGAGGGCAAGCGGGGACGCGCTCACCGGTCGATGTCTCCGAGGATGAAGTACAGACTGGCGAGGATCGAGATGACGTCGGGCACATAGACGCCCTTGCACAACCACGGCACGATCGAGATGTTGTTGAACGACGCCGAACGGATCTTCACCCGGAACGGGTAGAGGTCGCCTTTGCTTACGAGGTAGTACCCCATCTCGCCGAGCGGATTTTCGGTGGCGACGTAGGCCTCACCTTCAGGCACCTTGATGATGCGAGGCACTTTGGCCATGATCGGGCCACTGGGGATCGTGTCGAGCAGTTGGTCGACGATCTTGGCGGCCTCGCGGGTTTCCTGAAGGCGAATCCACGATCGGCTGAATGAATCACCGTCGGGGTGGGTCCACACCGTCCAGTCGCACTTGTCGTAGACCAAACCGGGCGGGCAGCTGTCGCGCCGGAGGTCCCAGTCGATGCCGCTGCCGCGGGCGTTGGCACCCGACAACCCATAACTCTGCGCCACGTGCTGCGGGATGACGCCGATGCCCCGGGTGCGGGACTGGAAGATTTCGTTGCCGATGAGGAGGTCTTCTACCTGATCGCAGAACTTCTGCACCTTCACCATCGCCGCTTTGGTTTCGGCAATCCAACCCTTGGGGAGGTCGTCTTTCAGGCCGCCGATGCGATCGAAGTTGGGGTGGAACCGACCGCCGGTGACGGCTTCGACCTGGTTCAACACGTGTTCGCGGTCGCGAAAGGCGTAAAAGCCCACGGTGATGCCACCGAGCTGAATCCCAAGGTCGCCGAGGAAAAGAGCGATGTTGCCGATCCGGCTCAGTTCGAACAGAATCGTGCGGATATGTTGGGCGCGAGGGGGTGCTTCGATGCCCATCAGCTTCTCGGCGGCGAGGATCCACGGCACCTCGTTGGCGAAGCTACCGAGCCAGTCGATGCGGTTCACCAGCGTGGTGACCTGTGGGTAGGTGCGGACCTCACACAGCTTCTCGTAGCCGCGGTGCATATAGCCGGGCATCGGCTCGCAGCTGATCACCTGTTCGCCATCGAGCTTGGCAAGGATCCGGAGCGTCCCATGGGTGGCCGGGTGCTGCGGGCCCATGTTGAGCGTCATGCCCTCGCTCTCGAACTCGAGGTTCACGCGAGCGTCGGCAGCCTGGTTGGCGATATAGGCGAGTTGGTCTCGTTCAGATACCGGAGCGGCCATCGTTAGTCGCCTCCCTCTTCGTCGGCGACACCAGGCATCGGTTCCACGTCGACGATGCCTGGCCACGGCTTCACCCGGCGTGCGAGCAGGGGGAAGTCCTTTCGCAGCGGGTTCCCTTCGAAGCCTCCGGGAAGGTAGAGGTGTTTGAGGTAGGGGTGGCCAGTGAAGGTGAACCCGTACATCTCCCAGCATTCCCGTTCGTGCCAGTTGGCACCGGCATACACGGTGCTCCAGGTGCCAACGGAAAGATCGTCATCGGGGAGATCCGCTTTGAAGGTGATCCCGATGTGGTCGGTAAGGCTGTAGACCCTGGCGAACACCTGAAAACGGGTATCGCCGCCGGCATAACCCGACACCATGGGCGGCAGCTCCTTCGGCAAGGTGCCCTGCACAGCGATGTCCTCTTGGCTGTCCATGTCGCGGCCGAACGGCGACGGGAGCCAATCAAGGCCCGAGAGGAAGTCGAAGAAGCGGAACTTCATCCGCCGGCTCACCACGCCGGCAACGGCGGGCCATGCCTCGCGGGTGACACGAACCCAGAGGTCGTCGCCGACCCGGATGTGGGAACCGACAATCTCACCGCCGAACTCTTCCGTCAGGCGACTAAGAAGCGCCTCGCGCACGGCGTCGCGCGGAGGTTCTGGTTCGGCCGCCTCCGCGGGAGCGTCGGGGGCATTGGGCGGTGCGTCAACCGACGACAATGGGATCTCCCCGGAAACGATCGGCGGGATCCTCATTTTGGATCCGCTCCTGAAGAAGCACGATGCCTTCAAGCAATGCCTCTGGCCGAGGCGGGCATCCGGGTACGTAGACGTCGACGGGAATGATTTGATCGACGCCCTTGGTGACCGAGTAGGAGTCCCAGTAGGGGCCGCCGCTGTTGGCGCACGAACCCATCGAGATCACGTACTTCGGATCAGGCATCTGCTCATAAAGCCGACGCACGGCGGGGGCGAGTTTGTCGGTAACCGTGCCGGCAATCACGACGAGGTCGGCTTGTCGAGGGCTGGCGGGAAACGGGATGACCCCGAGCCGCATGACGTCGTAGCGGGGGGAGGCAAACGCTGCCCCCATCTCGATGGCACAGCAGGCGAGCCCCCACTGGTAACACCAGAGCGAGTATTTCCGACTCATGTTGAGCAGGTAGTTCAGCTTCTTGGGGACCTTGCCCGACGCAACGAGGCCCATTAGGCGTCCGTACCGATCGATCCGAAAACCGTGGTCACATCCATTGCAGGACCTTCTTCCGCCACGCATAGGCGAGGCCAATGGCCAGGATAGCGATGAAGATGAGCATTTCTATGAGCCCGAAAACGCCGTATGCCTCAAGCCGTGTGGCCCACGGAAAGATGAATACCGCCTCCACATCGAACATCACAAACAGCAGCGCAAATACGTAGTACCGGATCTGCGCCTGGCTCCACAAGAACCCCGCCGGATCCACGCCGGACTCATAGGTGAGATACTTCTGCGTCTGGTACGTGCCGGTGCGGGGCGGCTTCGGCCGAACCAGGCTTCCTGCTCCGAGCATCGCACCGACCATCCCGAGGGCGAGCAGGCCGAACACTGCGACCGTGAGCCACTGGCTGAGGAACTCGGCGTATGTCGGCGCGGTAGCTGCAGATCCGCTCATTGTTCAACGAATCTAGTGAACGCGAGCACAAACCTCGAAATCGCGAAAAGTGTCCGAACCGGGTTTCGCGGTGCCTTTCGGAGATGGGTAGCACTGACCACCGGCCATCATCTGGATCACGGGACCAGATGGCCGGCCCACCCGTCGCACGACGATGCCTGGTTCTCTCCCGGTGGTCCGAAACCCAACATCGAGGCTTTGTCGGTCGCACGCGTCGAGCGACACCCGGGTAGGTCCTTTGACCCAGGATTGACTCAAGGCGCGGCGGAGAAAGGACGACACAATCGCATGCAACGCACCGCCGACCGCCTCGATTGGAACACGTTCGTCCGCAGCCCTCGTGGCAGCGCTGCCGCCTTCGCCGCCACCGTGGCTCTGCTGTTCGTGGGGTTACCGTCCGAGCCGCTGGAACCGGCGTTCGCCTTGAGCCAACTCTTGCTCGTCTTCATTTCTCTTGGTTGCGTCGCATCGATGTCATTCCGTGATCGGCACGCCCCCACCTCGACCGTTCGCGTCTAGCAGCGCAAAGCGTCCCGCCGAGCGGAGGCCACCGGTTGGCGTCAGGTTCCGGTGTAGAGCCGCGGTAAGTCGACGATCGCCTCGTCGTCGGCACGGTGCAGCCGCGCATCGAATCCCTCGGCGGCAAACAGCGCGTAGCGACAGGCACTGAGGTCGAATCCGCGGGCCTCCAACAGTCCACCGATGTGCCGAAGCCGGTCGAACGCGGTCCGGCCCAACCGACCCCCAACCTTGGCCTCGCCGAGGACAAAGATCCGTTTGCCCGACCGCGCCACGACGTCGACCTCATGGGTGATTCGTGCTGAGGGGTCAGGCACCGCGCCGCGTTCGATGACCTCTGCCGGAGTGACGAGCAAATCGGAGCCGGCAAACTGGCGCACCCACTGCCGGCAGAGCCGTTCGAAGGCCGGCCCCACCAGGTTCGCCCGGAACGTGTGCTTCTCCCGCTCCCAGACCTCATCGGCCCGACCGGCATCGAGCGCTCCCCCGTTGGGTCGAATAATCGCGTGATGGAACGCCAACAATGGCTCGACGACCTCGTAGGTGGTTCGGTTGCGGTGCATCGCGTCGGTATGTCGCTCGACCCAACCGCCATCGGTAAGGACCGACAGCGGATGCGCCATGCCAGACAGTGGGCGGCCGATGCGGCCGGCGATCCTCGATGGCGAGGTCTCCCCCGCCGTGATCGCGGCCAACACCGAGTGGTAGAGGCCGACGTCGCGAAGGGAAGGGTCTTCGCCGAGTAGCACCCGTCCCTCTCGGTACAGCGGGGCCGAGGGGGTCAGGACCCGACGGGACAGCCAGCCGTCGAACTCGCGTCTCGAGCCCGGCGCGTCGTCGCTCACCAGTTCGCGGCGATAGGCCGGCGTGCCCCCCACCACGGCGAACAGATCGAGCGCCAAGCGATAGTCGGTACTCCCCCAGAACTGGGCGGCCGTGCGGTAGTCGAAGGGTTGCACGAGCAGTTCGAGGCTCGCCCTCCCTCGCAGCGGCGCCGCTCCGGCGAGCAGGTTCCCCATCACTCGAAGCAACGAACCGCAGAGCACCAATCGAGTGGGCGGACGGCGAACACGATCGTCTCGCACCCCCATTGCCCGCCGAATAATCGACGGTACCGCCGGTGAACGATCGACCAACGTCGAGAACGACGAGCCCACCCGAACCGGAGGGGGGCAGATCGAGCAACGCAGCAATGGCTTCGCTCCAATCCCCAAACGAGACCACGCCGGTGAGCCCGACCTGACGGGCATACCACTCCCCGACGTCTCGCAACTGTTCGCTCGGCGTCCCATCGGTCACCTCGTGCAATGCACCCGATTCCGCTTCAACCAGCCGTCGCAACAAGAACGATTTCCCTTGCCGACGTCGACCGGAAACGATCGCCAGCGCCGGCCCGGCGACCGGATCAGCGATGAAGTCCTGCAATGCCCGCCACTCGGCGACGCGACCGAAAGGAACCTCTCCCGAGATCGAATCCTTGTCCATACATGCCTAGTCTAGGCGTAGTTCGTGTAGATTCTAACCGGCGCGCCGAGGCCCTCACATTTCGTGGCTGCCTCTTCCCCGGTTCAGGGACCGGTGGGACCGGTGGGTCCGGTGGGGAGACCCACGTTCGGGCCCGGACCCGAGGGGAATCCTGTCGGCGGCAGCGACTCGGCGGCGACGGGCTCTCGCACCAATGCCGGAGTTCCTTCGCTGGCCACACGGTCGAGGCCGTTCGGAAGGACACCAAATCCGATGGTGGCGATGACGCAGGCCCAAAGAGCGAGGCCAGCAGCGAACGGGACCTTGATCCGCGATGCTCGAAGGGCGGGAACGGCGGCGTCAGCATCGGACTCGGCCATGTACATCGCCACGATGATGCGGAGGTAAATGAAGGCGCTGATCGCCGCCGACAACATCCCGACAAGGGCGAGGTGCCACGACCCGGCGTCGACGGCAGCGTTTACGGTGCCGAACTTGGCCACGAACCCGCTGGTGAGCGGAAAACCCGATTGTCCGAGCAAGAACACCACGAACATGCCGGCAAGCAGTGGGTTGGTGCGGGCAAAACCCTTGTAATCGGAGAGTTCGTGGCGCCCATCACCCGTACGACCGGCGAGCGTGGCAATACCGAATGATCCCACGACCATGAAGGTGTAGCTGGCGAGGTAGAACAACACCGCCGACACCCCGAGGGGCGTGGCGGCCTGGAGTGCCATGAGCATGAAGCCAGCGTGGTTGATCGACGAATAGGCCAACGCCCGCTTCACGTTGGTCTGGGTGATGCCCATCACCGCACCCACCAACATCGACGCCACGGCAAGGGCGTACACCACCGGCTGCCAGTCGGCGGCATATTGCCCGAAAGCGAGGAAGTACACCCGGATGAGACCAGCGAACCCGGCCGCCTTCACACCTGATGCCATAAAAGCTGACACCGGTGACGGTGAACCGTCGTAGACGTCGGGGCTCCAGGAATGGAACGGCACCGCGGCCACCTTGAAGCCGAGCCCGACCAGCATGAGGCCGAGACCGAGCAGCAGGAGCATGTTGTGCGTTTGCACGGTCTTGGCGAGGAAGTCCTTGATCAACACCAGGTTCGTCGAGCCCGTGGCCCCGTAGACCATGGCGATGCCATAGAGAAAGAACGCCGACGAGAATCCGCCGAGAACGAAGTACTTGAGGCCGGCTTCTTGGCTCTGGACCCGCTTCAGGTGGATGGCGGCAAGTACGTAGACGGCGATCGACAGGGTTTCGAGCCCGAGGAAGAGCACGATGAGATCGTTCGACATCGCCATGATCACGCCACCGCACGCCGAAATAAGCATAAGCACGTAGTACTCGGGGCCGTCGATCCCTTCACGGCGGAGATAGTCGTCGGCGAGGAGCGCACCCAGAACGACCGATACACAGATGAGCAGGGTGATGAAGATCGAGAAACCGTCGATGCCAATTGCCCCACTGACGGCTGAAAAGGGTCCGTACGGCGGGGAAATCTCGTTACGGCCGACATCACTCCAACCGTGCACTCGCCCCCACAAGGGGATCGCCGTGGCCATTGCACCGGCGGCCACCAACACGGTGTAAACCGCATAAGAGCTCCGGCCAATCTTGCCGCGGGAAAGCGACGTGAGCGTGATCAGCACCACGGCACCGAGACCGAGCACCATGAGCGGCAGCAGGGCCGTCCATTCGATATCGGGAATCGTGACGGTTCCACCGACTGCTCCCGAAGGCACCGCCGACGTGGTGTTGGGCAAATTGAGACCGGGGGGGAGCTGAGTGTTCCCGCCCGCGGTTTGCGCAAGGATTGCCAGCGACATCAGTGACCCCCTCCGCCGTCTTTGGTACCACCGTGTTCGGAGCCGCCGTGTTCGGAGCCATCCGACGCCCCTGCCGGCTTTCCTGCGACCGGCACGAGGTCGTTGCCGTGCTGTGAGACGGGGGCGGTCCAGCCGGGATTGGCTTCCTCCACGTGCACAATCAATGCCCGAACGGCAGGCTCCATGCGATCAACGAGCGGCTTCGGGTAGACGCCAAGACCGATGATCAAAAGAATGAGCGGCACCATCACCAGCTTCTCGGGAAGTGTGAGATCAGGGAACGTGGCGTTGGCTTCGTCGGGCTCCCCATGGAAGACCCGCTGGTACGCCCAGAGGAGGTACAGCGCCGCGAAGATCACACCCGATGCCGCTGCAATGGCCCACGCCGGGTGCCCCACGAAGGTGCCGAGCAGCACCAGGAACTCGCCGGGGAAGCCGTTCAGACCGGGCAACCCGATCGATGCCAGCATCACCAGTGTGAAGATCCCGGCGAATACCGGCGCGGCCTTCTGGATGCCCCGCAGCTCACTGATCTCGTAGGTATGGCGGCGGCTGTAGAGAAAGCCGAGCAGGATAAAAAGTGCACCGGTGGTGATGCCGTGATTCACCATCACGAGCAACGCGCCGATGATGGCCTGGGGGTTCAACGCGAACAGTCCGAGCACCACGAAGCCCATGTGCGCTACCGACGAATAGGCCACCACCCGCTTCAGGTTTTTCTGCATGGCGGCCACGATCCCGCCATAGATGATCCCGGCTACACCAAGGGTAAGGAACACCCACGCGAACTGCCGGCTCTGGACCGGGAAGAGATAGAGCCCGAAACGCAACATGCCGTAGGTGCCCAGCTTGAGGAGCACACCGGCAAGGTCGACGGATCCTGCGGTGGGGGCCTCGGTATGGGCGTCGGGCAGCCACGTGTGGAACGGGAAGACCGGCGTCTTCACCATGAAGGCGGCCATGAAACCGAAGAACATAAGCGCCCCGGCCCATCCGGTGGGGATCTTGCCGGAGGTGGCGATTTTCACGAGGTCGAAGGTGACCGTACCGCCGTCACCCGCCTTCACGGTGAAGGCCAGCGACACCAGGGCGACGAGCATGAGCACGGAGCCGACCATCGTGTAGAGGAAAAACTTGGTGGCGGCGTAGACGCGCCGCCCGTGACCCCACTTGCCGATCAGCATGTAGAGGGGAACGAGCGTGAGCTCGAAGAACACGAAGAAGGCAAAGAGATCGGTGGCGAGGAAGACGCCCATGCAGCCGATCTCCAACGCCGTGAGCCAGAAGTAGTAGCCCTTGGGGTTGTGGTCGGGTTTCGTAGCCAGCAGCGAGATCGGGAACAGGATGCCGGTTAGTACCACCAGCCACAGTGAGATGCCATCGACGGCCAAGGCGAACTTGATGTCGAGCGACTCGATCCAGGTAGCGCTCGACGCGAACTGGTAGCCACCGTTGCCGGCATCGAACTGCCACAAAAGCACCAGTGCCACCAGCCCGGTGGCCATCGCTGTGCCCACGGCGGTGAGCTTTAGGTGTTCGGGCCGGGCGGCAGGAATGCAGAGGATGACCAGAGCGCCGAAGATCGGCACCAGTACCAGCGCCGGCAGAATCGGGAACCCACCGAGGGCGCCGGCGGCGTTGCCCGCCGCTTCGGAAGCAAGGATTATGGCGCTCATCAGAAGCTCAACACCCGCGTGGCCATGAAGGCCACCACCAAGATTGCCCCGACGGCGATGCTCAACGCGTACGAACGCACGTAGCCGTTCTGCACGCCTCGAAGCCCGCGTCCCAAGCCCCGTACGAGCACACCGGAGCCGTTGACGGCGCCGTCGATCACGGTGCGGTCGAACCAAGCCAGGCCCTCAGCGAAGGCACGGCCCGGGCCACCCATGAAGGCGGAGATTGCGGAGTCGTAACCCCATGCCTTCTGGAAGAGGGCCGGCTCCATACGTTCACCCTTGACCCGATCGCCATCCTTGAAGAGCGAGCGGGCGACCACGATGCCAACAATCGCCACCACCGTGGAGATCCCGGCGAAGATCAGTTTTTCGGCGTTACTCGCGATGTGGGCCGACTTGCCGGCGGGAATCCCGAGGTCCGTAACCGGCTCGAGCCACGTGGCCAAGAACTCGGTACCGTGCGTGAACGGCAGGTTGAGGGCGCCGCCCACCGCCGACAGTGCCGCCAACACCACCAACGGAAGGGTCATGTGCCAGCCGGACTCGTGGGGGTGGAAGGCCGGGTCGGTGACGGCGACGTGCTCGGCGGCAGGGAGCCCGTTCACCAGTTCGAGTGTTTCGGACACCGCCGGTTCCACCTCTACCGTCTCCCCCGTCTCCCCATCGATCTCCGTAACCGCCGGCGTGCCGATCTCGACCGTCTCGCGCTCGGCGTGTTCGCCCCAACGGGCCGGGGCCAGGAACACCATGTAGACCTGCCGCGTCATGTAGTAAGCGGTGAGCAAGGCGGCAAACAGCGTGAGACCGGCGAACACCGGGCTCTTGGCGTAGGCCCCTTCGATGATCTGATCCTTGCTCCAGAATCCGGCGAAGGGGAACACACCGGCAATGGCCAGCCAGGCGACGATGAACGTGCCCGCCGTGATCGGCATGACCTTGCGCAACCCGCCCATAAATCGCATGTCTTGTTCGTCGGCCATGCCGTGGATCACCGAACCGGAGCCCAGGAAGAGACATGCCTTGAAAAACGCGTGGGTGATCATGTGGAAGATGGCGGCGGTATAGGCGCCGGAACCCACGGCGATGAACATGAAACCGAGTTGGCTCACCGTGGAGTAGGCGAGCACCTTTTTGATGTCGTACTGGCTCGTACCCACACAAGCGGCAAAGAGCGCGGTGGCGATTCCCACGATCACGATCACCCAACTCACCCAATCGGAGGCGGCGGCGGTGATCCCGGCGGTGCGGGTCATGAGATAGACGCCGGCGGTGACCATGGTGGCGGCGTGGATCAGCGCCGACACCGGCGTGGGGCCAGCCATGGCATCGGGAAGCCAGATCGACAGTGGGAGTTGGGCCGACTTGCCACACGCCCCAACGAACAAGGTGATGGCGATGAACGCCGCGGTGGTTTTCGCCAAGCCCGGCGCGGCGGCATTGATCACCGTGTAGTTGAGCGAGCCGACGGTGAAGAACGTGGCGAACATGGCCACCATGAAGCCCCAGTCGCCGATGCGGTTCGTGATGAACGCCTTCTTCCCGGCGGAGGCGTTGGCATCCTTTTCGAACCAGAAGGAGATGAGGAGGTACGAGCACGCACCCACGCCCTCCCACCCAAGGAAGGTGAGCAGCATGTTGTTGCCAAGCACCAGCATCAGCATCGAGAACACAAACAGGTTGAGGTAGGTGAAAAACTTCGGGAACCTCGGGTCGTGGTGCATGTACCCGATCGAATAGAGGTGAATCAGGGTGGCGATGCCCGTCACAAACAGGATCATCGCGGCGCTGAGCGGATCGACGAGGAAGCCCACGTCGACGGAGAAGTCGCCCGCCGGAATCCAGGTGAACATCACTTTTTCGAACGTGCGGTCACCGCCGAGGCGGACCAGGCCGGCGAACACCACGCAAGAAACAACAAAACTGCTCCCCGCGAAGATCGTGGCCAGCCAACCGGCCAACGGGTTGCCGATGCGACGGCCGAACAACGCCAAGATCGAGAAGCCCAGGAGGGGCAGGGCAGGGATCAGCCAAACAAGATCAAGCATCAGCCCATCAACCCCTCAGTACCGAGATGTCGTCGGCGGTAGCGCCGGGCTTACGTCGAGAGATAGCCACGATGATGCCGAGGCCCACCACGACCTCGGCGGCGGCGACAACGAGCACAAAAAACACGATGGCTTGGCCGGCGGCGTCGTTGAGCATGTTGCCAAAGGTGACGAACGTGAGGTTCACGGCGTTGAGCATCAGCTCCACGCACATGATCATCACCAGTGGGTTTCGACGGCGGAGCAGGCCCATGGCGCCAATGGCAAACAGGGCGGCGGACAGCCCGAGCATTGCGGGGTACAACTGGGTCATCAGTGCGCCCCCGAGCTTTCGGCCTCGACATCAGCCATGAAGTCGTCGTCCATCGAGGCCGGTTCGTCGGGCTGGGGCACGAGGTCGGTCGGTCGTCGCGCCATCACGACGGCGCCTACCACGGCGATGGTGAGAAGAAGCCCGGTGACCTCGAACGCAAACACGTACTTGGTGAAGAGCAAACGGCCGAGCGTCTTTATGTTGTCGGGATCGGCATTTTCCACGACGTCACCGCGACGGGTGGTGGCCAGGGAGGTGGAGAGCGGAGCGGTGACGGATTTGTCGCCGGTGACGAGAGCGGCCGTGGACGCTCCCCACCCCGTGCGTTGGTTGCTGTTCGCATCGTTGAAGCCGGCGAGGCCGAGCAGAACGACAAGGCCCACGATGGTGACGCCGGCCACGATGTAGGCGCTCACCCGCTGCCCGGCGAGGGGTTCGTCGTCGATGTCTTCTTCCTTGTCGACCCCGAGCAGCATGATCACAAAAAGGATCAGCACCACGATGGCGCCGGTGTAAACGATGACCTGCACTGCGGCGAGGAACTGTGCGGCCATTTGCACGAACAACACGGCGATGCCAAAAAGGGTGGCGACGAGGCTGAGGGCACTGTGCACCGGGTTGCGCGAGAACACCACGCCGGTGGCCCCGAGGATGCAGATGATTGCGCACACGAAAAACACGATCAGGTTGACCATCAATGGCCCCCGGTCCCGTGATCATCGTGACCGTGATCATCGTGACCCGAAGAGGAGGCAGGAGTGACGAGGTCGCGCGCAGTCTGGTCGGCTTCGGGGGCACGGATGCCATACCCAAGCTCGCCCGACCAGCTCGTGACGCCTTCGAAGTCCGCACTGCCCGACGGCGAGGTGGCGCGCATCCATCCGGAGGTGTGCTCGTCCTCACCGGGACGCCAGTCCTCCCAGGGAAGGTGTTGTGGGAGCCCGTCGTCGCCGACCAAGAGTTCGTCTTTGGTATAGATCGCATCTTGACGGTTGGCGAAGGAGAACTCGAAAAGCTTGGTTTCGGTGATCGCTTCGGTGGGGCAGGCCTCGACGCAAAGGTCGCAGTGGATACAGCGGAGGTAGTTGATCTCGTAGACGAAACCGAACCGCTCCCCTGGTGACACGGGATCGTCGGGCGAGTTGTCGGCGCCGCGCACGTAGATGCAACGGGCGGGGCACACTCCGGCGCACAGCTCGCAGCCGATGCACTTTTCCATGCCGTCTTCGTAACGATTGAGAACGTGGCGCCCGTGCAGCCGTTCGGGTTTCGGCGCCTTGTGACCCTTGCCGATCTGGTAGTCGACGGTGACGCGGTCTTCCCACAGCTTCTTGAAGGTGACCCCGAAACCCTTGAGGTAGCCCATTAGGCGTTCACCCCTTCAGCGTTGTCGCTTTGATGCACGGCCTTCGCCTTGGCGTTCGCCGCCCGCAACAGCGAGCCACCGGTGAGGAACATCACGATGACGCCCACGCCAACCGCCATGGGGTTCCACTTTTCCTGGCCGGCGAGGTTCACCGCAGCAAGAAGCAGCAGCCAGCCAAGCGAGAGGGGGATCAACAGTTTCCAGCCAAGGTCCATGAGCTGGTCGTATCGGAAGCGGGGCAAGGTGGCGCGGAACCACACGAACATAAACAGGAAGGCGCCGGTCTTGAGGAAGAACCAGATGAGCGACCACACCCACGCCGGACCGAACGGTGCCGGTCCACTGGGGCCGCCGAGGAAAAGCGTGACGAAGATCGCCGACATGGTGATCGTGTTCATGAACTCGGCGAGGAAGAAGAACGCGAACCGCATCGAGCTGTATTCGGTGTTGAAACCGGCCACCAGTTCCTGCTCGGCCTCGACAAGGTCGAACGGCGGACGATTCAGTTCGGCGGTACCGGCGATCACGAAGATCACGAACGGCACCAACAACGTGGTGAAAACCGCCCAGTTGGGAAGCACCCCAAACAGGCCGGGGCCGGCCTGGTTGACCACCATGGCGTGGGTTGAAAGTGTGCCCGTCACCAACACGACGGCCATGGCGGAAAGGCCCATCGCCGCCTCGTAACTCACCATCTGGGCCGAGGCCCGCACCGATCCGAGCAGCGGATACTTCGAGCCGGACGACCAGCCCGCCAGCATCACGCCGTACACCGCAATCGAACTCATAGCGAGGGCGAACAGAATGCCGATGGGCGGGTCGGCGAGCTGGAGGTAGGTGGTCTTCCCGAAGAGTTCGACGGTGCCATCGCCCCCATTCGCCCAGTTTCCACCCACTGGCACAATGCAGAACAGGAGGAAGGCGGGGACAAACGAAAGGAACGGCGCGATGGCGAAGACCATTCGTTCCGTACGGATCGGGTTGATGTGTTCCTTGAAGAACAGTTTCGTGCCGTCGGCGAGGGTCTGCAGGATGCCCCACGGTCCGGCCCGAGTGGGGCCGATGCGGTTTTGCATGTCGGACACAAGTTTTCGTTCGAACCACACCATCAACATCGTGGCGATCAGCAGGAACACAAAAGCCGCAACGACCTTCACCACCACCACGGCAAAAACGCCGAAGTCGACCCCACCCGAGAGCAGAGGATCGGCGGCAACGAGCACAGTGCTCATCGGCCACCCGCCTCGATGCGGATGTCGGTGACCCGGCTCGACGCGTCGATGAGTTCGTTCAGCGCAAACCCGGGTTGGTTGAACACTGCGACAGCGGTGCCACGAAGCACCAGGGGATCGGTGACCACCCGGGCGTTGATGGAGCCGTTGGGGGTCTTCACGCGAAGCTCGGCCCCATGGGGTACACCGAGACGATCGAAGTCGTAGGGGTTCACCCGAAGTGGGGTCTCGCTGGGAAGCCCAGTAAGCAGCGGGCTCAACTGGGTAGCGGTGCCGAGGTCGTACAGTTTGCGAGTCGCAACCAGACGAAGGGAGTAGGCATCGAGCGCCGGCGGATCGAGCGGCTCCCCCGCACGGAAGGTCACGAGGGCGGGAAGGACCGGGCCGACAAGTTCGGCATCTTCCACATCTCCAGGGCCAACCGCATCAGACTCAGAATCGGCGGCGACGTCACCTTCGATGTTACCCACGACGTCGGATGGTCGGTCCCAGGCACCGGCACCGGCATCGGTGACCGGAGCCGATGCTCCACCAAAGGTGAGGCCGGGAAGCGGAACGAGCACACCATCAGCTGCATCGGTAGCGAAGAGCACCGCATCGGTGAGGCCCACGTACGCCGGCGCCAATTCGGCGATTTCGGCCCGCAGTTGCTCAACGGATTCCACTTCGAGGTCGGAACCCAAACGGTGGGCCAGTTCGGCGGCGATCTCCCAATCCGCCCGCGCCGTCCCGGGGGGCGTGACCTTCTGGTTCACCACACTCACCCGACCTTCGAGGTTGGTGGTGGTGCCGTCGACCTCACCGAAACCGGCGGAGGCCAGCACGATCGTGGCCCGCTCAACGGAATCAGTGATGAAGAGATCGACCGCGATGAGGTTGCGTACGTTACCCAGAGCCCGCTCTACCAGCGCCCGGTCGGGGAAGTCGGTCATGGGGTCGGCGCCGAGCAGGACCAGGGTGTGGATCTGTCCGTTGGCGGCGGCGGTGAGAATGCCGAGGGCATCGAGCCCGGTGGCGCTTGGCATGGTGGGCCAGCGCCCGGCGAACCACGGACCGGCGTCCTCCACCGTGGTGCGGCCGGGAAGTAGGCCAGGGGCGAGGCCCATGTCGAGCGCACCGTGGGTGTTGCCCCGTCGAATCGCGGTGAGGAAGGTGATGCCGGGAGCGTGATGCTGGAGGGCCGCGGCCGCATCGAGCACCCACTCGGGACCCTCGGCGATGGACTGGCGTCCGAGTACGGCGGTGAGCGGACGGTCGGCGCCAATGAGCGCCCGGGCCTGGTCGAGGGCATCAAGCTGCACCCCTCCCCCGTCGCGTCCAACCGGAATATCGGAGTAGAGCGCACGCACAACCTCGTGGGCCTCACCAGGGCGGTGTTGCAACACCACCGAGGCCAACGATGAGCAACCGTTCAATGCCGGCGTGAGTTGGATCAGTTTGACGCCGTCTTCGATCACCGCGTGGCGGAGACGAAGGAACAGTACTGGCAGTTCTTCCTTGAGATCGGGGCCGATCAGCACGATGGTGCCCCCGGCTCGACACACGTCGTCGATGGTGGCCTTCGGCAAACCCAGCACGGCTTCGGCTGGCATGCCGTCGGCGAGTTGGCAGTCGACGTTGTCGGTGCCGATCACGCCCTTGGCCAGTTTGGCGAATGCGTAGGCCGCCTCGTTGGTGAGGCGGGCTCCGCCGAGGAAGGCCACGCCAGACGGGCCCACCGTGTTGATCGCGTCTTGCAATGCCGTCGCAGTGGCCTTTACGGCGTCGTTCCACCGCGCCACCTCGAAGCCGTTCGCCCCTTTTATGAGGGGGTCGCGAAGACGGTGATCCGAATCCAACGATTCGAAGCCGAACCGTCCCTTGTCGCACAGCCAACCCCAGTTCACGGGATCGATGTCGACCCCCTGATACCGGAGCACCTCGTTGCGGCTCGACTCGATGCTTACCCGACACCCGACGGCACAGGTGGTGCAGGTGCTCTCGGACTTGTCGAGATCCCAGGGACGCGCCCGAAATCGATAGCTCGTGGAGGTGAGTGCGCCGACCGGGCAGATTTGTACGGTGTTCCCGCTGAAGTACGAGGCGAAGGGCTCGTCGGGGAAGGTATTGACTTCGGTGTTGTTCCCGCGGTTGATGAAGTGAATGAGCGGGTCGCCGGCGACGTCTTTGGCGAACCGTGTGCAGCGATCGCAAAGGATGCAGCGCTCACGATCGAGCAACACCAGATCGGAAATCGGAATCGGCTTTTCGTTATGGCGTTTTTCTTCGACGAAACGAGTTTCGCCCGGACCATGACTAAACGCCTGATCCTGTAGGGGGCACTCGCCGCCTTTGTCGCACACCGGACAGTCGAGGGGATGGTTGATGAGCAGGAACTCGAGCACTCCCTCCTGCGCCTTCTTGGTGACCTCAGATTCCGGATGCACGATCATGCCGGGAGTGCACTCGAGCATGCAGGTGGGTTGCAGGGCCGGGCCACGACCGGTGTCGACTTCGGCGATGCACATGCGACACATGCCCACAGGCTTCATACGGGGGTGATGACAAAAGCGAGGGATATAGACGCCGTGACGCTCGGCGGCGTCGATCACGAGTTCACCCTTGTGGGCGATGATCTCAACCCCGTTGATGGTGACCGGCACACCTTCGACGACTGGCGCAGCGTCGTTCGCGACGTCAGTCATGGCCGTGTCCCTCGTGATCGTGATCGTGATCGTGATCGTCGTGATCGTGATCGTCGTGGTCGTGATCGTCGTGGCTGTGGTCGTCGTGCTGGATGGATCGGCTGGCACCATGGCCGGCGGCGTGACCGGCGCCGATCAAGGCAACCGGGCGTTCCTGACGAGCCCGTTCCGCCTGGGCGATGTAGGCCTCGAACTCGTCGCGAAAGCGGCCGAGGGCGCTCGAGAGTGGCGATACCGCTGACGGCCCGAGGGGGCAGATCGTGGTTTGTTTCGGTGGCCAAGCGATTCCGGGGCTGATGTTGTCGGCGACGTCCAGAAGGAGGTCGAGATCGGAGGGTCGGCCGTAGCCATCGACAATGCGACGCAGAATCCGCTCGAGCCAGGTGGTGCCCTCACGACAAGGCGTGCACTTGCCACACGATTCGTGGGCAAAAAACCGCACGAGGGAAAGGCAAGCTCGTACGGCGTCGGTCGTGTGATCCATCACCACTATCGCCCCGGAGCCGAGCATCGAGCCGGCCTTGTCGACCGCGGCCTTTTCGAGGGGGAGATCGAGGTGTTCTTCGTAGAACCACGGAGCCGAGGCCCCACCGGGGATGAAACACTTTAAGTTGTTTCCGTCGCGGATGCCGCCGCCGTAGACCGGCGCCATGATGATGTCGCGGAAGGTGGTGACGCCGTATTCCACCTCATAGACGCCCGGCTTCTTCACGTGGCCGGACACGCTAAAGATGCGGGTGCCCTTCGATGCCTCGGCCCCGAGTTCGGTGAACTTGGCCGCCCCGTTGGTGACGATCCAGGGTACGTTCGACAACGTCTCGACGTTGTTGACGATTGTCGGTTGCATATAAAGGCCCTTGGCGGCCGGGAAAAACGGCGGCTTGAGCCGGGGCATCCCTCGGTTGCCTTCCAGACTTTCGATAAGTGCAGTCTCTTCGCCCACGATGTAGGCGCCCGCCCCCCATGCCATCACCACGTCGATTGAAAAGGCGCTGCCCAGGATGTTCTTGCCGATGTAGCCCTTGGCGTAGGCGTCGTTGAGGGCCTGAGCCATACGTTCCTGGGCGAGGGCCATCTCGCCCCGGATGTAAATGAATGCTTGGGCGCAGCCCACGGCGTAACTCGCCAGCAGTACCCCTTCGATGAGTTGGTGCGGATCACGTTCGAGGAGGAGGCGGTCCTTGTAGGTGCCGGGCTCGCTCTCGTCGCCGTTCACCACGAGATACCGCGGCCACACGCCGGGGGGACAGAACCCCCACTTCACGCCGGCGGGGAAACCGGCACCGCCGCGTCCGAGCAGGCTGGCCGCTTTCACCTCGTTCGCCACTTGCGCCGGCGAGATGTGGGCAAGGGCCTGGCGAAGGGCCCGATAACCGCCGGAGCGCTCGTAGCCGTCGATGGTGTGGGCGTCAGGCTGGTCGAAACGCGCCGTGATCAGCTTGGGTACGTCGGTGATCATGCGCTGGCCCCACGGTCGGCCGATTGAGGCGGCTCATGGGCGTGCATCCATGCCGGTTCTCCCGCCGCCGCGGCGTCTTCCGGCGACACGATGAAGGCCCGCTGTTCGTCGGTGATGTGCTGGCGCACTCGGCCGAGCACGCCATGCGGCGGTACCTCGTCGGCGAGGCGGCCGTGGCGGAGGTCGGCCACGAGTTGATCGAACGTGTCGTCCGTGACCTTGTAGCGGTACCGGTAGTTCACCTGTAAACACGGAGATTCGGTGCAGGCGGCCATGCACTCCACTTCCTCGACGGTGAACAGCCCGTCTGGCGTGGTGGCACCGGCGGTGATGCCAAGGTGCTCCTCCGCGTGGTGCAGCAGTTCCTCGCCCCCGGTGAGCATGCACGAGATGTTCGTGCACACGTTGATCACGTACCGCCCCACTGGGTGCAGCTTGAACATCTCGTAGAAGGTGCAGGTGCCGAGCACCTCCGCGCTGGTGACCTCGACGAGTTCGCCGATGTGGGCCATTGCATCTTCGGTGACGTACCCGTCCTGTTCCTGCGCCAAGTGCAACAACGGAATCAATGCACTCTTCGCCCGGGGATACCTCGAGATGATCTCTCGGGCCAACTCTTCGTTGCCCGCATCAAACCGCGCCATCAACCCACCCCCCACGCAACGTGGATCGGACGGCGACGAAGGAGCCCGTTCGGAAGTCCGAGGACGAAATCATCGGTCTACCTCCCCCATGATGGGGTCGACAGAAGAGATCACCGCAACGGCGTCGGCAATGAAGCCGCCGTGCATCATGTGGGGAAGGCTTTGGAGGTTCACGAAGCTGGGGGCGCGGACGTGCATCCGGTAGGGATGTGACGTGCCGTCGGAGACGATGTAACAACCGAGCTCGCCTCGCGGCGACTCCACGGAAACATACGCCTCGCCCTCGGGAACTTTGAAACCCTCGGTGAAAATCTTGAAGTGATGGATGAGGGCTTCCATTGATTCGTCGATCCGGGCGCGTGGTGGCGGCGTGACCTTTTTGTCCTGGATTCGATAGTCGCCCTTGGGCATCTGGTCGAGGCATTGCCGAACGATCCGCATCGACTCACGGATCTCGTTGAGCCGAATGGCGAAACGGTCGAAGCAGTCTCCGTAGGAACCAACGACCACGTCGAAGTCGATCTGGTCGTAGGCCAGATAGGGGTCGTTTCGCCGGAGGTCCCAGGCGTAGCCGGTGGAACGAAGGATCGGCCCCGTGACCCCGAGGGCAAGGCACTCGTCGGCGGTGATCATGCCGACTCCCTGGAGACGATCGCGCCAGATCGGTTGACCGGTCATGAGCACGTCGTACTCGTCGAGCCGGGGCGGGATGAGGTCGAGCAGCCGGAGCACGTCGTCACGCCAGCCGCCGGGAAGGTCGGCGGCAACACCACCAACGCGGATGTAGTTGTGGTTCATGCGCAGGCCAGTGACCTTCTCGAAGAACCGCAATACTTCCTCGCGTTCACGCCAGCCGTAGATCATCATCGACACCGCGCCGAGGTCCATGCCGTTCGAAGCCAGGAAAAGCAAATGCGACGACATCCGGTTGAGCTCGGTCATGAGCATCCGGATCCAAACGGCCCGCGCTGGTGCTTCGATGTCGAGCAGCTTTTCGACCGTGAGGGCGAACGCCAGCTCGGTGAACAGCGGAGCGGCGTAGTCCATGCGGGTGACGTTGGTGCCGCCCTGCAGGTAGGTGAGCTCTTCCCCCGTCCATTCCATGCCAGTGTGCAAATACCCGATCACCGGCTTGGTGCGCAGCACGGTCTCGCCGTTGAGTTCCAGCATGAGTCGAAGCACACCGTGGGTGGACGGATGCTGTGGGCCCATGTTGATGATCATGGTTTGGTCGTCGGCGAGCGTTTCGCCCTCCGGGGGTTCTGGCGCCGCCCCTTCCGCCTCGGCTTCAGACATGCGCAACACGGCACCGAGGTCCCGAAGGCGTGCCCCGGCATGGAGCACCTGCGCCGATGTCAGCTCCTGCTCGGCTTCGACGGAATGGCCGTCTTGCGCGACCTCGGTGACGTCGGTGGGAACCGCGGTCATCGGGCATCCGTGGTGGTTTTGAACTGCACGGGGATCCGCCCGGAGTTGTAGTCCTTACGGAGCGGGTGCCCTACCCAATCTTCCGGGAGCAGGATCCGGTTCGGATCGGGGTGCCCGTCGAACACGATGCCGAACATGTCGAACGCCTCACGCTCCATTGCTTCGGTACCCGGGTAGAGGGAAAACAACGTGGGAAGGTGGGGAGCGGCCACATCAACCTGCACTCGTACCCGGATACGCCGGGTGCCGTGATGGGCGAGCAGACTCACGACCACTTCGAATCGCTCCGGCTCGATCCCGTCGGGTAGATCGCGGGGCAGTTCGTAGGTGAGGTAGTCCACCGCGCACAGATCGATACAGGTGAGGAAGCCGTCGGCGTGCAACGAGGCGAGCACCTTGAGGTAGGAGCCCGCCGGCACGTGAAGAACTTGCTGCCCACGTGACCACGTGACCAGGCAATCGTGGAGCCGTTCGGGTTCCGGTGAGTTCTCGTGCGTTTCTTCACGAGCCTCGTCGGAGGCGTCGGGGGTTTGCGCGTCCGCCATGATCATCGCCGCCCGAGGCTGACGGGAACGTCGATCTGCTGACCGTCTCGCTGCTCGATCACCAGTCCGAGGCCGGCGCCGTTCGGTCGTTTGGTGAGTTCACCGGTACGGATCTGCTCATGCAACGTAAGGATCGCATGCATCAGCGTTTGCGGCCCCGGAGGGCAACCCGGGGCATAGACGTCCACCGGAACCACCTGATCGACACCCTGCACAATCGCATAGTTGTTGAACATGCCACCGCTCGACGCACAGACACCCATGGAGATGACCCACTTGGGTTCCGCCATCTGGTCGTAGATCTGGCGCAACACGGGGGCCATTTTCTGGCTCACTCGGCCGGCCACGATCATGAGGTCGGCCTGACGGGGGGAGGCGCGAAACACCTCCATGCCAAACCGTGAGAGGTCGTAGTGCGCAGCGCCGGCACCCATCATTTCGATGGCGCAGCAGGCGAGCCCGAACGTGGCGGGGAAGCAGCTCTGGTAACGCGCCCACTTCACCATGCCCTCCAGCGGAGCGGTAATGATGTTGCGATTGAGGGCCTCGAGACCGAGATCCATCACCCCGCCGTCAGCGCCGGCCATCAGGCGGCCTCGCCGTGTCCAGCTGCCGCGTGGGCCGCAGGAGCGTGGGCCGCCGGAGCGTGAGTGGGAGCAGTTCGAGCATGAGTGGGAGCAGTTCGGGCGGCGGGCTCGAGGGAGGCCGGCCGCCCCTCGGTACCGACTCGCCGGATGGTGTTGTTGAGGGTTCGATTCGGCGCCATGACATCGGCTCGGCGTTGACGCACTTTGGGACCCCACTCCAACGCACCGTTGCCGATGAGATAGACAAACGACTCGAACACCAAGACGGCAAACAAGCCAATGACGGCGAGTCCGTAGCCTCCGAGTTCACGAAACACCACAGCCCACGGGAAGAAGAAGATGATCTCGATGTCGAACACGATGAAGATCATTGCCACCAGGTAGAACTTCACCGGAAATCGTTCCGGCGGTTCACGTCCGGGAACGATGCCGCACTCATACGGGGCTTCCTTTGCGTTGCTCCGAGCTTTCGGCGACAGCATGACGCTCACCGCAAGGCTGACGAGCCCGAAGACCATCGCGAGGACGAAAAGCACGAGCACCGGGAGGTACTGACTCACGAACTCAGCCCTCAACCTTGGCGACGGTGCGGGCACGATTGGCCCACTCGTTCTTGTCACGGAAGTGGAGGTGCAGACAGAAGTACACGAAAAGACTGGTGCAGATGAAGAAAAAGGCAGCGGGTTTCGCCCGGATGTTGCCTTGGTTTCGGATCAGCACCACCGAAACGACGGGCTTCGATTCGTCAATCACAGGAATCGGCGGCGGCTCGCCCGCCTTGGCCTCCTGCACAATCACCGGTTGCACTTGCACGAGGGCATAGTGCGGTGGGTGCCAGAGACGGAACGTCTTTGTAATTCGAGCGGTGAAACGACACAGCGGCGTGGCAGGAACGAGCGTCTTGGCTTCGGCGCCCGTGCCGCCGCTGTCGGGGCAGTCGTCTTCGAGAGTGGGGTTGCCTCCGAAGTCGAAGACGTCGAGCTTCTTGTACTCCGTAGCGTCGTCAAACACCCCTTGGGCAATAAGCGCGGCATCGGCCGCAGTCTGTGACTCGCCCGCCTCTGAGGTGGGGATGATCTTCCACTGGCCCAGATCGGCGCGTTGCGGCACCTCCCGTTTGCCAACGAAAAGTCGACCGTCCTCGCAGGTAGTCGTGACGGAAGCGACGTCGGAGAGAACAGGAGACTTCGGCGTGAGGTTCGCAACGTTCGGACACGTCGCGATCACGTCGGCGGCGGAAGCGAACTTCGACGGCAACAACAGCACGGCATCGGTCTTTGCGGTGCTCGTGCCGTCAAGCAGGATCTCTACCGGCTCCCACTTTGGCGTGACACCACCGCTGGGTCCGATACCAGGGGGCTGAATCCACCAGGTAAGCGTGAGGATGGCCATCCACCCGAACAGCCCGGCAAGCGACAGCAACAACCCGAGCCGTACACCGGTGTTCGTAGCCAGGATCACGAAGGTCGACCCCATCAGAATGGCGACGCCGAGTACCACGGTCAGGATGCCGCGGATAGCGGGATCCCAGCTCAGGCCGGCGAGAAGGTTGACGGTTTCAGTCGCGATCATGTGTGGTCTCGGTGGGGTGCGGGCCGCGGGTTAGAGCGTGCGCTCGTACTCGACGATGGCGCGGATCTCGGCGGGCGAATACATGACCTGGGTGGCCTTGAGTTGAAAGTTTGGTAGCCAGTCGACGGGGGCGTCGGAGTTGGGATTCAACCCGAAGCCGGGCATCTGGCCGGCGCTGGAAAGGCCTCCTCGGCCATACTTCTTGCCGGTCTCTCCACCTTTGGTAATGAAGTCGACCTGAGATTCGGGGGTCTCGAACTGCCGCAAGGTGGACCCTCCGGTGAGGTTGAAGCCAAGAAACCCACCGCCGGCGGTCTCGGCTTTCTGATAGCTCCAACCTTTCGTGTGGCAGCGTCCACACGAGTAGGAACCAGCCGAGAAGAGGTCGTAGTAGCCCAAGTTGAACAGGGCCTCACCGAGGGTGTTCCAGGTTTGGGTGCCGCCGGGCGACTTCGGATCGGGGTGGGTGCATACCGGGTTGAGACCCTTGTACACCTCGTTGCCATCTTTGTCGGTTTCTTTCTCCGGCCCACAGGACTCTTCGATCGCCGCATCAAGCGCCGGCCGAGACCCGGCCTCGGATCCTTCGGACTCCGCCGGCACCTGAATACTCTGGAGGTAGTCGATCACGTTCTGAAGTTGCTGGTCGGTGAGCGGACCGCCGCCGATCGTGCCCCACGCCGGCATTGGCGAGTTGCCCCGGCCGTAGTTGAGGATCCACAGGACCTCGTCGCGGCTATAGCGGTAGAGCACGTTGTTGAGTGCCGGCGCCTGCCAGTTCACCGAATCCACGAACTGGCCGTTGTCGTTGAGGATCGTGAAACTTTTGACCCCACCCGTGCCGTCGGGACCGTGGCATTCCTGGCAGTTGGCGGTCTTTTCATAGATTTCCTTGCCGCGACGGGTGAAAATCTCTTCCCACTTCTCTACTGCGCCTTCCTGGCGGGCCGGCTCGTAGAGCCAGTAGAGCGGCAGAGACACCGCAGAGACGGCGAGAAGGCCCAACCCGAGAAAGAGCACACGGTCGAGTTTGGTGGTCTCGAGCTCTTGGTCGGAGAGGTACTCCTTACGGTTCGGAGCCAGCTCGATCTCGGACCCGAGTTCGGGGCGGGCCTTTCGCATGTTCAGGAACGTGGCGAGCCCGAACCCGGCGAATATCACGACCGCAACGGCCCAACCAATATTCGAGAATGTGGTGGAGGTGGTCTGCGCGAACAACGTGGTGTGCTCCATCAGTGGCCGCCTCCGCCACCCACGCAGTGCGGACCTTCGGCCTCTTGGCCGGTGGTGTTCACACCGATTGGGGGGCCCTGGATGACGGTGCCGGTATCAACAAAAAACGCGCCGCCATCGACCGACATGGCGAATCGATCCATGCCTCGAGGCGCCGGGCCGCCCTTTTTCTCACCGGCAAGGTTGTATTGCGAACCGTGACATGGGCATTCGAACCACATCGATGTGGGGCACGACGGAACACGGCAACCCAAGTGAGGGCACTTCTGGAAGAGCGCCAAAAGACCCGCTTCCATGCCGGCCAGCTCGGGTTTGGTATACACCTTCAGCGCCTTGTCGACGGCGCTCGCCGGGTACTGCACGACCCACATACGGCCTTCAGGAACATAGTAGAAGCCTTTGTTCGCTTCGACCGAGGCGACAACGTCGGCGATCTTGCCCACGCGGATCTTCGAGCCGAACCCGCCCTTGGGCTGGGGCCAGAGGAACGCGATGATCGAGGCACCGAACCCGCTGAGGCCAAGAGTGAAGAAGGCCACGATGCTGCGGTTGAGGTACTGCCGTCGAGTGACACCAATGGCGTCGGCATCGAGGGGCACGTAGGCCTCGATCACGCCACGACCGGCAGGTACGAGATCTCCCCGCCGGTCGGCCGAGGCCAGTCGTTCGACCTCCTTGCCGGGAAGGCGTTGATCTTCCTCGGCGCTCTCCGCTACGGGAGGGCTGGTGTCGCGCTTGACCGTTTCTCGCGCTAGGCGGCCCGTGGCTTCGGTGACGTCACGACTCTTGACGACACCGATGAGTAAGCCAACGGCGAGGAGCACCAGGATTGGTGCGGCGATAATGATGGGATTCATATGTGCACCTCCTTACAGGTGGAGAACATGCGGCGTTGAAACATGCCGCAAGAAAGTAGAACTCGGTGGCTCAGAGTTCGAAGAAAAGGCCTTTGTCCCAGGGCGCCACGAAGTTGAAGCCCGGTCCCCGGAAGAACGAACCGATGACCACGAGCACCGCCCAATACATGAGCTGCACGGTGAACACCGAGATAGCGAACTTGCGATCCTCAGGTTTGTTTGAAGGATTGCGATCGATGTAGGGAGCAAGGATCAGCAGGAAGATGCCCATTCCGGGGATGGTGACGCCGGCCACCATGGGATGGAACATCGTGAGAAGTTCCTGAAGGCCGAGGAAGTACCACGGCGCTTTGGACGGGTTCGGTGTGGCGTTGACGTTGGCCAACTCAAGGAGCGGCGCGTCGTAGAAGATCGAGAAGATCGTGGTAAAGCCCATCACGACCAGCGCGGCCACGAACTCAACGGCGAGCAGGTGCGGCCATACATGGACCTTGTCCTGCGGGACCGCCTTCACATCCTGGATGGAACCGGCGCGTACCACCGTGAGGAGACGTTGTGTGTGGCCCTGAGGCCCGGATGCCATGGGGGGAGGGGCAGCAGACGCAACGGCGGTGGCTGCGGCCGTGACGACTGCCGTACCGCCGCCGCCGACGGTGGCTTCCGCTTCGGCGGTGGCTTTCTTGGCCTTCGCCGCTTGACTGCGAGCCAAAAGGTGCGCCGGGATCTTGCTGTCGGCGGCCGATGGTGCAGCCGCCTCGGCGGGGACCTCAGCGGGGACAGAAGCGGCGGGCGTGTCGCCCTCGCCCGCCGGTGTTTCGGCGGCCTTCTGCCGGGCGGCTTCGGCTCGTTTGCGGAGGTGTTCGGGAATCTCAGTCATGGCGTGGGGCCTCGGTTCCTTAGAGCGGACCGGAGATGCCGCCGTCCTTGCGGACCCGCCAGAAGTGGATCGCGAGGAAGATGACGGTGACGAATGGAACGAAGAGCACGTGCAACACGTACCAACGAAGAAGCGTATCGGTACCGATCTCTTTACCGGAGAGCAGCACGAACCGCACTTGATCGCCGAAGACCGGCGTGTAGCCCATCATGTTGGTACCCACCGTGACCGCCCAGAGGGCGAGCTGATCCCAGGGGAGCAGGTAGCCGGTGAAGGAGAGCAGCAAGGTAAGGGTGAGCAGAATGACGCCCACCACCCAGTTGAACTCCCGGGGCGGCTTATACGCGCCGTGGTAGAACACGCGGGCCATGTGAAGAAACACCGAGAGCACCATGAGATGCGCCGCCCATCGGTGCATATTTCGGATGAGGAGGCCAAAGGTGATCGAGGTCTGCAGCGTGTAGATGTCGTTCCACGCCTGGGCCGCCGTGGGCCGGTAATAGAACATCAAGAAGATGCCGGTGATGGTGAGCAGGATGAAGAGGAAGAAGCTCATTCCACCCAGGCAAAGCGTGTAGCTGACCTTCACCGCGTGACGCTTCACCTTCACCGGATGAAGGTGATAGAGCACGCTGTTCATGATCACGTAGGACCGGTTCCGGGGGCTGTCGGTATACCCCTTGCGAAAGATCGAACCGGGACGGAAAATCGAACTCCACGCCTGCGAACCCTGGACCTTGTCGTTGAACTCCGACATCTTCTCGGACTTCTTGCCCTTCGGCTGCATAGTTTTGGCCATGACCTAGGCCCTCCTGCTTCGCGTGATGGTGGGTGCGCCGTTCATCCGAGCCGCATTCCGTAGCCGTACCCGTGCGTATTGGTTCGTTGGTGAGCATCGCCGCTCGCCGGCGCGTTGCCCACCTTGCCCAGGATGATCACGCCGGTTGGACACCGGTCGACGCAAAGTGCGCAACGAGTACACACATCGTCGTCGATGATGAAGATCGAGGCATCTCCTGGATCGATGCCGGGACGCTCGGTACCCACGGCCTCTTCGATCGAGCTGGTCTTGACAAGATGGATGCACTTCCACGGGCAGATGTCGACGCATCCTTCGCAGGTGATGCACTCGCTTTGATCGATATGGATGAACTGCTTGGGTTTGACCGCCTTGGACAGCCATTCCGCGTCGACCTGTTGGAGGACGTAGTCGTCCCGGAACTCGGGAAACGGTGGGTTGGCATCAATCTTGGCCATGGAGACCTCAGGCCTTCTTCACCAGCGGGCGACCGAAGTCGGAGGTGGCGACCTCAGTGGTGACCTTGGCCCCGCGGCGCTGCCAGAAGGCCCAGAGCCACATCTGCATTCCAAGGAGCACGACGTAGATACCCACCACGAGAAGGTCGCGGATCGTTTGCATGGTGATGGTGAGAGGCACGGCCCCACCCTTTTCCTGCGGAGCGAGCCAGGTGAACGGGGGGACTTCCCAGTAGGAAGAAATAAGCACGTCAGGACGCCAGTTCAACTCGTTCGACGTCCAGGTGAGAAAAAGATGAGGAACTGTGCCGTAGGCCCAGAACATCAGAAAGAACGCATACGTGCCAGCGGCCATGGCTTCACCCCACGTGAGGGGGGTACCCGGTGGACGACGCTGCGCGTACGGGAACACCGGGAGGATGAAAAGTGCCATGATCAGCAGGGAAGCGAGAAACGCAACCATTCTTCGAGGAACCTCCCTCGTGAAAGTGCTCACAATCGTACCGGTAGTGCTGGGGAATCAGCGGATCCGGTGGGTACGGGTCTTGGTTTAGCACCCCCCGTGTGGCCGGCGCACATCGGAGGCCCTGGTTCGGTTGTGACAAACCGCACCACGGGCGCCTCGCGGCAAAACAGATAGGCACGTGCACTTCGATCGCGAGAACAGTTGGGCAACGCCAGCCGCGCTCGCTTGGTTTCCCCCGCCACAGTTTGTCTAGGCTTGCCATGCCGAACTGCTCTTCCGTTCCGGTCCTCGTGATCGGGAACGATTGGTCGGGTTTGGTCGCACCACTCGCTGATTCCGTCGGAGGCTCCGTGTCCGAGGTTCCCGAACATCTCCTCGCCCGCTCCCGGGCCCGTCGATCCGCCCTGGGCCTTGGTGGCGACGCGCCAGCCGAAGCCCCTGCGGCTGCTGCCACCGGCGCCACGGTGGAGAAGGCGGTCTCGTCGGCGCCAGCGCCGAAGGCGAAGGCGGCAATGGAGGTGGTGCCCAAAGTGGTTGTGCCGCCCCCGCACTACGTGCAGGCGGCGCTTCGCCGCAAGAAGGTGCCGGTGTGGGCCATGCCCGTCGTGGCGTTCCTCCCCGTGTGGGGCATCCTCTATGCCCAAACCCTCAGTTCTCCCCCGAGCATCGAGCTCACGCAACTCGAAGAGGGCAAGGCGGTCTTCGCCTCAAGTTCTTGCAATGGTTGCCACGGCCCCGCCGGGGCTGGGGGCAGCGGGCGAAAACTCAACGAGGGAGAGGTGCTCAAAACCTTCCCCGACATCATGGGCCAGGTGGAGTTCGTCAACGTCGGCACGAAAGGCGTGTTAGGCGCCACCTACGGAAACCCCCAACGGGAAAGCGGCGCCCACAAACCCGGCGAAACCGGTCGCGCCATGCCAGCTTTTCACGATGCCCTGACGCCACTCGAACTCTTCACTGTGATACGTCACGAACGTGAGGTGCTCAGCGGTGAGGAGATTCCTCCCGAGCAGATCGGGCCTGACGGCGAACTCCTTTGGCCCAATGGCACCCCGATGGTGGATGCCTCCGGGGAACTGGTCGGCGACGACGGCCAGCCGATGTTCGACGCCAAGGGTTACCTCCTAGCCCGCCCGGCCTACGAGCTGGCCGGTGCGGCCGGCGGAGAAACTGCGGCCGCTCCCGAGAAGTAACGGTTTGTACGCTCCGGGCAGTAGGGCGCATGTTCAGTTCAAAACCTCGGCGGACGAAGTCGTTCCGGCGTCGCGGCCGTAGGCTGATCGCATGACCACCGTTGCTCCGGAGTCCCATGATGTGCTGGTGATCGGGGGCGGTCCGGCCGGTTCGGCCACCGCCTACTGGCTGGCCGAGGCCGGGCACGATGTCGCCGTCGTGGAGCGCAAGACGTTCCCCCGCGACAAGACCTGTGGCGACGGCCTCACCCCACGGGCCGTCAAACAGCTCGACGACATGGGCCTCACCCACCGCCTCGCCGACTTCCACAAGTTCACTGGCCTGCGCGCCTGCGCCCACGGCCTCACGCTGGAGCTGGAGTGGCCCAAACACCCCATCTACCCCAGCCACGGTTATGTGGTACGCCGGCGTGAGCTCGACACCTTCGTGGCGGAAAACGCCATAAAGAGCGGCGCCACGATGCACCAGGGGACGGAGGCCGTCAGCCCGATCGTAGACCGGGGTCTCGTCACCGGTGCCGTGGTCAAAGACAAAGAGCGCGGCGAAGAACGGGAGATCCGGGCGAAATATGTGGTGGTGGCCGATGGCGCCAACTCACGATTCGGGCGCTCGTTGGGCACGGCCCGGCGGCGCAACTACCCGCAGGGCATGGCGATCCGCGGCTATTTCGAGAGTCCGCTTCATGCCGACCCCTGGATCGAAAGCGCCCTTGACGTGCGCGACCGCAAGGGCAACTCGATGCCCGGCTACGGGTGGATCTTCCCCCTCGGCGACGGCCAGGTCAACGTCGGGATTGGGCTGCTCTCCACGTTCCGCGACTGGAAGAGCGTCAACACCACCAACATCATGAATGAGTTCGTGGCCACCGCCCCGGAGTATTGGGGCATCTCCCCCGCCACCGCCACCTCCGTGGCAACCGGTGGCCGCCTCCCCATGGGCGGTTCAATCCATCCCAAGGTTGGCCCGACCTGGCTGGTGGTGGGCGACGCCGCCGGCTCCGTCAATCCGTTCAACGGTGAAGGCATCGACTACGCCTACGAGACCGGCCGCATGGCTGCGGGCCTGCTCGACGAAGCGCTTCACACCGGCGACGGTATGGCGATCCAGCGCTACCCGGCGCTGCTCGATGCGGAGTACGGCCTCTACTTCAAGGTGGCCCGACTCTTTGCCCAGGTGATCGGCCGCCCGGCACTAATGAAAGAGCTCACCCGTGTGGGAATGCACTCGCGCACCCTGATGGACTGGGTCCTGCGCATTATGGCCAACCTGCTCCAGCCCGAGGAGATCGGCCCCGCCGAGGCCGTCTACAAGATGGCGTCGGTACTCGCTCGGGTGGTGCCTGAGCCCACCCGGGCGTGACGATTTCACCCAGCGCTCCGCCCGTCCCGGCGTCCTAGCAAGAGTTTCCGGGCTGCCGGCTTTGGGAGATGGTTTTCGTCGAGGCATGATTTGTTGAGATACCCCTTGTGACCGGTGCTTTTGTGGGTTAGAAAAACTCGTGTGTTTATTCGAGATAGGGCATGACATAGAGATGGGGTGAGTTCAGGTTGTGATGAACACGTCGACGCCGACAACCCGGAACACTCTGAGGAGGTTGTGGCCGGCAGCGAGGAAATCCCATTCTTGAGCTGCGGCGGTCTCGCCTCGAAGGAGAAGATGTTTGGTGTTCTGCACGTAACCACTCAGGTCAGGATTGTTGATGGTGGGAGCCATGCGCCGTGGTCGGTGTAGAGGAGCGCCAGGTTTTTGAGGGGGGGAGATGCCGTGTTTGATGGTGGTGGAGATGTAACTGCGGGTGGTGGCGAAGCGTTGCGCGCCGTGGAGGGACCGGAACTCCCCCGAAATTTTGGCTTGGATTCGGATGAGCCGGAAGTCTCGTTCGGCGCCGTTGTTGTCCCAGTCAATGTTGGGGTTGGTGGTGTAGGCGAGGAACATGTCGCGCCGGTCACGCAACGCGAGGGCGAGGTTGCGGGCGTCGATGTGCGGTTGGTACTTGCGAGCGACGACTTTCTCCGGGTTGATGGTGAGGCCTTGGTCGACGATCTCACCCCACCGGCGGTGCACCTCGGTGAGTTCTTTGGGTGTCAGTCCGGTTCGGCCTTTCGCTCGGATCTCGTCAACCCTTGTTTCGGTTTCGAAGATCAGGTTGAGCATCGGCGTTGTCCACGCTTGTTGGCGTTTCGGTCGACTGATCCCTTCCAGATTTCGGGCTATGTGCGCGTTACATAACGCGTGACCGCATTCGTTGAACGAGAAGTACGGTGAGTAGGGGTCATGGATTACGACACCGGTGTACCCGGCCAGCTTGGATCGCGTCAAGGGACCGGCCTTTCGCATGCACCTACAGCAACGTCAGCAGTTTCGTGCACACGACGTGCACCCACAGTCGTTCCTTCTTGGATCGCCCCGACGTTTCGTCGACCCAGATCACCGGGGCCGCCCGCAACCCTGCGGTGACAGTGACAAGGAACGTGGCGAGCATTTAGGCGGCTTCGGTCAACCAATTGTTCAACGTCCCCACCGACACCGTCGCCCCGAACATGTCCGACAACGCTTCTGCGCAGCGTTCGTGGGGGACGTGTTGACGGACCAGAAGGTAGATGGCGTACGCCTTGACGTTCGGGCCGTAACACGTTGGAGCGGTCGCCTCCCGTGGGAACACCGCTGTCGTCTCGCACCCGCACGCACATTTGCGGCGTTGGGCACGATGCTCGACGACCACCACCACCGGTTCGGGAATGTCGAACACTTGCCGCACCGACTCGGCAACCACGACAGCGTCGTCGAGTCCCGCACCGCACCCCCGGCATTCGGTTGGGGTGTGAATAACAATCTGATCGGGTTCTTCTACCGGGTTCAACGTCACCCCCGGAGCGCCGCGTTGTTTGCCTTGCGCCCGTTTCGGTTCACCCTCACGTCGCTTGCGGCCATTCGAGATCGGTCGTTTGTTCTTCGCGGTGTTGCCGTCCGACGACGGCGGCCGAGACGAGTTCGACGAATCACCACGGAGCAGACCTTCAAGGATCGTGACCTTCGCCACCAACATTTCCACTCGTGCCAACAACAACGTGATCTGCTCCGCTTGCGCGGCGATGATCAGGTCCTGTTCCTCAACCCGGGCACGCAACACCATGTTCTCCGCTTCAAGCTCCGCCACACGGGCCAAAAGAACAGTATTCGTCACCCCCAAGCCGTATACGAACACCCGCGCGACCCGGTGGATACCCGCCCTACCACACCCCAAACACCCCACCCGAGACCTGAGTGGTCACGTTGACGTGGCGTCGAATCCTGCCCAGCCGCTCGGCACGGAGGTCGGCACCGGTGCATCCAGTCGGCACCGAACTCCCCAAACGTGAGAAACAGCGACGAGGGAAGGTTCTTCTCCTTCAGACGATCGCCCTGCCGCCGTGAAACGGCAACGGTGGAGTAGCGCAGCGTTAGTGACGACCACCACGGATACAGTTAGAACGAAGTGTCGTCCTTGTCAACTACCGAAACGTCTCGCCCCGAGTCTCTTGGGCACGTGGCCGATCCAAAACCCGTCGGATCGCTGTCAGGCAAGGCGGTGGCGCTGGTACTCTCGGTGCAGGGGTTCATCGCTGCGGTCTCGATCTGGCGAACTCGATTCGACCTCGAGGGCCGTATCGCTTTCACCCTGTTCGATGACGCGATGGTGTCGATGTCGTATGCACGAACGGCTGCAGAGGGAGGGGGGCTCGTCTGGTATTCGGGAGCCCCTAGAGTCGAAGGATATAGCAATGGCGCATGGACGGGCATGATGGCGCTCGTTCATCTTCTGCCGGGGGATGACAGCAATCGAGCGCTCGCGGTGATGTTGATCTCCGCGTGCGCGCTTTTGGCAACCTCTCTACTTGCCCGGCAGATCGTGATCGACATGGGAGCCGCCTCGCCGGTGTCCGAGGGCTCCGCCATGATCCTTGTCAGCGGAAACTATTCGCTACTGTTTTGGTCGCTGCGAGGGATGGAAGTAGGTCTTTTGACTGCGCTAATGGCTGGCCTGATTCTCCTTGCCGTTCGGGCGAGTTCCGGGAGGCTAGGTTCCGTCGGGATAGGCGCAGGTGTCGCTGCTGGGTCGATTGGTGTGTTGGTCCGAACGGATTTCCTTCTTACAGTCGCCGCAGTCACGGCATGGTTACTTTTCTGCCAACGTCGGTCCTGTCGGATCTACGGTGCGGTGCTCCTGATGTCATCGGTGTCGGCCGTCGCGCTTCACTCCCTCTTTCGCTTGATGTACTACGGCTCGACGGTCCCCAACACCGTGGCCTTGAAGCTCGAAGGTGTAGATACCCTCACCAGGGTCGATCGCGGCTGGCGGGCGGCTTGGTACTTCGCGCTATTGGCTGTGGTGGTTGTCCTGCCTCTTGCGGCCGCAGCGTTCTCTTGGTCCTGCCACGCCCGGCGCCGCCTTCTTCTCCTACCAACAAGCCTGCTGCTTACGGCCGTTGGCTATTCGATTGTGGTTGGTGGGGACGTATGGGAGGACAGCGGCATGGCCAACCGGTTCGTGGCCCCCACCGTGGTTCCGCTCGCGCTCTTGGCCGCAGTTGGCTTGCATGAGATGTGTGAATCGTCGACGTGGCGGCGCCGAACAACTTCATTGCTTGGGGTCGTATCCGTCACCGCCCTGGCCGCCGTGGGGTCGGTGTGGGCGACCGTTGAATGGCTCGAGGTTTTGGACGGCGATCCAGTGGCGCTCAAGGCGGATCTTCGTCGGCTCGCTGCAGTGGTGGCGGCGTTCGGTGGCGTGGGCATCGGACTCGCTCTCGGGCTGCGGTTCGGACGCCTGAGCGCTGCCAAACTGCGACTCGTTGGGGTGGCGTTCGTCCTTTCGCTGTGTTTGCTAGTGCAAAATGGGATCGCGGCGAAGGGATGGATGCGAACCGGTGGGTACCTATTGGCAGGGGATCAAACTGTGGCTCGGTACGGCGTACTTTTGGAAAGAGTCTCGGCACCAGGGGCGAGCGTGGCCGTCGTGTGGGCGGGAGGTCCCACCTATTTCGCCCGTCGAGCTGGGGTCGACTTGCTGGGAAAGAACGACCCATACATCGCGCGGCTTCCCTATCACGCGGGAGTTCACTTCCGCCCGGGACACGGCAAATGGGACGTTGCGTACACCGTCAAGCATGACCTTCCAGACCTTGTGGCCCAGTTGTGGTTCACGAACGCCGCCGAAAACGAAGCGATTCGGGCGGCGGGCTACCTGCGGGTTCGGCCCGTCGACGAGTTGGCCTACCTTTACGACGACACGGCACCGATCCTTGCGCCGTCTCTACTAGCGAGGTCGGACAGCCAGCTCATCGATTGGTCGAAGCTGGTCGTCGTCGGCCCCTACTGAACTCGTCTGGCTTGCGACGAGCACGACACGAATTTTTTATTCGATCAGACCGGCGCTCCGTTGCTCCTGCCGAGCGCCCAAAACGGCCACACGTCAGTCGGGCCGACGAGGGTGGTGTTGTGTCGGTTGACGGGGGATAGCCACTGCAACTGGGTCGCGCCGCATTCGTTGCGTCCCGTGGACTGGAAGTAGGCCGATCTGTTTGTGGCTTATTCGGCACGGGATCGGAACGGCCGTTCCCGAGTCAGATGCGGCTGTTCTTGCGTGTGGGAGGTGCTGGTCGTTCCTCGCCCCGGATTCGGTGTAAGGCCCCTACCGATGCGAGCGATCGAGCTTCGAGACCGACACGGGCCGAACGGCGAGAATCGTGAGTCGTGGACGGAAGAAGGTGAGGGACTCCCATCACCAGCCTCCACTGACGATCATTCAAGTGCGACCACAACGCGCCGAGCTTCGCAGCGATCACTTCTTCGAATATCAACCCACCTCAAATGGGAACATTATCTCGGAACGATTCCTTACCTTTTACGACACGCGAATCAATCGGACGCCGTAGCAATCAGACAGTTCGGTCAGGCTGAACCGACACGCAGGATCCTCCCCGCATCCGAAATTTGCAAGATCGTCGTCACCACTTGTGACTAGTGCGAATACGCGATTGGAGAAGTTGATGCGAAAGTGGTACCTCGTAGTCCTTGCTTGGAGTCTGGCCGGTCGTTGGTTCCGGCATTGGCCGAGCCGGCTGGGGCACAGTTATTGATCGAACTTAGGTTGCCTTCTCTCCGTGCCCAACTCGGACTGCTGGCGACGGGCCCGGAGGGCGAGCGGGTTGAACCGGACCAACGTGTCGGGATTGCGCAATCTCGTGATGAGTCTGAAATCGTCACGGCGGGCCTGAAATGGCAAACAGAGTTCGCAGCATCGGAGCCAAATATTCGCACGATGCTGGGCGCTCGATATGGCGGCTCGTCGATTGACAACTGGGTTCGGGGTTCGGTATCCGTGTACCTCGTGGATCCGACTGCAACTGATCGGGAGGTGGTCAACTCCTGCTACCCGCGAAGTGGGGGGGCAGGAAGTGAAGGTGGTTCCTGTTCGACGCTCGGTGAGCGCTCTTGAGAGGATCATGGCGGATGTTGACCACCGGGGCATGGCCTGGTTGTCTCATTCTTGAGCGACACGACCACGGCTGACCGTGCAACTCCTTCGAAGCCGATGTCCCCTATCAACTCCCTGCCACCGCCCGGGCCGAGCCACTCGATAGTCTCCGATTGCGGAATGACCTCTCCCTTCGGTCCCGCTCCTCTTCCCGCCGTTTCCATGTCCGCCACCGTCACCAAGGCCGAAGGAACGCCACCGGTCGCCGGTCGTCGTCAGGCCGGTGCCTCAACACCAGACTCCTGGCGCGACCTCCTCCGGGGGCGTTGGCCCTGGATGGTTCTGGCCATGGCGATCACGCTAGTGATCATCTGGTACACGAACCGCGGGAGCTGGAGCGGCGGCTTCTTCTACGACGAACAATGGCGGGCCGATTTCGTTCGGTCAGAACGTCCGTGGGAGCGCATGCTGCTCCACGACACGCCCAACCCTTTGGGGTGGGTCTACGTGATGAAGTGGATCACCTACCCGTTCGGGTACAACCCGGCGCTCTACCGCGTGATCAGCGCCGGGTGGTACCTGCTCGCATCCGGCGTTTTGGCCCTCCTCGTCCAGCGAGTCGTCGAACGCGCACCGATCAACATTCCCGTGATGCGTTTGACGGGCGGACGGATCAGCACCGGTGCGAGCACCGGCCTGCTGTCGGCGGTGTCGGTTGGCCTCCTCGCCTTCTCCCCCGAGGTGTCGCACTACTACCACTACTTCAACAACTACACGTTCGAGGTGCTGTGGGTCGCGATCATGTTGCTCGCTCTGGGAGAACTCGGACGCACCCGAGGGGCGCCCGTGGCTCTCGCCGTGCTCGTGGGCCTGTCGCCGCTGGTATTGATCGGCGGGCTCTTTGCCCTGCCGGCCATCGGGGCGGCGGCGTTCTGGTGGGGGTGGCGAGCCGACAAACATGCGCGTTGGCGACGAATCGGCATGCTCGCTACCGGCGGCGCAGTTGGCGCCGCAATCCTTGGCGTCACCTGGATCACGCTGTACAAGACGATTGGCTCCAAGCCGTCGATCACCAGTTGGTGGATCGACGACGGCGCTGCCCTCGGCGGAGCGAACACGGTCACCGGGCTGCTTCGCAAGGCGGTCTCACAACTGTCGGTGGCCCTCGCCGGCTACCGAGTATCCGAGCAGGGTGGCACGATCTGGCTGGGCGCCCGTGCCGCGCTTGTGGCGGCGGCGGTCGTTGGGGTGGTGTTCGTCGCCCGGAGATGGGCATGGATGGTGATCGTGCCCGTCTCATCGTACCTACTGGTGGTGGTGGCATCGGCCGCGGTCCACTGGCCCATGACCTTGGAACGGGTGAACCTGGCCTTTACGCACGTCGCCCTTCTCATCGTGTTTCTCGGGATGGGCCGCTCCGTGATGTTGGTTGCCCGCGGCACACCGCTGGCCATGGCGGCGGGGTTTGTCGCCGTCGCGGTTGCCCTGTGGCCCGTCACCTGGGCGTTTGCTCCCGACACCTTTACCCGTCACGCCGTCAACGACCTTCAGCCGGTGGCCAAGAGCCCGTCGCCGCGCAACGTGGTGCTCGTCTACCACCGTTACCTCCATTGGTATGCCCACGACGCGTTGATCAACACCAGCCACCCCGGCAAGGTGTTCGACCTGGAGTGGGAAAACGAAGAGGACCCCGATCGCCTCTACATCGGCTTGAATGCTGTGCTCGACACCAAGGCCCTTCAACCGGGTGATCGGGTGTGGTGCGCAATGAGCTACTCCAACGGCATGCGCAACCTCGAGGCCTGCAACATCGACCGCCCGGACCTCAAGATGGTGTCGTCCCAACGCCTCGACCACACCGAGATCCGCCAGTTCGAGGTGGTCACGCCCCCCGCTCCCTGATCGCCCCCCACTCCGTGACCCCTACCTTCGGTTTTTGGTAGGGGAGACGCATCAAAAATGATGCGTCTCCCCTACCAAAAACCGGGTGGACAGGGGTGGGGGGAACGGTCGGGCCGGCGGTCAGTCGGGTTTGGGGGTGTGCCAGCCGCCGAAGGGGGCGCCGATCGCCACGGCTTCGTGGGGGCCCCACGTGCCCTTTTCGTAGAGCACGACGGGGGACGGATGGTCGAGCACCCGCTGCACCACCCGCCACTGTTCGTCGACGGCATCGCTGCGGCCGAAGCGACGCATGTCGCCCTCCATGGCGTCTTCGAGCAGCCGCTCATAGGGCTCGTCGCTGATGCCGAACAGCTTGTCCTGCGTCACTTCGAGATCCACGGTGTGGGTGGAGAGCCGATCGCCGGCGGTCTTGGCTGAGAGCTGCAGGTTGATGCCTGAGTCCGCCCCGAGTCGGAACCGCAAATGGTTGGAGCTCTGCGGAGCCGACGGGTCGCCGGCGAAGAACATGCGGGGCGGCGCCTTGAACTCCACCACCGCTTCCGTAGTGGTGACGGGCAGGTTCTTACCCGTGCGCACCAGCCACGGCACACCGGACCAGCGCCACGAATCGATCTCGAACTCCAGCGCCACGAACGTCTCGGTGTCGGAGCCGTAGTCGACCCCCGGCTCGTCGATGTACTCGCGGTACTGGCCCCGCACCACCTTGTTGGGATCGAATGTGCGGATCTGGCGATACACCTTCACCTTCTCATCACGCAGCGCATCGCCGCTCGATGACACCGGCGGTTCCATCGCCAGGAGGGCCACGATCTCAAGGAGATGGTTTTGCACGACGTCGCGTAGCGCACCGGCGGTGTCGTAGTACTTGGCCCGGCCGACGGTGCCGAAGTCTTCGGCGATCGTGACCTGCACTTTGTTGATGAAGTTGCGGTTCCACACCGGTTCGAGCAACGAGTTGGCGAATCGAAACACCAAGATGTTTTCAATCGCGTCCTTGCCGAGATAGTGATCGATACGGAAGATCGATGGTTCGGCGAAATGCCGATGCAGCACCTCGTTGAGTTCGCGAGCACTCTTGCGATCGCGCCCAAAGGGTTTCTCCACCACCACCTTGGCGCCATCGGTGAGCCCCGCCGCCGCAAGCCCCTCGACGACATCGTCGAAGAGGATCGGCGGGATAGCCAGGTAGAACATCGGATGTTTTTTGCCCTTGAGCTTCTCAGCCAGAAGCTGGTAAATTTCCGGCGTTCGGTAGTCCCCCGAGCAGTACGACAGACTCGTCGACAACGTTGCCCACACATCGGGGTCCATGGCATGTTTGGCCTCGATTGCTTCCTTGGCGTGCCCGCGAAGGTGCTCGTCGTCCCATTCCGACGAGGCCACGCCAACGATAGGCATGCCTGCGAGGCGGCCCCGTTCTTCCAACCGGTAGATCGACGGGAAGATTTTCTTCTTGGCGAGATCGCCGGTCGCCCCAAAAAGCACGAGGGCATCGGTGTCGATCGGGGGGAGTGTCATAGCGGCCGAGACTACCTCGGCCCCCACGATCAGCGTTTCGTAAGGCGCTACCGCTTCTGGACTACCTCTGCAGCGGCCTCGGCGGTGATGGCCACGATCGAATCGAGCACGGCTTCGGTGTGGGTGGTCCCCACGAAAATGACTTCGTAGGCCCCGGGGGCGATGGCCACACCGCGATCGAGCAAGGCGTGGAACAGCGCGGCGTAGGCCTTCTCGTCGGTGCGTTTCGCCGTGTCGTAATCGGTCGGGAGGTCGGGGCCCGGCAGCTCATCGCCGAGGAAAATGCCGCACAACGTGCCCACGTGCGGCACCCGAGCCGGGATTCCCGCCGATCGCAGCGTGTCTTCCATCCGCCCGGCGAAACGGGCGACCCGTTCGGCCAGCGTGTCGTACACCGCCGGCGTGAGTTGGCCGAGGGCAGCCAACCCGGCGGCGGTCGCCAACGGGTTTCCCGACAACGTGCCCGCTTGGTAGACGGGGCCGAGCGGCGCCAGCGACCGCATCACATCAGCCCGACCACCGAACGCACCGATCGGCAACCCGGCCCCGATCACCTTGCCGAAGCAAGTGAGATCAGCGGTCACGCCGAAGAGCCCCTGCGCGCCGTCGAGCCCGAGTCGGAAACCGGAGATCACCTCGTCGAAGATCAGTAGCGCGCCCACTCGGTCGCACTCGGAGCGAAGCCCTTCGAGGAACCCGGCCGCCGGAGCCACGAGGCCCATGTTGGCAGCGAGTGGCTCCACGATCACGCAGGCCACCTCATCGGTAAGCGTGGGCACCACGTTGTAGGGGGCGACGATCGTGTCGGCCACCTGGTTCGCGGTAACGCCGGCCGTGCCGGGAAGCCCGAGGGTGGCCACACCACTTCCGCCCGCCACCAACAGCCCGTCGGAGTGGCCGTGGTAGCAGCCAGCGAACTTCACGATCTTGTCTCGTCCGGTGAATCCTCGCGCCACACGAATCGCCGTCATGGTGGCCTCGGTGCCGCTGCTCACGAGCCGCACCATCTCCACCGACGGCACCCGTTCACAGATCGCTTCGGCTAACTCCACTTCGCGGGACGTCGGTGCCCCGTAGGACGTGCCGTCGGCGGCGGCGGACATGACGGCGTCGATAACGCCCGGGTTGGCATGCCCCAGGATGATGGCGCCGTAGCTCTGCACGAGGTCGAGGTAGCGACGCTTGCCCGAGTCCCATACATGGGGGCCCTCCGCTCGATCCACGAAATAGGGCGTGCCACCGACGGATCCAAATGCTCGGACCGGCGAGTTGACACCGCCGGGTATCACTGCCTGGGCGCGGGCAAACCAGCTTTCGTTGTCAGAATCGGACGTGGTCATTGGAGGTGTCCTTCAGCGATCTCGCGGGCGGCGTAGGTGAGGATGAGGTCGGCTCCCGCCCGTTTCACGGCGGTGAGTTGTTCGAGAAGCACGGCATCGGCATCGATCCAGCCGTTAGCACCAGCGGCTTTCACCATGGCGTACTCGCCGGATACGTGGTAGGCGGCGATCGGAATGTCGAGCTCGGCCCGGGCTTTCACGATCACGTCGAGATAGCTGAGGGCCGGCTTCACCATCACGATGTCGGCCCCCTCGCCCACATCAAGCCGAATCTCCTCCAGGCTCTCGCGCACGTTGCGCCAGTCCTGCTGGTAGCCCTTGCGGTTCCCGCCGCCGGCGATCCGTACGTCGACCGCATCTCGGAACGGGCCGTAGAGCCCACTGGCGTACTTCGCCGAATAGGCCAGAATCGCCGTGTCGGTGAAGTCGGCATCGTCGAGGGCATCGCGGATGGCCAGAACCTGCCCATCCATCATCCCGCTCGGCGCCACCACGTCGGCTCCCGCATCAGCTTGAGCTATCGCGATGTTGGCGTAGATCTCCAACGTGGCGTCGTTGTCGGGTTCGCCATGGTGATCGAGCACGCCGCAGTGGCCGTGGCTCGTGTACTCGTCGACGCATAGGTCGGCCATGAGCACCATTTCGTCGCCGACGGCTTCGCGCAGCTCACGCAACGCCACTTGCACGATGCCGTCGGGGTCCCACGCCCCGCTCCCGGTCGGGTCCTTCACGGCGGGCACGCCGAACAGGATCACCCCGGGAATGCCGAGGTCGACAAGTTGGCGAACCTCTTCGGATAGCGAGTCGAGGGTGTGCTGCATCTGCCCTGGCAGCGACGCAATCGGCTGCGGAACATCGATCCCCTCCCGCACAAAAAGGGGGGCGACGAGATCGTCGACACCGAGACGAGTTTCGGCCACCAGCCGGCGAAGCGCCGGTGTGCGACGGAGCCGGCGCATCCGGCGCTGAGGGAAGGTCATCAAGATCATCCTACGGGAGCACAGGCGAAGCCCGTAGACCCCGGCGAGTGGCTGGGTTCGGGTTCGCGGCGCCGTTCCTGCTGCGCCAGCGTTCCCCCAAGCTGGCCCGATGAAGGGGCTGCCGTTTCGCGGGCCGATTGGTCAGGCTCGTGGGAGCGGTGGGTCCGCTCCGGGTTCAAGCCCGAGAAGCGCGTCTCGACCTTGCAGGATGTGCTCCATCATGAGCCGCCCGGCGCGGGCCGGCTCGCCTGCTGCCACTGCTTCCACGATCAAGTGGTGAAAGACGTCGGATCGTTCCAGTTTCGCCCGATTGAACTCCTGGAAGGCGCGAAACACCAAAGGAATGTCCACCGATACCCGCAACGCCTGACCGAGCAATCCAAAGGAGGCCAAGTCGATGAGCGCCTCGTGGAACTCACGATTTGCATCGCTCAGAGATCGCACGTGTTCAATCCCATTCGTAGACCGATCTTGCGTCGCTCGCCGGAAACGGCGGGCGGCCGCCGACAGTCGGTCCAACCCCTGCGCATCGGCCCGCTCGGCCGCGCGTTCGGCAACCAACGCCTCAAGCCGAGCGCGCAGTTCGTAGACGTCGGTGATCTCCTCGCGCGAGTGGTTGCGAACCACCACCCCCCGATTGCGCTCGGCGACGACCAGTCCCTCGGCGCTGAGCAGCCGGAACGCTTCACGCACCGGCGTGCGTGACAACCCAAGATCGTCGGCAACTCGCTGTTCGATGAGCCGCTCACCGGGGGCAAAACGACCCTCGACGATCCACTCCCGGATCCGACCGTAGGCCGCGTCCGTGGGCTCGGGCGTCGGAAGGGCATCCATCGAGAAACATTCTGCCGTCTCACGGTTCGGAGTGGAGAACTTCTTCAGGACGCCAGTAACGCCACGCGACCACATCGGCGGGTCGGCCCCAACCGGGGCCGGCGTAGCCATCAGGCGGACGCCAACCGCGGCGTTCGGCTCCGCGCCACTGCCGCTCGAAGCGTGACCCGGCAGCACTTCGCAAGCTTCCGGCCAACCCCGAATCTCACCGCGTCCTGCGTCTCACCGCCCAAAGCTGGGGGACGTTCGACCGGCGTCCTTTCGGAGCTCCGAACCCTTGCTCCGAACCCTTGCTCCGAACCCGCATGGGGTGGAGCTGCGATCGCAGGCGACCCGGCGTCTCATGCGTCTTTGCATGCAATCGCGGTACGGCGGTTTCGTCCGATCCACCAATGATTCAGGGAAACGGCATCATTCCTACGTGTCCTCGTATGATTGCGCGCAACGAGGGAAGAACAGTCCGATACGGACTCGACAGAGGAGCGCGATGATGACCATCCACACCACGGCCGGTCCGCCACGAACGTACGCGCCGAGCGGAAGGTCCGATCATGGTCGCGATGAAACTCGAACCTGGTTTCAGCGGCTCGCCCTGGCCAGCGCTGCCCTTTCGCTCGCTCTCGCCGGCTGCGGCGGATCTACTCCCTCCGCTACCCCGACCGGTTCGTCGACGCCAGCGACGTTCAGCGCCACCGCCGGCACCGCCGGCACCGCGGATGCACCTCCCAAGGCCGGAGGCGAACTCACGGTCGCCATCGTCGACGAGCTCGCTGCCCTCGATCCCACGTCGGCGCGCTACACCCCCGGCACGCTCATGGTGGCCAAGGCGGTGTTCGATCCCCTCGTGGCGGTGAGTCGGGAAGGCGCGCCGGTCCCCTACCTCGCCGCATCGCTCCGTCCATCCGCGGACTTTCGCACCTGGACTCTCGGCGTTCGGGGAGGAGTGACATTCCACGACGGAAACCCCGTCGACCCTCCAGCGATTGCCGACCACTTCACGCGTCTCCAAAAGAGCATCCTCACCCAGGATGCGGTCCGCGGAATCGAGCGTGTGACCGCCAACGGCAACGAGGTCGTCCTGTCCATGCGCTCACCTTGGGCCGCCTTCCCGACGTTGCTCACCGGGCAGCTTGGGATGGTGGCTTCCCCCGGGCTCGACAGTTCGGGTCGGGTGGCCCACGGCAGCGGCCCGTTTCGTATCCGCTCGTGGGATGCGGCGGGCGTGAAGACCGCGAAGAACCCGAACTACTGGCGTTCCGGCTTGCCCTACCTCGACGGCGTGATGTTCAAGACCGTCCCCGATGACGGCAGCCGGTCGGCCTCACTGAAAACCGGCGACGTGGATCTCATCCAATCCGGCGATCCTGATGGCGTCGCCGCACTCCTCAGCGAGCAACCCGAACGAGTTATTGACGACACGCTTAGCGCCGACAAGGCCACCATCATCTTCAACACACTCTCGGGCGATCTGCAAGATGTGTCGTTACGAAAGGCCCTCGCCCAGGCTGTCGACCGGCAGGCCATGGTGGACCAGTTTGGTTCCGGCCTGCTTCGGGTTTCCAACGGCCCGGGCGGCCCCTCGTGGGGAGCCATCAGCACCTATCCCCGCTACGACCTTGTGGGTGCTCGATCCGTGGTGGATGCCTTCGTCCAGGCCAACGGTCGCCCCCCTGCTCTCACCATCGCCACGATTCCGGGCTCCTCCGCGTTCAGTGTCTTGGCGGCCTATCTCCAACAGCAATGGACCGACATCGGTGTCAAGGTCGACATCGAACTGGTGGAGCCCACCGCCCTCACCCTCTCCGTGGCGACGGGGAGCTTCGACAGCCTGTTGGTCGCGTACTGGGCCGACGATGACCCCGACGCGTTCCGTCACTTCTTTCACTCTGACTCCTACAAACCCGTCCCCGCCATCAGTCTGAATCTCTCGCGGTATCGCAACGAGGTAGTCGATCGAGCATTCGATGACGGAAGAGCTTCCGCTGATCCTGTCGTTCGGAAAAACGCGTATCAGCGGGCGTGGGACCAGATGGGCCTCGACGTTCCGATGATCTTCTTGTTTGACAACAACTGGGTGGTGGCGTGGAACCCGTCGATACAAAACGTCGGCGGACCCACCTCGCCCGACGGCGTTGCGCTGCAGCCCAACCGTTGGGGGTCGACGTTTCTCACCGAGGTGTGGCGATCCTGATCGGCCAAAGCATGCCGAGGGTTCTTAGGTTTGCAACGGCAGCAGGGTGACAGCGATCGCATCGAGCTCGCGCAGTACCGCATCGGTGTCGCCCGGCTCGACGATCGGCAGCACCACAAACTTCGACGCCCCCACGGCCACGAACTTCTCGATCTGCGCCGCCAATGCCGGTACGCCCGCCGGGATCACGTCGTCAGGATCGGCACCCGGGCGACGTTTGTTCACGATCTTGGCCAGCAGCTCGGGGACGGGCCCTTCGGGGCGGTAGGCGATGAGGGCACCGACGTGCTCGGGGTCGATCGTTCGGTCGTGGGCCGCCGCCGCCTCGTGGATGACCGGCAGCGCCTCGGCCACATCGATCGGTCGACAAAACGAGGGCAGCCACCCGTCACCCAAACGACCGACTCGGCGAAGCTCCGACGGCGCCTGCCCGCCGAGCCACACGTCGAAGTTACCGGCCATCGGCTTGGGTCGGATGGTGACGGCATCGAGCTGATAGTGGATCCCGTCGTGGGTCACCTTGTCCTCTGACCACAAACGTCGGAGCAGCGGGAGCGCTTCATCGAACATCGCCGCCCGTTCGGACCGCTCGACACCAAACGCCGACTGCTCGTGCCCGTCGGCCACGCCGAGCCCGAACGCTGGCAACACCCGGTTTCGTCCGCCGGCGAGGTGGTCGATGGTGGCCAGTTCCTTGGCGAGCACGGCAGGGTTACGGCCCGGGAGCACCATCACCGACATTCCCACCTTGAGATCTTCGGTTCGGGCGACCGCAAACGCCATTGCCGCGATCGGATCAGGGGCCAGCCCGCCGAGCCGTTCGCTGAACCAGAGGGAGTCGAACCCTCGCTCTTCGAGGCCATCGACCACTGGGCCCAGCGTTGCCCTTCCGTGCAGGGTGGTTTGCACACCAAGGCCGAAGCCGATTCTGATCTTCATCGACCGCAGGTTACGCCGGGCCGCCTACCGCTACCCGTCGTTCCGGGTTCGACCGATGACGGCCAGAACAGTGCTTCGATTCTCAGTCGGACTGGCCGGGGCACTGCTGCGGTGGAGCGGCCCAACCTTCGGCCGAGCTGAGGGCGCGGGTGAGGGCCCGCCCGTAGGTGCCGGCACCGTCGGAGGTGAAATGCACGCCGCCGTCATAGGCCAAGGAACGAATCTCGTACGTGGTGCCGCAGATGGCCTTGAACTGCCGCCAACCGCCGGCGGAGGTGGACACGGCGCTGTTGGCCGAAAGGAACTTGGCCTCGGGGTGATCGCCGGGGATATCGGCGTTAAGTCGGGTCCAGAGCTTCTGGGGCATCGAGGGATTGCCGTACGCAGCGGGAAACGGCGGGGTCTCCACCCAATAGACCTGCGCCCCGGCCAGTTCGGCCAAGCCGGTGAGCCGCCCGGCGGCAGCCACAGAGCGGTCAAGGAAATCGGCCGAGCCACGCTGGGCATCGATCCATGTTTGGTACTCCGCCGAACCCACCGCGCCGGGCGGCGAATACCCCGCCCAATACGGGGCCGTGAAGTTCCCGGAGAAACCCATGAGCACCACGGTGGGTTTGAAACTTGCCAACAACTCGGCGAGGCGTTCGTCGTACTTCACCGGACCGGATACCAGCCCCGCCGTATTCACCGCCTGCACCAGGGTTTCCGTGCCGACGTTCATCGTGCCGAACGCCACCGACAGACTCGGCTGACGCATGAGCGAGTCGCCGATAATCAGCACCCGTTCTCCCGAGGGGTTGTCGGGCGCAAGCCGGAAGCCACCATCGGGGAGTTGCGTGAACTCGCAGGCTGACGCTGCCAACAGCGCCACCAATGCTGTCGCGGTAAGAACCATCCTGTGCCAAGTCATGATGGTGGAGCGTAACGGGGACGCTGCACAGGTGTACTCACGCGGAGCGGTTCGTGGAGCGGGACTCGCTACGACTCACTCCCGACGGGGACGTAGGCGGGCAGTCCCGGACACCCACTTACGCGGGTCGCTGACCCGGCGGGTCAGCTGGCCCGCCCGCAGCGATCGACGAAGTCGTCGGCGTTCTCGGCGTTCCTGGTGGAGTTCCTGGTGGAGTCCACTCGGTTGGCCCACGCCGCTCCGACCGTTTTCGCCTGGCCGGTGGCAGGGTGACCAGGAGCAGGTGAGGCCCCGGCATCCACCGACGAAGGCAACGCCACTTTCATGTGGCGTTCGGCCACAATGACGGCCTTGACCACGACGCCGCCGGATATCCCCCGTCCATCGGATCTACACGACGGTGCACCATCGGATGCCCCCACCGCGCCGGAAGGCCCGACCTCCCCGATGCCGAACAACGCACACATCCCCGCGCCGCCGGCGCCATTTCGTTACCAACCAGCACTCGACGGTTGGCGGGGAATCGGTATCGCAATGGTGATGGCCTATCACGCCGGGTTGCGAACGGTGATCCCTGGCGCGTTCCTCTGGATCGACGGCTTCTTCACCGTGTCGGCCTTCCTCATCACGACGTTGCTGCTCGACGAATGGGCGGCCAGCGATACGGCAAACGACCCGGCGTCTCGGACCGCTCGTTTGCTCGACCTGCCGGCGTTCTGGGGTCGACGCCTTCGACGACTTGGACCAGCGCTGCTCGTCACCCTCGTCGCGATGGCGGCGTTCACCGCAGTTGCGGATCGAGCGCAGCGCGCGGCGTTGCCGGGGGACGTGCTTGCCACCCTCTTCTACGTGGCCAACTGGCGCAGCATTCTCGGCGGCGCCGACTATTTCACCGCGTTCGTGAACGACTCCCCCCTAAAGCACACCTGGAGCCTGGCGATCGAAGAACAGTTCTACCTCGTGTTTCCAATCCTCATGCTGGCGCTGGTCGGACTGGCCCGGCGGGCGAGATGGGCACAACGTTTCACTGTGCAAGTGCTCGGAGCCTGCGCCGCAGTCGGGGCGCTGGTGTCGGCGGCGTGGATGGCGTGGCTCTTTGCCGACGGCGCTCCCGTGTCACGCCTGTACTACGGCACCGACACACGAGCGCAGTCCCTCCTCGTTGGAGTGGCGCTCGCAGCGTGGTGGAACCTACGGCGGCGACGCCATGCGGAGCAGGCCGTTACCTCAGGCGAAGCCGCTACCGACCTGACCGCTGCTCGCCCGCGCCCCGTGGTGCTGGCCCTCGGCATCGGCGGCTTCCTCTCGATTGCGATAGGGCAGTTTTTCGTCCACGAGGACAGCGTCGGCCTCTACCGGGGGGGTTTCTTGCTCGCCGCCGTGATCCAAGCATTGGTGTTCCGAGCCGCGCTTCAGGCATCGGTGTTGCAGCGTTTCCTCGCACTGCGCCCATTTGTGTGGATCGGCGGTCTCGCCTATGGGCTGTACCTCTTCCACTTCCCCATCGTGCTCTGGCTTGACGAAGCCAGACTCGGCGTAGACGGTGCTCCGCTGTTCGCCGCCCGGATTGGCCTCAGCTTTGCCGTCGCCCTTCCAGTCCACCGTTTCATTGAGACGCCGATCCGACTTCGACGCTGGCCGAAACCGCACACCTGGAGCGCACGACTGGCTTGGCCGGCGGGAGTTCTCGCCATCAGCGCAGTGGCGATCCTGGCCCCGCCGACGGCCCCGCAACCTTCGAAGGCCGACCTCGTCGCGCTGGTGACCACCACAACGGCCCGCCGGCCTTCCGCCTCGGTTACCTCGAACCGGTCGAACCCCGAGGACCCCGAGGGCCCCGGCACTTCAGGCTCGACGATGCCCTCCGCCCCCGGCGGCACCGGTCCGACATCCGATTCCACCGCCCCACCGCCCACCGCATCACCGCCCACGACGTCACCGCCCACGACAGCACCTAAGCCACCACCGCGGGTAACCGTCGTCGGCGACTCCACCGGTACCCGGCTCGCGCCTGGTCTCGATGCTTGGGCCACGGCCACCGGCGCAGCCACCTGGGCCGGCGACGGTTCCCGGGTGGGCTGCCCGCTTGGGCGGGGCGGTGAGATGCATACCGCCGCCGATGCCACGGGCCCGGTCAACGCGGCGTGCAACTGGTCCACCTCCTCAACGGTTGGATTCGACGGCACGGCCCGACCCACCTGGCCGAACCTCGTGGCATCGTGGCGACCCGACGTGGTGGTGGTCAGTTTCGGGCCCTGGGACGTGGCCGACCGTCGCATCAACGGAGATCCCACCTGGCGCTCCCCGGGTGACCCGGTCTACGACCGCTGGATGGTCGCCGAGATGGGAGAAGCGGTCGACATGCTCACCGCCCAAGGGGCGCGGGTGGCGTGGCTCACGCAACCCCCGTGGGAGGGGGCCACCCGCAATCCGCCCGATCGCCTCTATGCGCCCGCCGCCGACCCCGCCCGCATGACTCGGCTCAACACACTCGTGAGGGAAATGGCCGCCGATCGATCGTCCGTCACCGTGGTCGACCTTGCGTCCTGGATCGCCGGCACCGGCGACGACGCTCGGCTCCGACCTGACGGCGCCCACTTCGAACCGGAGACCGCCGTCGAGGTGGTCACCGGTTTCCTGGCCGACGAGCTGTTGCAAGCATGGGCTGATAGCTGACCCACTCGCCCGCATCGGCCGGAGCACGATTCGGCAGATCCATCGCCGTGCGGCGAGCATGGGGCATGGGACAAGCCGCGGTCGATGACCTCATCACACTTCTCGATCTCGAAGCGATCGAAGTGAACATCTTTCGCGGCGTCAGCCCCGCCGTGAATCAGCAGCGAGTCTTCGGGGGTCAGGTGGCCGGACAAGCGCTCGTAGCCGCCAGCAGAACGGTGGAAACCCGCTTCCACATCAACTCGCTACACGCCTATTTCCTCCGTCCCGGCGACCCCGCAATCCCGATTCTGTATGAAGTCGACCGCATACGCGACGGCTCCACCTTCGTCACCCGTCGGGTAGTAGCCATCCAACATGGCAAACCCATTTTTCACTTGCAAGCATCGTTCCATCTGCCGGAAGAGAGCTTCAAGCACCAGTTCGACATGCCCGCCGATGTACCACCTCCCGACTCGATCCCCGATTTTAAGACGCGTTGGGCGGAGTTTGCGGAGATCATGGGCGACGAATACCACCGCGACCGTCCCATCGAAATTCGCAACTGCGACTGGGAGCCCGGGCAACGCCGAACCCACTTGCCACCCCGTCAGAAGGTGTGGCTCCGGGCGGATGGTCGTCTGCCCGACGACCCGGTGCTGCACGCCTGCGTCGCCACCTACGCATCAGACATGACCGTGCTCGACACCGCCATGCTCCCCCATGCATTGGGTGCCATGAAGGAGAAGCTTTTCATGGCTAGCCTCGACCACGCCATGTGGTTCCACCGCCCGTTTCGAGCCGACGATTGGCTTCTCTACGACCAGGACTCGCCCACCGCGTTCGGCGGACGAGGCATCTCCCGCGGCCTCATGTACACATTGGACGGCGCGCTCGCCGTGTCGGTGGTGCAGGAGGGCTTGCTCCGAATCACCCGATGAACGCATCCTCACATCGGTCGTTCCTGTCGACACCGCGCCGGCCACCAGCGGCTGCCCGCATCGCGCGGTCCGGTGGGGTCATCGTCGGAACCTTCATGGCGCTTACTGCCGTCGTCGCCTGCGGGTACCTTGGCGGCGACTCCGAGACGGCGGGGCCGGCCACCACGGGGGGCGGGCCCAAAGGCACGGCAGCGGCACTCACCACGATTCCGGCGGCCGCCCGACCGCCCTACACCGTGCCCGGCGGATTTCCGGCGCCGTCCTCGCTCGAACCGGTGCGCGCCAAGCTCACCGAGATCGGCAAGATCGAGGGTCCTACGGCGTTCACCACCCGGCCCGGCTATCCGAACTACTACCTCACCGAACGCAAAGGCCGTGTTCGTCAACTCACGGTGGACCAGCAGTTCGACCGTGATGGCAAGTTGATACGAACCGGCCTCTACATCGAACGTGGCTACGTGCTCGACATCGCCCGCGAGGTGTCCACCGACGGCGAACGCGGCATGCTCGGCCTGGCGTTCTCCACCGATGGCCGCACGATCTACGTGAGCTACACCGATCGAGACGGACGCCTCAAGGTGAGTTCATGGCGGATCTTCGATTACTCCGTCGACTACTCCAGCCGGAAAGACATCCTCACAATCGATCACCCTCGCACCGACCGCAACGGCGGCACGCTTGCGGTGGCCGACGATGGGTTCCTTTACATCGGGACCGGCGACGGTGGCGGTGAAGGCGACCCCGACAACAACGCCCAGAACCCCAAAAGCCTGCTCGGCAAGATCCTTCGGATCGACCCGCAAGGCGGCCTGGGCAACATGCCCTACGGGGTCCCGGCGGGCAACCCATTCCGAGACGCCAGCGCCGGTGCCCCCGAAGTGTGGGCCTACGGCGTCGCCAACCCATGGGGGTTGCGCTTCGACTTGGTCACGGGTGATCTCTGGGTGCCCGACATCGCCGCCTTGGCGATCGACGAGGTAACAAAACTTCCCCGTGATGGCGCTGGCACAGCCGGCCGGGGCGCCAACCTCGGGTGGAACGCCCTACAAGGCAACGGGGTCACCGCTGGCAAAACCACACCCGCGGGCGCCGTGCCGCCGGCGTTTGAATACGCTCATTTCGGAGGGGAGTGCGCCATCATCGGTGCTGGCATGTATCGGGGCCTCGCCCTGCCCGGGCTTGCCGGGGCCTACGTCTACGGCGACCGTTGCACCGGTCAGATCCGGGGCGTGCTCACCGACGGCGTCGCGGTGTTCGACCAGCGAGATCTGGGTGTTTCCCTTCCACCCAACCAACTCGCAGGCTGGGGCCAAACCGACGACGGCGAGTTCTGGGCGTTGGCGGTCGACGGCCGGATCCTCCGCCTCGACCCCGCATGACGACAGCAAAAAAACGCCGGTATGACGAGCCGATGCGGTGATACTCCGGTGACGCTCCGGTAAAGGGGAGGGCGGCGACTCGACAACAACCAGCACCGAGTCGGTGTCCTTCCGGGTCGTCCGCCTCACCCCGCCAATGAAGCCGCTCGCAATCCTCCCGACCAATCGGGCCCCGGAGTTCCCCGTCTCGGGCCCACAATGCGAAACTGATCACGTCATGGTCGCCCTCACGTTTCCCCGCCGGGACACTCAGGATCTCCCCGAAACGGAGGCCGTTTCACTCTCCCCCCGGCCGGCCCCTCAGCCGGCCAACCAACCGGCCCCTCAGCCGAGCGGTCGATCATCGGTGGCAGTGGCGGCCCCGACCCCAAGCGCACTTTCCTGGTGGCGAGAGGTGGCCCTCGTGCTCGCCTTCTACGCCTCGTACACGATGGTCCGGAACTTCACCCGGGGCGATGCCGCGGTAGCGTTCGCCAACGCCGAACGGGTGATGCGTCTCCAGCAGCGGCTGGGCCTCAACGTGGAGTTGGCGTGGCAGGCCTGGGTGCTCCCCCACACGTGGGTCGTCGTGGCCGCCAACTACTTCTACGGCTCGGCGAACTTCGTCGTGACGGTGGGGGTGCTGATCTGGTGTTACCGGCGTTTCCCTGCCGACTACCGCCTTGTTCGGCGTTCCCTATCGGCCCTGATCCTCGTGTCGCTGGCGGCCTACGTGGCGTTCCCCCTGATGCCCCCGCGCCTCCTCGATCGGCTCGGCTCCGGCGCAGCACCCGGGATCTCGTCCGGGTCCGGATTCGTCGACACGATGGCTACCTACCCCACCTTTTGGTCGTTCGCCAGTAGCTCCGTCGACAAGGTCACCAATCAGTTCGCGGCGATGCCGAGCCTGCATTGCGCATTTGCCATCTGGTGCGCGTGGGCGCTTGTCCCCCGCTGCCGAAGGCGAGCTACCAAAACCGTTGCGGTGCTCTATCCAATTGTCACTGCGGCCGTCGTAGTGGTGACGGGCAACCACTTCTTGCTCGACATCGTGGGCGGCGCCGTCGTGGTGGTGATTGGAGTAACGATTGGACGATTGGTCGGCCGCCGCAGTGCGCGCGTTCAGTCAACCCCAAAGGCAGCACTGCTGGTGGCAGCCCCTACGGCGTGAGCCCGAACACCTGACGGCAACCCGGTGTGTTGGGCCATCATCTCAATGGCTTGGTGGTAGGCCGAGACGTTGAGGTGCACAACCTCTGACCAATCGACTGGTGACGGTACTTCGCGGTTGAACGTGGTGATCTTCTTGCGCAGATCAGCGTCGGTCACCAAACGGCGAATCTGGTCGGCCATGTCGTGATCGGTATCGGCGAGCAGGCCCTCTTGGCCGTCCTCCACGAACTCACGAATGCCGGTTCGGCTCTTCGCAACGACGGGAAGGCCGGCGCATCGTGCTTCGAGGGCCGCAATGCCGAACGACTCGAGGTTGGCCGGAGCGACGAACAGGTCTGCGCTCGCAAAGGTGGATCGGATCTGATCGCGATCGAGTCGGCCGCAGAGCTCCACGACACGCCCAAGATTGTGCGTGTCGATGTATTTCTCCATCGAGGTCCGCTCCGGGCCCTCCCCAACCACCTTGAGCCGGACCGAGAGCCCAGGCGGGAGACTCTCGTGGACCCGGCGGATCATTCGAAGGAGGTTGATGGGCCGTTTGCGCGGCGCCAAGCGCATCACCGACACCACCGTGACGAGCGACGGATCTCGGGGCAGCGGCTCTACCACCCAACGATCGTTGTCGATCCCATTCGGCAGGATCACCACTTCACGGTCCTTGGCCACCCGTTTGATCGACTTCGCGGCAACCTCACTCACGGCCGACAACACCGCCGGCCACTCATCCCAATGGGCAAACTGGTTGAGGAGTCGGAAGCCCGGCACCGCATAGCTCCACATGCAATGGATGGTGACCACCGACGGGATCTCTCGACGTATGGCTCCCGCCGCGCTCACGAACGCCAGCGGCGACAGCACGCCACCGTTGAAATGGGCGACGTCAACTTGTTCGGCCTCGAGCTGTCGGATCACCGACCGGAACGACGACGGCCGGTAAGGAACGTCGAGGGGAAGGAGCGGCACGTCCATCCGCAGAACACGGACGTTGTCGACTTGAGACGGGCCGGGAGTGGGGGTGATCACCACTACCTCGTGACCCTCCTGCTGAAGACGGATGGCGAGGTCGTGCACCTGCATTTCGATACCCCCGAGACGGGGCACGTAACAATCAGACACCAGCCCGATACGCAACGGACGGGCGCTCTCGGTTGTCGCATTCACCACGCTTCCGACTGCCACACATCCTCCAAAACGTGATCCGGCGGGCCTGACATCGTCCCCCCGGGGCGTCGACCACGGTACCCGCGACTGCCGTCGAAAACGCGAACGGGAGATCGGCAGCTCAGGCCTCCAACGAACGAGGACGATGACGGGTCGAGCATGTCGAAATCCGGACGCCGGACGCCGAAAACCCGTTGCCGGCCGCCGGACGCCGATAATGGGGCATGCCGTTCACGCTGCTTACGTTCCATGCGCACCCCGACGACGAAGCCCTCCTCACCGCCGGCACGATGGCGAAGGCCGCGGCCGAAGGGCATCGAGTGGTGTTGGTGTTTGCGACCAGTGGAGGGGTGGGCGCAGTCGGATCCGCATTCCTCGGCGAAGGTGAGGGCCTCGCTGATCGGCGGCACACCGAGGCACTGACTTCGGCGGCCGCACTCGGCGTCGCTCGTACCGTCTTCCTCGACTACGGCGACTCTGGGGACAAGGGACAGCGTCTTCATCAGCCGAGGTCTCCCGAGGAGGCACCTCCGTTCGCCGGTGCCTCGGTCGACGGCGCCTCCGAAGCCCTGGCGGCCATTCTTCGGGAAGAGGCGGTTGACGTGCTGACTGTCTACGACCCGAACGGTGGCTACGGTCACCCCGACCACATACAGGTGCGAAACGTGGGTGTCGCGGCGGCGGCGAAAGCGGGAACGGCCGTGGTGCTCGAGGCCACAATCAACCGACAGTTGATGAAGATGGGAGTCGATCTCGCCCTGTCGCTCGGCTACGAGATCCCTCCGGACTTCTCCCCCGATACCTTCGACTCGTGGTTCACGGCTGCCGAGGAACTCACCCATGCCATTGACGTGCAACAGTTCCTGCCCGCGAAACGGGCGTCAATGGAAGCGCATGCCAGTCAGACCACTGGCGATGGGGATACACCCCGGAGTCTGGCGGCCTTCCTTGCCCTGCCTCCGGAGTACTACGCCATGGCGTTCGGCACCGAATGGTTCGTGGAACTTGGCCGGACGGCGGGCACCATGAACGACGACGTGTTCATGTCGCTGCGTTGACGCCACGGCGAGGGCGGGTGGCGACAACTCCCGCCCGTCGATGATCACCCAGGCTGTCAATGATCACCCAGGCTTGGGTTCAGCAAAAAAAAGCACGAGCTCGCCGAGTTCACCCTGACCGAGCATGGTGGCGGTGACGATCCTCGGCACCGACCCACCACTCGCTTTGAGCATTCGGGCCGGAAGTGCCATTGCCGGGGAAGTTCCGTTGAGCACGGTGCTGCACACCCGCATGAAATCGGCTCTGAAGCCTTCGTCGACGAGGCCGGCGAGTGCGGTTCCCGGCACCTCGTCGGGATCAAGCCCGAGCATTTCGATGAAGGCAGGGCTGGCGCTGACGATCTTGGCATCGCGGCCCACCTGCACCAGCGGCGCGGTGATCCGGCTCAACGCCCCGGATCCCTGACCCCGGCTCGCTGCCCGCGCTGCCGCCCATTTGGCCGACTGCAAGACGCCATCACCCGTGAGTTTGCCCTTGTTCAGGTAGTCGTGCGCCCCGAACTCAATCGCCCGAATACCGAGGTCGGTGTCGTCTTGACCCGTGACCACCACGATGGGAACGTGCGGGGCCACACGGGTGATCCGTTCGACGGACTCGAACCCCCAACTGTCGGGGAGCGACAGATCAAGCAGTACGCAGTCGACCTCGCCGACGGTGAGCGACACCTCAGCATCAGCCATCGTCGGCGCGAAACTGATGTGGTAGGGGCACAGTGTGGAGTCTTCAAGGAGCGCGAGCAGCCAGGCTTGGTCGTTGGGGTCGTCCTCTACCGCGAGCAGGCGCAGCATCTGGTTATCGTCGCCGCCGATCATCGACGTCCTCCGAAGGTCTCGCATGTCGGCCGTCGGTACGGGCAGCCACGGCAGAGCGTACCGGGCTTCGGCCGCACTGGTGACCTAGGAGCCTGGGGTACGTGACGATGGGGTACGTGACGCTCAGGCGTGGAGCACAACGAGGAACTGCCCGCCACCCGGCTCGATAGTGGTGCGGAGCTCGAGCATGGGCTCAAGGCGAGAACAACGATCGGTGAGCCACGCCGCCACCGCGTCGGCGTCGTCCTGGGTGGGGCATCGCCCGACGGCTTCGCGACCGCCCCGACGCCCGAGCCGATCGACCACGGGGATAATCGGCGCGGGGTCGACAACAAAAAGTTCGTCAGGCCAAGGCACCACCGCAGCGATCGCGCCTTTTTTGGTGTTGCACGCCCGGTGCGCCAGTCGTTCGCTGAGGTCGACGTCGCCGCCACCTCCGCCGTTGCGGACCGGCTTTCCCTTCGCCTTCGCCTTGGCTTTTCCTTTGGCCCGGGTCGTGAGGCTGTCGACGCTCGGGCCGCGTGGATCGTTTACCGACATTTCCGGATCAACGGCCTCATCGCACAACCAGCATCGCCACCCATCCCGTGCGCCCACCTCGTCGACACGGCTCATCGACCGCAGACTACTGCGAACTGGTCACCCCTTTCGTCGACCCCACGACAGAAGGTGTGCCCAGTTCGAGCTTTTTGGGAAGTCAGCTGGCGGAGTAGCGGTAGACGTTGGTGTCGCGGGCCACGAAGCCGAGGCGCTGGTACAACCGATTCGCCGCCTCGCGCGACGGACGGCTGGTCAGGTCGACGGTGCGGGCCCCGACTGTTTCGGCATGGGACAACGCCGCCCGGTTGAGCGCCTCCCCCACACCCTTGCCGCGAGCATCGGCATCCACCACGACGTCCTCGATCCACGCCCGCAATCCCGTGGGGATGCGAAAGAGCGCGAGGGTGAGGCTCCCCACGATCGGACCCGTGCCACCGTCTGATTCCGTCTCCGCGCCGGAAGATTCGCGAGCCACGAAGAGCACGGTGGCGGGCGAATCGACGATCTCGGCAAGCTGCTCCCGAGATGGCGCCGGGTTCGACGACGACAGCTGCGGCGTAAGCCGAACGAATGCCTGCACGAGCTCGTCGTCGGCGATGGTCGAGATGGAGACATGGATCGACATGGGGTTCCTGGAAACGAGCGACAAAGGGACGACGTCATCGTAGAGCTCCTGCACGCGGCGAGAGCTTTCACTCACCCAAGCGGCACCGCCTACCCCGATGCGAAAAGAAGCGAAAAAGTGTCACCGCATCGTGGTACACAACAGCCGATGACCTTCCCCGACGACCCGTCACTCGTACCGTCTCGCTCCGCTGTTCGGGCCTGCCTCGTGGCCGGAGCGATTGGCGACGCGCTGGGAGCACCCGTCGAGTTCTCCTCGTCCGCTCGCATCTTCGCCGCCCACGGATCCGGCGGTGTTCGGCAGTTCCTTGCGTCCTACGGCATCCCCGGTGGAGCGATAACCGACGACACGCAGATGACCTTGTTCACCGCCGAGGGACTGATCCGCTCGCAGCATCAAAGAGCGGCGAACGGGACTACGCACCCACCGACCATGGTCTGGCACGCCTACCAGCGTTGGCTCCACACCCAAGGTTCCACCGTGGGCGACGCGGCGGTACCGCGTGATGGCTGGCTGCTCGATCAAACCTTCCTCCACCACCAACGTGCTCCCGGCGGCACGTGCCTCTCCGCCTTGCAGCGCGGAGTTGCCGGCACCGTCCACTCGCCACCCAACACGTCCAAGGGGTGCGGCGCCATCATGCGAGCGGCTCCCGTCGGGATCGTGGTACCCCCGGCCGATGCATTCACGTTGGGCGTCGAGACGGGCGTCCTCACCCATGGTCATCCCAGTGGCTATCTCCCCGCCGGGGTTTTGGCCATGCTCGTATCGGCAGTCCTGCGCGGCGACCGTCTCGCCGATGCCGCCAGCGCCGCGCTGGGGGTTCTTTCCGGCTGGAGCGGACACGAGGAGACCGCGGCCTACCTTGAGATCGCGCTGGCCCGCGCCTCGGCCGGGGACCGCCCCACGCCCGCAGAGATCGACGCCATCGCACCGCCCCCAAAGGAGTCGGCCGGATGGATGGGCCACGATGCACTCGGCGTTTCCTTGTGGTGCGCGCTCGCCGCCAGCGATCTGCTCGACGGACTGGCCCTCGCCGCAAGCCACGGCGGCGACAGCGACTCCACCGCAGCCATCACCGGCAACCTTCTCGGGGCGGTCCATGGCGAGACAGCGCTCCCCACATCACTCCTCAGCCAACTCGAAGGCGCCGACGTCATCACGCGTGTCGCCGATGATCTCTTCGCAATCACCCATGCGCACGAACCAGTGGCCGTCGCTGAGCCGGACCAAGATCGTTACCCGCCATGGTGACGAGTTTGCCAGCCGCTCGCCCCGCCTCCGAGAAACCCGGATCGGAGCGCGGCTGCACCGCTCGCTCCACCGGTCGCAGCCGATAACCTTTCCGGATCATGGCTGCCGACAACACGCCCCTGATTCCGAGCCCCACCCCCCACCTCACCCACCTCCTGCACACCGCGCCGGTCGATGTCCAGGGACCCGTGATGATCGTGGCGTTCGAGGGATGGAACGACGCCGGCGATGCCGCCACGATCGCCCTCCACCACATCGAAGCGCAGTGGGAGGCGAAGGTCTTTGCCACCATCGATCCCGAGGATTTCTACGATTTCTCCGAAACCCGCCCTTTGGTGCAGTTCGACGACGACGGCATGCGTGAGATTGTGTGGCCCACCAACGCACTGTCCATCGTGCGAGCCGACGCGAAACGAGGCATCGTCCCGATCGACGTCATCACCCTCATCGGGCTCGAGCCCCAGCTTCGGTGGCGCACGTTCTGCCAGCAGATCACCGGCTTTGCGGAGCATGTGGGGGCACGCCTGGTGATCACTCTCGGAGCGCTGCTCGCTGAAACTCCCCATAGCCGCCCGACGCAGGTATTCGGCACCGCCTACGAAACGGCAGTGATCGAAGAGTTGGGGCTGCTGCCGTCGCGTTATCAAGGACCCACCGGCATCGTCGGGGTGCTCCACGCCGCGTGCCGCGACGCCGGTCTGCGCTCCGCCTCGTTGTGGGCCGCCGTCCCCGCCTACATCTCCTCCAATCCCTCGCCGAAAGCAGCGCTGGCGCTGGTGGAGAAGACCGCGCATCTTCTCGAGGTTTCGATTCCGGCAGTCGAGTTGGAGATCGCCGCGCTGTCGTGGGAGACGCAGGTGCAGGCCGCCGTCGACGCCGACACCGACACCGCCGCCTTCGTCCATGCTTTGGAAGAACGATTCGACAACAACGACATGAACCCCTTCGATGCCGACCGAAGCCTCGCCGATGAGATCGAACAGTTCCTACGCGAGCAACGCGACTGACGCGCTCCCCACACCGGCCTGTGCAGCCACGATGGTGGGACGGCCACGATGGTGGGACGGCCACGGCTGATCCTGGGCGGGCGTGCCGTTCCGGACGCCGCCGTAAGGTTTCGAGATGGCCGCAGCCAACGGGACCGAACACCCCGAACCGAACCACCCTGAACCGAACCGCCCCGAACCGCTGCGAGGCCGCGTGGCGCTGGTCACCGGAGTGACACGGAGCGCCGGCATCGGTGTGGCGATCGTCCGCCGGCTGCTCGCCGACGGCGCGACCGTTTTCGCCACGGGCTGGCACCCCCACGACGCGGCCATGCCCTGGGGAGTCGACTCGGATCCCGTGTTGACGTCCTTCGGCGCCGACCCTGATCGATTCCACTGGGAAGCCGCCGACCTTGGTGATCCTGTCGTCCCCGCGGCACTCGTGGATGCCACCACCGGCCGGTTCGGCGCCGTCGACATGATCGTGGCCAACCATGCGCAGAGCTCTCGGACTGGCGGCCTCGCAACCGTCACGAGCGACGAGCTCGATCAGTGTTGGGCGGTGAATGCCCGGGCCACGGTCCTGCTCGCCCAGGCCTTCCTACGCGCCGATCGGACGGGCCGACCCGATGGCCGAATCGTCCTGTTCACCAGCGGCCAGCACCTCGGCCCAATGCCCGACGAGATCGCCTACACCGTGAGCAAGGGGGCGATCCAACAGATGACGCTCACCTTGGCCGACGCACTCGCCAACAGTCGAACCACGGTCAACTGCATCAACCCAGGTCCGACCGACACCGGCTGGGCCACTGCGGAACTGAGCGACCAGGTGTCCAAGCTCATGCCCTTCGGTCGGTGGGGCCAGCCCGAGGATGCGGCGCGCGTGGTGGCATGGCTCGTGTCGGATGAAGCGGCATGGGTGACTGGCCAGGTGCTCAACGCCGAGGGCGGCTTTCGGCGCGGGTAGGCACCACCTCGGTCAGCGGACGAACACCCATAGTCACCTCCGGGGGGTGTGTCCGCGGAGCCTGGGTCCGCAAACGCCCGTCTTGAAACGCTCCCACCGGCGGAACGGGTGAACCGGAAGCCATGCATCGCACGACAGGGCTGACGACCGTCCGCTCGGAGACCCCACCCCATGACCGGAGACCTGATGACCGGAGACCTGATGACCAGAGACTCGATCACTTCGACCCAGCCCAGCCCCCTTGCCCCTGATGGTCGGGGCCTGTATCACCTCCCCCCGTTCCCGCCACGCGGCGCCCGACTCCCGTCGTGGGAGAGCGGCGGCGGCACGGTCGACCCCGAGCTGCCGTCCGAAGAACGGGTCGGGCCGCGGCGGGATGGTTCCTGGACACCCGCGTCCGCCAACCCCCACTCGACCGCCGCGTCGACCAGCGTTCGGCGACGCCGCACCCTGATGGCCGGACTCGTCGGTGTGCCGGCAATCGGCCTCCTGTGCGTTTCGTCCGCCAGCTTTGCCGCCATGCTCGTGACTGGTCGCGCCGGGGACCCGCTCGCCGCCAGTGCGCGCTTCGCCACGTCGATGGCCACCGGGTTGTTTGGTGTGCTCACCGCCGTGGCAACGTGGCTCGTTGTTTCGAAGCATCGACGAGCGCGCCCCACGGTGGTCGCTCTCGGGTGCGTGGGACTGCTCATCGCGTCCTCCCTTCTCCCCCACCAACCGGCGCTCGGCATCGCGGCCCTCGCCTACCTCACGGCCGCGATCACTGTTGCGGCGTCGGGCACCACCGTGATCTCACGACGACATCCCGCGCTCGACCGATCACCGGCGACGGGGTACGAGGGTCAGCCCGTCCTCACATCAACGTCGACAACAACCACGCAAGAGATCACCAGCCCAGAGCGCGACCGAGCGGCAAGCTGGCGCGACAGGGCTGGCCTCCTCACGACCATCGCGTTGGTAATCATCGCGTTGGCCGTGCGCCCTGATGCCGGCATCGGCCTGCTGATCGGTGCGGCGATCTTCGTGCCTCTTGAGAAAGCGCTTCCGATACGACCGATGGCTGCAACTCGTGCTCACTGGAAGACCGACGCCATCCACTTCTTGGTGAACAGTCTCCTCACGTTGGCGGTGCTCGCGATGGTGTTGGCGGCCGTGTACCTCTTGTTGGGCTGGGCCATCAGCCCCGCGTTGCAAGCCGCTGTCCGCCAACAGCCGGGCTGGCTGCAATTCGTCGAGGCGATCGTCATCTCCCAGGTGGCGTTCTACGGCGCTCATCGGGCCGGCCATCGCATCCCCTTTCTTTGGCGCTTCCACCAGGTCCACCACAGTCCGGTAGAGCTCGATTGGCTCGCCTCCGCACGCCTTCACCCGGTGGACTTGGCCCTCGGCCAGGCGGCCGTGATCGTCCCCCTCTTTGCCTTTGGGTTCAGCAAAGAGACCTTTGGTGCCTATCTGATCTTCTCGCAACTCGAAGCCGTCTTCAGCCACAGCAATGTGCGCTTCCGCTATGGGCCACTCCGCTGGCTCATCGGTGGCCCGCTGTTCCACCATTGGCACCACAATGACGAGCCGACCGCCCGGGACGTCAACTTTTCCGGGTTCCCGGTGATCGACTGGATCTTCGGTACGTGTTACCTCCCCAACCGCTGGCCCACGCATTACGGCATTGGCAAACCCGTGCCGCCCACCTATCTCCGTCAGCTGGCGTGGCCGTTTCGCCAACAGGTGTGATCCAGTGCACCCGGCTGGAATCCCCGTCGAACAACAGGGACCATCGATCGAGACCGCGTCACGACCGGCGTGCCACGATCACACCAGGAACGGCGGGGCGTGGCGGGGCCAGGGCTGGGCCTGTTCGAACAGTCGGGCGAGTCGGAGGACCACGTCGTCGGCGTGACGGCGGCCGATGATCTGCAGTCCAACGGGAGACCCGGCCGACGACAGACCGGCCGGAACCGAGCAGGCGGGGTTCCAGCACAGATTCGCCAGCATGGTGAACGGCACACTCATGGCCCCCGCCGCGATCACGCCGAATCGCTCCACGAGATCCTCGCCGGCGATCACCGTTGGCGATGGCCCACCGGCAGGAATCGACGCAACGGCTGTGGTGGGGGTGAGCAGCACATCGACCTGGTCGAAGATGCGCGCCACGTCGGCTTCGAGCTGCAACCGACGCTCCATCCCCGACACCATCGAACGCATGGGCCGGTCAAAGGAGGCTTGGATCGAAGTCTTGACGAAGGGGGTGAGCTCATCGAGGCGGTCGGGGTAGTGCTCCTTCTCGCGAACGTCGAACCACAACGACAGTCCGCCGGCTTGCAGCCACGTACGCACCGGGTCGGTGAGCGCAATCGTCGGATGCTCCAACGACACCCCGACTGACCGAGCAAGCATTTCGGCGGCGCCCCGAGTGAGATCGTGAACCTCGGGATCGACCACGGCAAAACCCAGGTCGCTGGACCACCCCACACGCAGGCCACCAACATCAAGCGATTCCATAGCCGACTCGAAACTTCCCGAGTAGGCCGGCAACGAAAGTCGGTCGCGATCGTGGGGGCCCGCTACCACATCGAGATGGCGGGCGGCATCGGCGACGGTGGTCACTTCAACGCCAAACACCGCCGTCTGCGAGGGGTCGGCCGCCGGATCAGGAATCCGACCATGACTCGGCTTCATCCCTACCAGTCCGCTGAACGCCGCTGGTATGCGAGTGGACCCACCGCCGTCGCTGGCGGTGGCGAACGGCACCATGCCCGCCGCCACTGCGGCCGCCGAACCCCCACTCGAACCTCCGGGAGAGTGCTCGAGGTTCCACGGGTTTCGTGTCGTGCCCCATGCCTTGGTTCGGGTGATCTGCAACGTGCCGAACTCGGGCGCGGCCGTCTTGCCGATGGGGATCGCACCGGCGGCACGCAGCCGAGCCACATGAATCGAGTCGTGCGCTTTCGCCGGCCCATCCCGGTAAAGAAGCGAGCCCTTTGAGGTGGGCATCCCGGCACAGTCTTCGAGATCCTTCACACCAAAAGGCACACCGGCGAACACACCCACCGGTTCCCCTGCAGCGATCTGGCGATCGACCTTGGCCGCCTGCTCCCGTGCCTCATCGAAGTTGGTGAACACAAAAGCGTTGAGCGCGTCGTTGCCTCGGTCGGCTCGCGCCTCCACCTCGTTCAGCAGTTCGACCGACGTGTACTCACCCCGCAGGATTGCTCCGGCGGCTTCCACCGCTGACGGCATGTTCTCTGGCAGTGTTCCCATTCGCACGATCCCTCATCAGTCGACGACCGAGAGCATCGCACGCATCGAATCCTCACGGGGAGTGGCTCCCCTAAACTCTGCGCATGGGGACCTCGGCGTTGCTGATCGGCGCTATCTGCGTTGCGGGAGCAGTTGTGGCCTTCGTCGTCGTTCGACACGTTACCGGCGTCCGCAAGTCAACCGTTTCGGCCGCTCCCCTGATCCCCAACAACCCCACCCCCCGTCAGATTCTTGCTGCCCTCGAACAGTTGAAGATCGGCCATCAGGTCTCCTACCTCACGATTCGTTGGAGCATTGTGGGCGTCGTGCACTACGACCAGGGCGGCTCCCACTGGAAGGAGTTCCGGTTGCATCGCGACGGCGAATGGGCGTGGCTGTCCGTAGATGCAGCGGTAGAACCCCCAATTCACCTCTTCAAGGCCGGCGGAGGCACCTCCAACCAGCCCGGCGCCGACACCATCACCGACAACGGCGTCACTTTTCGCTTCCGTGAGCGGGGTACCGCTCGGTTCCGATCCGAGGGAGACACCGACATGGCCGACAGTGGCACCCTGGAATTCGTCGACTACCACATCAACGACGGACGCAAGGTCTTGAGCTTCGAGCGTTACGGAAATGGATCTTGGGAGGTAGCGAAGGGCGAAGCGGTAGAGCTCCCCTACATCTCGATAGCCACGGTTGCCACCGATGGCACCGGGTGGCAGTGAGCGCATGCACGTCCTTCTCGAGGTCCCCTTCGCCAACACCTCGGTGCACTCCCTCGGCTACTCGCTCGGCCAAGCCACCGTGTGCACGTTGGCCAGCCTCGTGGTTCCCTGCCCCGCCATCGACGGCACGATCGAGCTCGGCATCCTCGGCGCCTCCCACCAAATCACCGTACGAAATGCCAGAGACGAAACGATCGGCGTGGAGACGTTGGCCTGCACCGTGGCCGCTGCCGTGCCACCGGTGACCGCCACCCTTCTCGGTGGCCTGCCTTACCAGTTCATTTGTCGCGTACGTGAGGTCACCCCGAGTCGCCTCGACACGATGGCTTCCACCATCGTTCGCACGTTGGCCGCTGCGCCCCACGGCGTTGTCGCAACGTTCCCCCGGGAACCACAAGCCATCACCGGCATCCTTCTCGACTCCATCCCTCCGTCGTCCATTTCAACCAACCCATTTCAGCTCCGGTGGCGCTCCTGGCACCTTTATCCGAGCGAACGCACGGTCGTCTCCACGCTCACCCGCCTCACCGTTCGTTACCGCTCAGGACCCGTCGCCCCCGAGATCCTCGGAACGTGGCCGAAAGCCGTCCCCCTCCCGCTCGGTTGTGATAAAAACGACGCCGTGCGGGTCTCGGAAGGAAGTGCAAGGCGCCGATGAGTGGTCCCTCGTCGCGTTCGATCAAGCCGATCGTGATTGTCGGCGCCCTGCTGGTCCTGGCGATTATGGCGGTCGGGTTTGTGGTCTACGGCGCAGTCACCGGTTCCGGCAACGTTTCGTCCTGGCTCGGCAAGAACTACAACGCGGCCGACGCCGATACCACCCGCAAGGCCACCGACCGCGAGGCCGCGTTCGCCGCCAACTTCACTGCCGGTGGCTAAACCACTGCCACAAGCACCATGCCTACTGACTCGCCTACGGCCGGCAGCACGGCCGGTAGCACCGCCAGCACCACACCCAAGGCGAGCATCCTTCAGCCCGACGCCATGTACGTCGCCACCACCAACGTCAGCGAAACGGCGGCGTCGATCCAAAACAAATTCGGAGCGAACGACGTGCAAACGCGCGACGGGCGGACGTACCTCGAATACGAAGACGCCGTCGTTGGCGTGGTCCCGGCGCTCGCCGGCGCGGGAGCGCTCGTTTTTCTTGACCGAGGCGATACCGGGTATCGCCGGTGGGGCCATCACACCGGTGGCTTTTGGGGCGTGAGCCGCTCGGGAAGGAGCTTCTCCTCCGGCGGTGGAATCGGCGGTTTCGGCCGCGGCGGCGGTTCAGGCGGCGGCAAGTGATCCCGAGGAGTATCTGATGGACACATTCACCAATCTCGCCACGGGACTCGGACAGGGGCTGGCATATGGCGTCGCCGCTATCGCCATGCTCATCGTGGGGTTCGCCGTCATCGACGCGCTCACCCCAGGGGAGCTACCCGAACTCATTTGGCGGGAGCGCAACGTCAACGCCACCGTCGTGGCCGGAACTGGTCTGTTTGGGATCGGCATCATCGTGGTCACGTCCATACTCACCTCCCATGCCGACTTCGTGAAGGGCATCGTCGACACGATCGGGTATGGCCTGCTCGGTGTTGTGCTCTTTGCGGTTGCCTTCAAGCTCACCGATTGGTTCACGCCGGGCGACCTTGGCGACACGGTCGTCGAGACCACGTTTCACCCCGCGGCGGCGATCACCGGCGTCGTGAACGTGGTGATGGGCATGGCCATCGCCGCGGCAATTTCCTAGGAGCGTGTCCTAGCAATGCTTCGAGACGCGGATTCCGAGCCACGGTTCGCACCTGCGCAAGGACGCGACGTCGAAAGCCCCCTTGTTCTGGGCGGTGAGACGGACGACGAAGCGAGATTCGACGCTGGCCGGAAGCCGCCGAATGACTACTGGGACAGGCTCCTCGTGTCTTCACCGACCGGTCTCCCGACCGGTCGCCGGACGGCGGTCGTCTCGTCCGACCCCGCGCAACGACTCGCGTTCGTGGGTCTGGCTGCCGTGGTGTTCATGGTCGCCGCATGCGGGCTGGTCTACGAACTGGCGCTCATCGCTTTGGGCTCGTATCTGATGGGCGATTCGATCCGGCAAACGGCGATCGTGCTCGGTGTGTTCGTGTTTTCCATGGGCATTGGTTCGTTGCTCACCAAACATCGGACCAACCGTCCCATCACCACCTTTGTCGCCATCGAGTGCGCTCTCGGACTGCTCGGGGGCCTTTCGGTCCTGCTGCTCTATGCGTCGTTCGCGTGGCTCCATCTCTACATGCCCTCGCTGGTACTCATCGCCTTTCTCATTGGCGCGCTTATCGGCGCCGAACTCCCACTGCTCGCCACGCTGTTCGACGGGATCCGGCGCCGCTCCACCGGCGAAACGGTCGCCGACCTCTTCGCCCTCGACTATGTGGGGGCGCTTCTTGGAGGGCTCGCTTTTCCATTCGTACTGCTTCCCACGGTGGGGCTCCTCACCGGCACCATGCTCGTCGGTGTGGTCAACGTGCTCTGTGCATTGGCGTTGGCGCTTGTGGTCTTTCGATACGACCTCTCGCGTCGCGCCCGATTCACGATCATCGCCGGAACCCTTGCCGTGCTCGCCCTCCTCGGAGGCGGGATTTGGTTCGCCGACGACTTCGAAGTCACGGCCCGCCAAGCACTCTTTCGCGATCCGGTCGTGCGAGCCGAGCGCACGCCCTATCAGGAGATCGTGATCACCGAGAGTCCGGTAGGCGGCCGAGCCGGCGACGTGCGGATGTTCCTCAACGGCAACCTGCAGTTCGCCAGCATCGATGAGCATCGTTACCACGAGACCCTTGTGCACCCTGCTATGCGCGGTTCACGGAAGTCGGTATTGATTCTCGGCGGCGGCGACGGGCTTGCGCTTCGCGAGGTGCTCCGGTACCCGGACGTAGAAGCCGTCACACTCGTGGAGCTTGATCCGCAGATGATCGAGATGGCTCGCACCGATGCTCGTTTCACCACGCTCAATCGATCGAGCTTCGCCGACCGACGCGTCGAGGTGGTGACCCTCGACGCGTTCACCTACATCCGCGACAACGCCCGGAAATTCGACGTCATCCTTATCGACTTTCCCGATCCGGATACGCCCGGCAACGCCAAGCTCTTCAGCGTGGAGTTCTATGGCATGCTCAGCCGGTGGATCGCTCCCACGAGTCGGGTGGTGCTCCAGGCCAGCAGCCCCTACTTCGCGCCGTTGGTCTTTTGGGACATCGAGGTGAACCTCCGGGCCGCCGGCTTCAACACCACCGCGTTTCACGTTGACGTTCCCAGCTTTGGTGATTGGGGCTTTCATCTCGCCACCTTCGATCCGGCGGAAATCCCCGGCACTCCTCCCCTGCTTCAGCTCCCCGACGACCGGCCCGCCCTTCGTTTCCTCACGCCCGAAGTGCTCACCGCCGGCCAGGCGTTTCCACCCGACCAACGCCCGACCGAGGTCCTTCAACCGTCAACCCTGCTGCAACCGCACATTCTCGACTACCAACAACGGAGCTGGCGCGCCTACTGACTGCGGCCCGGCGACCGGCCCACTACTCCAAGGGGTGATCGGGATGACCACGCCATGGTGGCGTTCGCGGTGCGTCGAACTGAACGTCAAGCGGCTCTCCGTCGATAGCCCGAAATGCCCGCTCACCCCATTGCTCGAACCCGGCCACAAAACCGGGAAGGTCGTCTCGGGAGAACCACCCGGCGTCGGCGCACTCCAACGGATGGGGCACCACCTTTCCTCCAACGGCCCGACAGTGAAAGACCAGCGAGTAGAACGGGATGTGGGTAAAACCGAGTTGCAGGGCGTCGATCACGGAAATGAGCCGCACCACCTCGCATTCGATACCGGTTTCTTCCTGGACCTCCTTCACCGCCACCTCGGCCGGTGAATAGCCGATGTCGGCCCAGCCGGTAGGAAAAAGCCACACCCCGGAGTCGGCCCGCTGCACCAGCAGGATCTCCCCGGCGTCGTTGCCCACCACCGCACCGATCGTTACCTTGGGAGTCTGGTAGCCCGGGATTCCACGGCCGATGGTGTCGTGCCAATCGGACACGATGCGTTCGGCGTCGAACGGCCAGCCCGCCGCCACCTTGATCTCGGCCGCGACCGCAAGCACCTCTTCGAACCGCTCCTGCTCATACAGGCTTTCGGTGAACCCCAAGCCGGTACGGGCGACGCCCGCCAACGTTTCGGCCCAACGCACGAGGTCTGGCTGCGACGCGCCGACTTGGGGATCGATCTGCTCCGACATGACCCCGGCATGTTACCGGCCATTGCGGGTGGGGCGACCCGAAGCCGAACCAACCCACGAAAACGGGACAACGGGCGTGTTCCCGCCCGTTGTCCCGGGGCATCAGCGGTAGACGTAGAAACCCTCGCCGCTCTTTCGCCCGTGTTTGCCCGCCGACACCATGCGCCGAAGCAGTGGGGGGCAAGCGAACTGCTGCTCGCGGAACTCGTCGTGAAGGGCGTCGAACACGGCGACGCAAACATCGAGGCCGATGAGGTCGTACAACTGGAAGGGACCCATGGGAAAGTTGCAGCCCCCACGCATCGCGATGTCGATGTCCTCCATCGACGCGGTGCCCACTTCCAGCAATCGCACCGCACTACCGAGGTAGCCGAAGAGCAGATTGTTGACAATGAACCCGGCGGTGTCACGCACGTGGACGGCGCTTTTCCCGAGCCCCTCCACGTAAGCCGTGATGGTTTCGATCGCGTCGTCAGACGCCGTGAGCGGCCGGCCGATCTCCACCAGCGGCATGATCTGCGCCGGGTTGAAGAAGTGCGTGCCCACGACCCGTTCGGGGTGCGCCAACTCCATTGCCATGTCGATGATGGAGAAGGTGGACGTATTGGTGGCGAGAACGGCATCGGGACGACAGACCCGATCGAGTTCGCGGAACAACTCCCGTTTGGTGTCCAGGTGCTCGGGGATCGCCTCAATCAGGACGTCGCAGTCGGCGAGGTCTCGCAGCGCCGACGTGATCGAGATTCGGTCGACGATGAGATCCCGCTCGGCGGGGTCGAGTCGACCCTTGTCGACCTGCCGGCCCAGTGACGCTTCGATACCGGCCACGAGCGCCTTGGCGCTCGACTCCTGCCGGGATCGCACCACCACCTGATAACCCGCCTTGGCGGAGGCTTCGGCGATGCCGGACCCCATCGTGCCGGTACCGATGATGCCAATTCGTTCGATCTTCATGGGCGAGCAGGGTAGTGACTACGGCTGATTCGTGAGCGAGAACGTGTTCTCCTCTACCTGACAGTCCGTCAAGTTCGGGGTGGTCGGCGCGCAACGGCAGGGCGGACACTCACGCCCCGAGGATCGCCCGCTCGATCTCGGCGAGGTGATCCGTATCGATGACCTTGGCCCCGTCGGCCGTCCGAAGGTAGAAGGCATCGATCACCTCAGAGCCCAGGGTTTGAACTTTCGCCGATCGGATGTCGAGGTCGAGTTCCGCAATCGCACGGGTGACGCGGTAGAGCACACCGATACCGTCGGCGCCCTGCACCTCGACCACCGTGGACGAGCTCGAAGCATCGTTGTCGAACCGCACTCGGGGCGCCTGAGAGAGCGCCGTTGGCGCCGCCCACGGACGGGCATACCGTTCGGCGCGCTCCGCCAATCGAGCGGCGAGCGCCAGCCGACCGGCAAGTACCGCATGCACGTCGTTCACCACCCGTTCCCACACAATGGTGGGACCGGTACCGCTTTCTACGGTAAAAACTTCGAGCGCCATGCCATCGTCGGTCGAGTGCGCCGATGCACCGAGCACGTCGAGCCCATGAAGTGACAGCACCCCCGCCATCTTCGAGAACAGCCCGGGGCGGTCGGGAGCCACCACGGTGAGTTGATTCTCCGACGTGTGCACCGCCACTTCCCGTTGGGTCAGCAATTCAAGATGGTCCTCCGTTGGGAACGGCGCACCGGACACATCGGCTGCCTGTCCTCCCCCGAGCACATGCTCCGCCCGACCGGCAAGCTCGCGCACGAGTTTGGCTTTCCAGTCGTTCCACGCCGCCGGCCCGGTTGCCGTGCTATCGGCGATGGTGAGTGCGTGCAGCAATCGAATGGTGGCGACATTGCCGGCAGCAAGGGCCACCTTCTCAATGGTTTCGTCGTCATCGAGGTCTCGACGGGTGGCCACATCGGGGAGCAGGAGATGATGACGCACCATCTGTTGCAACGTGTGAATCTCGTCGGCGTCGTAGCCCATGCGTGAGCCGATCGTGTCGAGCAGATCGATACCGACCACGGTGTGATCACCGGGGTACCCCTTGCCGATGTCGTGCAGGAGGGTGCCCACCACCAGGAGGTCGGGACGGTCGACCATCCATGTGTGGGAGGCGGCATTGGCGGCGGCGACACAAAGGTGACGATCGACGGTGTAGGTGTGGTAAGCGTTGCGCTGAGGTTTGCATCGCACGCCGACCCATTCCGGCAACACCCACACCCATACCCCCTTTCGATCGAGCGACTCCACCACATCGATCGCTGCTTCACCGGTGAAAAAGAGACGCGCAAAAAGGGAGCGGGTGGGCGCGCTCCAGGGAAACCCGGAGTCGTTGGCCACGGCTGAACCGGCCGCCGCCGCCAATCGGTCGAGCGATCGTCGGTCGATACGAGCATCGTGTTCGGCGGCGGCGACGCCGACGGCCAGCACCAGGGATGGGTCGGTGCTGGGATCGGCTGACCCGGCAAGATGCACCGCACCATCGCGCAGGATCACCCCCGGCAACACCTCTTTGTCGCGTTTGATCCGAAGGGAAATCGGGCCGACCAATGAGGAATCGATGCGCCGCCAGGTGTCGTCGCTGGTCCATGCGATGTCGCGCGCCGCCGCCGACAACGCCCGCATAAACGGCACCGCATCGTCGTAGCCCAACGCCACCGCGACCCCATCTTGCTCCTGCAAGGTAAGCCGATCATTCGGCCGACCAGTGATGCGATGAAGCTCCACCCGCACCGCCAGCAAGAACTCATAGGCCTGATCGATCGTGACGTCGTCCCCCTCGGATAACACCCGCTGCGCCGCCTCGGCCCATCGCACCGCATGTACGTCACGCAAACCGCCTCGCCCCTCCTTCAGATCGGGTTCGAGAAGGAACGCCACTTCGCCCGCCCGCTCGTGTCGATCGGCGACGGCGATGCTCAACTCACCGAGGAAACGTTTGGCCCGCTTTTGCCAGAGCCCGGTGGCCTTCTCGGCCAGTTCGTCGGTGATCGAGGAGTCGCCCGCCACGTGCCGGGCCGACAACAACGAGGTGGCAGTTTCGAGGTCGTCTGATGCCAGCACCAACGCCTCTTTGACCGTGCGTACGGCGTGACCGAGCTTCAGACCCTCGTCCCAGATGGGGTACCAAATGGTGTTGGCAACCTCGGCAACATCGGCGCGGTTGCGGTGCATGAGGATGAGGTCGATATCACTGCCTGGCGCCAATTCGGCGCGGCCATAGCCGCCGACGGCGACGAGGGCGATGTCGCGGAGCGAGCCGACCTCGGCGGCAATCGCGGCGATCCAATCGTCGATCACATCGCTGTAGGCACGGCACCAAGCCGAGCCGGTTCGACTGCGGTCCTCAAAAAGCTCCGACCGTTTCAGCGCCTCGACCATCGTTGAATCCTACGACCCCGGCGCTCGCCGCGGTTTGCGCACGTCACCCTTGCCGCGGCGAACCATGGTCAGATGGCGTCGGTGTCGCGTTCGCCGGTGCGGATACGGATCAGCTTGTCGATCTCGCTGATCCACACCTTGCCGTCGCCGATCTTCCCAGTCCGAGCGGCCTCGACGATCACTTCAGCGATCCGATCGGCGTCGGCGGCATCGAGCACCACCTCCAGCTTCACCTTCGGGATGAGGTCGATGACGTATTCGGCCCCGCGGTACACCTCGGTATGTCCGCCTTGACGGCCAAAGCCCTTCACCTCGACGACAGTGATGCCGACCACGCCGGCCTGCTTGAGCGCAGCTTTCACGTCGTCGAGTTTGTGGGGCTTAATGATTGCGGTGATGAGCTTCATGGCGGTTCTCTTTTCGCGGAATGGAACCGGGGTTCCGACGGACGCGGTTGGTGGCGGTAAGACGAGCGGGTGTTTGTGGGCCACTATTGGCGGTTATAGGCGGGCGGAGCAGGGGGCGATGGCGGGAACGGGCCCCGCCATCGCGCAATCAGGAGTAGGCGTTTTCGGCGTGCTGGCTGAGGTCGAGGCCGAGTTCTTCGTCCTCTTCGCTCACTCGCAATCCAATGGTGAGGTCGATCAGCTTCCCGATGACCATAGACATCACGAACGAGAACACAAGCACAACGAGGCTGGCGACCACTTGGTCGATCAAGAGGTCGGCGCCGCCACCGGCAATCAGCCCGTCGAACCCGGCGGCGTTCACCTTGGTCGTGGCGAAGAACCCGAGCAGAATCGAGCCGATGAGCCCGCCGACCAAGTGCACGCCCACCACATCGAGCGAATCGTCATAGCCGAACTTGGTCTTCAAGGAAATGGCGAGAAAACAGAGTGCGCCGGCGATGAGGCCGATTGCGATGCCACTCATGCCACCCACGAATCCGGCGCAGGGTGTGATCGCCACAAGCCCAGCGACGGCACCCGATGCGGCACCAAGCGTGGTGGGCTTGCCGTCTTTGAGCATCTCGACCAGCACCCAACCAATCATGCCGGCCGATGCCGCCGTGAAGGTGTTGTAGAGGGCTTGGGCGGCAATGCCGTCGGCGGCAAGGGCAGATCCAGCGTTGAAACCGGCCCAGCCAAACCAAAGAATGCCAGTGCCGATCATCGTCCAGGGCAAAGAATGGGGGTGCATGGCGGTGGTGGGCCAACCCTTACGTTTTCCGAGCAAGATGCACAGAGCCAATGCTGCGGCACCGGCGTTGATGTGCACGACGGCGCCACCGGCGAAGTCGAGCGCACCCATCTTGGCGAGGAACCCTCCGCCGAATACCCAGTGGGCGACGGGCGAGTACACGAGCACGAGCCATACCGAGATGAATACGACGTAGGCCCGGAACTTCATGCGATCGGCGGTGGCACCGGTGATGAGCGCGGGGGTGATGATGGCGAACGTCATCTGGTACGCACAGAACAAGATGAACGGGATGGTGAGCGTGAGGCCCGCACCGGCGGAAACCCAGGTGCCTTGGCCGAGCACGACGCCGGTCTGGCCGACATCCTCCATCGCCAGAAAGTCGAAGTTGCCGATCCAACCGCCGTCACCGAAGTTGCCGAAGGCGAGGGTGAAGCCGATGAAACTCCAGATGATGGCCAAGATGCCCATGGCGAAGAAGTTCTGCATCAGCATGCCGAGCACGTTCTTGGCTCGCACCATGCCTCCGTAAAAGAAGGCAAGGCCCGGGGTCATGAACAACACCAAGGCGGTAGAGATCAAGATCCAAGCGGTGTTTCCCGAATCGATGGGTACTTCAGGCACGTCAGTTCCTCCGTGGTGCTCCCCGACACGAATCGGTCAGGCAGATGACAGAGTGACGAAAGGATGTTTCCCAAAAGTCACCCGAATGTTTCCAGTCTGTAAATCCGCACGGTCGTGTTCGTGGCGCACCTGACCGCCTCGTGCTCCTTGGAGCGTGTCCCAGTAACGCTTCGGGAAGCGGATTCCGAGCCACGGTTCGAAGCCTCGCAAGGACGCAACGTCGAAAGCCCCCTGTTCTGGGCGGTGAGACGGAGGACGACGCGAGAATCGAAGCTGGCCGGAAGACGCCGATTGGTTACTGGCACACGCTCCTAGGCCCCCCGAACGAGGCCAGCGGCTACCCGCGGAGCAACTCGGGAAGCCGACGAAAGAAGACCGACCGGGCCAACACTTCGGCGCAGCCGTAGTCACGGGCGGTCGTCAACAGTGCCTCATCGACATGGCTTCCGTACCCGATCACGGTCGCGCCTGTGGCGGTGAGTAGCGGGATCGCTTCGAGTGCTCCCCGGCCGCCGAGATCGAGCAAAACCCGGTCGGTTGATGTGAGCTCGTTGGCCCGATCCACCAGTGCCGACGCGGAACGGATGACCGTCAGGTCAATGCCGTCGGCACTCGCTTGGAAACGTGACCGATCCATCAGGTCGGCGCTCACCACGAAGATGGTCATTCCCGTTCCAATTCACGCCGCCGGCGAAGGTGCACGTGGGCTTTCGCGGCGCCCCACTCGATTCCGGGAAGCTGCAGTGCGGAGTCGAGATCGGCGAATGACGCTGGCGACAGGTCATAGATGTCTTCGGGGAACGCTGTGGCCGTCATCGAATCTCGATCGACCGGCGGCACCCCGATCTCCATGAGTACCGACGTGGGGTAACGCACGCCGGATCGCAGCAACGCCAGCGGACCGGTGCGTTGCTCGGCGATGTCGAGTTCGAGCAACGACGCCACGGCACCACCCACCTCGATCTCCGCTCGCCGCGCCGCGGCGCCGATCCGATCGAGTGTCCACGACGGCACCGGGCCTCCCCATTCGGCCACGGTGACCGTGACACACCGGTTCACCCAGCCCGGCAACGCCGCCACGATGCCCGTCGCGAGCACGGACGCGTAGCGGGCGAGGCGAGCTTCGTCCTCGGCCAGCGATGACGGAGCAACGGGGAACCCGGGGGACCCGGACGGGTCTACCGGTGGTTCGTCAGGCGTGGTCACCAGTGCAACGTACCGGGTGCCCCCTTGAACGGGCCGGCTACGGCCGAGGTAATCCACCCCCCGTAGAAGTCGCCGTCCATGCACTGCACCCGTTCACCGTCCACGAAACATCCATCGACCCGACCGGGGTAGAAGGACAGGTGGTCGGCGATACCCGCGAACGCAGGGACCGGCGAGGCGTAGCTCCACCCCGCCGATTCCGCCACAACACCGCCCGCAACCACGGTCCAATACTCGGCCTGGCCTTTCCATTCACAAAACGAGCTTCCGGGAGCGGAGCGCAACAGGGTGCGGTCAATGTCGTCCGGAGGGATATAGAACGCAGGAGCCTGGCTCGTCTCGAGCACCCGATACCCCCGCACCGAGTCGGCCACGGTCACTCCGCCCACCATCACGACGAGACGTTGCGTCGTCGACTCCAACCGAGGCGGGCGGGGATAATTCCAGACCGATTCCTGGCCGGGACCGACGGGGTCGGGTACGGGACGGGCATGTGGTGCAGGTGACATGACGGCAAGTGTTCACCTTCCGAAACGCTCAAGGCGGATCGAGCGGCGTCCAGATGGGGCAAGATGGGGAAGTGCGTATTCGGGCGTTGTCGGTGTTCGAGGGGGTCGTGTATCACTGCTGGCCCATCGACCTCAATCACCCCGACCGTCCCACCCTCGAGGTGGATGCCATTTTGCGTCCGGGTGACGCTGACGATGGCCCGCTGCTGATCACCGTGTCGGACTACGCCAATATGCTCGGCGACCCCTTAGTGGCCCGCCACAGCCTCGATACGCTCCGGGAAAGGGGACGTGTCGTGCGGTGGCTCGACGTCGACCACATCAGCTTCCCATTGTGGACCCGCGTCAACGAACCTGGACCGGATCCGAGCGAACGCCCCGACTCGTCGTTCGCCGGCGACCCCACCGCTGCACCGTTGCACCCCGTGAATCCTCCCCACCTCCGCGCTGTTCCCCCACTCCCCTGAAGGAGCTCTATGCCCCGCCTCCCATCCCTCGCCCCTTCAATCGGATCGCGTCCCGCCCCGTCGAACCCCACGCCTCGCGCCAGGAACATCGTGCCCCCGGGGCGCCCGATCACCCGGCGAGAATTCCTCGAACTCGCGGCCCTGACCTCCGGCGCCGTCGGCGCCACGCTGCTCGTAGGTCGCGAAGCCCGCGCCCAAGGTTCGCCCACCGCCCTTCCTCCGGGATATACGCCTTCCTACCCCGACGGGGTGATGAGCGGCGACCCTCAACCGGCGGGGGCGGTGATCTGGGCTCGGTTGGCCGAACCGTTGGCGCCGGCCCCGCTCGACGCCACATGGGAGGTCGCAACCGACAATGCGTTCACGGCGATCGTGGCGGGAGGCCCGCTGAACACTGACGACAGCATCGACTATTCGCTGAAGGTTGCCGTCACCAGCCTCCCATCCAATTCCTGGTTCTTCTACCGTTTTCTGTGCGGAGGGGTCAGCAGCCCTGTGGGTCGCCTGCGCACCAGTCCCAACGTTGGGGCGCCCGTCGATGCCCTCACCTTTGCCTGGAGCAGTTGTCAGCAACAGGGCGACAGCCTTTACAACGCCCACTCCGCAATGGCGATCGAGCCCGGCCTTGATTTCTGGATGCACCTCGGCGACTACATCTACGTCAACGACTTCGCAACACTCACCCTGCCCGACTACCGCAATCGTTACCACAGCTTCAAGGCGAATGCCCGGCTCCAGGCCTTGCAGGCAGCAGTGCCGACCGTTGCGATGTTCGACGACGGCGAGTTCGTAAACGGAATCGACCGCACGTTGGACCCCGTCCGCAAAGCCAACGCCCTGGCTGCCTGGTTCGAGAACTTTCCCGTAATCCCACCCGGTGGGGACCCCACCCGCGCCTACCGACCCCTCCCCTGGGGCAACCTCGCCGATGTACTGATGCTCGACGTTCGGCAGTATCGCGACCCCGCCATCGACGCCATCGATACCACCACCCCCGAAGGTGCGGTGATCTTCGATCTGAATCGCACCACGCTCGGAGCAGGGCAACGGGCGTGGGTAAAGGACGCGTTGCGCACGTCTGCCGCACGATGGAAGCTCCTCGGCAACCCCTACAACTTCGGTCCGTGGCGCCTCCGGGACCTCGATGAACCCTGGCCTCGTCCTCCCGGTATTCACCCGAACGAAGGCGTCTACGCGCCGAACGAGGCATGGGACGACTACTGGGCCGAACGTCGTGAACTCCTTGAGCACGTCGCCGCCAACGAGGTGGAGAACTTCTTGTCGTTCAGCGGCCACACCCACATTTGGCTTGCCGATGCCCTGAAACCGGACTGGGACGATCCAACCTCGCCGATGGTTGGGTATGACTTCACCTGCGGCTCGCTGACCGCTGATCCCGACGTCGTGCGGCAGTCGGTGGACAAAGGCAATACGGCGGAGGCGGCCTTCGCGTTCTATCTCGAAGCGGGCGAGAAGTCGCGACAGATCAATCCATTCCAGCCCTACGTCAACTTCATCCACCAGGGGTACGGCCTCGCCACCATTACGCCCGATGAGGCGGTGATCGATTTTAAGGCGATCGATACCTACAACCCCGACGCGGAACCCGATCTGCTCGTGCGTTTCGTGATCCGCGCCGGAGACCCGTGCGGCATGACGGTGGAGTACTTCGACGAACCTGCGTATGGCATCACCGGATCGATTGTCCGGCCGGGCCACGCTCCATGGGTGTCGGCCTGCCCCGCGGCGATCGACCCCCCACTCACCCCCACGCCAACGACGCCAACAACGGGTGCGGTATCGGCAACACCCACCTTCACCGGCTAACCGGAATCGACTTGGCAGTCAGACCCGGGGGATGTTGATTTGCACCGAAGGCGGCGTTGGCGCGTACGGCGACACTCCCGTCTTCGTGCCGGGACCGCCAAGCTGGAAGTACCAAACCACGCCGCCGATCAGGGCGGCAGCAATGGCCACAAGGATGAGCAGCGAGGCACCGCCACCACCGCCTCGGCCCCCGGCGCGGTAGGAACTGCGAGCCATCAACGGGGACTTGTTGGCCATGACCATCTCCTATCGTTCACGAGACCGATCGTTGTGTAACCGCCACGATCATCGACCCCGAACCGTACGTCCTGAAGCGAAGGCACGACGAGGAACACTTCAGAGAAACAGACAATGCCACCCCGTGCGGCGCTCACCCTTGGACCGCAGCCGATCCCACCGCCGTAGTCCGGCCCGGCCGGCGACCCGGCGGGCGAGCGATGAAGGCGCGATTGGGGGGACCGCCCACAGGGGAAATTTAGAGGTAGAAGATCACCGGCGATCACCTCGTTGCGCAACATCTCCATGATCCTCCCGACCGAGCTCGCCGATTGCGGGAACTTGCTCGATCAGATCGACCGGCCCGCAGACTCCCAGTAAGGATCCCGAAGTTTGCGTTTCAGCAGCTTCCCCGTGGGAGTCCTTGGCAGCTGCGGGTGGAAATCAATCGAACGCGGCGCCTTGTATCCCGCAAGTTTGGTACGAACGAGATCAATGAGATCGGCCTCCAAAGCCGTGTCGGCTTCGTGGCCGTCAACAACTTGGATGGCGGCTTTCACCTGCTCGCCAAACTCGTCGTCCGGCACACCAAACACGGCCGCATCAGCGACGGCGGGATGCGTGACGAGCACCCCTTCGATTTCCGCCGGGTAGATGTTCACCCCCCCGCTGATGATCATGTCGATCTTACGGTCGCTCATGAAAAGAAAACCGTCGGCATCGAAATACCCAATATCGCCGAGCGTGCCGTACCCCTCGGTGGTGTGGGCGGCGGCGGTTTTCTCGGGTGCGTTGTGGTATTCGAAATCGTTGCCCATCACGCTCTTGAACCAAATCTGCCCGGCTAGGCCGGCGCCGCATTCGTTGCCATCGTCATCGAACACCTTGATATCGACGATGGGCAACGGACGTCCGAGACTGCCCGGCTTGGCGAGCCATTCGTCACCGGATATCAAACTCAGGAATCCACCCTCGGTGCCCCCGTAGTACTCGCTCACCACCGGCCCCCACCACGAGAGCATGTCGCGTTTCACGGAAGGCGAACACGGAGCGGCCCCGTGGAACACAGCCTGCAAGCTGGTACCGGAGAACGAAGCACGCACGTCGTCGGGCAGCTTCAGCAGCCGGATGAACTGCGTGGGCACGAGATGGACGGTGGTTATCTGGTGGGCATCGATCAAGGCGAGAGTCTCGGCAGCATCGAATCGGTGGCGCATGACGAGTGTGCTGGCCGACCCGATCAGCGGAAAGACTGAAAACACCCATTGCGCGGAGTGGTAGGCCGGGCCTTCAAGCAGCGTGATCCCATCGACGGGCGCGCCCAGCATCCCGGCGAACGAGCCGGCGATGAGCTCCCACATCCCGATGTCCTGCCCGACCTTGGTGAGAGCCGACTTCACGCCCTTCGGGAATCCCGTCGTGCCGGACGTGTAGAACATCGGCCCCCCGGTGCACTGATCGGTCGGTTCTTCAGACGAGCTTGATTCGAGCATGGCCTCATAGGACAGGAATGTCCCGCTGGCCGATGGGTCGGTCTCGCCGATCTCGCTACCGATCACCACACGCAGTGAACAATCGGAGTTCGATGCGGTTGCCTCAATCGCCACCGGGAGGAATTGATCCTCGACCACCAACGCCTTGGCGCCGGAGTCTGCGAGCACATAAGCCAGTTCCTCAGCGGTCCAATGCCAGTTCACCGGCACACCGATCCATCCAGCGTGCATATACGCAAGCGTGAGTTCGAATGACTCTCGACGGTTACCACTCATCACCGCAATCGTGTCGCCCTGCTGAAGGCCGCGATCGCGAAACGCGTGAATCAACCGATTCACGCGGCCATCAAGCGCCGCCCAGGTCGTGCTGCCCCGCTCATCATGGAGCGCCTGCTCCTCGGGTTTGCGTTCTGCGATCTTGGCCGTCAGGTTCGCCATGAAACCTCCTTCTTCGGGTGTCGACCGCGCACCGTAGCGCGCCAGCTTCCGTTGTGAACACCGTTCACCTCGATGCTCGCGCCTCGACCAGGGAGGACGACCGTCAGTTCGGCTCGGGCGGAGCGATGCCCAGCGTTGCGGCAATCGCATCCACGGCTCCGATCAACGAGCCGACGGACGAGACCGGCAGGAGAAATACGGGGACCATTGCCAAATCCGACTTATCGCCGGTCAGTATTCCCCGAAAGAACCTCGGCTGAAGCGCCGAGGGCAGCATTGAGATTTCCCGAACGGAGGCCTTCGAGATCGACCGTCACGTACCGATACCCGGCGCGATGAACGGCGGCGACCACCTCGATCCGATGAGCCACGATGGCGTCGATCGACGTCAGCGGTACCTCGATGCGGGCGGTTTCGCCATAGTGGCGAACCCGAACATCCACGAAACCCAACTTCCGAAGTGATTCCTCCGCCCGCTCCACCGATCGTAGGGTGGACAGCTCCACCGGTGTGCCGTACGGCAGTCGAGACGACAGGCAGGCGGCGGCGGGTTTGTCCCAGGTGACCAGGTTCCGCAATCGGGATTCGTCGCGCACATCGGCCTTCGTGAGACGGGCCTCCACGAGGGGGAAACGTGCTCCTTTGGCCAGCGCCGCCTTCTGACCCGGCCGGTGATCGTCGAGGTCGTCGAGGTTCACGCCAAGCACTACCGTGGCGCCCGCCGACTGGGCTCCCGGCGCCACTGCGTCCATTAGCGCGTCCTTGCAATGGAAACACCGGTCACGGTCATTGATTCGGTAGGCCGCCCGTTCCATCTCGTCGGTGGCCACTTCTTGCACCGATACCCCAAGGGCCGAGGCAACGGCTACCGCTGCCGTGAGTTCCGTAGCCGGGAGTGACGGCGAGACCGCAATCACTGCAAGGGTGGAATCGGTGCCGAGCACCGCGACCGCCACCGCCAGGAGCAAGGCCGAGTCGGCCCCGCCACTGAAAGCAACGTGCACTGGCCCGATCTCGCGCAGGATTCCCTCGAGGCGCCGAAGTTTGGCGTCGAGCGACTCCTCGGCCAGAGGCACCAGCACCAGGGGCCTCGCCGCCAGGCTGGCCGACCTATCGGCGGCGGGAATGGCCGGAGGGTTCACGGCACCAGACGCCAGTTCGATGCTGACGGGTGCACCCACGGGCGAGGAGTCGACATCGGTCATGGTCAGGGCAAATGCCCGTCGTGATCGGACGTGGGCGCCCCGCCCCGAAGGCCCACCTCGACCAGTACGTCTTCCAGCGATGCCACCATGCCGGTGTAGAAGGCACCAAACTCGGCATAGATCGCCGAGGCCTCGTCGAACCGCATCGTGTACACAACTTCCTTCAGCGTGTCGGGGTGGTCGGCGAACAGGGTGACCCCCCACTCGAAATCGTCAAGGCCAGCGGATCCCGTAATCACCTGCACGACGCGTCCTGCGAACTTGCGACCGGAGGTGCCATGGGCGTGCATCAGTTCTTTGCGGTCGTCGTACGGAAGAGTGAACCAGTTTCCGACGGTGTCGCGCCGTTTCGACATGGGATAGAAGCACCATGCCGACTTGCTCTCGGGGGGCAGTTGGGGATGCAGGCGCATCTGTTTCATTTCTTCGGGAGCACCCTGGGCGTACTCACTCAATTCGGTGAGCGATACGTAGCTATCGATCACATCGAGCCCGGCGAGTTGTATCGCCGTCTGCAACCGACGCAGCACCCACAGGTCGTCGACGAGCGCCATGAACGCAATGTCGGCCTTGTGGCCCAACATGGCGACAGGCACCACTTGCGCTCCGGCCGCTTCGGCTTCCTTTACGGCGACGAGGACGGCGTCGGCATCGGCGAGAGGCGAGATGGCACAAAAAAGGTGGAGGACCCCGAGGCCCATGGATGGCTTGGCCGGTTCGATCATGCCCCGGAGTCTACGGCCCACCGAACTTCGCCACCCCCTCCCCAACTGGGCACCCTTTTTGTCGCTCCCACGACGCTATGTGTGCCCAGTTCGCCAGAGCCTTCCAACTGGGCACCCTTTTTGTGGCTCCCACGACGCTATGTGTGCCCAGTTCGCCAGAGCGCTCCAGGCCGAAAGCTCGGGGAAGACCCGGGGACGGCTGGGGAAGACCCGGGGAAGGTTGGGCGGCGAACGTAGTGTCGTGGGGATGACAACACCGCCAATCCACCCGGACATCGCGCCGATCGCCTTTCTCCTCGGCACCTGGTCGGGCGAAGGCAACGGCAACTTTCCCACGATCGAGCCGTTTGCCTACCACGAGTCGGTGGAGATCACCCACAACGGCAAACCCTTTCTTGCCTACCGGCAACGCACGATGCACGCCACGGAGAACCGACCACTTCATGCCGAATCTGGCTACTGGCGGCTCGCGGCCGACGGGGGCGCGGTGGAACTCGTGCTTGCGCATCCGTTCGGACTCGTCGAGGTGTTGGGCGGACCGATTGTCTCCACGACATCGGAGCACAGCGGGGCCCAGCATCGGTTCGACCTGGTGTCGACGGCGATTGCCGGAACCGCGACCGCCAAAGAGGTTCGGGCTACTCGCCGGACAATCGATGTTGGCAGAGACGTGCTCACCTACGACGTGGCTATGGAGGCAGTCGGCGTGCCTCTCACGCATCACCTTCACGCTGTCCTCCACCGTGAGGGCGCCGCCAACCCCTCCCGATAGCCTCTTTTCGATGGCACGAGGGCGCACCGAACAACGACTCGTCACCAAGTGGCGAGGGCCAACCCGAAGCCGCGTGCCCGACGACATCGTCGTCGAGGAACCACTGTCGATCCGTTTGGACGACACGTTGGTGAGCACCACGATGCGCACCCCGGGCCACGACTTCGAGCTTGCCGTGGGTTACTGCTTCACCGAAGGATTGCTTGCCGGAGCACCGGTCACGACGTGTCGATATTGCGCCACGGGATCAGCCATCGACACCGAGTTCAACGTCGTAAGCGTGGAAACCGGAGGGATTGCGCCCGTCCCGGCACCCCGACTGTCGACCACCACATCGTCATGCGGCTGGTGCGGCACGGAGGCGATCGACGACCTCTCCTCCCGCCTACACGTCCGGCCCGCTCGCACTCCGTTTCGTCGGGAAACCCTCCTTGGGATAGCCGAAGCCGTCGCCCCCCACCAACATCTCTTCATGGCGAGCGGCGGCGTTCATGCCGCAGCGGCGTTCGGTGGACACGGTGAACCGAAAGTGGTCCGCGAGGACATCGGCCGCCACAACGCCGTCGACAAAGTGGTGGGTCGCCTCGTCCTCGACGGGAACCTACCGCCGTGGGGCGACGACGCACCCGCCGGTCTTTTCGTGAGTGGTCGGGCAAGCTTCGAACTGGTGCAGAAGGCCTGGGCCGGCGGCTTCGATCTCTTGCTCGCCGTGAGCGCTCCCTCGTCACTCGCCGTCGAAGCGGCTGAGCGCGCCGGCCTCACGTTGGTGGGGTTCGCCCGGAACGACGCGTTCAACGTGTACAGCGGCGCCATCGATCCCTGATCACGCCACTCACGCCGGCTCCGACGGGTTCAGCGCCCACTCGGCAACGGTGGCCCGTTGCTGGCCTCGAGCTGCTTCACCAATGATTTGGTGGCCACGGCGCGGTAGCTCTCGTCGATCCAGTCACAGAGAAGCGCATAGGGAACTTTCGTGCCGGGGGCGAAGAGGAACGACACCCACCCCGACCGGCCGAGGCCGTAGCCAGTGGGGGTTGCAAACGGAAAGGTGAGGGCAGCCTCAGCGCTTTCCGGCAGTTTCATCGCCAGATAAAAGCCGTCGGCAAAACGAGCGGCGCCTTCGGCCATATTGAGGAACAGAAAGATCTTCTTGCCAACCTTCACCACCTGCTCGCCCCATGGCTCATCTTCCCAGGCGTCGGGGAACGACAACGCATACGTCAATACCTTTGCCTCGAGCGCATCGAAACGTCTCCGTTGCGTGGCCGTAGGTGGTCGTGATGTGGCCAAGGGGGCCTTCCCGGTCAACGGATCACGATGTACGTCCACGAGGAACCCACCACAATCAAGGGCTCGGTACTGCGGGGTTCACCCCATACCGCGACATCGTGGGTGACCATGGCATCGAGCTCGAGCCGCTCGGTTCCAAGAACGATGGTCCGCTCCTCCCAAAGGTTTTCCTTCGGTGAGATGCGGCCACACGAGACCTTTCGACGTCCTTCCTGTTTTCGGAACCAGTCGAATCCGGCGTTTTGGGGCGTGAGCTTGAGCACCTTTCGCGCCTGGCCGACTTTTTCAAGTCGAATCACCAAGCCCGGAACCGTCAGCAGCGGAATCACGGCCACCAAGTAAAGCGCTAGAGGAATCTTGCTTCGGATCGCCTCGACGAGGGTGTCGGCCAACACCGCGTTGTCAGGGTCATCGACGGAAACGATCAACGCCACCTGATCTCCGATTTTTGATGCCCCAATGTTGAGTCGCTTTACACGGACCGCCCCACGGACATCGACGTACCGGACGGTGGAAGAAGTATCGGCGCCGGGTGCCCCGCTCGGCGCACCCGTAACGTCGCCCGCAACACGCGTCCTTTCGGCTTCAACTTCGTTGAGCACCTGTGACCCCAGCCACGCGGCCACCAGCAACAACGCCGACAGTCCGATTCGGCGAGCCAGTCGACTAAGTGCGAGTTGTCGTTCCCACCTCACGGCCTTGGCCGGATCGATCGTGGCGTGCATCGACATCGAGAGCACCCTACAACGGCGGCCGCCTTCGACCCGCCGACACGGGCCCTAAAAGTTCGGCCGACGAGGGTTTCGGCGACCGAAGACTCCATCCACCTGCCATCGCGCCACGAGCGAAAGCGTTCGGCGCCCGGGGAGGATGTGCAGGAGGAGGATGGCGAGGACAGTGCCACCGTGCCGATCTTGAGATCCCGTCCGACACCAGCGCACCAGTGCCACGGGCGCGGCTGTGGGGCAAAAACACTTCGGGGACGGCCCGTAGGCCGTCCCCGAAGCGTGGGTGGGGTGGGATCTTGTGGCGGAACTTCTCGCTCTTTGCCGTGAGCCAACTATAGAACGGGATTCTGACGAATGGGTGACCCAACTGCTCAAGTTTTTATCAAGTGTGATTGAACTCCGGTTGACGGGTTTGGGCCCATGGAAACGGCCCCAGACGCGCCACCGCCCGGCGGCCGATCCACAGGACCGACACGCCGGGCGGCGAAAAGGACGGGGTAGTTCTAGTAGTCGTCCATGCCCCCGCCACCCATGGCGGGTCCGGCACTTTCGGGCTTGTCGGCGATCACGGCTTCGGTGGTAAGGAAAAGCGCGGCGATCGAAGCTGCATTTTGCAGCGCCGAACGGGTGACCTTGGCGGCGTCGATGATGCCAGCCTTCACGAGGTCCTCGTACTCGCCCGTGGCGGCGTTGAGACCCTCATTGGCCGAACCGAGGTTGCGCACTCGGTCTACGACGACGCCACCCTCCATGCCGGCGTTGCGAGCGATCTGCTTCAGGGGCTCTTCGAGCGCGTGGGCCACGATGCGAGCACCGGTGGCTTCGTCGGGATCGAGGTCCTTGGCCAGTTCGAGCACCTTGACCTGGGCCCGGAGCAACGTGGTTCCGCCACCGGCAACGACGCCTTCTTCGATGGCAGCCTTGGTGGTGGAGACCGCGTCTTCGATGCGGTGCTTCTTTTCCTTGAGCTCTACTTCGGTGGCCGCGCCGACCTTCAACACGGCGACGCCGCCACTGAGCTTGGCAAGGCGCTCCTGGAGCTTTTCACGGTCGTAGTCGGAGTCGGTCTTCTCGATCTCCGCCTTGATCTGGCTGATTCGACCGGCAATGTCTTCGTCGGCGCCGGCACCTTCGATGACCGTGGTCTCATCCTTGGTCACCACAATCTTGCGAGCAGAGCCGAGCAGGTCGAGGGTGGTGTTCTCGAGCTTGAGGCCAACTTCCTCGCTGATGACCTGGCCACCGGTGAGGATGGCCATGTCCTGGAGCATGGCCTTGCGACGGTCTCCGAAGCCGGGGGCCTTGACGGCGACCGACTGGAAAAGGCCACGAATGCGGTTCACTACGAGGGTGGCGAGAGCCTCGCCCTCGACATCTTCGGCGATGATCACGAGCGGCTTACCGGACTGCATGACCTTCTCGAGCACCGGCACAAGATCACGGACGGAGCCGATTTTCGAGCCGACGAGCAGAATGTAGGGGTTCTCGAGCGAGGCTTCCATGCGCTCGGGATCGGTCACGAAGTAGGGGGAGATGTAGCCCTTGTCGAAACGCATGCCCTCGACGAGGTCCATTTCCATGCCGAAGGTCTGGCTTTCCTCGACGGTGATAACGCCGTCTTTGCCCACCTTGTCGATGGCTTCGGCGATCATCTCGCCGATCTCCGGATCAGCGGCAGAGATGCCGGCAACCTGAGCGATTTGGCTCTTGTCGTCGACGTCCTTGGCGTTTTCCTTGATGGATTCAACGGCGACGACGACTGCGGCCTCGATGCCCTTCTTGACGGACATCGGGTTGGCGCCTGCGGCCACGTTGCGAAGTCCTTCACGGACCATCGACCAGGCGAGCACGGTGGCGGTGGTGGTGCCATCACCGGCGACGTCGTCGGTCTTCTTGGCGACCTCCTTCACCAGTTCGGCGCCAATGCGCTCGTAGGGATCTTCGAGCTCGATCTCCTTGGCAATCGAGACGCCGTCATTGGTGATCGTGGGGGCGCCCCACTTCTTGTCGAGCACGACGTTCCGGCCCTTTGGGCCGAGGGTGACGCGCACGGCGTCGGCGAGCTGGTTCATGCCCCGCTCGAGGGCGCGACGGGCTTCTTCGTCGAACGAGATGATCTTGGGCATCGGATGCCTCCGTGGTGAGGCCGCAACACCATGTTGCGGCGGGCTTCGTTTCGCTGCGCCCCCGGGTTCGCCCCCAAGAACGTGCACCCACGTTTTAGCACTCTCCTGGCCAGAGTGCTAGCGGAGGTCGACGGCGGGATAGATAGAGCAGCGAAAGGGCGGGAAATCGCCGGTGCCGTCAGTCGGTCGAAGTTTGCTCGCGACGCTGCAACTCGGCCTCTCGACGTTCCAAAGCGGCCCGGCGCGCCTCGGCATCTGCCTCGGCGGCCTCACGATTCGCCAAGTCGGCCTCCCACTCGTCGAGGCGCCGGTTCGCTTCCTCGTTTTCCAAAAGGCGACGCTGATCTTCACCCGAGCCCGGCGCCGGCGGACCGGCCGCAGCCTGGTACATCGACCGGCCAAACATCGGATCGTCATCGGGGCCACGGCTGCCGGAACGACGGGTCGTGGTATCGCCGATTCGGAAGCCTGCGTTCGCTGGACGTCCGAGCAAGAGCCAGGCCAACCCTCCCACGTCGGGGAGAAGAATCACCACGACGAGCCATGCCGTCTTGGGTAGGTTCCGACAGAGGAACTCGTCGGTCGAGATCACGTCGAAAATGCAATACACCCAGAAGAAGATCAGGATCACGCTGAGGATCCCACCGCCACGAAGCAACATGTCAAACTGCCTTTCCGCCACCAGGCCGAGTACGCGTGTTTGCATGTTAGGGCCTGATCATCGGCGCCGCCCGGGACACCGACGGCCCTTCGCCCAATGCTGATTGAAAACCAAGTGGCAGCAGCATTCTCCCTGCGTTGCCGCCCCTCCCGAACCTACCGGTATCCTGTTGACTGCTCGATCAACATCGACTAGCAACGCCGGCTGAACGATGATCAACGCAGGTCAACCGAATGAGGTTCACGCGGTAGTCATCGGCGCCGGCATCGCCGGCCTCGGTACGGCGCTGGCACTGTCGAGGTTGGGTCACCGCGTCACCATCATTGAGCGTGATGCCACACCGATGCCTGCCAATGCCGAAGCCGCCTTCGCCTGGGACCGTCGAGGGGCGCCGCAAGTCCAGCATTCTCACGCCCTCCTTGCGCTGCTCCGGAACACCCTGCGCGACCGTTACCCCGACGTGCTCTCGGCCCTGCTCGATGCCGGTGCCACCGAAATGCGGTTCGCCGAGATGTTGCCGGAAGGCATCGACGACCCCAGTCCAGCTCCAGGCGACGACGACCTCGTAGCCCTGGCCTGCCGCCGCACCACGTTCGAATGGGTGCTGCGCACCATGGTGCTCCGCGACCCGAGAGTCACGATGATCGACGGCTCGGCGGCCATCGGTCTCTCCTTTGCACCTTCAAGCTCCCAGCCCCAGGTCAACGGCGTACTCGTACGACGGGCCGCATCAGGCAAACCGCACGACACCGATCCGTCGACGCAACAGTCCCCCACCGGCGCCGACGCCGCTGGTACACCCGTCCCCGACATGCTTGCGGCCGACATCGTGATCGCCGCCAATGGACGACGGTCCGCCGCGGTGGGCTGGCTCACCGACGCGGGCATCCCGGTAGAGGTGCAAGAAGAGGATACCGGCATCGTGTACCTCAGCCGGTTCTATCGGCTCCATGAGGGCGCGGTGGCTCCCACACAGGAGGGCCCCATCGGCGGGGATCTCGGCTACCTCAAGTACGCCGTCTTTCAAGGCGACAATCGCACCTTCTCGATCACCTTCGCGGTCCGCACCAAAGACGACGAACTCCGAGCCAAGTTGCTCGATCCCGCTGGCTTCGATGAAGCGGCGAAAGTGCTACCTGCCACCTCGGCATGGGCCAATCCGAAACTCGCGTCGGCCATCACCGAGGTACACGTGATGGCCGGTCTATTGAATCGCCACATCCAGTTCACCGACACCGAAGGGCAACCGTTGGTCCTCGGCTTTCATGCGGTGGGGGATGCCCATACCTGCACGAACCCCCTCTACGGACGAGGGTGCTCGCTCGGGATATCCCAAGCCACCTTGCTCGCTGATGCATTGGAAGCAGAAGGACTCGACCACGCCGCCCGAGCTCGCGCCTACGAATCCGCATCGGCCACTCGCATCGAGCCGTGGTACCACGCATCGGTCCAGCAGGACCGAATGGCCCGCAACGCCGCCCGCCGAGAACATGCCTCCGCCGCCTCGCCTCCGCCCGCGGGCGCCGCCTCTCCGTCTTCTGAACTGATGGGAACCACAAAACCGGCACCCGACACCCTCCCGACCGACACCCTCCCGACCGACACCCTCCTGACCGACAATGATCCGCAGGCGTTCCTTCGCGATCTGTTGATCGATGGGGTACTCCCCGCCGTACGCCTTCACGCCGTGGTGTTCCGGGCGTTTGTCCGCATGTTCAACTTGCTCGAGTCACCCGACTCGCTGTTCGCCAACGCCGAACTGCTGGCGATCGTGATGGCCACGTATCAATCCCGTGACGAACGTGAACGAGAACGGCCCCTCGGACCACCGCGTCATGAGATGTTGGCCGCCCTCGCCGCCTAAACCGCCTCGAACCGATGAACCGCCTCGAACGCCGGAGTCGTTGAACCGAGGTTCTACAGCTCGGATTGCTGCGCAGGCCAAGCGTGAACCTTGGGGCGCGAGGCCGGATCCGTGATGTGCAACGCCAACCCACCCTGCACCTCGTCGGCAGCCGTGGCCCACGGCCCTCCAGCAGCGCGCCACCGGGCATTCACCACCGTGGACCTGACCGACCGTGGACCTGACCGACCGTGGACCATTAGGCCGAGGTCCAAACTTCCGGGGTGAGGTCGCCTTGGGACACTTCGGGCAACTCGTCGATCGCCGCCAGCAGGTGTCGGTGCCAAACGTTGTGCAGCCGCTCGAGCAGCGGTGAATCAGCCTCAATGCGCAGCTCTTCAAGTTGTAGCGAACCGTTCCGGTAAATGCCAAGGTCGTACGGTGGACCGACCGAGAGGTTGGCGCCGGCGGTGGTGACCATCGAACTGATGGCGATCTTCATTGCACTCGTGAGACCGACTTGGGCTTTGACACCTAACTCGAGCAGGAACTTTCCGTACTTGTTTTCCCCGATCTGCAGGAAGGGTCGCTCGTCGGACACTCGGATGTAGTTGCCTTCCGGATAAATGAGAAAAAGATCGGGACGATCCCCGGCGATCTGACCTCCGAGTATGAAGGTGGCGGTGGCGGCTACCCCGAGCGCCGCTTGGTGTTGCTGCGCCACCTCGCGCCCCAAACGTCCGAGATATACAGCCGCTTCGAAGAGGTGACCCACTGTGGCCAGGCTTTCGTCGCTCCCCCGATCAAGGTCGCGGTGGATGATGTCGAGCACTTGGTGGGTCGTGGCGAGGCTCCCCGCCGACTCGATCACGAACAGCCTGTCGGGTGCGGGTTGGATCACATGGAGTTTGCGGAAGGTGCCCACATTGTCGACTCCGGCATTGGTGCGGGTGTCGGCGAGGAAGACCAAACCCTCGTCGAGTCGTAGGGCGAGGCAGTAGGTCATCAAGAACCTCCTTGATATGAGGTCGGCGACCTGCGGGCGGCCAGACAGTAGTTGCACCACGCCACCACACCGAGCGGAGCTCCCTGCCAATTTGCCAACCAGGTCCGGTCCGGTCCGGCCCACTCCACGCAGTCCCGGAGACGACCACGCGGGAGGCCACCAGCGCCGGCGTCGCGGTGCCAGGTGAACCGTGCCGACCGAACTCATTGCCCGCTGGTCACGCTCCTAGGAGCGTGTCCCAGTAACCATTCGGCGGCTTCCGGCCAGCTTCGATTCTCGCGGCGTCCTCCGTCTCACCGCCCAAAACAGGGGGCTTTCGACGTGACGTCCTTGCGAGAGTCCGAACCGTGGCTCGGAATCCGCTTCTCGAAGCGTTACTGGGACACGCTCCTAGAAAAAACCGAAAGGCCGACCGGAACTTTTCAGTTCCAGTCGACCTCTCTGGCGTTGGTTCCCGCCGCCGAGTTCCGCCGCCGCTACACAATCAGTATCGGGCGACGCGGGACGCCGTGTTGAGTGCAATGAGCCGTTCGGTCCTCGCAATGAGCCGTCGGACTCACCTGGCGACCACGGATTGTGGGATTTGTCGTCGGAATTTTCACGCTGAGTGAAGAACCAGCGATTCGACGCCGGTGATCAGGCGCCGCCCGCCACGGCAGCCATGATTGAAAGCGTTCCTCCATCGGTTACGGGGGTGGCCAAGCCATCCATGAAGCGCACGTCTTCATCGTCCACGAATAGGTTGACGAACCGCACCAGCTTGCCGTCGGCATCGATGAGCTTGGCCTGGAAGCCGGGGTGGATGGTCTCAAGGGAATTGAGCACGCTTTGGACCGTGTCACCGTCGACCGACACCGTGGCGGTGCCGCTCGTGAGCGTGCGAAGGGTGGGCGGGACTCGGACAGTGACGCTCATGGTTGTTCAGTTCCTCAACGAGACGGGGGCGGGCCGACCAGCAAGACCGACGAGCAAGATTTTTGGACTTGCGGATCGTACTGTTCGGGATACTGACCGCAACCATGCCGCCGCGCCGCGTATGCCCAACTTTCCCAATATCTCCAACGTTGGGCACCTCCTTGCCTGCCGGATTCATCGAGATGATCACCCGGACTCAACACCCGGACTCACCACCCGGACTCAACACCCGGACTCAAGGTCACGTCGGGGGCGTGGCGAGGAGCCCTGGTCGCAAACCCTGAATTTTGTGTCCCAGTAGCGCTTCGAGAGGCGGGCGGATTCCGGGCCATGGTTCGGGGCCTCGCCAGGACATCACGTCGAAAGCCCCCTTGTTCTTCGGCGGTGAGACGGACGCCGCCAGAACAAGAAAAGCTGGCGGGAAGCCGCCGAATGGTTACTGGGACTCGCTCCCCGTTGCCGAGCATCCGCGTCGGTGCCCTTTCGTATCGTCTGCCGAGGTTCGAGATCGCCGGGTCGTCTCGTGCGGTGTCGTCGGTCGACCACGGCGTCAACGAAGAACATGAGGAATCTCCGCGACGCACCACTTCAGGAACCGACACCTCCGCCGCGAACGCTTCCCGGCGTTCCGCTGACACCACGTTCGCCACCTCAAGCGTCGTGGCGCGGGCCGCAAGGCCAGGATTCGTCCCACCCAACCAGATTGCAAACGCATGCCAGCTTCTTTGTACCCGTATCACCGCTCCCGGGCACGCACCCGAGGCCTGAGTAGTTCGCTCTACCGAGGAGCTCCGATACGAACCTGCGTGGCTCACCGGCGTCAGTGTCAACCGCCGTCGACACAGCGGGAGGCGCACCCGTGTCCAGCGGGCATCGCCATCACGTGACCTCGTCCAACATTGTCGGATGACGATGACGATGATGATGACGATGACGATGGGCACGTGGATTGGACGAGCGAGTGCTCTCCCACGATCGGGTGTTTCGTGTAGACGGCAAGGGCCCTCGGCGCGTGTTATCTGACATGAACTCCGCCAACGCCTCACCGCAGGGCAGCGACCGAGACGTGCCCAACGTCGAGGTGATGTCGTCCTTCGTCGCTCTGATGCGAAGCGAGTATCCGGCCGTCGTCGGCCTGTTGCGGGCGATTACCGGCGATCCAGCGGTGGCTGAGGACCTCGCACAGGAGACCTTCGCCGTGGTGTATCAGCGTTGGAGGAAGGTGCAGCACCTCGATCGCCCTGACCTTTGGATTCGGCGTGTCGCCATCAATCGCGCCCTCGGCACGACACGAAGGCAGGTGTCCGAGCGTCGCGCCCTCGAACGCCTCCGTAGCCTCGGGACTCCCGTGGTCGCCGCCGTCGACGCTGGCACCGCGGATCCGGCGGTGTGGGCGGCGGTCGGCCGACTTCCGAGGCGCCAGGCCCAGTTGGTGTCGCTGGTCTATCTCGACGATCGATCGGTCGACGAGGCTGCTGCGGCGCTGGGTCTGGCTCCGTCGACGGCCAGAACCCACCTGCAGCGGCGCGCGGGCGGCCTTGGCCCGCACCCTCGGCGCCCACGACGACCCGACACCTGAACCCGCCAGCACGCAACAGCCGGCTCGAACGGCGGCGACTGCCGCCCGCGACGATGGAGGAACCCAATGATGCAGCTCGATGAGCACCTTGCCGAGGGAAGGGCGGGCGTGGTTCATGCCACGCAGAAGTCGCGCACCGGTGGCGACGAACAGACCGTGCGTGCGGTGATGGCCCGCAGCGACCGCCGACACCGTCGAGCGGTTATTTCCTCGGCGACCGCCGTGTTCGTGGTGGTCCTTGTCAGCGGCGTTGCGGTTGTACGGGCCCCCACCCGATCGGGCGACGTCCTTGACGTCGAAAGCGTCGGGGCGGGTTTGTCCGATCAACCTTCGATGATGACGGGCCTGCCGGCTACGAAGCCCGAGCGCACGGTGGACGTGCCGCCAGCCTCTTCGACCGCATCGGTTCCCGGAACCACGTTGCCGGAGGCGCTACCCAGCACCACGGAGACCATCGGCGGTCCGACGGCGCCGACCACGCCCACCACGGCGGCCGCGGTGGTGCCGCCCACGGTGCCCAACCCGGGCGGGCCACCTGGCCCAGCCGTGGCGTCGACCTCCCTCCCCGCCCCGACAACGGCACCTCGCCGGGACTTCAGCGGCCCCGGGTTGCCCGGGTCACCCGCCGTCCCGCGTGAGGCCTACGCCCGATGGCTCGCCAACGAGCCGACTGACTACACCCTGGTACTACGGACCAGCGGGATCGCCCGGGTGGGGACCTTCGAAATCACGGTGCAGGGTCGCCTCGCAACCAGGATCCTGGATCTGCACTCCGGCGAGGTCGTTGATTCGATCGGCCCGGCGACCGTCTCAAGCATCTATGACGCCATCCTGTTCGAGTGGCCACTTGACGTGGTGGTCAGCGAGGCAGCGGGCCTTTCCGTGAACGGTGTCTTTTCCGAGATGCGGGTGGACACGTTCGGCATCGTCTTCGAGGTGCTTGCCTTTGATCTTGCGTAGGGACGCCAACGCTGCGTCGCCAGCGTGATGTCACCCGCCAGACCGTCGAAAGATCGCAGCAGCTCCACCACATGTCAACGCCCCGATGGCGTCAACGGTGCGAGGGGCGCGTCGGGAAACTTGCTCCGAGCCACGATTCCGGCGCTCACACTCACAGGCTACGAAGGCTCCTCGTTCTGCGCGGTAAGGCGCGGGACCAGCGGAATGCAAGGGAAAACAGGACCGACCGATTGGTTGCCGGATGAGGCCTTTCGCCATGCGATCCGTACCGCCTGTCCCATTCAGGCCGCCCGTCCCATTCGGGACACCTTTCCCATTCAGGACACCTTTCCCATTCGGGCCGCCTGTCCCGCTCGGCTCGAAGAACGTCGTACCCGCCTCGATGACTCGCAGACGCTCCGAACTCCGCGTCATACCCCCACCAGCTTGGGCCTTCGCTCGGGGCAATCACGTAAACCACGGGCACCGCGCTCGGAGATCCTCGTGTTTTGGCACTGACCGGGCGACGGCAATCCAAAAAAGTCGAACAGAAGGGGGCTGGTCTTGGTAACACGGCCCAAGATGCATGACGATCTAGCGGTGCCAGCCTCGGTGATCCGAACCTTCCATCATGCGGAGTTCGACCCCGTCGAGCTCGCCGAACGCAAAGGCGCGTCACGCGTGTCGGTTTGCATCCCGGCTCGCGACGAGGCGGCCACCATCGGACCGATCGTTGAATGTGTGCGACGCGACCTCATCGACGGGGCCGGGCTCGTCCACGAAATCCTCGTAATCGACGATCACTCGAGCGATGGGACAGCTGAGCTCGCCACCGCCGCCGGCGCACGAGTTGTCAACGCGGAGACCGTGCTCCCGACCTACGGCACCGGCCACGGCAAGGGCGAAGCGCTTTGGAAGTCGGTATTTGCAGCAGAAGGCGACCTCATCGTGTGGTGCGACGCCGACGTGCTTGACTTTCATCCTGGCTACGTCACAGGGTTGGTCGGGCCGCTCGTTACTCGGCCTGACCTGTGCTTCGTCAAGGGTTTTTACCGGCGTCCCGTCGACAACGGCACCGACGCGACGGGGGGACGTGTTACCGAACTTGTGGCCCGGCCTGTGCTCTCGATCCTGTTTCCGCAGCTCGGGCCGGTAGTGCAACCGCTCGCTGGGGAGTACGCAGGACGCCGATCGCTCCTGGAACAGCTTTCTTTCGTGGTGGGCTATGGCGTCGACATTGCGTTGCTGATCGACGCTATGCGGGTGGCGGGCGAACATGCGCTCGCGCAAGTCGACCTCGGCACCCGCACCCACCGCAACCGAACCTTGGCCGAGCTGGGCCCACAAGCCACCTCCGTGCTGCAAGCCGCCCTCGATCGCAGCGGCCACTTCGGGGTGCCGGAGGTAGCCGTCCTCGCCCGCCCCGGCCTCGATCCGGTGTACGTCGAGTCCGCCTCACGCCCACCGCTGGTGTCGATTCCGGAGTACCGCCGACCTTCCGCCTGAGTCTCGAGGCATGATTCGGAGGCGGGCGGGGCCCCGCCCCACGAGCCGAGAAGTCGGGCGCCGAATCGGGGCGCAAATTGGGTCCTCAATCGCCTATGGGGACACCATGAGCAGCGTCCCGCTGGAGACTTGGGGGGCCATCGCGTGAGGTTTCTCGGATTGGGGTACGGCCACTGGGACGTGACCGCCGAGGTCCGCCGGTCAGAATCTGGTACGGCTCCTCACGGCGGAGTCGGTCGCTGCCGACAGAGTGGTGTGCGACGGCGCGTCGCGCAGGTCATGGGGATGCTGGCGCCCAGAGGAGGATGTGATGAGCACGGAACGCGGTGAGCCGGAGCGCACTCCTGCCGACGTTTCGTCGACCGACTCGGCGACCGCCTCGACGACCGCCAAACGCCGAGCGCCACGCCGCCGCAACAAGGCGGAGGTCGAACGCGACTCACGTTTGGCAGAACTGGTGTCCGGGCTCACCGGCTGCCCGCCTGGCGGGGCCCTCCACGCCGTCCGCCACGACGAGAACCCCGAGAGCGCCGACGCCCTCGCCGTGGTTGCACGGGCGATGGTGAAGGTCGACCAGCCACCCCCGAAGGAATTGCGCGCCAACCGTTTCTTACGCGACGACACCACCCCCACCTGAGGGGTAGCCCGGCCGGGGCCGAGAGACGCCAGGCGCGTGCGAGCCAGAGTGCGGCCACGGGGCCAGGAAGCCGGGCACGGGAAGCAGGGCACGGGCAGGGTCGAGTGGGCAAGAGCATCGTTCGATGCGACGCTCCTGCCCAAACGATCATCACAGACCCGTTTCCGCACGATCACGAACCCGTCGGTTCTTAACTTGACGATCAAATAGCTGTTGCGTTCGGCGACGTCCGCACGTCTCGCAAACCCTGCGTTCCTGCGAAGCACGGGTCCCCCGCCCCGCCGAAACACCATCGAGATCATTGAGCACCAGGGGAACCCCACCAAACGGTCCGGCGGGACAACGATGCCGAGGCGGCCTCAGCTGAAGCCGCTCGAAGCTCTCGTCGATCACTACGTTCACCTCGAGATTCAGGGCCTCGATTCGAGCGATGGCAGCGTCAACGAGGTGGAGCGCCAACACCTGACCGGACGCAACCAAGTGGGCTTGGGCCGTGGCGTACAGCGGAGCGCGTTCGGGCGGAGCGAGATCGGGCGGAGCGGCCATTCCGGGGGTGGTCCGGCCACACGACCGACCATGCTCACGGCGTCCGCCACTCGCGGGAAAGACCCACGACAACCCCGCAAGGATGGGCAAACCACCACGAACAAGGCCAATCCCGTGAAGATGCGGCAAAGAGCCGGTTGCCCGCCCTTCCCTCGGCGATCTGGCCCCCGTACACTCACGACACGGAATCTCTCCCGTGTCTGTTGTTTAGGAGCCCCATGGCCGACGACCTCGAACGCCCCCCCGTCTTGCCCATCGTGCTGTACCTGGTGGTCAGCACCCTCGCGGTGATCGGCGCCATCAGCATCGCCGGCCGCATCGTCGGGCTCGTCGGCATCGTGTTACAACTCGCCTTCGTCGCCCTCATTGCGTTTGTCGTGTGGAAGGGCCTCGTCGCCATGGTGCGGAGCCGCAAGTCTCGCCCCGCCGACGCCGCCTGAATCACCAGCGGTCCGGCGCACTTCGACGAACCGTCAGCAGGCCGGAAACCGAGCCAACAGCTCAGGCAGTTCCCGAGCGAGTACGTCGCCGACGCAGCCGAGAGGGTCCGCCCACGCTCGAGCCTCGCCGAAACGTTCCCGGAGCGACAAACACTGCACACGATCGTCAACATGGTCGAACACCTGCCCGGCCACAACAAGCACCGGCACTCCCAGTTCCGCCGCTGCACCCACCACTCCCCCGACCACCTTTCCGTCGAAGGAGCCCTCGTCCACAAACCCCTCCCCGGTAATCACCAGGTCGGCTTCGGCCAAGGCGTCGAAGAAGCCGAGGGCGTCAGCGACCACCTCGAAGCCGGACACCACCTCCGCTCCCACCGCCGCCAAGCCACCGGCAAGACCACCCGCGGCGCCGCCACCTTCGATCCCGCTCACATCCACCCCGTGGTCCTGCACGTAGGTCTGCACCAGTCGCTGAAGGCGCCGCTCGAGCAGCAACACCTGGGCTGGCGAAGCGCCCTTTTGCGTGGCGAACATCTGAGCGGCGTCGACGAAGGTGATACGTACATCGCAGGCAACGGTGAGCCGGACCCCTTTGAGGCGATGCGTAGGGAACATCGCACGGAGCGCGCCGAGGCCACCATCGGTGGTGGCGCTGCCGCCCACGCCAACGATGATCTCCTTCGCCCCGGCATCGAGGGCGGCGGTGATGAGTTCGCCGGTGCCGTAGGTAGACGCGGCCAAGGGATCGTTTCCCTCGGCACCACCCACGAGCAGCAGGCCCGACGCCGCCGCCATTTCGATCACTGCCCGACCTTTCCGAAGCTGCCAACCGGCGTGCACAGGATCGCCCAACGGGCCACTCACCATCGTCTGCCGGTTGGCGCCACCCAGCGCATCGAGTGTGCCCTCGCCGCCGTCGGCCAAAGGCACTTGTTTGCACGTTGCCCCCAATTTCTCCACCGCGTCGCTGATGGCCTGCGCGACCTCCGTAGCGGTGGCGGTTCCCTTGAACTTGTCGGGAGCAGCGAGTACACGAACCGGCATGCCGGCATCGTTGCAGACCAGAGACCCGACGTCGCAGTGGACCGCCGCTGCGCCATCATGGGCAACGTCGGACTACGTCGGGCAGGGGAGATGGCGTCGTCGCGACAGGTAGCGTGCGCTCCATGACAGACCGGTCCACTTCCCCGCTGGTGCTGGTCTCCAATCGTGGCCCCGTCTCGTTCCGGCTCGACGAGAACGGCGCCGTGGTAAGCAAACGAGGAGCGGGCGGACTGGTCAGCGGATTGGCGCCGTTGGTCGCCGGCACGGGAGTCACCTGGATCGCTGCCGCCATGTCGGACGGCGATCGGGTCGTGGCCGGCAGTGGAGCGACCGACGCCGAGGGCTTTCGGATTCTGCTGCTCGACCTGCCCGAGCAAACGTTTCGGCTCGCCTATGACGTGGTGGGCAATGCCACCCTCTGGTATCTCCACCACCACCTTTGGAGCCTCACGCACCAGCCCACGTTTGACGCGGCGTTTCGCCAAGCTTGGGGTGCCTATCGGGAAGTGAACGCGGCCTTCGCCGACGCGGTGGTCGAGCAAGCGCCGGAGGGCGCGGTGGTGCTGGTTCAGGACTACCACCTTGCGCTGCTCGCTCCCCCCGTCCGGGTGGCCCGTCCCGATCTAAGGCTCGTGCATTTCTCCCACACGCCGTTTGGCAACTCCGACTTCGCCCGGGTGCTGCCGTCCGATGTTCGGGTGGAACTGTTCGAAGGCCTCGCCGCGAACCATGCCTGTGGGTTCCACACCGAACGCTGGGCTCGCACCTTTGCCGAGGCATGCCACGACGCGATCGGCCACGCGCCTCCAACCTTCGTCGGGCCGCTCGCCAGCGACGTCGCCGACCTGGAGGCAAGCGCCGCGCTGCCCGCCACGGCTGCCGCGGGCGTCGAGCTTGGCACCCTTATCGGTGATCGAGCATTTCTCGTGCGTGTGGATCGCATCGAGTTGTCGAAGAACATCGTGCGGGGTTTTCACGCGTTCGACCTGTTTCTCACCAACCATCCCGAATGGCGCGAGCGGGTGGTGTTCGGCGCGTTCGTGTATCCCTCCCGTGAGGCGTTGCCGGACTATCAGCGCTACGCCGTTGATGTGCAGACCACGGTCGACCAGATCAACGATCGGTGGGGTACCGCTTCGTGGACGCCGATTCACTTCGAAGGATCCGACGACTACCCCCGATCGGTCGCCGCGTTGCAGCGTTACGACGTGCTGATGGTGAACCCCCTACGTGATGGGCTGAATCTCGTGGCCAAGGAAGGCCCGATCCTTAACCAGCGCGACGGCGTGGTGCTGCTTTCCACCGAGGCGGGAGCGTGGGACGAAGTCGGCGACACGGCTCTTCCTGTCCATCCTTTCGATATCGAACAGACGGCGGCGCAACTACATCGTGCCCTCACCATGAGCGCAGCGGACCGCACGGCTCACGCGGATTCCATGCGGCAACTGTCTACGGCGAGAACGCCAGCAGATTGGTTAGCGGACCAAATCGCCGCCGCGTCGAACGCCAGCCTCGACGGCTGAACCAGCCGACGGCCCGACTCGCTGAGGACCGTGTTCCAGCGACGCCTCGAAGCGCTGATTTCGGGCCACGTTTCGAAAGCTCGTACGGACGCCCGTCAAGAGCCCCCTTGTTGCGGGCGGTAAGCCGAAGAACAACGAGTGGTTTGCTGCGGGTGGGAAGTAGGCGAATGCTTGGGGGACAAACGCCCTATGGCAGGAGAGCTTCGAGCGCCGCCACTGCTCCGGCGGGACCGTTGACCACCACGTCGGCGACGGCCGTCAGCGGCGCCGGTAACTCGGCGCTGCTGACCACCACCCGGAGCACATGGAGACCCCGTTCGGTGCGAAGGTCGGTGAGCGCGGCGAAGGCGGGGAGGTCGCCCACATCATCGCCGAGAAAACACACATTGCGGATTGGGTTCGGACTCGCTCGTTGGTCGGCCAGCGCTATCAGGTCGTGGACGGTGGAGCCCTTGTCTACCTCGATCGGTGGGTGAAGCTCCATCGACTGTTTGGCCGGCCGGGCGTGCAGCCCCGTTGCTGCGGACCACTCGTCGGCGAACGCTCGCACCTCGATCTCGTGGTCGGGGTCGTTGCGAAAGTGGAGGGTGAGCGACAGTCCCTTGGGCTCCACCCGCAACCGGCGGGCCGTCGCCGCTCGTACGGTTTCGGCTACCACCTGGCGCCATTCGTCGGCTGCCCCGTGGGTGCGTTGGTGGCCGGCGATACGAGTCTCCAACCCGTAGAGCCCCGCCAGTTCGACCCGTGGATCGGGGAGATAGTCGATCAGGAAGTTCAGTGGTCGTCCCGACACCACCGCCACCAGCGCCATTCGCTCGGCCAACGCAGTGAGCACCTCCACCGCGCCGGCGCGGGGGCGAGCATCGGATGGCTCGGCGACGATATCGGCAAGGGTGCCGTCGAAATCGGTGAGTACGACCGACTCGCCCGGGTGCCGAACAAATGGCTTCCACGGATCGTCGATTGGCACGTTCACGGTGAGAGGGTTGAAGGTTGCGTTGGTCAGCTCGGCGAGGACACGAAGCCCGGCCCGAGCATCACCACAAGCTGCGCCTTGCCCACAAAACCCGGCACGGATTTGGGTAGCTCCTTCACCTTGTCGGCTGGGATCTTGAGTGCCTTCGCGAGTTCCTCGGCCTCGCCCTTGAGCCCTTCGGCGTACCAGACCTGCGAATCTTTCACCTGCTGATCGGCCGGGGCGTCGGCGGCGGATTGCACCTTGTATCCAAGCCCGCTCACCTTCTTGGTGGTGTCGCCGGCCGGGGTGCCCGGAAGGTTGGCGGCGTTCGCTACCTGCACGGTGAGATCGGCCGGTTTCTTCAGTGGCGCCGTGCTGACCGGAGCGGCCACCGAGGTGGTCGTGTTAAAGAACGGCGAGCCGGTTGTGGTGGTGGCTTCAACGCTGGCGACCGGACGACCAGCGACAAGCTGACCGTCTCGGTTGTACGCGCCGCTGAGCAACGCAAGGCCGGCGGCGGCGGCAATGCCGATGATGACCAGTCCCTTGATCGACGCTTGGGCGTCCTTGCCCAATGTGCGGGTGGGCGGCGGAGCGGGACGATCGTCGAGAAGCGCGTCGACGGGGTCGACGGCGCGGGTTGCTTTGCTGGGACGATCGGGACGGATCTGGCGATCGGGCCGCTCCGGACGGGTCGAGCCTGCGGGTGAGTGTGCTACTTGCACACCGGCGGCACCGGCGGCACCGGCGCCCGTGGCACTAGCGCCTGTGGCCGAGTCCCGGCTCTTGCCCTTGGCCCGTGCCGGTTTGGATGCCGGAACTGCTTTGGTGGCCTTGGTGGCCTTCACCGCAGGGATTTGACCGGTGGGCCGCGGGCCCGACGCGACCGTCGCTGTTGGTCGGGCGCCCGTGGCTTGCGGCGGCGCGCCCGATCGTTTGACCGCCTTCTTCACGACCTTCTTGACCACCTTCTTCACCGGCCGAGACGCAGGGGCTAGCGCGGCATCGGCGAGCATCCCGAGCGGTGAGTCGGTCACCGGTGGGAGTGGGGTCGGTTTCGGGAGATCGGCGGGGCCGTCGTCGACAGGAGGCATCAGGGAGGCGGGCGGCGAAGGGAACGCCGGTTGGTGGCCGCGATCATAGGGACCGGACGGGGTCGGACGGGGTTCGCCGTTTCGTCGGTGCCACTCGATGGTCCAACACAACGACGTCCAATCGCCTCGACCATGAAACGGAAACCCGATGGCAGGCCGACGTGATCAGCGGACAGGAGGCTCGCTGGCCTGCGCGCCGTCGTGACGGGCACGACGCCGGCGATCGCGCATGCGGCGCAGGCGGCGCACCACGAGCGGGTCGTAGTCGTAGGCGTCGGTACTTTCAAGCAACTCACCGAGAATCTGGTAGTAGCGGGCAGCAGAGAGCTCGAACTGCTCCTTGATATGCGCTTCCTTCGGGCCGGTCATCGACCACCACGTGCGTTCGAAATCGAGGATGGCGCGGTCGCGCTCGGTCAGATCCATTGCGCCAACCCTTACCGACCAGCCGGTCCCATGCAAGCACCCTCCCAATCCGTGGCGTCCAGCGCTGCGGCCGACCGCAAGTCCGGCCCTAAGCGGGCCAGCGGACCGGTCGGACGGAGGACGTACGGCTTGGCGCCCGGCGTGACCCCCGAACTCCGGGAACCGGGAACCGGGAGATTCGTGCGAGACGTTCGAGCCTCGTGTCCTACGCTCACCCCCACGGCCAGCCAGACGCAATGGGCTGGCCGTTCTTGCCCGTGTAGCTCAGTTGGCTAGAGCAGCTGTCTTGTAAACAGCAGGTCGTCGGTTCGATTCCGATCGCGGGCTCCACAAAAGCGCAGGTCAGAGGCACTATTTTTTGAGGCTCACGGCGGCCGAAACCAAGTGTCCCATACATTGTCCCATACAACGCTACGATTCTTGTCATGCGAGGATCGATGCGAGAGAAGCGGCCGGGCTACTGGGAGCTGCGCGTTTCGGAGGGTCGCCACGCGCTGACCGGCCAGTCGCAGTACCGCACGAAGGGCTTCAAGGGGACCAAGCGCGAGGCCGAGCGGGCTCTCGCCCAACTGGTGGTCGACGTCGACCGCGGCAAGGTCGACACGAGCGGCGACACCGTCGAGGAGTTGCTCGACCGGTGGCTCATCCACATCGAGCACGAGGGCCGGTCCCCCACCACGATGCGCGGGTACCGGTCGCTCAAGCGCCAGCTGCCGAAGGGTTTCCTCCACACGCCGCTACGCAAGCTCACGCCGGCGCTGCTCGATGACCTCTACCGCAAGCTGGCCGAGAAGCCCGGCCGAGGCCCGACGTCGATCCGGCGCGTGCACGCCATGATCCGCACCTCGTGCAACCAGGCGATGCGATGGGAGATGCTCGACCGCAACCCGGCTCAGCTTGCGTCGCCGCCGCGGGTACCGGCGTCAGAGATCGAGCCACCGCCGATCGACGACGTGCTGACGGTCATCAAGGCGGCCGAGAGCTCGAACAACCCGGAGAACGCCGTCGTGTTCCGGATCATCGGTGCGACCGGGTGCCGGCGATCGGAGGCGTGTGGCCTCCGATGGTGCGATGTCGACCTCACGACGGGCAAGGTCCGCATTCGCCACGCCGTCGTCCAGGTGCCCGGCGAGCTTCACCAGAAGGACACCAAGTCGCACCAGCAGCGGACGGTCAAGCTCGACAAGTCATCGGTGAAGATACTCAAGGAGCACAAGAAGGCGATGGACCAGCGGGCCAGAGCATTCGAGGCGAAGCTCGGCCCGAACGCCTTCGTGTTCTCAAGCGAAATCGACGGCTCCAAGCCGATCCCACCGGACCGACTGTCACAAGCGTGGCGTCGCCTCGCCGACGTCGAGGGCGTCGAGTGCCGGCTCCACGACCTGCGCCACCTCCAGGCCAGCGTGCTGCTCGACGCCGGCGAGTCCATCACCACCGTCGCCGCCCGCCTCGGCCACCGCGACACCGCCACGACGCTGCGGGTCTATGCGCACCTCATGCCCGGCGCCGACCAGCGCGCCGCCGACATCGTCGGCGACATGTTCGGCGACTGATTGGCGTTCGACGTTCGCTGACAAGTCCGGGCCAAAGCACGGCGGACGATACTCCTCTCGATCAAGCCCTCCTCCGATCATCGCCCTCAGAGGTCGCAGCAGCATCAAAGCGGGACTCGCACGCGTCTGCACCCTACGGTCGGGCGGTGCGCCGCCTTCTTGCTTCCGGTGCGGCCGCTGCTGTGGTTGCTCTCTCGCTGGCATGCACCCAGGACCGACCGCGATGGTGGGGCACCGAGGCGAGCGAGGATCCGTGTCGACTTGCGCTCGGCGAGTCGATCGCGTCCGTAACAGGGACGCCGGTGCTGTCGAGCCACACCGGGTTTGGTGACTACGAAACCTGGTGCGAATACGAGCTGGGCCCAAACGGGAGAGTACGGATCGAAATCTTCCACGCCGACCAACCAGGGTTCGCTCAAGCTCTCCGAGATCCGTCGTACCGTGTGCCGCATGAGGGCGCAGGGGACGTGGCCGCCTATCAGCCGTCCCTGGATGCCCTCTACTACCGAGCGCTGGACCGCGAGGCGGGTATCGACGTGTCGGTCAGCGGCGGCACACGCAGTGAGGAAGAGCGGCTTCAGATTGCGGACCACGTCGCTACCGACGCCTTCACCTCGTTGGACCGGTTTCGGTAGAGCAATGGGCAACCGCGCCGGCGCCGCTCGACGTCGGCGAGTCGATCACCACCCGCCCGCCACGGCCACCGCGACGCCGGCGCGTCGACGTGCCACTCAGTCGAGGCCCGACCCTCGCGCTAACTCCGGCACGTGAACCGGACGGCGAAGGTCGGAAAGGCACTTCGCTCAGCAGGACGGACAGTCCTCGATCCCGCGGTCAGTCCCCGTAGCCACCGAACCAAAGAAGTGCCTGGCTGGTCGTCGGCGACGCGTGGAACAGGCTCAACCAGACGGTCGAATCCGCAGGCGCCGGGGTCCTGCGCGGCCACGGAAACGGCGGCCGGCTCGGCGGCCGTCCGTGCCGCCGCCGCCAATGATGTCGAAGGGAAACGGCCCTTCGGTCGCAGCTATCGTCCGGACACTATGGCGAACCGATGCGCGTTGTTGGCACTATCGGCCCCAGATGCGCCGACGGTGTACGACGCGCCGGAGGGAGTCGTCGGGGGGAGCTATGGCATCCCGTGGTTCTGGCTCACACTTTTCGCCACCGAGGACCTTGTGGTTTGGCCGCCCTCGGATGGCGGGTGGGGTGAGGAGTACACCGCACTGATCGCCGACAAGGAAGTCGCGGCGGCGCGAAGCCAGAGTCGGGTCCGGCCTGCGAGGGAGATCTGGCCGGCGCAGATCGACACGTTGGCAGCAACGTGGTTCGAGTTTCTCGGCCAGCTCGATGCGGCGTGGCTCGCTGTGTGGACCGAAGACCTTGCCGCCATGACTGACGACGCTTCCTGGCGGGCCTCGTTGATTGGGCTCCTGACCGCGATCGACCATCCCGGCGACGAGCGCTTTCGCAACGTGCTAGCCCAGAGTTGGTTCGAGGTAGGTCCTCGCCACCACTCGGAGTCCGCCCTCAGCAGCGCAAGCGGACTTGCGGTGGCCGCGTGCGGATATGCCTGCTCAGTCGATCTTCCCTGGAACCCGCTCCACCCGTAGCGACTCGATCGCTCCCTCGCCGCAAGGCGGCGAGGGAGCGGTTACGCAGGCCTGCTCCTCCACGGCGATTGGATGGCAACCGTCACCGCCCACGCCAGCGGTCGCGCGTGGGCGCCAAGCCTCCTGCCTAAGCCCACGTCAACACACGCCACTGACCTCGTCGGCGACACGCCGGAGCCCTCGGATCACCCGCGCTCTGGGTCGTCAGGCCGATTCGGCGGCGGCGAGAGCGACGAATCCCCGCACCTCCCGGAGATCGACGACGATGCGACGACTGTTTCGCCAGCTGCGTCTCTCGTTCCGTCGATACCGGCGAGGCGGCTCGTTACGACGGGGTATTTCATCGGCTGTCGAAGGCGTGGCGCGGGCTGGCCGAGGTCGAGGGCCTCGAGTGCGGGCTCCACGACCTGCGCCACCTCCAGGCCAGCGTCCTGCTCGATGCCGGCGAGTCGATCACGGCCGTCGTCGCCCGCCTCGGCCACCGCGACACCGCGACACCGCCACGACGCTGCGCGTCTGCGCCCACCTGATGCCCGGCGCCCACCAACGCGCAACCGACATCGTCGGCGACATGTTCGGCGACTGAGCTAGCGAAGCGCAGTAGGCCCCGGCATCGTCGGCGCCTTGTGCAATTCTCGCGTGCCTGCGCAATGGTATCGGTGTGGACCGTGACGAACGATCGTGGGCGCGAGTCGACGACCCACTCTTCGACGGCCAGAGGGTGCTTGCGATGAAGTTCGCCACCGAGGACCTGGGGATAGCCCTTAGGGAGGCGATCGAGGTGGTGTCCGACCGTTGGACGCTTCTCGCTGAGCGTTGTCCCGAACGCTTCAACGTCTCGCTCGGCGGCTACTGGGCCGGCTTCTACTCATAATCACGGTGCCTACACGGTTCGGATGACCATCGCCGTCGACGGGCGGTTCCCGGACGACGCTCAAGGCCTCCGCATGGGTTGAGCCTCGCATCTCCTCCGGCCCCTTGACCTTCGCAAAACCTGGACATGATCGCCTTCAATCCCGCACCACTGCGGGGTGAGCCCATGCGACGATCAACCGGTGATGATGACCGCCGCCAACCGCCCGCCCGTCGTCGCTCTGACGGAGTTGGATCATGTCTCCCCAATCGATTGGGCATCATTTCGACCTGAGCGGGTAGACGAGGACCTGCTCTATATGGTGCGCACCACCTGTCTGCTCGAGTCACGATCAGCCATGTACGGCGAGTACCTGCTTCGCGTGCTGCCCGCACGGTTCGGGTCCGAGGTGGCGACGTGGGCTGAGGAAGAACTCCACCACGGGCGGGCGCTTCGGCGCTGGCTGGCGCTCTCCGACCCGACCTTCGACTTCGATGCCGCGTTCAATCGGTACTGCGAGTTGCCATACCACGAGGGCGAGTCCACGCCGAGGCGTGGCGGCGTGGCGCACGAGCTGCTGTCCCGGTGTGTCGTCGAGGCGTTGGCATCGGGCTACTACTTCGCCCTGGGCGACCGCTCGACCGAACCGCTGCTGAAGCAGATCTGCGCTCGACTGATGGCCGACGAACGGCGACACCTCGAGATGTTCGGAGCGATGCTGTCGAGCACGCCTCGTCTCGGGCGCCGTCAGCAACTCGGCGTGGTAGTCGGGCGAGTGAGAGAGCTGAACGATGACCAGATCCTCTTTGCCGCTCATTGCGCGAACCATTTAGGTCGGTTTCATGGCCGTAGCGTGCAGCAAACGCATCTGCATCACGTGTACTCGATGCACCGGAAGCACCACCTGGCGTACATCTGCGACCTCGTCTCGGTTGTTCTGGGGTGGCCTGTGCCGCCAAGCGCTCGCCAGTCGCTGGCCGCAGCAGGGGTTGCCGCCCTCCGAGTCAGAACCGCCCTTGGCTGCGTCAAGGCTGCGTTCCGTGACGTCTTCGGCCGGTATCGCATTACCCTCACCGAATGGGGAGAATCGACCACGGGGTGTGGCTCATGTGGTCCCGTCTGACGTTGGGCGTGGCGGGGCTCGCATGCTCGACCAACGGCGCACTGCAGACGGCGGGCACTACGACGTCGACCAAGAAGGCAACAACGAGCTGCGAGGTCTTCTCGAAAAACCTCACTGCAATGAAGGACGAGTTCCTCTTCCAGATCGCGGACCGGGCAAGCGACCCGAAACTGGCGACCGAGCAGGCAACCAAGGACCCGAAGGCAGCACGCGCGACGCGACAGGCGACACTTGACGTGCTACGAGAAGCACAGCCCCTTGTGGGAGCTGAGGACCCGAAGGCGGCAAAGGACTTCGAGACCGTGATCGGCCCGTTCGACCAGCATCTCGCAACGTTGGACAAGTTCATCGAGGCCGGGGGCGGTTTCCTTCCCGTCGGCGCGCCACCTGACGAGGTGAAGCCTGCTCAGGCTGTCCTCGACTATGCCGCCAAGTGCAAGCCGCCCGGTTGAGGCGTCCGCAAAATTGGGGACCGACATCCGGCGTTGAGCGTGACGGCTCGCTCTGCCCCAAGGCTGCGCAGCGACTCAGGTAGTCGTACGTCAACTCCGTAGAGGCGTGGCATCGAGCGGCCACCCGGGCGCCACCGTGAAGGACGCGGATCGGGAGGGAGCGTTGGGCGCCGAGCGATGACCCGGCATTCGTTCCGGTCGTGGCGGAACGCAGCGACCCATCGGAGGACGCCTCCGGTTCCGATGACGTGCACGCGGCAGGCCCAGTGCGCCACCGAGAACCAGAGCAGTGGTCATCACACCGCCGACCTTGCGCACACCCGACACGGTATGCCCGGTCAGGGCGCCGCCGGACGAAACCGACAGAACCCCGACCTATCACTGCCAATACATGCAGCTCAGACCGCCGGGAGTACGCCGCTCGACCGCGACGGTTCGGCGATCGATGCCGTCGTGAGTTTTGCGGCCTCGAATGTGGCTCAGGAATCGTCCACTGGTGGCGGGGTCACCTGACACCTGCGTCGGCGGCGGACGAGAAATACCGTGGTGACGGCCGAGCCAGTAGCTGCCAAGGCCGCTGCGGCGATCTGGACGATTCGTTCCCGGCTCTCGCGATCACGGGCCCTCGCGACCCCCTCCTCGACATGCGTGGCCCGACGCCCGACGCTCTCGGCCGGGTCTGGCCAGAACCTGTCGTAACTCGCCAACGTGTAGCCCGGCGAAGTCACCGGCGCGATCGCGAGGGCCGACACTCCACGCAGGACCTGCTTCGGCGTCGAGCCGCCTCGTGCATGCCACCACACGTCCGCCGTGCGGTAGTAGATCCCGGGGCCACCCGAACCGCCCGCAAGAACGACGGTGCCGGCAACAAGAGGCACGACCTCTGCCGGCGAGGCCCATTGGATCCCAGGATCGGCGCCTTGCTGAGTCGATGAGGGTACGCCCCAGTCTGGGCGAAGGAAGTCAGCGAAATGTTGCGGGTCGGTTCCGATGATCGGACCGCGAGGGAAGTCGTGGGTGACGACGCCGACGTCACTATCGAGATCGATGGCGTGGACCTGAACCGCAGCCCCACCGTCGTCGGCGTCGACCTCGCTCGAACTCACGACTGCGATCGTGCCCATCGGGTCGAGCAGCAGGTTGGAGACGATGCGGCCGTTAACATTGAGCGGGATGCGCCGCGGCAGGATCGGTTGCCGTGGATCGATCAGCTCCAGGTGAGGATCGGGACCGCCGACCGCAACCACCAGGCGGCCGTGGTGCCTGTCCCAAACGGCGTCCGCCCCACCGTTGACCACCAAGACGCGATCGCCGTGAGGAACGATCTCGACCTGTCCGGTATCTCGACGGGGATCGCGCACCGGTTTGGCGACTAACACCAGCTTCGCGTCGGGGTTGGCGCAACCGACTACCCAGGGGAAGGTGTCGTCACCGTGGGGGGAGGGCGAATCGGCGAAGCCAATGGGTTCGACGGCGCCAGTCGAGGTATCGATCGCATCGAGTCCATAGCCGCGTGTGGAGGACTTGTCGCTCATCCCTGCGGCGACCACCACAGGGGACTCCGGGCATGGCACCAAGGTTTGCGGTGCCACGCCCGGAGTTATGTATCGGATGGGCTGACCGTTCCCGTCAAGCACGACGACGCGTGTGTGGCCGTAGGTACCGCCGACGACGACCGCAGGCGCCCCTTGGCCCGAGGGCGCCGGGATCTCGTTCTTCGCTGTCACCCGGAGCACCTCGTTCTCTTCCTCCAGCGTGCTCGCGAGATTGACGAACCAGTAGCCGGCGGAACCGCTCACGACAACGGTCCAACCGGGATCGAACGCGTCGGCCTCGAAGGTGCCGCTTCCTCCACAAGTTCCGACGGACCGAGCCCCGGGTTCCTCTGTCAGATGCGTGGGCGCGTCTCCGTACGCCACGTAGTCCGGCGTCACGTCCATCCACCCGTCTCCGACGTCCGTCACGGTCGCTGTGAAGTACGTGGATCCGGCGGGGAGTGTGCCAGGTCCCATGGAGTACGGAGCGACGTGGATCTCGGCGAACGAGCACGCGGCGGCCGGTCGGACGGAGGCGAGTGCCGTGGGCACCAACAAAGCGGTGGTCATCACCGCCCACGCAACACTGAGCGACCGTGCCCGCATAGCTACGACGGTACCGCTCTTTGGTGGCTGCTCGCGGGCAGCGCCGGCACGCACGACGGGGCACCGTTGTTTGCACGTTCACGGCCCGCAGTCGCGAACACGTCTCGCGCCATCTTGCCGGCCTCGGTCGGCGACGACGCCCGAGGGTGCAGCGCCTCGCCGCCGGAGTTGCCGCCTATGCGGAGCCGGGATCGGGGGTTGCCGCAAGTACCCCGGCAAGTTCACCCAAGACCGCGCGTTCGGCGAAGCGCTCACCAGCGAGCTGATCGAAGCGCGCGTCGGGCAACCGGATCCCGCAGGCAACGCCAGCGCAGCCGTCCTGTGGCGGCTCTGCTCCGAAACCGTCGTCATCGAAACCGGCGCGGATCCAGATGTGCACGTTGGCGCCGTCGGTCCAGGCGTACAGGGGGAACCGCGTGTAGCTCACGCGTCGCCGGTTGGGCGCCCGAAACGACCGGGGCGGGCTCCCGGCTTTTCGGTCGGCGTGGCCACGGGATGCCGCACATGTGACCGAGGTTGGCGCTCAACCTGGGCGAAATCGACCGCGTGGCACCTCGTGGAAGGCACATGCACGTATGAACCCGCACCCCACCAACATCGATCACGTCACCACCCTGCCGGAAAACCGTCCGCCGCGGTCATGGGCTGACGCCAGGGAGGCGAGTTCAGGGGGTGACGTCCTCAGGTAGAGGGTGAGCCTCACGACTCGTTCGGCGCGCCCAAGCTGAGCAGCGGCTCAGGTAGCGGTACCCGGCTGAGAAGCCGTTCACCGAAGTGACTGTCGTACAGATCTGCGTCTCGATGGACGTATCCGATGAAGCAATCGCAATTGGCAATCGGGCAGGTCCTCCGCCGAAGGCCGTCACGCCACGTCCCGTCGTAGAGGTTGCCGATCACATCGTCGACGAAGTGGCATCGCCGAACCGAGCCACTGCCGTCGACGGACACGGCGGACTCGCCTGCACGGCAAGGCCTGCCAAGTGATTCGTGGGGTCGCAGCGCGAGCGGGAAAAGCCGGTCGACCTGCACCCAGTTCGCCACCTCGGCTGCGGTGTAGTCCCGACCAAGCCCCGAAGCAGGATTCACCCAAAGGTAGGTGCGATCGTTGAGCCGCTCGCGAAGCTCTCCGGCGACGAGGAGGTGCTCGGGAAATCCAACGACACCCACTGAGTACTGGATCCCCAGACTGTCGAGTCGGTGACATCGACCGACGAATCGGTCCAGCGCGTCCTCCGTTGGATGGAAGGTGCACCAGAGGCTCAAGGTGCACGCGTCGGCCGCGGCAACCCAGTCGACCGAGCGCGACAGGTTCGTTTGCGCCGCCACGAGGGTGACGTGGTGCAGATGGCTGAGCGAGACCATGGCATCGCGATACCACTGCCTCGTCAACGCTTCGCCCCATGGCGTGAACAGGATCGAGAGATCTAGCTCCGGGTGATCCCCAACCCAGCTGACGAACCGTTGCAAGGCGTGTCGGTCAGCCTCGAGCTCCTCCACACTGTCTCGCTGCTTCGCGAACGGACAGTACGTGCATCCGTAATTGCAGCTGGCCAGCGGGCCTCGGTAGAGGATCGAGAGCTTCACGCGATCTCGCAATCGCGCATCAGATCACGGATGGGCTGGGACACCAGCGCTGAACCCATCGCATCGGACCAGGCGAGGCCCTCATCGGTGGGGCACAGGAACCCATCGCCAATCTTGAGTACGCCCTCTCGTTCCCAGAGCGCGAGCTCCGGGAAATCGGCGACGGCGCTCGAGCCGAACCGCTCGCAGTAGGCAGCGAGGTCGAGCCCCGGTCGGCGCAGGATCCCCTTGATCACATATCGACGCCGCTGTTCGTCATCGGAAAGCACCACGCCGTGGTCGACTCGGCCGTGGTCGTTGCCAGACAGCGAGATGTAGTCCTCGATGATGCGGGTCACTGCGCTCCGGGACACGGCGTAGTTGTGGCTGTAGTGCAACGTGCTTGTGTAGCTCCGGGCACCGCACCCGATTCCGATCATGCCGTCGTCCTGGCAGTCGTAGTCGGGCACGTTGTCCCGCGACGGTCCGGCGTTGACCAGACCTGATCGTCGGAACATTCGCATGGAGATCTGCTCGTAGCCGGCCGACCCGAGCAGGTCGCAAGCCAAGTCGTACATTGCAGGTCGTCGATCGTGCACCTCCGGGGTGACCCCACCCAGACCGGTGAGCGGCCTGCAGTACAACGGATACAGATAGAGTTCCTCGGGCATCCACTCGAGCGCGGCGAGCAGGGACCGCTTGAAGGACGCGAGCGACTGGCCGGCGGCGCCGTAGATGAGGTCGATGTTGAGTATGGGGAACATCGCCGATCTGATGGATTCGAGCGCGGCCTGAACCACGGGAATCCGCTGCGGCCGCCCGAGAGCGCGAAGGTCCGCCTCATCGAAACTCTCAATCCCGATGCTGATGCGTTCGACTCCCCGACCGGCGAGCACGCCAAGGCGCGCGGGGTCAGCCGTGCGAGGCGAGACCTCGACGGACATGGGTGCCCGGTGTGGGTCGGCACCGAACTGAGCCCCAAGCAGGTCAAAGAGCTTCTCCAGTTGATCGGGTTCGAGGATTGTCGGCGTGCCCCCGCCGATGGCAATCCTCGTGATCGACCTCGATCCTGGTAGCGCATGTGCGGTTGCCTGAGCTTGCCGTCCCAGCGCATCGAGCCATGCCTCGGTCGTTCCCCCGGCTGGTCGAGCCTGCGTGAAGAGGTTGCAGTAGCCACACCTCATCTCGCAGAACGGCACGTGAACGTAGAGGAACGTCGACCGCATCGGTTCGTGCGCCCAGACGTCGACGAGGTCGATCGGCGGATCGAAGCGGCGATAGGCAGACTTGTGCGGGTACGCGTACAAGTAGCCGGCATAGCGGTCGGCGAACAGTTCGGGGCTCATAGGGCACTCACGGAGAACTCGGCGTAGGGAACCGTCCACACCACCTCATGGGCGATGCGATGGCCGACGAAGTCGTCCTCGCCATAGGCCGTCCCGTGATCGGAGCAGACAATGGCATGCCAAGCCCCATGGCGGCCGAGCACTTCTAGCAGCGGGGGCACGTGACGATCGACGTACGCCAGCGCATCCCGTTGGGTGGCTGGCGAGTCGACGACGGCATCGGTCGAAAAGATGCAGTTGGGTTGGTGCAGAGCCGAGACGTTGAGGAAGAGGAACACGAGCGTCGAAGGATCCAGTACGGCCAGAACCTCGGCGACGCAATCGATCTGGCGCTCGAAGCTCTCCGCGCTGGTGACACCCATCTCGGCAGACCAGTGGCGCTCGTCGAACAAGCCGGGGAGCGCGCAGGCCAAGGGGTTGGCGAGGTTGAAGAACCCGACGCCCCCGACGCATACCGAGTGATATCCGAGCCGACGCAACCCGTCGACGATGTCGGCCCCATCGAGCACGCACGTGGATCGACCGATGGTCTCGCTCCCGGAGAATGCCAGCGCAAACGGCCGCTCGTGCAACCCGGGATCAGCGGGCGTCGGCAGGAAGCCGGCGAAGAACGCTGCATGGGCGGCATAGGTGAAGCTCCCCGGCGTGTGGCGCCGCTCCCACGATCCTCCGGGTAGGACGGATCCGAAGTTGGGCGTGAGGCCAGCCTCCAACGCATCGGTTGCCACGTCGTATCGCAGCGTGTCGAGAGTGACGAAAAGCAGGTTGCTGGTCCCCACGACGGTGTTCATGTCCGTCACCAGGCTCACGCTGCCTCCCGTTCGACGAATCGGTCGAGGGCGGCGACTTCCGCCGAAAACGTGGTCTCACCGCGGCTCACGACTCCGGGTAGCAGATCACCGAAGGCATTGACCTCCGCGACCGCGTGATGGCGAAAGCCCGGCGCGACGAGCAAGTCGACGCCTACATGCAGGCAACCCGGGAAGGCCGCGCCTACCGCCGCGCATGTGTCGAGGGCGTCGAGCCAGTGGGGGCCCATGCGATCGCGGATCGCGTCGACGTCGCCTCGTCGGTTACCCAAGTTCAGGTTGGTGATCGGGTGCTTCGCCGATCGAACGACTACGTGGCGCGGCTCGCCGCCTATGACGAGCACTCGCAGGTCGAAGATGTGGTCATCGAACCCCGCCTTTGGGTACCACTGCTCCACCACCACAGAGTCGGCGCACAACGCGCCGACCAAGCGCTCGACCGCCGGCAGGCCAGATGCTCGACGAGAGCGAGTGGAGTAGAAGAGCCGACCTCGAGGATCGATCTCGACGTTACTGACTGCCTCCAGCCGTGCGTCGTCCAAGGCCAGCGCCACAACACCAGCCCCCGAAGATCCGTATCGCGGCTTGAGGAACACCCGGCGAGATCCGATCTCCCTGCACGCCTCGACCACGCCGCCGAGGTCATGGGGGTCGATGTTGCTCGACCGTGGCACACGAATGCCGGCCGATCGAAGTCGCTCCGCACACAGCCGTTTGTCGAACTGCACAGCGACCTCGGTCGGCGAACTCAGGAACCGCTCCGAGGCGACCGTTGCTTCAAGGCATGCGAGCACGGCACTGAAGCCCCGATACCAGTCCCGCGAGAGTCGAATCTCTCCAGGTTCAGCCGTGACGGCATCGCCTCGCAACAGCCGGTCGACCTCACGGTCATCTCCCACCGAGTCGAGCCGAACGAGCCCCTCTGCCGGCACAGTCCATGAGCCAGTCGCCACGTTCCGCCATGGAAGCACACGGGCCGTGATCGCCGCCGTGGAGGCGGCCTGGCGAAAGCCGATCACTCGCCGGTCGGCTGGGTTTCCGATGATGGTCACACCCCGTCCGAGCACACTCACTCGGACGCGAAAATCGGCCGGTAGACGTCGTCGCCGTCCACATCGGCCTCCTGCGGGTCCGAGACGTTCACCTCGATCGGTAGCGCGAGGAGACGCTCCGCCATGTTCGGCGACAAGTAGTGGTGATGGAGGTCGAGATGGCGGACCTGGAGCACCTTGGCGCTGGCAAGGAGCGCTTCAGCTCCGACATCGGTGAGGTCGCCGAGCGAAAGGTCGAGCACCTCGACTTTGTCGAGGACCGGCGCGTCGACGATAGCGGCGGCCAAGGCGTCCTGACCTTCCACGTTGCGCAGCCCCAGAGTGCTGAGTTCGAACTTCCCGTCGAGTATTGGTCGGAGGTCGCCGATCGTGGTGTCGTTGCCGTATCCCTCGTCACCCAACCAAAGCTCGAGGTGCCGCAGGGCCGGGAAGGTGGACGCCGCGATCGCACGCACGACGGCGCCAGGCATCCCACCTGTCTCGATGACCAGCTTGCGGAGGCCCGTGTGCTCGACAGGTGAGAGTCCGAGGTTTGTCCCGCCTCGAACACCGAGCTCCTCGAGGTGTGGAAACGCCGTGAGGATCTCGGTGACGTCGCTCTGCTCGATCCAGGAGATCTCGGCTTCCTCCATCGTCAGATCACCAAGGAACAACGATCGGAGGGCGGAGAGCGCCGGAGCGTGACCAGCGAGTGACTGGACGATCGGTGCGGAGTTGTTCTCGTAACACTGACCCCAAGCACCAATCACCAGCGCGTCAGCTGCGCCGCCGCCTTCATCCACGAACGCATCGATGATCGGAACCATCAACACAGCAGCGCCCCCCTCCTTGTCCCATGCCTCGTCGACCATCAGCCTGGGCGCAACCGTGGCGAAGTCCGGGAGCGGATCGCCTGGCTGCCAGTTCTCGACTCGCTTGCCGGCGAAGGTGGACAAGTTCTCGTAAATCGCCATAGGTTCTCCTCCTCGCGAATGCCTCCGGCGAGGCTATCCGAACGGAGCCAGCCGAAGGTCGGGACGTCGCCGTTGCAGTGCCCGCTCTCTTCCTCGTGTGTCTTGCCGTGCGGCCCGAAGTCGGCGACGACCAACCACAGAAACTGAGCTGACGGCCTGCCCAAGAACTCTTTTGCCGTGGAGTGCGCCGTGCATTGGGGGCGGCCTCGGAGGGGTGGCCGCGTGGAGTTCACGTGGGATCGTTCGGATGAAGGAGACCATGTCTCAGGCCGGGGCTGGCTCGACCCCTCTGGTGGCCTTTCCCTCCGAGGACGCATCCACCTTCTACCTGGGCGACAGCTGAGGTTCACCGCAATGCGCTCTCCGAGTTCACTGCCGTCGGACGAACTGGTTCTTGACAGCGCCCGATCGGTCCTTTACTTGTGCCCAATACATTCGGCTCGGACGACCGCGGCCGCCGGCCCGAGGAACTCGCTTGCCCTTGCGGCAACCGCATGAAGGCCGAACGGCAATCAGGGAGTCGAAATCGTTGTAGGTCACCGGCAGCCGATGGTGACGGCAGGCGAAAGGGGACCGACGAGCACCTCGCCGCGGTCGCCGCTGGCGGTGGCCGCGAGGACGCGTTGGCCGGGGAGATTGTCGGCGTGGTCGAGCACGGCGGTGGTCACCGCCACCAGTAGCCCACCTGGCCGCCGATCACTTCCAGCATGTGAGGCCCGATCGTTGCTGTTCCGGGGACGAGGTCGAAGGCGTCGCAGCGGACGGGGCGCACAACCCGGAAGACGCGGTGGTTGACCGTGGCGACCGTTGTGATGCTGAGTCGTTCGGGGACCGCGATGACGGAGGCGTCGACAAAGCCGAAATCGAGATCGGCGTAGGTGCCGACCAGGTCAGCGCAGCACTGGTAGTCCGCTGGCGTGAGCTCCAAAACGGTTGGGTCACCAGAGAAGAGGCCGGCGAGGAACGCGTGCTCGGCGTGGAGTCCGCCTCGCCGACCCAGCAGCCAGCAAACCTCCACGATGACCGGGCCGGGCACGACGACCGGGTCGGCGCACGCGTCGAACCATCCGGTGCAGGTCTGGTGATAGGCCTCGTTGGCGCCCGCGACCGCGCCGAGCGGGCCGGTATCGACAACGATCACGGACCATCGGTGTTCTTGTTCGCGAACGCTGACCGTCGAATGGCCTTGTAGTCCTGTGACAGCCGCCCGTCACCCGAGGCCGATCCCCACGAACCCGGACCGGTGCCCGTCTTCGTGCAGCGAGGTCACGGCGGCAGCGTCGAGGCGTTCACCCACCGATTCGGCGATGATGTCGAACACGGTCATCCCGCGTTGTCCGTCCTCACGCCGCAATGCCGTGAGGGTTGCGTTGTCAAAGTCCAGGATCTCAGACGCGAATGCAAAGGTACGAGCCGAACCGAGCAGACAGTGACCGCGTTACTCCATCGTCCCGCACCCGTGCATCGGGTCCCAAGGGATCCGTTGACGGCAGTCGTTGCGAGCGCAGATACGGAGAGACGCCAGCCCGACCGTGCGCGGCCCCCGCCCGAACCGAGCGCCGACCGTCGCCGCGTTGACCCAGTCGCACGCGTTCCGGACGGACGAGGAGATTGTACGCAGTTGCACCCGTGGTGCGACCCGCCCGCAGACCAGTCACGCCACTGCGTTGCGCTGTTGTTGCTGGCAACCTGAAGCTTCGCCTGGCGGCTCCGCTTCCGGTTCGCGTCGGGGTGGTGCCCGACGGCCAGCCGTGGAGTTCACGGCCTCACTCCGTCGTGGGTCAAGCTCGCGCCGATAGCGGGGACGGGGGTCGCGCACCTTGGTGCATCATTGGTGTGCTTGATTCCGTTTGGTCCCGAGATCATCTGAGGCGATGGCGAGGCGGGTCGACGGGCGTCGGCGCGGTTCGTAGAAGGGCTGAGGTCATGCGGTGTCGAAGAAGCCGGACACGGACATCTCGGACACGGTCGACCTCTGATTGAGGCGCCGGGCCGCGGGCATCTCGTCCAGTCTGCGATTCACAAGTCCACCCACGAGCGGACGGAAAACGACCCACTGAACGACGCCGACGCCCGCCGCCTTCGTGCCCGGCCGCCAAAGGGACACCGTTGGTAGCAGAGGAGGCCCTCGGCCTTGAGCCCGGTGGCCTGGCCTGTGCACGCCCGGCGGGTTGCAATCGTGTTCTCCTTCAAATGAGGTCAGTTCATGGTCACCTTCACGGTGATCACGTTCTGGATCTTCACGGTGATGGAACTGATCGTCGTCGAACTGTTGATGCTGGTTCGCTTGACCGAGTCACTTGCCTTCGATCTTTGGGTTTGGGGGGTCGAGTTTGTTGCGGTCCTGACCCGAGGTGGTGCTGTAGTGGGTTCATCGGACACGGTCAGATCCCCACCCCCATCCAGCGCCGGCGAGGCCCCTGGATTGTGTGGTGTCGCATCCCACCGTGTCCCGGTTGACCGGACACGGTGTCGGCGACACTGCCGGGAACCGGTCGGTTGTCTTGAGAAGTGGTCGTACGGGGTAATGAGGCGCAGCTTTGGGGGTGTGGGTCCAGCGGCGGGCAAGGCGTTCGTAGAGGCGCCGGCCGGGACAGCCCCGGTACGAGGTGGCCGACAACCTCGGCGACATATTCGGGGACTGAACCCGGCGGAACTCAGCCGTCGAACCAGTCGATCCACCATGGACCCACCATGTGCTCGAAGTAGGAGTGGTTGGTCGACAGCTCCTGCGTGTCGATTCCGTTGGGGCAGTAGTAGATCTCTTTGGCCTCCTCGAAAATGAACGTTGTGGAGCGCCAAGTCCCGGGTGGAACATGGGTCCGGTAGGACCAGCCAGTGGGCTTGCCCTCAAGACCACAATTCGTGGGTGTCGCTTCACCGACTTCTGGCCAGCTCAAGGTTGGAGGGGCCGAGTCGTACCCTGCGACGGCGAGACGGAACCGAGCCTTCATCGGCAAGTTCGTGATCAACGCCGCAGCACCGAAAGCGGCCACGGCCATCGCCGCTACCGACGCGCGACCCAGGCGGGCGGAGATCTCGCCCCGGGTTGCCATGACTCTCGCCCCAACGAGGATCCCGAGTCCAAAGACCGCAGGGCATCCTCCGACGAACACCACCACGAAGCGCGTGAGTTGGCCGGGGAATGACAACAGATCCCAGAGCACTGCCCAGCAGCCCCACGCGACGAAGGCACAAGAAGTAACCGTGGCCACGACGCGAAAGGCGCGCTGCGGGCCACGAGTGATCACCTCCGGCGGTGGAGTCTCGGTACCTCGAGGCTGAGTAGCGAACTCCTCCATCATCCGGTCCTCGCCGTCACCTTTCCCCGCCATGCTTGAAGCATACGGCTACGGCATCCCATGCCGCAGGCGTTACCGCCTATCCCTGGTCTCCCATCAACACCACGATCTTCAACAGGAGGCGTCACCCGTCCTGCCAACATCGGTCGGCTCATTGTCGCCGCCGCCAGCTGCCTCGCCGTTGCCGTCGGACCTCTTTTTCGCGAGCACCGAGAGGTCGCCGAACTCGTCCGCCCATTCCGTCCCGAACCTGACGAGATCGAAGCTCGATCACTCCTCCGACACATCGCGCCGGTTGCGCGTTCATCGCAAGGGATCTCGATCTGAGTCGTCCGGTCGACGTGTGTCCCTGCACGGTGCAGCAGAACGCAGTTGCGTTTCCCGTCTCCGTCGACCACATTCGTGGCGTGGGTAGTTCTCCGGCGGCCAAAGCGAAGCGACGCTCCGCATGGTTCGACCTTGGTGTGCGAGCGCTGACGAACCTCGGGATCAACACCGGGGGCCGTTATGCGTGTCCCCTCTGCCTAGATCTCTTCGAGCGGGGGGCGATCGAGGCCGTTGAACTGACCGATGAGGATGTACCCCCAAAGGCGCTTGGCGGCAGGCCGACGATCCTCACGTGCAAGAGCTGTAACAACGGTGGCGGGACGACCCTCGACGCCCACGCCCAGCGGGAGGACGCTCTCTTCAGGCTCATGGCTGGCGTGCCCTCGCGTCGCTCTGTCCTAATCCATTTGGCTGCAGGCGATCACGCCGTGCCACTGAAGGCTCACATCGACGGGAAAGGCGTCATGCAGATGGTCGGCAACCCCAACGCGGCGCACCCAGATGCGAACTCGGCGGTCTGGCAGGCATTGGACGCTGCTGCGGAAGGAGGCGAGGTCGACATTCGTATGCTGGCCACGAATGTGTTCGAGCCAGTGGCGGCGAACATCTCCTTCCTTCGGAGCGCCTACCTCGCGTCGTTCGCGATCTATGGGTACCGATTCATCTTGAGGCCTTCGATGGAGCGCGTGCGCCTTCAGATCCAGTACCCTGAGCAGGACCACTGCCCGTCGCTGATTGGGTTCGTCGGATCCGGTACCCGAACGAACACGTCCTTCATGATCGTTGACGAGCCGTCCTGGGCCAGGTCGATCACGTTCGAATTCGGAATGCGCCGAGTCATGTTCCCTCGGTACGGGGAGGACAACCTCGAAGCCTTCCGGGAGCGGATACAGCAAGGCCTCACAGAGGCCGGCGGGGGAGAGGCTGTCCTTCATGGTCCCGGCGGTTCACTCCCGACAAAGCCGCAGCACGTGCTCGATTTCGCCGACACCGATCACGCCTAAGGGAGCGTTCCGAAATAACATTGCCGTAGTTACTTAGTTGTAGTTTCAGGTTTGGGTCGGATGTCGTAGTTCCATTCACCGTGAAATTTGTGGCTCTTGGTCTCGACGGCAGCGAGTTCTTCGTTGGTGATCTTGA
>JANOSD010000065.1:0-46424 GCA_031415655.1 Actinomycetes bacterium
TTCAACTCCTCGGGTTCGACCGCCAGCAGCGCGGTCATTGCGCTGGCCGTCGATATCGCCGCCCAGAAGATGAGGAAGGTGACCGTGTAAACGGCTTGTGTCGACCAGGCAATGGGTGGGCCGCTGAACCAGTGCAGATCAGCCGGATCGATGACCGCAAAGACCATCGTCTCCAGCACACCGGCGACCATGAATGCCGGCCACATAATCCGCAAGACAAGCTGCTTCATCGACGGGCTCCTGGCAGCGCTATTGCAGCGCTATTTCGGCGGCGTGGCCGAATGGTTGCGTGCCTGCATCGCTGGCGAGCTTGGCGTGTTCGGCACTGCGCCTTGAACCCCCGAATGCGGCTGCACCACGTCGGCGTGCCGCACGGCGGTGGCCAACAGCGCGAAGCTGGCGACCACCACCACCCCCAGGCCACCCACCAGGCACCTGACCACCCACCAAGCACCTGACCACCCACCAAGCACCTGACGCCCACGGAAAATCCCTTTCTCCACACCGAGTTCGGATCAACGCGATACCGGCCACGACAGACGTTCCCCGGAGTGGGTATGCAAGAAGTCATCCACGTTGGCCGCATGTATGTTCGAAACTATGGATGGAAGATTCCGAACCTATCCCAGTTACCTCACGGACGACGGGTGGATGCTCGGCCGGCCCTACTTCGAAGAGAACTACACGTTCGGACGGAACCCCAAATGGCCGTTCCGTGTGCAGGCCAGCACAATTCTCCATCAGGCCCAAAACGGCTGCCAGCGACGATACCCCCGGTCGGAGTATCCACCGCGCTCCACGGTTCACCACATACGCCCGCCGCTAACACACCGAAGCCAGCACCGCAGTGACCGAACACAGGACCCGCCGAACACAGGACCCGCCGAACAGGTCCGTTGTGACGTCCGCAAAACGATGGCGCCTGCCGGCCAGCTTTTCTATCTTGCGATGTCCTCCGTCTCCCCGCCGGAAACCAAGAGGGCTCCCCGCCGAGCCTCCTTTACGGGAAACCCCCAATCGACTCTGCCCCCACCAAGAGGTCGGACGTCAAGGAAACGAGAGCGACAAACATCGATCTTCCTCGCACATATGTTCTGTTTGGATGCGTGGAACTCGGTAGAGTCGGCACGCCGATGTCCCTTCTCCTTGATGCACCACCGCTGCCGCCAGCGCCTCCCGAGACGCTCGATCGGCTCGTAGAGCGGTGGCGTCGCGACCCCCGATTCGTGCACTGCGAGACCATCCCGGCCCGGGCCGCTCGCTTCGCCGACCTCGCCCGCCCGCTCCCCGACGCCGTGACCGCCTGTCTGCCCTTTCCGGGCTTTTGGACCCACCAGGCCTACGCCATCGATCACCTGCGAGACCATCGATCCACCGTGATCGCAACCGGCACCGCCTCGGGGAAGTCCCTTTGTTACCAGGTGCCGATTGCCGAGGCCGTGGTGTCGGGAATCCGTCCCTCCACCGCGTTGCTGATGTTCCCCACCAAGGCGCTCGCCCAGGACCAGCTCCGCGCCATCGGGGCGTTGGAAGTCCCACAACTCGTGGCTGCCACCTACGACGGCGACACGCCAACCGACAACCGCGGCTGGGTTCGCACCCATGCCAACGTGCTGCTCACCAACCCCGAGATGCTCCACCACGGAATACTCCCGCACCACAACCGATGGGCCACGTTCCTCAAGCGGCTCGACTACGTGGTGATCGACGAGCTGCACGTACTGCGCGGGATATTCGGCACCCACGTGGGCCACCTCCTCCGCCGCCTTCGGAGGCTGGCCGCCCTCTACGGGGCCCATCCCACGTTCGCTTTCACTTCCGCCACGATCGGTGATCCCGCCCGCCTGGCGTCCGACCTCTGCGGGCTTCCCGTCGAGCGAGTCACCGATGATGGATCACCTCGCGGCGAACGGCTCTTCGTGTTGTGGAACCCGCAGGCCGACGAGCCCACACCGCCCGGGCCCACACCACCCGAGCCCAAACCACTGGCTTTGGTTGCCCCCGACGGCAACGAAATCACCGGCCCCGCCACTCTTCGTCCTGCCGCCAGCGCGAAACCCCCAACGAACCAAGCCACCGACGGGCCGGATCGATCCACGGCCACACTGGCCGCCGCGCTCATTCGCTCAGGCCGTCGCACCATTGTGTTCTCGCGCAGCCGAAAGGGAACCGAGCTTCTCGCCAAGGAGATGCGTCGGCGCCTTCCCGTCGAGTTGGCCGACGCCGTCCGCCCGTACCGCGGTGGCTATCTCGCCGAGGAGCGGCGGGCCATCGAGGAAGAGCTGTTCGATGGCCGACTTCGAGGGGTCGTCGCCACCACGGCACTCGAGCTCGGTGTTGATGTGGGCGGCCTCGATGCCTGCATCCTCGACGGTTTTCCGGGGACGATTGCGTCGATGTGGCAGCAAGCCGGGCGGGCTGGACGCGAGGCGCAGCAGTCGATGGCGGTGCTCGTGGCCGGCAACGATCAGCTCGACCAGTGGCTCATGCGAAACCCGGCCGAGGTGTTCTCACGGTCACCCGAACCCGCGGTGGTGAACCTCGCCAACCCGGAGATCCTGCTGCCGCACATCGCCTGCGCGGCCTATGAATATCCGCTCACCCGTGCCGACGATCAATGGTGGCCAGGCCTGCTCGACGACGGCATCCGCGACCTCGTCCTCGACGATCGTGTGCAGGTACGCGAAGGCGGACGGCCTGCCGCTCCGGATCCGCGAGCCGTGTGGGCGGGTCGGGGTTGGCCGGCCCACGCCATCGGTCTGCGCAGCGCCCGCGCCGACGAGTTCCGAATCATCACTGCCGAGGACACCACTATCGGCACCGTCGACCATGGTCGGGCGTTTCGCCTGGTGCACCCCGGAGCGGTCTACCTCCACCAAGGCGTGTCGTGGCGAGTCACCGACCTCGATCTCGATCACCGCACCGCGACAGTTGAGCCTCACGACGGCCGGTCGTATACCCAGCCCAAGGCCACCACCGACCTCCACATCCTCGGCACGGATCGTTCTCGCCGGGTGGCCGGCGTCGACCTTCACCTCGGCGCCGTTCGGGTGTTCTCAGATGTAGTGGGGTATCGCGAACTCTCACTCCCAAAAGGAGCCGTGATTCGAGTAGCCGACCTCGACCTTCCCCCCAGCGAGCTCACCACCCGGGCGTTCTGGTACACGATTCGCCCCGAACTGCTGGCAGCGGCGGGCATCGAACCCGCAGATGTCCCCGGCACGCTGCACGCCATCGAACACGCGGCTATCGGCATGCTCCCGCTGTTCACCATCTGCGACCGCTGGGACGTGGGCGGCGTGTCGAGCGCACTGCTGGCCCACACCGGACTGCCGTCCATCGTGATCTACGACGGCTATCCCGGAGGGGCCGGCGTCGCCGAGTTGGGCTTCGAAGCAGGGCTCGATCATTTGGCCGCCACCCTCGATGTGGTCAGCGGTTGCCCGTGTGGGGACGGCTGCCCATCCTGTGTGCAGTCACCAAAGTGCGGCAACGGCAACGAGCCGCTCGACAAGGCCGGAGCGATCCGCCTCCTCGAAATCATGTGCGGGTGAACCTGATGTGCAGGTGAACCTGATGTGCAGGTGACCTGTGTCGCTCAGCACGACAATGCGCGGCTGAGCGACACAGGTTCGTCTCGGCTCCGCCCGTAGGGAGAGACGCGGTCAGCGTTCCACCCGCATCGAGGTACTGGCCGTGACTGTCACCGTGTCGGTCAGGAGCCGCACGAACGGCACCTTTACGGGGGATCGATAGGTGACCGCCACGGTGACCGTGCTGCCCACCTCGTTCCGGCCCCGCACTTCCACGTCGAGCCCAGTGTCCGGCAGGCCGCTCGCCACCTGCGCCGCTCGGCGGGCAGCGAGAGGGTTGGCGTCGACGGCAGCAACACGGGCCCCTTCTCGCGATGCGTGCTGCACCTGCACCACATCGTGCACGAGCAGCCCCACCTGCACGACGAGCAGCAGCAACGCCAGCACCAACGGAAGAGCCAACGCCAGTTCCACCGAGGACTGACCGGCGTCATCGCCCGAGCCGAAGCCCGGGAGACGACGCCGACCCACCCGACCGGTCATCCGGCGCGGCCCATCACCTTGTCGAGCACGAAGTCGAACAACGTACCGATGAGGTTGGTGTTGGTGGCCCACGAAAGGATGAGCACCGCAACCGCGGCGGCGCCCAGAATGACCAAGGCGTACTCCGCCGTGGTCTGACCGGCATCACCGGAAAGGGTGCCGTCGGCGCCTCGGCGACTACCGAGACGTGCGGCGACATACGTGAACAGGAACAACATGGGATCTCCTCTGGAGAGTTGGGAAAGTGGTTGTCCGACCCACGTCGGCGGAGGCTGGGATGCTCAGAGGCGCAAAGACAGCAGCGAACCCGCCAGCAACGGGATCACGGTGAGCAGCGCGAACGCTGGAAGCACACAAAGCACGAGAGGAAAAAGCAAGGTGATGGGGAGGCGACGCGCCGCTTCTTCGGCGCGACGCCGGCGAAGGGCTCGAGCCTCAAGGGCGAGCCCGTCGAGCGCACGAGCCAACGGCGTGCCATAACGCTCGGCATCGATGAGCGCCGCGGCCAAACCCTGGTAGCCGGGCAGGTCGTGCAACACGACGAGCGCATCGCCAAGGCGCTGACCACGCGAGACCCGGCCGCACACCTCCGCCAACGGTGCCCGGGCAGCGCCGGGGATAATCACGGCCACGGCTTCGATGGCCAGCCGAAGGTTGCAACCGGCTGCGACGGCGATGGCGAGCAGGTCGATAACGTCGGGGAGACTGTCGAGCAATGCTGCCTCAGCCTCTCGGGTACGGCGTCGGCGCCGGAACACCGGAAGGGCGAGAAGGATCGTCCCGACGATCAGCGACCCGGGCCGGGAAACCGGGAGCAGTAGCAAGGCGTACGCCGTGGCCCGTCCGATCCAGAGCCGTTTGTCGGCAACGGCACTGACCTCGCTGTCGGTGCCGACTCCGGTACCAGTACGGCCGTTGCCACCAACGACGGCACCGCCGCCAGCGACGCCATCGACCTGAGTCCTGTTCCGAGCGACAAGCCACAGCACAAGACCACCGACCTTTACACCGAGAACCCGCTCCCACCGCCGGACCAACGATTCGGTGCGAACTGCGGAAGGGGTTTCGGCGCCGGTGGCCAACAATTCGTCGCGGCGAGGTACGGACCGAACACCTCCGGCTCGACCAGCGCGACCGCGGCGAACGGGCAGCGCCACGATCACCAACAGCACCGCGCTCAGCACGGCCACGGCGCTCATGCCACCACTCCTCGGGCCAGATGATGCATCCACACTGCGCCGGCGAGGTCGAGAACCGTGCCGGCGCCGAGGCACAGCCAGCCGATTGGCGTGCCGAACAGGAAACCGAGCGCTTGGGCGTCGGCGCCGGCCACGAACACGGAGAACCCCACCGGGGCTACGACGATCACGAGGGCCGAAAGGCGGGCCTGCGTGGCCAAGGCATGGGCCTCGCGTGACACCGCCTGGCGTTCCCGAAGGGTTGCGGCCACGTTGTCGACAGCTTGCGCTCGCGCCCCTCCGGCGTTGGCGGCAAGGCGCAGCGCCGAGGACGCCAGGACGAGCCCACTCGTGGCGGCCCGCGGCGACGGCGCTCCGGCAGAAGTCCACGAGGCGAGCGCGGTGGCAAACGGGGCACCGCGTTCGTAGGCCCTGACCACCGGGCCCACGTCGTGCGAAAGCGGGGCACCGATCTCCGACGCCGCACTCGCAAACGCCACCGGCAACGACAGGTCGGCTCGGAGGCTCCGGGCAATGGCGTCCAAGAAGTGCGGAAGGGCTCGTTCCACCAGCGCTAGCCGTCGATCACGCAACGCCCACGCCGCCGCCACCGGCGCCAGGACACAGGACAAGAACCACAACGTGGCGGGAACCGGCCGGCCGGTGACCAGCAGCAGGACTCCGACGCCAAGGGTTGCGGCCAACCACCAACAAATGGCCTGGGTCAACGATCCCGTGCACCCAGCCTGGTCCCACCACCCATGGAGCCAGACCGGTGGTTCGCGCCGTACACCGAGGGACGAGGGTGTCGTATTGGCGAGCGCAGCGGGAGGGATCCGCCGTCGAATGGTGCGGCGTACATGCGCGTCCCACTGGTGCTCTGCTCCGCGCACCAAACCCACCAGTGCGAACGTGGCGGCGGCGCCGGCAACCAGCGCCCGGTGGTCATCCACGGTCGTCATCCACGGTCGTCATCCACGGCGATCCGCCGCCCAACGCTGGCGGAAGGTGACGTCGGAGCGGGGAGCCGACCACACCACCTCGGGACAAAAGCGGGCTTCGTGAAGACGACCGCCAACATCCACCACCTCCTGCACAACTCGTCGTCCCGACTCGGCGCGGGCGACCTGCACCACAAGGTCGATCGAGGATGCCATCTGCTCTCGTATCGCCGCCAACGGCAGATCGACGTCGCCCATCAGAATCATGGTCTCGATGCGGCGTAGTGCATCGCTGGTGCTGTTGGCATGACAGGTGGACATCGAACCCTCGTGGCCGGTGTTCATGGCCTGCACCATGTCGAGGGCCTCCCCACCACGAACCTCCCCCACGATGATCCGGTCGGGACGCATGCGCAGCGCGTTGCGCACGAGATCTCGCACCGACGTGGCGCCGACCCCATCGAGGTTCGCCGGCCGCGACTCCAGGCGAACAACATGGTTTCCCGGCAGTCGCAACTCCGCTGCATCCTCCACGGTGACCACCCGCTCGTCGACCGGAATGAACGCCCCCATGGCGTTCAACAAGGTGGTCTTGCCAGACCCCGTTCCCCCACTCACAAGCACGTTGGCACGATGGGTGACCGCTTCGATAAGAAGAGTCACCACGGGATCGGGGGCGAACTCGGCGAGGGGGATCGCAGCGGCGCCGAAGCGGCGAATCGTGAGCACGGGTCCGTCGATGGCGAGGGGGGCGATCACTGCGTTCACTCGCGATCCATCGGGGAGGCGAGCGTCGACCAACGGCGATGAGCGATCAATGCGCAATCCCAACGGTGCGACGATTCGCTCGATGATCCCGAGGGTGACGTCAGGGGTGAGGCGAAGGTCGGTACACCGCAGCGCGCCCCGACACTCCACCCACACCCGACCGTCGCCATTGACCATGATCTCCGTGTGGCTGGCGTCTTCGAGGAGCGGTTCGAGCTCGCCCAGGCCATCTAACCGCCACACGACTCCGTGGACGAGCTGCTCGACCGACGCTACTGAGAGCAGCGGGTCGGTTTGACGGACGACCTCCCGCAGCGCTTCAGCCCGTTGCTCGCCGGGAACCCGCGCCGCCAGAGTTTGCGTCAGATGATCGAGATCAAGGAGGCCGGCCACGGGCTCAGGCGGCCGATGCCAGGGCGCGAGAGAGCTGGCGGGGAAGCCGGTTGGCAAGGAGGCCGGCATCGACCGCTCGGGCGATTCCCGATTCCCACGGCACGCTCGATACGACCGGTATGCCGAGTACCTGCTCGATGTCGTCGACTCGCAGTGAGCGACCCGGTTCTTCGATCAGTACCACTCCCGAAGCGGTGATCCCAACCGCCACGGCCCGACGCAAGGCGAGATAACACGATCGGGTGACCAGCAGTGAACGGCTCGACGACATGGCGAGTTGGCGACGGATACCCACATCGGTGGACTCAATCAAAGGACCGCCGAGGCATCCGCAGTCGATCACCACCGGCCGCCGTTCGGCGCCGAGCAAGGCGGCGAACAGCTCGGCTCGTTCCGTGTGGTCGAGTTCGCCGGAGCCTCGCGGCAACAAGGTGAGCCCGGATACGACATCGATCTCCAGCCGAGCCAAAGCGTCGGGGGCCACCGCGGCGCCGGCATCAAGCCACTGCACCACGCCCGGCCCCTCCGGTTCGGGGAGCCCGAGCACGGTGGGCAAGTCGCCGGCGAGATCGACCAGCAGGGTGGGCTCCCGGCTCGCCACCACCAGGGCGAGCGAGGCGGCAGTGACGGTGGTTCCGGCACCGCCCTTGGCGGACCAACACGAGATGAACATGACCGGGTCTCCTTTTCGCTCGGCGACGGAGGCCACCTGAGCAGTTCGAACCCTATCTAGATGTTTTCATGTAATCAAGATATCTTTCATTATTTTCCAGGTTTCTCCCAATAGCGCCGGCAACGGAGTTCGTTCCCTACACTTTGGTGGTGGAAGCCGCCTTTTTCGATCTCGACAAGACCGTGATCGCCAAGGCATCGATGGTGGCGTTCGGACGTCCGCTCCTTGCCGCTGGCATGATCAGCCGTCCCCTCATGGTGAAGGCCCTGTGGAGCCACGTGATTTTCGAGCTTTTCGGGGCGGATGAGGAACGCATGCGGAAGTTCCGCGAGTCGGCGCTGCGCATCACTGCCGGGTGGGAGCAAGCGAAGATCAGTGCCATCGTGCGCGACAACCTCACCGAGGTGATCGACCCATTGGTATACGACGAAGCGCTGGCACTGATCCGCGACCATCAACGCGCCGGCCGGCGGGTGTTCATCATCTCGGCATCGCCGGAGGAGATCGTCGCTCCCCTGGCGCGCTACCTCGGGGTCGACGAGGTCATCGCCAGTCGAGCAAGACTCGACGCCGAAGGGCGATACACGGGCGACGTGGAGTTCTATGCCTACGGGCCCTACAAGGCCGAAGCGATGCTCGATGCCGCCGAACGTCTCGGCATCGACCTCGCCGCCTCGTATGCCTACTCCGACAGCGGGACCGATATTCCGATGCTGTCGACAGTGGGCCATCCCGTGGCGGTGAACCCCGATCGCGACCTCGCCCGTACCGCCAAGGAACGGGAGTGGGAGGTGCAGTTCTTCACCAACGGGGTACCGCTACGCGAACGTGTGTCGATGCCCGCGCCGCGCCGGCTCGCCGCTGTTTTCACCGTGCTCGTCGCGCTGGCGGGCGGACTGACGCTGACATGGTGGTGGCGGCGGCCAAAGCCACCGCCACGCACACGAACGGAACAAATCGGTGATGCGGTGCTGCTCCGACTGGGGCGAGCACCACAACCCACCCAAAGGATCAGGCGGAGTCCTGGAGCTTCTTCACCGCAACAGCGGCGAGGGCGAGAACGACGACGAGGACGAGGAGCTTCTTCATAGCGGGGCAGTGTAGGCCAGTCGTCGACCGTCTGCTACCGGGAGCTCTGTCAGTTGCTTTTGGCGTCGAGTTTGCACTTGAAAGCGGCTCCGCCTTCACCCGTGCCCGCCACGGTGAAGGTGCGATTCTCTGCCGGTTTCACGTCGGCCAAAGCAGCGGTGCCGGTGTTCCCGGCGCCGAAATCGACGGTGATTGCGAACGACGTGTTCCCGCTGGACGCGCTGGTGAGGGTGCCTTCAGCGGTGGCTTTCCCCCCCACGTTGGCGCACTTCGTGAGCACGACCACCGGCGGCGAGGACACGACCGAGTTGCGGCTGCTCACGACGAGCAAGGCTGCCACGCCAGCCCCGAGAACCAGCACGAGGAGCAGCACGATCAATACGATTTTGCTGCCCCCACCACTACTTGCCGGTGGGCCCATAGGTGTCATGCCGGGTTGCGGTGCCATACCGGGTTGCGGTGCATAACCAGGCTGGGGCGCCGGGTTGTAGGCCGGGGGTGTCATCGGTGGGGGCGCCATCGGTGGGGCCATCTGTGGCGCGGGGGCCATCTGCGGCGCGGGAGCCATCTGCGGTGGGGGCACCGGGGCGGGCTGTTGCGGAGGGGCGTACACCGCCTGTTCCGGTGGCTGCACGATCACCGTGTGTTCCGGAGCGGGTGCGCCCGATGGCGGGGCGGCTGGGGTAGCGGACTCTGGCGGGTAGTACTTCCCGTCGGAGGCGAGCCACCAACCTGGGCCTTGCGGCGAATCGCTCACGTGCACACTCCGGGGTGAGGGTCAGGGACAGTCACGGCCGACTGCGCGCCGGATCTTATAGCGGCGGGGTGACGCGGCGCGCGTAGGCGAAAATCAGACCGCAAGAAGATCGCGGGCACCGGTATCGCTCGAGGGGTGACGCAACTTCGACATGGCCCTCGCCTCGATCTGCCGGATGCGTTCACGAGTGAGGTTGAAGTGTCGCCGACCTCTTCGAGCGTGCGGGGTTCGCCACGATCGAGACCAAACCGGAGCTTCAGGATCTCGCGCTCACGCTCGTCGAGCGGCGAAAGGAGTCGCGAGATTTCTTCCGGGAGCAGCGATGTAGCGGCCACCTCGAAGGGGGACTCCGCCGAGCGATCCTCGACAACATCGCCGAGCTCGGCGTCGCCGTCTTCTCGGAGCGGTTCCGACAGTGAGAGCGGCTCCGCAGCGAATCGGAGGGCCTCGGTGACCTTGTCTTCTGGCATCTCTACTTCAAGGGCCAGTTCGGCCAGCGTGGCAGGGCGGCCGTACTTCAGCTCAAGCCGAGCACGGGCCTTCTGGAGGCGTGCCAACGTGTCTCCCGCGTGAACAGGGAGGCGAATGGTGCGGCCGGTGTTGGCGATACCACGAGTAATGGCCTGCCGGATCCACCACGTTGCGTAGGTGGAGAACTTGAAACCTTTCCGCCAGTCGAACTTCTCGACCGCGTGCATCAGGCCGAGGTTGCCTTCCTGGATGAGATCGAGCAGCGGAAGCCCCGATGCCTGATACTTTTTGGCAATCGACACCACGAGTCGGAGGTTGGACTGTACGAACGTGCGCTCGGCGTCTTCACCCTCTTTCACCGTGCGACGAAGCTCCCGTTTCCGCGCCGGAGTTAGCGTTGTGGCCGCGTCCATCTCTGCACGCCCCGCGGTACCCCGCTCGATCGCCTGCGCTAGCCGAACCTCATCGTCTTTCGTGAGCAGTGGATACTGCCCAATATCGGTGAGGTAGAGGCGAACGAGGTCTTCCTCGTCACGTTCGACTCGATCCTTCGCCAAGATGCACCTCTCATGGTCTACCCGAGCCGATGGGTTCGGGGGTGTCGCCGATCGCCAAGTCCGACGACGTACCGTTGTAGGATACCGACGAGGTCAAGTAGCTCCTCACTCGTCAGACCGCCATTTTTCGACAACAACGGTCCAATAGCGTGGCAGACGAAGCCATACATCACCAATTCGTTGCGGCTTTTGTCTTGTTTCGTGCCCAATTCACGAGCTAAAAGCTACGAGCAGCCACCGAGATGGCGAACACACGATCGAAATGATCGGTGTGTTTAGATTTTTACGGTGCCATCAAAACGCCAACCGACGAACTGGCGCAGGTGTTGGCACAGTACGTCGTAGCTGTTCGTGGGGAACCGGGGTGCCGCACCGCCGATCTTCGGCACTCGGCCACCACCACGGGTCGCTTCACGGTGGTGGAGAAATGGACGTCGGCAGCCGATCAGCAACGACACTTCGATACCGAATCCACGGTTGCGTTCGCCCAGCGGGTGATGGCGCTGGTGGCTAGCCCCTCACGGATCGATCTCCTCGATCCGATCAGCGTCCACGACCTCAGGTGACCTCTGCGGGACTGTCGCTCCTGGTCAGGCGGTCGACACCTCTCGGCGTGAATCGCTCGTAGCCACGAGATCGGCCCACGCCAGCCCGGTGCCATTCCAGATCGCACGAAACGTTGCGTCGCTGGCATCGGTGAAGCCGTGGCGAGTACGAAAGGCGTAGCGCCGGCGGTAGCGTTGGGTGGGGAAACCCGCTCTCGACTGCCGTCCGGCGCAATACACAAGCCACGCTGGGCGATGGGTGAGCGGCACATCCGCGTCGAGGGTTGGGGCTCGGGACTCGGGACTGGATCACGTCGATCTCCCCCTTGCAGCAACAACCGACGGACTCCGTCGATCGCTTCAGAACGGCCGAACTGCCGGAGCCTTTTGCGGTTCTCAACGGCGCCGCTCTCGAGCGCCAGCACGATCGGATCGATCGAGTCGATACGGGCCCGACCCATCGGAACCGACTCATCGATCTTCACCGTCACTTTGTTAGCAGCGTCGAAACCGAAAGGAACGAGTAGCTCTGTGACCACGTCTGCGATCTCCGCGGCGCTCCTAGAACACGTACCGGAACTCCGCCTGCTCCACCCGAACGATCATTGGCTACGCCGTCGCGTCGGCCGACGCACGGCACGATCCTGCGCCAGTCGTGCGAACTCACGCATGGTGTGGAACACGTCGATCGCCAGGCCCTCAAGGGCTCGGTTCACGCCGGTATGGCGGAGCACGGGGTCGGGTTTGCAGGCCGCTGCGCACCGAAAAGGTGGACTCGGAGGACTCGCCGGGTTCGATGCCCATCCACTCAGAAAGTTTCACGGAGATCTCGCGGTGTCGGGATTCGTCCCAACACTGCCGGGCCATGTCGAGCTTGCGCGCGTCGCGGCGATCGGGTGTCATCGGTCGGCGCCCGCCGGACTTTTTCCCGGTGGCACCTTTCTCGGGCGCTTCGGCGCTGCCGCTTCGATCATTTGATCGTGGATCGTTGAGCCCATCCACAAGTCGGCGCGTACGAATCGTTTATCGCGTGCCAGTTCGTCGGCAGGGCAGATGCGATCTATGGTTCAAATCTCCGAAGGGCGAGTCAGGCGCCTTCGGTCTCCTGCAAGTCGCCGTCGGCGGTCCGATCGGCGGGATTGCCCAACGTGCCCGGCCCGGCGATGCCGCCGGCAGCCACGAGGAGCGTTTCGAGCTCGGCCTGCCAATTGGCGGCCCGTCCCACTTCATCGGCATTCTCCAGCAACGACTGGATCAACATCTCTCCATCCCGCCAGTCGTCGAGATCGTCCTGCAGTACGAAACCGAGGGCGCGGATCGTGGGGGCATCGGTGATGGTGGAGGTGTTGTTGCGGTGATAGGTGTAGGCCGAGATGAGGTGCGGAAGTAGGACGCGATACGCCCCCACGAGCTTCTCGATCGTGAGGCCCGGGGCTTCCGGCTCCGAGAGCTTGGCGACAAAGGCGACCAGCTCTTCGTTCGGCGGAACGGTGAGCCGCTCGGGATTCATCTCCCGCAGCTCGGGAAGCCGTTTGTGCCAGAGCTCGGCGTGCCAGGCGTGGTGGTAACAGTGGGTGCCGAGGCGCAGTTTGACGTCGAGCTCGGGCACCGTGGCCACCCAACCGCCGAGCACCTCAAAAAGGCGCATCTCGATCCACTTGTAATGCCCGACCCGTTTGGCCGACTCCGCCACGTCGAAGGCGCCTGGAAGCTCCCGCCGGTCCCAAGGCGCGAAGGCCCCTCGTGGTTTGCTCGGATCAGCCACCTGTCCCCCAGTGGTCGTACGTCGTGACGCGGGAGTGTACGCCTGTCTTTCGCATTGTGGTCTCCGATCCGCACCCGTTCTGATGCGCATCGGAGACCATAAGCGCTCAACTTGGGTCGTCCTAGGGGTCGGAAGTCCCGAGATGGGAAGACACCACCTTTGTGACCATCGGTAGATGCGCGGAGGCGATCCCGTGGAGGATGCCGTAGTCCACCGACCAGTATCTATGGGTCAGACGGTTCCGAGTCGCCTTTACATCGCGCCAAGGGATCATTGGGAATTGTGAGCCGAGCCATTCGGCGTCGAGCGAATCGATCTGCGCCGCACACTCCCCCACCCGCCGAACGCACTCGAAGAACGCGAGTTGTCGGGTGCGGCTCGCAGCCTCAAGTTCGGCAACGGTGGGGGGATTCCCACCTCCTGCACCAGGTCGGTTGCCGCCTCCAGCAGCGCTTTTGAGATTCCGGCGAATCGTGAGCTGCTGCTTCTGCTCGATCAAAGCGAAACTGCTTCGTTGAGTACGTGGGCGAGATGTCCCCGACATGCGCCCTCGGTGAGGACGTCGACGGCGAACCCGACAATCGTCTGCAGTTCAGCTTCCCAGTCCTCGACGTCCGCATAGGTTCGGCCGTACGCCAGCTGTACCAGCACGTCCACATCCGAATCTTCGGTGGCTTCCCCCCTCGCTACCGAGCCAAAGACGCGTACATTCTCGGCACCGTGCCGCTTCGCCGAAGCGATGATGGCGTGTCGATAACCGCGAAGTTGTTGGAGCGTGGGCGGAGCCGATGGCCGAGCGACGGACGGCGCCTCAGGGAGCAACGCGGTACGAACCTCGTCGAGGTCAAAACGGCGATGGCCACCCGGGGTGGTGCGAAACGGCAACCGGCCGGCCTGGGCATACAGGCGAACGCTGCGGTCCGAGACCCCCAAGGTCTCGGCGACCTGGCGCGTCGTAGCGGTTCTGATGGCGAAAACCGTAGTGGCACCCGAGCGCTGTTGCCTTCCGGTTCTTCCGGTTCTTCCGGTTCAAACGTTGCAAGGGTTGCGGACTTTCCGCCACACGCATTCGACGCCTTCCTCGGCCGGGGCGGTGGGCACAACGACTCGCTCCTCTACCAAGGTGAAACCGAGCGCCCGAGGGACGCCCGCGCTCGCCGCGTTGGCGCGGTCGTGATGGATCTCCACGCGGTCGATGCCCGCCACGGTGAACGCCAGCGCCGTCAGCAAGCGTGCCATCTCGGTGGCAATGCCATGGCGAAGGTGTTGGACGTGCACCCAGTAGCCGATCTCGAGGCCGTTGGGACCAATGCGGCGATGCAGGCCGCAACCCCCGACGACCGCACCTTCGGGGTTGAAGGCCCCGAACACCGCGTCACCCGCGCCCCGCCAGTCGCGTTCCCACGATCGCAGCAGCTCGCGGCGTTCGTCGAGAAGGAGCGGCTCCTGCCCCACCCACGGCATCCACGGTCGGAGATGGTTGAGGTTGGCGGCAATCGCCGCCGCCAAGACCTCCGCGTCGGCTTCGACCCATCGCCGGAGATGCAGTCGATCGGATCGAACGGCATCGGGGAGCGTCACCACGGCATCGAAGGCGGCGGGATAGATCACCGTGCCGCGCAAGGTGGTGTCATAGTTCTCGAGCGGCATCACCTGGGCAGCCTGCGGAGGTGCCCAGCTCGGCAGCGGCAGCACGAGACCGTGACGGGCCGCCGGTTGGAAGCCGAGGCGTCCGTAGTACCGCGGGTTCCCTTCCAGCACCACTGCGGGCTCACCCGCTTCTTGCGCTCGTTTCGTGACCTCGGCGACAAGTGCGGCGCCAATGCCTTGCCGCTGAAACTCGGGATCAACGGCGAGGGGCGACAGCATCGCGATCGGTCGACGTTCATGTCCGGTGTCGACCAACGCTCGACTGACCATCACGTGCCCCACCACGGCGCTGTTCAACTCGGCCACCACTGCAAGGTCGGGCAGGTAACCATCGGAGGCCCGGATGGCGTCAACCAGCGCCGCTTCGATCGGCGAACCAAACGCTCGGGTCACGACGTCGGCGATGGCGCCGGTGTCAGCAGCCAGTTCGGGCCGGTACCGGATCCCGGTCGGTCGTTCGTTGTTCCCTTTGTCCACAACGCGACGGTAACAATTGCCTTCGGCGGCGCTGGCCCGAGTTTTCGTCCCGGCCCCTTTGCCAAAATTTGAACAAGTGCTTCGGCGGGCGGCGCACCCAACGCAACGCTGCAACGCTCGGAGGCTGCAACGCTCGGACGCTGTGGGAACATTCTCCGGTGACTGATGCCAAGGAGTTCGACACCGTTATCGACGCCTCGTGGGCCGAAGGCCTCGGCTGCGATGTTGCGCTGCTACACACACCGGGCTGCCACCTGGTGACGGGAGGGCTCGCCCTACAGCAGCTCCGGGGCGCCTATCTGGTTCGCCTCGGAACCGTCGTCCTCGTCTACGTGCACCTGTCCCTCCGCCCACAAGCGGAGCGGGTCGTCGCCGGTCTCTCTCTCGAAGCGGCGTTTTCGGTCGCGTCATGCGCCCTCATCGCCGGCACCGACCACGCATCCGTGAAAGGACCCGCTCGGCATTCGTTCGTCGACCGATCGGGGTTCGTCGCTCGGTCCGACATCATCGACCCGCCTGACGTCCGTTGGCGAGAACTGGAACCCGACGATTAATTGCTCGGCGATCTCCGGTTGGCTTGTGGTGAAGCCGACTGGTCCGAAGGCGGGTTCCCAAACGGCGTCGACGAGTTCGCCGGTGTCCTGTGCGGCGTCGAGCACGATGGACTCTTGATGGCCGCCGGAAACCTCACCCCTTTTCGCGGCGTCGCATCGGATGTCGGGCTTGTCACTCGGCCGCACTGGAGGGGTCGAGGTTTGGCTACGAACTTGGCGAGCCGAATGGTCGCCGACGCCCTGGGGAGCACGGATGTGGTGCGATACCGGGCGTTGTGCACGAACACGCCATCCCTGCGTGTCGCCGCCTCACTGGGCTTTCAGTCACGGGGTGAAAACCTTGCCGTCCGAGTGTCTCCCTCCATGGAGAGGTGAACTTTCACGCCTCCCTCGTATTCGGCGATTGCGGTAGAGAACGGCTCCAGAACCACAGGTCGTGATGGCCGTAGTTTCAGTCCGTCACGGTTCCCGCACCGGCCGTCACAGAGGCCGCTCGGTTCCCATGCGCCGACGGAGCGGCGATGAAAGGTGTATTCGCATCCCGGGCTACAGGCTCCATGCGCTGCGCACACTTTGGCGGACACAGGATAGAGAGCCAGACATGAATGCTGGAGCGGAGATCAGAGCGTTGCGCTGCTTGGGGGTTTGACGAAAGGTGGGTTAGCGACGCGGGCTGGTCTCGCCCAGTCGGTGTTGTCGGCCCATGAGGGCGGGAAGCGGGCGATGCCGGTGGCCGTGTTCGCCCGCCTCGTCGACGCCGCCGACGCGACGATTCTGGTGCGCAGCCGTCCGAGGCACACGCTGCGCTATCTTTCTCCTTCTGTCAAAGAGATTGTGGACGGGTCACCGGCGGGGGATCGTGATGGTTTCCGGGTGGTGCCCGAATTCCTGGCTGCGGTGAAGGCCGACCGGTATGACTCGGCGGCGCTGATCGCCGCCGAACCGGATCCACTGGCCGCGAAGTGGGATGCGCTGCTGGGTGCGGTCGCCGAGGATGTTGCGTCGCGCCACGATCTCTGGGTCCCCTACTGGGCCACCAAGTCGGGCCGGTTCGTCGCTCCGTGGTGGTTCGTGCGCCGTACCCGGCGCAACAGGCGCACGCGTTTGCGACGGCCCGCGGCCCCTACGCGAGGCGGGCGTGTTCGTGGACCCCGAGTCATTGGAGAGCCTGTGAACGACATCGGCCCGCTACTCACGCGCGAAGACCTCGTGCGGCTCCTCGACGAACTCGCCGCCGAGCTGCGCCAGGACGGGGTCAACGACGTGATGTTCGCGGTTGGCGGCGCGGCGATCACTCTCGCCTACTCAACCCGGCGCGCGACCCGTGCCATCGACAGCGTCGTCGAACCCAAAGCCGTGGTGTACGCCGCGGCGCGGCGGATCGCGGCCCGGCACGACAACCTTGACGACGACTGGTTGAACGACGCCATGAAGGGCTATCTGCCCGGCGACGACCCCAACGCCACTGCCATCTACGAACAACCCGGACTCCAAGTTCGGGTGGCTTCACCCGCGTACCTTTTGGCCATGAAGGTCCTTGCGGCACGCATGGACCGCGACGCCGACGACATCCGACTTCTCGCCGACCGGTGCGGGCTCAGCACCACCGAACAAGTCCTCGACGTCGTCGAAAAGTTCTAACCCGACCCATCTCATTGAAGCCCGCGTTCAGTACGTGATCGAAGACATCCTCAACGACCCCGAGCTCGCCGACCAAAATGCCGTCGACCAAGCCCTCACCGACCTCATCGTCGCCAAAAGCACCGGCCGAAAACGGGCAGAGCAACACCTGCCACTTTGCGGGACACCAATGAAGATCGCGCGCGCCGCGTGTGTGCTCCACGCCGGCCACGTTGGCCGGTGCCGTTCGCGACGTCCGTAGATCGGCGCTGAATCGTCGCCGCCACGTCTGCTCCTTGGGCACCGATACGGCCGAGTTCGAGGCACGTACGCGCCGTCAACCGTGGCGTGCCCCTTCGGAGCAGGGCCTGTTTGCCGTCGTGCACGGTGTCGATCCGACCGAAGACCGGTTCGATAATTGCTTTGCGTCTCGCGTAGGCGGCCCGGCGCGGCTTGGTGCGTAGATTGACGGCCATGCGTTGCTTGACCGTTGCATTGTTCGCGAGACGCCCCCGTGGCGCCGCCGCCGGTTCTCGTCCTGCTTGAGACGCCCTGTCACGATCAAACGCGTCCACCTTGCACCGGCCCCTTGAACTCGCCTTACATTGATGTAGAAGCGGGCGTCCACAACCATCCACGCTTCCATCCTCTCGACGAAGAGACAGTCGAGAGATTCGCGCCGGACTTCGAACGTAACCCCAGCCGGCCGACCATAACCCCCGACAACCCGACCCTCACTTGGGAGCAGCCAACAACATTGGGTGCAGCCGCCGTGTCGGCGAAAGAGATCGGCTTCGAACTCATCCTCATGTACAGCGACGAATCCGTTAAAGATGCCCTCTGACAGCCCACGTCCCCCGCCAGCTCCAACCCCGGCAAGGCCGGCTTAGCTGTCATACCCCCGGAGTAGGGTCAAAGGCATGCCTGGTGTCCCGCCTGTGAAGGCTTCTCGACCGTCGCTCACCGATCGTCATCGCGCCGATCCCACCAAGTCGGGCGGGGTTCACTACACCCCATCGTTGCTGGCCCGCTTCGTCGCTGAGCAAGCCGCGACCGCGCTTGGGGAGCGTGACCGCGTTCGGGTTCTGGACCCGGCGTGCGGTGATGGTGCGCTGCTGGCCCCGGCGGCGGCCGCCCTTGGTGGTGTGAAGCATGTGGAGTTGGTGGGGTTCGATCTGGACGGAGAGGCGGTCCAGCAGGCGCAGTCCCGGTTGGCGGACGTGCCAGCGAACTGTGCGGTGACGGTCGACAAGGTGGACTTCATCGAAGCGGTGTTGGATGAGCAGGAGTCCACGGTGTCGCTGTTCGGGAAGCCGGATGTGATCCCGCTGGCCGGCTGTTTCGATCTGGTGATCGCGAACCCGCCGTATGTCAGAACCCAGGTGTTGGGCGCAGAGAAATCGAAGCGGCTCGCGAAAGACTTCGGGCTGACGGGCCGGGTCGATCTGTACCACGCGTTCGCGATAGCGATGACCGCCACACTGCGGCCCGGTGGGGTGCTCGCGCTGCTATGCAGTAACCGGTTCCTGACGACGAAGACAGGCATCGACCTTCGCAAGATGCTTTCCCACGACTACGAGATCGTCACCATCTTCGACCTGGGTGACACCAAAGCGTTCGAAGCAGCCGTACTCCCCGCTGTCGTTGTGGGTCGCCGCGACGACGGCGGATCGAAGTCGATGCCGATGGTGAGCATCTACGAGAACCGCTACCGGTCCGAAGCGACCGCCGCTGTCGGCTCGGTATTCGAACCGCTCAGCGACGGCAACACCGAAGGCATGGTCGCCGTAGAAGGCACCGTGTACGAAGTTCGACGTGGCGTCGTCGATGTGTCTGATCCTCGCAAGCCTTGGGTGCCTTCGTCAGCGTCGGGTGACAGTTGGGTCGCCCAAATCGAAGCGGCCGCGGTGATGAGGTTCGGTGAGGTTGGCAAGCTACGGGTTGGGATCAAGACGACCGCTGACAGCGTGTTCATCCGTGATGACTGGGATGACCAAGAGGCCGTACCCGAGGGCGACCTCCTGTTGCCGTTGATCACCCATCACATTGCTGAACGCTGGGTGGCCGGGCTGCCTTCGAAACAGGTGCTGTACCCGTACGACCTGGCCTCACCGAAACGTGTGCCACTTTGCCTTGATGACCTTCCAGCCACTGCGGCGTACCTGGAGTCCCATCGCGAACGGCTAGAGGGACGCAAGTACGTCATCGACGGTGGGCGGCACTGGTGGGAGATTTGGGTGCCTCAACGCCCGTCAGCGTGGGCGTCACCGAAGATCGTGTGCCCTGACATCAGTGAAGACCCCAAGTTCTTCTATGACACGTCGGGAGCGGTCGTGAACGGCGACTGCTACTGGGTGACCGTGGAGGACGAAGACCTGGCGATGCTCATGCTCGCCGTCGCCAACAGTGACCTGGGCATGGCGTACTACGACGCGGTGTGCGGCAACAAGCTCTACGCCGGGCGGCGTCGCTACATCACCCAGTACGTCGAACGGTTCCCGATCCCCAACCCCAACCAGCCTGTCGTCGGGCACCTCGTCGAAGCGGTCCGCGAGCTTGTCGGCGGAGGGGCCTGTGACCGGCGGTCACAACTGGAAGCGGATATCAACCGCATGGTCTGCGAGTCATTCGGGGTCGAATAGATCACCGGGTAGAGGGATCTGGAACTTCTTGTTCTCCACCAGTCCCTCAAACCGTTGGAACTCCTCGAAGAAGTCCTTTCCGGTGGAGACGACCACGCCCTCGATTCGGAGACGGGAGCCATCCCGTGAGCCGTACACGACTGCGTAACGGGTGTCGCAGTGGCGGAGCCCGTGCCCGGCATGGACGGCAGGTTCGTCGCTGTCGGGTGCCACGAGACCCAAGTCGATCGTCGGACTGAGCTGAAACTTGATCTCCAGCACCTGGCTGAGGATGTCTGGGAACTGGCCGCCGTCCGCATACTCGCCAAGGCTCAACGCTTCGCATGCCAGTCGGTGAACAACAGCTCCCCGGTTGCGTTCTTGGACGAGCCCAGGATCGTCGATCTCGATACCAACTAGATGCTCCAACCGGTCCCCCACCGCCGGGATCGCAAGTACCAGATCCGGTCGCGGCTGCGCCGTCGGCGACAACCCGGACAGTATTGCTTCGGGCAGGTCTGGCACCGGACGCAGTGCGGCGATGAACGCCTCCGTGTCAGAGTCCGATACGAGCTTCGACCCGGTGGAACCGGCACGCCGTTTCGCCTGGAACTTGCTGGTCAACGTTCCCGTCTTATCGAAGAGGGCGATCTCCTCGCCCGTGAGCACCCGCACCTTCGTGGCGACCCCGGCGGCGTCCACCCGGATCAACACGTAGCGGCGGCCCGGATCGATCCTGTCCTCGTTGTACACCTGGAAGTTGTTGTGCATCTGAACAGCTACGTCCAGATCCTGGCCCGGGAAACGGGGATGGGTTTTGGTGAACGACAACGGGACCGGGTACCCCAGTGCTTCCGCCACCCTCGCCTTCGCCACTTTCGCCCTGGTCCGGATCGGATAGTCCAAATTCAGCCCAGGAAGCAGCAGGTTGAGCCTGGCCTCCAAGGTGGCGATGTCATATACGTAGTTCGGATCGTCCGAAAGGTCGTCGTAGATCGACAGACCCTCCGCCGCGATCCGACCCGCAATGTCATCCCCCGGTGCCGCCATGAGCACCGCAAAGTAGCTGCCCTTGGCCGTCTTGGCCAGTGGCACCACGTTTCAAGTCCACTTCGGCGGGTGTAGAAGACGGGAATCTGACCCCCGGATCCGCATCGTGTCACTTCCCGACTTCATTGGCGTGTCAATTCATACTCGTGTCAACCGCGATAGGCGTTGGTGATGGGGAGTCGGCGGTCCTTGCCGAAGGCTTTGGCGGTGATGCGGGGGCCGGGCGGGAACTGACGACGTTTGTATTCGCTGAGGTCGATGAGGCGCACGATGCGGCGGACGATCGCCTCGTCGAAGCCCGCCGAGATCAGGCCGGCGATGGTGCGGTCGCCTTCCACGTAGGCCTCGATAATCGGGTCGAGCACCTCGTAGGGGGGAAGGCTCTGGTCGTCTCGCTGGTCGGGGCGCAGCTCCGCCGACGGCGGCTTCTCCAGCACGTTCACGGGAATCACGTCGATCCCCGCAGGGTTCCGAACCGACACCCCGTTGCGCCAACGGCACAGCTCGTAGACCAACAGCTTCGGTACGTCTTTGATGACGGCAAAGCCCCCCGCCGAATCGCCATAGAGGGTGGAGTACCCGACCGCACTCTCGCTCTTGTTCGACGTGGTGAGCACCATCCAACCGAACTTGTTGGACAACGCCATGAGCAGCACGCCCCGGATACGCGACTGCAGGTTCTCCTCGGTGAGGTCGGGCGTGCGCCCGACGAACGACGGTGCCAACAGCGCGTCGAGTGCGGCGTAGGCCGGTTCGATGGCGATCAGACGCCGATCAAGGTCGAGCGCATCGGCGAGGGCTTCGGCATCGGTGATCGAGTGATCCGACGAGTACTGGCTGGGCATCAGCACCCCGTGCACGTTGTGGGCACCGAGTGCATCGGCGGCGATGCAGGCAACGAGCGACGAATCGATACCTCCGGATAGGCCGATGACCACTTCCAGAAAGCCGTTTTTCGTGACGTAGTCATGGGTGCCGAGGACAAGTGCCTCGTACACCTCGGCGATGGGGTCGAGCAGTGGGCGCGCTGGAGCCGATGACAAGGGTGGGCGGTTCGGCTCGGTGCCGGTCGGCGCGGGAAGCGAGATCAGCGGCAGCGCCCGATCCTCGTTCCGGGGCCGAGACGGCACATCGAGGTCGACAACCACAAGCTCGTCCAGGAACTGTGCGGCACGAGCCGCCACCTCGCCAGCAGCCGATACCACCATCGACGCGCCGTCGAACACCAACTCGTCTTGCCCGCCCACCTGGTTGACGTACACCACCGGACAGCCGGACTCGGCTGCCCGTTGGGCGATCACCCCGACCCGGAGGCCCACCTTTCCGCGGTGGTACGGCGACGCGTTGATGTTGACGATCAGTTCGGCGCCCCCCTGACCCAGTTCCCAGATTGGGCCACCGGGCACCCAGGCATCCTCACATACCGATAGCCCCACCCGAACGCCGCCGACGTCAAAAAGCTGGAGGGGTTCGGTGCCTGGCTCGAAGTACCGCTCCTCATCAAACACGGCGTAGTTCGGCAGGCATCGTTTGTGATAGGTGCCGATCAGCGCACCGCCCGAACACAACGCAGCGGCGTTGTGGAGCACGCCCCCCGGTTCACCGTCGACAAACCCCACAACCGCCGCGCAGGAGCCACCCGCAGTGGCCGCAACCACCTCGTGGAGTGCCGCCAGGTTGTCGGCCACGAAACCGGGTTTGAGCAGTAGATCCTCCGGGGGGTACCCGGTGATCGTGAGCTCAGGGAACACGACGAGCTGGCACCTGAGGGCCTCGGCGTCCACCAGCGTGGCGGATATGCGTTCGACGTTGCCGGCGAGATCGCCCACCACCACGTTGCGTTGGGCCAACCCGATCCGAAGCGGCGTCATTCGGTCGATCGTAACGGCCGCCGGCACCACGTTCGTCAGGTCGGCCGCTTCACTGCGTACGCTTCGTTCGTGGGCACTCCCGCAGACGCCGCCGCTCGGCACGACGGGCTTGCTCTCGATATCGAGCGATCAGCTCGACCGACCGCCGTGCGCTCCGCGCTCAATGCGCTGCTCGAACGTCATCCGACGTTCGGCCACCACCTCGATACCGATCCGCTGTTCCGGCGCGCCACCATCGCAGTACTCGGCGCCAGCCGAGACTTGGCTCGACTACTGGCACAACAACCGCGCGCTATCGACGTGCTTACTCGGCTCGACGAACCGTGGGGACCCGGAGTGACGACCGCACCGGAGGCATCCAACCGTGCAACGACTGTGCCGGAAATCGAGGCCGCCGCCCGCCTCCACTACCTTCACATCGCGGGACGCGACTTGGTCGGCCTCGCCGATCTCGAGATGACGATCGCCGATCTCACCGATCGCGCCGCGCACGTTTTCCAAGCAGCATGTGATCATGTCGGCGCCGAGAACCTGACGGTGATCGGGATGGGCAAGGCCGGCGGACAGGAGCTGAACTACTCCAGCGATGTCGACGTGATGTTCGTGGGGGACGGGCCCCGTGAGGATATGGTCCGCCAGGCCCAACAGGTTGTGGACATTGCCGGAAGGTGCTTTCGGGTCGACACCAATCTCCGTCCGGAGGGCCGCGACGGCGCACTCGTGCGAAGCCTTGATTCCTTCGAGTCCTATTGGGATCGGTGGGCCGAACCGTGGGAGTTTCAAGCCCTCCTCAAAGCTCGACCGCTGGCCGGCGATGCCGAGCTTGGTGCCCGATTCCTGCACACGGCGCAGCGTTGGCTGTGGACCCGCCCCTTCGATGCCGATGCCCTCCGATCGTTACGACTTCTCAAAGCTCGAGCCGAGCGGGCCGCCGTTGGCGATCGCGCCCCCGGCACGGATGAACTCAAACGGTCCCCTGGCGGGATCCGCGATATTGAGTTCACCGCGCAACTCCTTCAGCTCGTGCACGGTCACCTCGATCCCCACGTACGGTCGCCGAACACGCTCACCACGCTTGATGAGCTCGGTCGAGCCGGCTACGTCGATCCGGCCGACGCCGCCACTCTCGCCGATGCCTACCGTTTCCTTCGCACCGCAGAACACCGCCTGCAGCTCGTTGACGGTCATCAAACCCACACGGTTCCACGGGATCACGGTGAGCGGCTCGCACTGGCCCGCACCCTTGGCTACCTCGACACCGCCGAGCACGATGCTGACGTACAGTTCGAAACCGACCTGCGCCGCGGCCGAAACCACGTCCGCACCATCCACCAGCGGGTGTACTTCCGACCGCTCCTTGAAGCGTTCGCCGGTAGCACGCCGCGCGATGCCCGACTCAGCGTCGACGCCGCCAGCGCTCGCCTCGCCGCGTTCGGCTTCACCGACGCCAATCGCACCCAAACCGCGGTGCGAGAACTCACCAAGGGCCTCAACCGTTCCAGCCGGATGATGCAACAGCTCCTGCCATTGCTCCTTGACTGGCTTTCTGAAGCCCCGGATCCCGACCTCGGACTTTTAATGCTCCGCAATCTGCTGGGCAGCACCAAACGTTCCCACACGTTGGTCGACGCCTTCCGCGATTCGCCGGAAGCGGCACGACAAGCGTGCACGTTGCTCGGCACGAGCCGGCTCCTCGCCGACATCGTTGTCCACAACCCCGACATCGTGGCTCGGCTTCCCCACCCTGATCTCCTGGCCACACGATCGGGGCCGGACCTCATCGAGAGCGCGGAAGCCGTGATGAGGTGGCGCACCGACACAAAGGAGAAACGCCAAGCGCTCCGTCGTTGGAAGGACCGAAACCTGCTCGGAATTGCGTCGCGCGATCTTTTCGGATTCTCCAACACCGCCGAGGTGGAGACCGACCTCTCGGCGTTGGCGGCGGCGAGCTTGGACGCCACGCTGGCCATGTTGGCACCATCGGTTCGATTCGCGATCGTGGGGCTCGGCCATTTCGGTGCCGGTGAGCTCAGCTACTCCAGCGACCTCGACGTGCTCTTCGTGTACGAAGGCGATGGCAGCGCCGCCACGGAAGAAGCCGCCCGGGTGGCCACATCTCTGTTGCGTTTTCTGGGAGGCGACACACCGATCCAGCGGGTCTGGGACCTCGACCTCGACCTTCGCCCCGAGGGCCGACGAGGAGCCTTGGCCCGTCGCGTCGAAGCCTACGTGCAGTACTGGGACAACTACGCCGAGCCGTGGGAACGCATGGCCATGACCCGCGCTCGCGTCGTGGCGGGCGACGTCGAATTGGGCCAACAACTCCTCGATGCCATCGCCCCACAGGTGTGGGGGCGCGGCCTCCCAGATACCGACCGTCGGGCGATCTTGCGAAGCAAGGCCCGCATGGAGTCCGAGCGAATCCCCGCAGGAGAGGATCCCCGCTTCCACCTGAAACTCGGTCGGGGGTCGTTGTCCGACATCGAGTTCACCGTGCAGCTCAGTCAGCTTCGAAGTGGCATCCGCGGGAATGCCACCGTGCCCGCTATCGATGCTTTGGTAGGCGCAGGGGAGATACACACCGACGATGCCCGTGTGCTCACCGAAGCCTTCCGGTTCTGCGAACGCACCCGCAACCGCTGGTTTCTGGTGAACAGTGCGCCGAGCGACGCGCTCCCCCTGCAACCCGAACCCGCCACGCGGCTCGCTCGATCACTCCACACCAGTCCTACGGCCCTGCGGGAGGACTACCGCCGCCTCACTCGACGCTCACGGCGAGTGGTGGAGCGGCTTTTCTATGGGGTGCCGCAAACCTGAAAGGCCAGCGTCCGCGCCGTGGTTCGCCGCGTGTGCCGTCTTCGGATCCGCGGTTCGCATGACCGCCCTCGTTCACCATCTTCGTTATGCGCTCGACCAAACCCTCTTTGGCCTTCGCGCCCCTGGCGGCGTCGATCCTGCCCGCCGCGACCGATTCGTCGATCCTCGTCGTGGCCGCCGCGACGAGGGCGTCGATCACTCTCTGAGGATCAACACCCTTCTCGGAGGCGAGCGCACCCAACGTTTTGCCGTTCTTCAATGCCGTCCGGAGATCGGCGGGGGTGGTGCCGAGCAACGCCGCCACTGCGTCGAGATTTTCACCAGGGTGGCCGCCGTGATCGTGGCCGGGCCGATCGCGGTCGCCACCCGACGATTTGGCCTTGTCCCGCATCCTGGTCTTGATCTTGTCGGCCTGCTCCTGGGTGATCGTGCCGTCGGCCACCAGTTCATCGAGCACACCCGACGCCATTTCGCGCCGACCATCAGTTCCCTTGCCAGCGGTGTTCTTTCCATCACCGTTTGCCGGAGCGGCCGACGTGCCCGGAGCCCCGTTCCCTACCTGAACCGAGAGCGGCTTCGCGGTGGCACCGCCCAATGGGTTGACGAGGGCCACCAAGGCCGACCCGCCCACGATGGTGATGGCGATCGCCGATCCGGCGGCGACCTTCCCGATCTGACAACGCTTCATGCGAGGACCTCGTTCATTGGCCACCCGAAGGTGGCGACCGCACGTTGAGCGTAGTGGTGAACGGCGGTCTGCGGTCCTCGGGGTCAGAACCAGATGACGAGGGCCTTGGTGAGAAAGCAGGCGATCCACCCCGCGACTGCCATCAACCCGAGGAGGGGGAGGAGTCCGGAAAGTTTCTCCGCCACTCGAAGAATCACGACCTTGACCAGAATGATGAACACAAGGACATAACCAATGAAACGATGCGGAGTGAATCCGCCGGCGAACGGTCCGGTCATACAGAGATAGGCCACCCCCCCGCCCACGGCAATCGTCATCCGACCAGACCACCGGTGCACCGCCGACAACGTCGCCGCCGCACCAGGGGGGATGCGCTTCGACCAGTTATAGACCCGGCTGATCGTTGCCAGTTGCACGATTGCGCCGATAGCGGCAACGAGCGAAAGCCAAAGCTTGATGTTGGGTTGTGTTTCGTCTTCCACGGGAAAGACAGAGGCCACTCCGACAAACACGACGTAGATCAACGCGGCGCCGGCGATCCAGGCAAGATTGCCCATGGCCTCCTTGCGGTCGCGAAGTGTTGTGGCTTCATTGGGCCCTGCCGGAGCGGTGGTGGCCGTCACATCCCCTGTTCGCCACCGACCGTACTTCTGGATGACGAGCACGACGAATGATCCGCATCGACCTCCGGCAGCGAACGGAAGAGATGAACCTCAAACTGTCGAGAGTGCTGTTCGCAGCCACGGCAGCAGTGGTCACGATTCTCGTGGTTCTCCAAGCCGTGGAAGGCTTTCGCTCCGCCGATGCACCGGTCGTCGCGCCCGTCGCCATGACGCCACCGACCGCGGGCAATGGCCCCGCGATGGTCGAACTGCCGATCAAGAACTTCGCCTTCCCGGCCGGCGCAGTGGCCGTGCCGGTAGGCACCAAGGCCGTATGGAAGAACGAAGATGCCAACAAACACACCGTCACCGCTGACGGCGGCTTTTTCGACTCGCCCAAACTGGCAAAGGACGACATTTTTGAACACACCTTCGCCACGACGGGGACATTCACCTATGCCTGTGCGATTCACGCCTCGATGAAGAGTTCCGTCACCGTCACGGGCTGACGGGCGGGACCGAGGGTCAGGGCTTGCGGGTGAGCACGACGACGGGAATCGTGGGGGTGGTGCCCTTCGCGTACTCAGCAAAGTTCGGCATCACGGCCGCCTGAGAGTCGTAAAGCTCCGTACGTCGAGGCTCCGGCACGATGGTGGCCACCGCCTCGAACGTGTCGCCGGGAAGCTCGACCGTGACGTTGGGGTTGGCGACGATGTTGCGGTACCAGTCCGGGTGGGTAGGAGCGTGTCCCCGTAGCGCTTCGAGAAGCGGATTCCGAGCCACGGTTCGAAGCCTCGCAAGGACGCAACGTCGAAAGCCCCCTTGTTCCGGGCGGTGAGACGGAGGACGCCGCGAGATTCGAAGCTGGCCGGAAGCCGCCGAATGGTTACGGGGACACGCTCCCATGGGCCCCAGCCTTCGACGCGATGATCACCACTTCGTCGCCGTCCGTGGTGTGCACCAGCGGACTGGTTCGGGCCTCACCGCTCTTGGCTCCGGTGGTGGTGAGCAGGAGCAGCGGTGCCTGGGCAAATGGGCCGGTTGTCTTGCCGTCATTCGCTCGGAACTCGTCTATGACGCTGCGGTTGAACGCGAGGTGGTCGGATACGTCTGACATGGGTGCTCCTCGGGGATCGGCACGAACGGACGGATCCTACCCGTGAACGTGGAAACACCCGACGGGCGTCAGCCGTACCAACCAGAGACGTCGATGATCACGTGCACGTTGCCCGAGTTGTTGAACGCCCGGACCTGCGTTCCGGTGGACACCGCAGTGGTGACGGCGTTGGCAATGGTGACCCCCGCACCCCAGTTCACGCTCGAGGCCGTGGGCTGCGCGGCCAGGCTCGGCCACACCGTGAGGAAACTTGCGGCGGTGGCTCCGGTCACGGTGGTGTTTGTGAGAACGGCGGTGGCAGTAGATGGAACCGAACCCACGCCGAGCCCGACGGTGCGATTCGTGCCTGCTCCCCACGCCGTGCCGTAGGGACCCACCTGTGGACCATCGGGGCGGGAGTCCAGTGCCCGTAGCGGCGTGAGCGGGTGAAAGCCTGAACCGCCGGCCGCGGTGAAGTAACCGACGACATCGATCAGCACGTTGACGTTGCCAGAGTTGTTGAAGACGCTGACCGCTCCCGCGGCGCCGACCTTGACCGTGACGGCATTGGCGATGGTTTGACCGGCGGAGAAGTTCAGGCTCGAGGCCAAGGGTTTGGCCTGGCCGGCGGGCCACAGGGTGAGGAAACTCGACGCGCTCGCCCCGGTGACGGTGACATTGGCGACGACGGCGGTGGCGTTCGTCGGCACTCCCGCCGCCGAAATGACAACGATGTGGCGCGACTGGCCAGCGCTCCAAGGGGTGTTGAACGGGCCGACCTGTTCCGGCGGTGGGCGAGAATCCAAGATGCGCGCGGGCGCCACGCCCGTGTAACCGTCGCCACCATTGGCGTCGTAGTAGCCCACCAGATCGACGATCACGTTCACGTCGCCGCTCGGGTTGAACACACTGATCTTGCCCCCGACCCCCACCTTGGCCGTGACGGCATTGGGGATGGTCTGTCCCGCCGACCAGTTCAGGCTTGATACGAGCGGCTTGGGCTGGCCTGACGGCCAGATCGAGAGGAAACTCGCCGCCGTCGTGCCCGTAACCGTGACGTTGAGGAGCACGGCATCGGCGTTGGCCGGTACGGCGCCGCCGGTGACCTGCACATCACGGGTGATGTTCGGCCCCCAGGGTGAACCGTATGGGCCGACTTGTTCGGGAGGCGGGCGGGAGTCGAGCAACCGTGTGGGGGTGAGCGAATGGAATCGATCGGCCCCGGCCACCGAGATGGATCCGGTGCTGGAAGTGAACGATGGAGACGTGATTCCCTGGACGTTCACCACGAATGAACCAGTGAGTAGCGGGGTGACGTACCCCACGCCGTAGCCGCCAGTGAGGCTGAAACTCACGGGGGAAATCATGCCGGGGGAAGTGGACGATAACTGGAACGATCCCGAATAGTTGGTGGCAGGACGCCCTTGACTGTCTCGCACCTGCACATGGACGGGAGTGGGCGAGTTGCGCAGCGCGGTGGGCAACCCCGTGGCGGTTATCGATGTGCCCGGTAGGCACCCAGGCGCAGCAGCGACGGCGGCGGCGGCATCGATACGCCCAGCTCCCCGAGCATCGACAGGAAACCCGTTCATGGACTGTGCCGTGGTGCGGATAGCGGTGCCGTATTGCGCCGCCGTGCAACCAGGCCGGTAACTGCGCACCAGCGCCGCCACCGCGGCGGCATGGGGGGCGGCCGCCGAGGTGCCGTAGAAACGTTTCACGCCGAGCTCATTCCGGCCGAAGAACGAATTTGCAGTACCGTCGGTGGCGGCGAGGTCGATGGTGGATGACACGCACGGATTGCGGATGAAGGGGCTCGCTCCGGCGGCACCCACCGAGTCCCAGCACGTGATCTGGGGTCCGCGAGAAGAGAACTCCTCAATGGTTTGGGCATTGTTGTACGGAATTGCGGCGATCGATTCTGCTGCTGGTGCGCCACCGTGCCCGTACAGAGTTGACCCGATGGTGTCGCCAAAATACGGTTCCCAGTTCACGTCGAACAGGCCGAATGCGTCGAGCACCGTGGCCTTCAGGCGGGGGGCACCAGTGGAGCCTTCAAAACGCCCGATCACCAGCTTGTAGGAATGGGGCGTGGAATAGTCGTTGGTTATGAAGACCAGCTCCGATGCAGTTCCCGACGCGAAGTTGTCGGCGGTGGAGTAGTCGGCTGCAAGACCGGTGGCGGTGTCGATCAGGTAGAGGTCGAGGTCGGTTCGGATGTCGCCTTGGCGTTCGTTCCAACCCACCTTCACAAGCAGTTGGCCGCCCGCCTGCAGCGTAAAGGTATAGCCAGCAGTGCCGTTGGTGGCATGGCAGTCGAGGGTCCCCGGCGCGGCGAAACTCGGGCACGATCCCGCCCGGTAGTTCGGCGCTTCGTAGCCACCGACGTTTTGCCCGTTGATGATGATGTTCGAGTTGCCGGCTGCGGAGTAATAGTTGACCCCCTGCGCCGCCACTTCTTCGATGGCGGTGGTGATGGGGCCACCCTGGTAGTCCGGCTCGGTGAGATAGCCGATGTCGTCGACGATCACCTGCGAGCCGGCAGAGCGAAGCTGACGGATCTTGTTGGCGAATGCCGTTTGGCCGTCGGACGCAGTACCAAACATCAGGTTGGCGCCGGGTGCCAGGTCGTGAACGATCTGCATCATGGCCCGGCCCTCGTCGCTACCGTCCGAGGGATCGCTGATCTCGCCCTGATTGTTCACCACTTGGGTATTCCCGCAGGGGTTACCTGTCCCGGGAAGCTCGGCGGCGAGAATGTTGCCGTTGGCCCCGCCGAGTGCGTTATAGGAATCGGACAGCACGCCCACGGTGACCCCGCTACCGGTGATGCCGAACTGGCTTCGAGCCGACGCCGCGTTGAGTTGTTGGTCCCCCTCGGACACAATCCCGGTCGGGCAGACCGCCGCCACGCCGCCAGCGGGAACGGCCTGAGCGGGAGCGCCAGGAACAGTGTCTGTGCCCGCCGCCGGCCGGCCGAGGCGCGATGTTCCCACAAAAGGAGCGAGCTCCTCTTCCACCCATTGCACGGCAGGAACCGATTCGATCGACAGTACCTGCGACGGGGTGGCGACCACACTCATCGTGTTTGATGGCTCGTCCTCTGCCACCTTCGTGGCGCCAGTGGCAAGCACCGCGGCCACGTTGTCGGGGGTGAAGGGCGCCAGGCGGACCCCGATGATCACTCCCTCGCCACGACGCAGGAGGCTTCCTGGGCCACTCTCGGGGAGCCCCGAAGCATCGCCACGGGCGGTGGTGGCGCCACCCCCGGACAATCCGGTCGAGGCAGGGTCGTTGGTGGATTCCCCAGCGAACTGCCGCAACCGTGGCGACACTCGACGTTGCCCCTTTCCTGGGGCGAATCGCGGCGCCGGAACCTCCGTCGCTACCGCCGAAGTGGTGGAGGCCACCGTCGTGCCGCCAGGAGTGGTGGCGATGGGCACAGATCCGGGGGTTTCCGCCAGCGCCGCCGGAGCCAACGTGGCAGGTAGGGGCAGCAGCAAGGCGCCGACGAGCCAAGGGGCCATACGGCGGGGCCGAGTGAGCTGGGTACGCGACATGGAAGCCAACCAATCCGTGGGTACGAGCAGACGGAGCCGAGTGACACACTCAACGCCGAGAGGGAAAGTTTCACGCTAGCAGCGATACCGAGGAGTGAGTGATCGCCTTCCGACCCTCGGTGGACTCGCCACCTCTCCTACCTGAAGTATCCCCTGTGCCGGCGATCTGGTCAGGGCCGAGCCGGTCGCGAAACGAACGCAGCGCCCGATGCGACCTGCCTCAAATCGAAAGGACGGGCTTGCGACGAACCATCGGGGGGGGATTGGCGCGAACGGCCCGCGGCTGCGGCAGCGCATCGAGCCCGCCAAAGCCTGCCCCCGAGCGATCTTCGGATTGGTACCCCGCGGACCCGTCGACGTGCATCCCATCCTCGATGATGTGTGTCCCGGCCACGTTTGCAGCGCCAGTAACCCGACCCCCACGTACCCAGGCCCGCTCGGTGACCAGCGCATCGCCGTCAACCACCGCAGAACCGGTGATCCGAGCGTCGCCTTGAACACGGGCATTCCCCGAGACATAGGCACCTTCGGCGACATGGGCCGAACCGCTCACCCGGGCATTGCCGTCGATCTTGGCGCCGTGCACGCTGGCCCGACCACCCACGTGAGCACCATCACGCACGACTGCGCCGGCCCGTACCTCCGCGTCGTCGGTCACAACCGCAGAACCATCGAGCCGACAATCATTCGCCACAAAGGCATGACCAGTGACGGTCGCTCGAGCGCCGACCCACGCTCCCGCTTCAACGGTGGCGGTGCTGGCCACCCATCCGCCGGGGGCGCCGTCGGGGTTCGTATGCCGCTTCACCGATACCGCTGCCGGAGGCCCAACGACCGCAGGCGTTGACGCTATTACAACGCTGCTGTTCGCTTCTGCCGTGGGAATGGAGGTGCTCTTCCGCCGAAACATGCTGCCCTGCCGTCGTTGCTCACCAGGCCGAGTGCCGAGGTGACCATCCATGAATCGTCCTACAAGGAGAAAATCTTTAGGTGACCTTTTCCACACCCGGCTCAACGCACCCACAATGATCCGAACGACCCAGCCACTGGATCGATCGACACGCTGCTCGTCGGTCAGTCTTCGTCGATGCTGGGGGGGGCCAGCAGCCCAGCGGTAGCCGCAAGGGCTCCGGCCATCGAGGCGGCGCGCTCCGCGACGGCGGCGATGTAGTGCTCCGCCACCGCACCCTGGCCCTGCAGCGGCGGATCGCCGAGTGATCGCAGCACTGCGCCCGGGTCGGATGATGGGCGGATCGGTTCGGGTGGCTCGAGTTGGGGGACCGGTCTCCAGAGCTCGTTGGCCGGATTTTTCGCTCGCGACTTCTGGCCGCCTCGGCGGTTTTGGGAGGGTTTACGTCGAGCGGGGCTCATGTTTCTTCTCCCGTGAGGAGTTGTTCAGATCGAAGCCCGAGGGCCAGGCGAAGCTGGTTGGCGTCGAGGTCGGCGAGCGAACTCGACTTCGGCAGAATGAGGTCGGCAACGTGGCGTTTCCCGGCCACCACCTCCTCTACCCGCTCGTCGACCGTGCCCGGACACACGAGCCGGTGAGAAACGACCGTACGAGTCTGGCCGATGCGCCAGGCGCGATCGCGGGCCTGATCTTCCACGGCAGGGTTCCACCATCGGTCGTAGAGCACCACATGACTGGCGGCGGTGAGGTTGAGCCCCGTGCCGCCGGCCTTCAAGGAAAGCACCAGCGCTCCGGGGCCCTCCCCTTCTTGGAACTCCTTCACCAACGCATCACGGGCGCCGCGCGCAAGGCCTCCGTGATAACACGAGATCGGTACGCCGGTGGTCTCGGTGAGATGGGTCGCCAGCCGTTTGCCCCACTCGGCGAAATGGGTGAAGACGAGGATTCGTTCGTTGGCCGCGAACACCGAATCCACGATCTCCTCCAACCGGGCGAGTTTTCCCGAGCGGCCGGCAAGTGGCCGGCCGTCGTCTTGGTAGTTGGCGGGATGGTTGCAAATCTGCTTCAACGCCGTGATCGCCGCCAGAATGGCCCCCTGTTTCGGCTCAGCACCACCCTCGGCGGGGTTGGCGATGAGCCCGTCGAGCACGGCCTGATACAGACCGATCTGTTCCGGGGTCATTGTGCAATGGTCGAGCTCATCGATCCGCGCGGGCAGCTCGGCAGCCACCACTGGCTCGCTCTTGGTGCGGCGGAACACCAGCACCCCGTTGAGGGCCCGCAATGCAGCTTCGTTCTCGCCGCTGAGTTGGGCGATAAACGCCGGCCGAGGGCCGACCAAACCGGGATTGGTGTAGTCGAGAATGGCCCAAAGATCCCCGAGACCATTCTCGATGGGCGTGCCGGTAAGGGCTATTCGGCTGCCCGAAGGAATGCGGCGAAGCTGCACGGCGGTCTCGTTGCTGGCGTTCTTGATCGCCTGGGCTTCATCGAGCACCACCCGTTTCCAGTCGCGGCGGGCCAGGGCTTCGACATCACGAACGGCGGTGCCGTAGGTGGTGATGACGATGTCGGCGTCGGCGATCTTGGCATCGAGCTCGGTGGACGAGGCCCGGGAAGCCCCGTGGTGCACAACGACCTTGAGGTCGGGGGTGAACTTGGCCGCCTCGGCCGCCCAGTTCCCCACTACCGCCGGCGGTGCGATGACCAGCGCCCGCCCGTCACCTCGGTTGCGCGAAAGGTGGGCGAGAACGGTGGGCGTCTTACCCAGGCCCATATCGAGGGCGAGACACCCGCCAAGCTCGACCGCATCGAGGAAACTCAGCCAACCCAGCGCTTCGGCTTGGTAGCTGCGGAGTTCACCGTGAAACCCGTCGGGCGAGGTGACCGGATCCTTCGACGCCGCGTTGGCCTTATCGATGAGTTCGGCCGCCCAACCGCCGCCCTCCACCAACAGACCACCGGCAAGGCTCGGACCGTCGAGCCCGATGGCGTGGCGAAGGATCTCCGCTCCGGTCATTTGTGTGGTGCTCGCCCGTTCGGCCAGGGCTGCGGCCGCCTCTTTCAGGTCCACCTTGTCGAGCTCGACCCAGCGACCACGCGACTTCACCAGCGGGCGAGCTTCGTTGGCAAGCCGCAAGATGTCGGCGGCGGTGAGTTCGACGTCATCGAACACCGCCGACCAACGGACGTTGCTGAGCTGATGGGCTCCAACCACGGAATCGCCGGTGGGTTCGGTGAACAGTCGAAGCGCGGGTGAGGGTTTGCGTCGCGACAACCGCGGGATGCGAACGTCGAACCCGAGGTCGTCGAGCACCAGACCGGTGACGGTCATCAGCTCCCACGCCTCTTCCTGACTGAGGTACACCTGTCCGCGGCGCTGCCCACCCGCTCGGAGCAACGCCGGCAACACCCGCTCCACCCGGTCGAGCTCGTCGGCCAGGGGCTTGGTGGCTTTGTTATCGGCGAGCGCCACTTCGATGGCAAGCAGGCCGCCTTCGGCCCCCTGACCGAGGATGGAAAGGAACCAGGCATCCCCGCGATCGGGCGGATCGAGTTGTACGACGAGACGGGGGCGTTTGGCGCCGGTGACCGGCTTGGCCCAGCGTTCCAGCCGCTTGGACACTTCGCCGCCGACGGCGGGCGGAGCGGGAAAGTCGGAGCCGTTGAGCCGGGTGACCACGGCTTCAGAGACGGCACCCACAGTTCGGGTGTAGGGCGGCGGTGCCGGCAGCTCCAGCATCAGGGCAGCGGTGTGCACGATGGCATCAACCACGGCACCGAGCACATCGAGGGTGACGGCCCGGCCCTCTTTGCGACCGAGCACGGTGATCGGTCCCGGCATCGCTTCGGCCATTTGCGTGAGCATGTCGTCGTCGATCAGCGCCGGCGCCCAACGCACCCGAAAGTCGAGGAGGTTGTCGGCCGGCCGTTTCGCCGCCTTCAACGTGGGGACGACGGCCCCTTTCGCAACAAGCCGCACCGCTTCGACCGCAACCCGGCCGAGCCACGTGACACTGGATCCCACACCGTCGGTCCCTCGCCCGCCACCGACCTCGGCGAGCCAGCCGAGTGCCTCGGTCACCGGAATGGACAACGCCGCCGCCCGACCACCACCAGGCAGGGCGATGTCGGGGTGCACGCTCCAGCCGAGGGCGGGCCCATCGATCGATTCGAGAAGGTCGGCGAGCTGGTCGTTGTTGGCTGGCGGCGCCGTCGGGCCGGCCGCCCACACCACCACATGATCGGCTTCCCACGTGGCTTGCAGGCGCACCTCTCCCACCGGATCGGCCACCACCAACGCCCCGGCGAGCGGCGATGCATTGGAAAGTGCCTTGACGTGCAAAAGGCGGTCGTAGGCGGACTCGAGCAGGTCGAGTTCGCCTTCGAGGTCGGCGATGGCTCGACGGGCGTCGTGATCGGCGGGGTCCCCAATCACATCGAGGCGGTCTTCCACGCCGTCGAGGAGCTGCTCCAACGTGCGCCGCCACCCCCAACGGTCGGCTTCGAGCAACGCCAGATCGGCCGGTGTGGCCAGGCCGTCGGCGGCGGCCCAAACCGCTTCTTCGAGTGCTCGATTGGTAGCTGTCATGCGTATCACGCGCTCCTGCGCGTCGCCCCCGAATGGCCTCGTGAGGCGGAGTCCGTTTCCCGAACCCGGTGTCTGGAGCGCCCTGGACGAGGCCGCAGCCGCCTGTGAGGGCGGGTCACCGATCGGGGTGAGTGTATCGACGCATTCGCAGACGTGCGCAATCGACCTCGACCTTCGTCAGATCTGGATGACGTCTCCGTCGTGATCGTGGGGACGTGCCATGCGAAGCGGGTTCACGAGTTCGTCGTAACGAGCAGCACCGACCGCACCCGAGGCAAGCACCACCTCACGGAGGCTTCGTCCCGATCGATGGGCCTCGTGGGTGAAGCCTGCTACCCGGTCGTAGCCGAGTATGGGTGTAAGCGCGGTGGCAAGCATCAGCGATCGTTCGACCTGGGCCTCAATGGCGGCGGGGTTGAGTTCGAGTTCTTCGATGAGCCATTTCCGAAGCTGACGCATCGATCCCGCCAGCAGGCGACTGCTCCGAAGCACGTTGGCCACCAGCACCGGCCGCATGGTGTTCAGCTGGAGGTTCCCTTGGGTGGCGGCGAACACGACGGTGGCGTCGTTGCCCAACACCTGTGCCGTCACCATCATCGCTGCCTCGCACTGCGTGGGATTGACTTTTCCCGGCATGATCGACGAGCCAGGTTCCGACGACGGAAGGAGCAACTCGCCCAGGCCGGCTCGGGGGCCCGACGACAACCAACGGATGTCGTTTGCGAACCCGAACAGCACCACCGCTATCTGACGAAGAACGCTGGACGCGTGGAGGAGGGCATCTGCGCCAGCCAACCCAACCATGAGGGGATCACACGATGCAGTCGGGAGGTCCGACCTCACCCGCAACTCGGCCACCATGGCGTTGGCAAATCCGGGCGGAGCGTTCAACCCGGTCCCCACCGCAGTGCCGCCGATCGGCACCTGAGCCAGCACCGGGACCGCGGCGGCAGCGGCAGAACGAACGCCTCGAAGGCGGCCGGCATGACCGAGCCACTCGTCACCGACAGTCATCGGGACCGCATCTTGAAGGTGCGTGCGACCAAGCTTCACGACATTGCTCCACGACGCGGCATGACGCTCCACCGAAGCGGTCAGCTCATCGAGCGCCGGCAACACCTCCACAGTCAACACCGAGAGCACGGCAAGGTTCGCCGCTGTGGGGAAGGCATCATTCGACGACTGACTCCGGTTGACGTGGTCGTTCGGATGTACCGGTTCTCGGGTTCCCCGAGGCCGGCCGGCAAGCTCGTTGGCCCGGTTGGCGATCACCTCATTGACATTCATGTTGGTATGCGTTCCGGATCCGGTTTGGAACACGCTGAGCGGGAACTCTGCGTCGAAGATGCCGGAGCGCACCTCCTCGGCGGCGGCGATGATCAGACGGGCGACGTCCGGCGCAAGCACTCCGAGCCGGGCATTGACCGCCGCCGCCGCCGCCTTCACCGTGGCGAGCTGGTGGACGACCTCGATCGGCATGCGTTCGCCGGGGTAGTCGAAGTGGGCGAGCGCCCGTGCCGTCGACGCTCCCCAGTACGCACTGGCCGGGACGAACACCGACCCCAGTGAGTCGCGCTCCTCGCGGGTACCGGTGGGATTTTGCCCGGTGAGGGTCGGGTCGGTTTGCGATGTCCCTGACTCGGGTTGCGGTGCCGATCCCGTGGGATTCTCGTTCGCGGGTGTGAGATCCATGTCGAACTCCTCGTAACGGGGATCGTGCTCGTGCTCGAATCAGGACGACGGGAACCGACGTGCACCGATACTCACCGTATCCATGAGACATCGTTCGCACCTGACCGTTCCGGGACAGCATGAACGGAAAATGGTCATGTCACCCAGCCGTGGATCTACCCCGCCGGGTGAACTTGGTGAACCAAGGCTTCGAGGCAGCAGGGGACGGGACTCCTGGTCTCGTTCTGCGCCAGTTGGGTAAAAACGCCCGCGGCGACACCCACGGCGCTGCCGTCACGACCCCGCAAAATCAAGGAGCATCAAGATGTCTGCCCGCAAACCCCCGCCCGACCGTCTGCCCGACCTTCCACTGCCGACCCCGGACATCACCGCCGCTGAAAGCGAGCACCTGCCCGAGGATCGGCCTCTCGACGATGTGGAACATGCGCTCCTCGGTGCTGCCACCAGCTCCGGCAATCCGTTCCCCATCCACTCCACACCCGTCGGGCCCGAGGCCCAGTTCATCGTGGAACCCGGTGCTCGGATGCGCTGCTCGCATTGTGGGAGTTCCATCAACGCGCAGTACCTCCCCGCCAACACAATCGCTCGGGTCGAGCGGGCTTCGGACCCCGCCGACAACTTGATGGTCGTCCCGCTGGAATGCCCGGTTTGCGGTGCGGTTGGAACCTTCACGGCCCATGTGGGCGCTGAAGCCACGAAAGACGAGGCCGATGTGCTCAAAGCCATGCCTCGCGACGTTGCCATCGGCGTGTAGGAGCACGGCGAGGGCTATTCGGGCGGCGTTCCGATACCCAGGGTGTCAATCGTTCCGGTGATCTCGAAAACCCTCCGCACCGCCGGCTGCACGTCGGTGAGGCTGAAGGACCCTCCGGCCTCGACATGTCGGAGGCTGTGCGTGACCAACACCCGCAGGCCCGATGAATCGCAGAAGGTGACCTCGGCGAACGCCACCGTGGTGGCGCCGGTGGGGTCGCAGGCGGTGAGTGCTGCGTCGAGATGCGGCGCCGTGAGCGGGTCGATTTCAGAAGGCGGATGGACCACGGTCGGGTCGGGCATATGCCCCTTTGCTGGTTGGCCGGATTCCATCAACGAGTGGGCCGGTCGGCGTCGGTCCAGACTACCGTTCGGCCACGCCGACGCTAAGAGGCCGCGCCGGCTGGTGAAGGCCCGGTGCTTTTCGGGCCTGATCGATTGGGCAGCGACCTCGCGTTCAACGATGCTCCTGCCCACACGACGAGACGCCACGCCGGCGTCCATCGGTCCCGGTCGGTCCCGGTCGGTCCCGGTCGGTCAGAGGTGCGGACGTCGCGTCGCTCGGCGGACGTCGCGCCTCACGCAGGACGGCGCCAACCTGCAGTCAGGCCCGATCTTGAGGGCGACCCTGGGGGCGATCGTCGGGCGTTCGGCCGGGGATCTGTTCTGCCGGCGATGCCTCCTCCAACTTTCTCAGGAGATCGAGCTCTTCGATCACCTCATGTCGCTGCCCGCTCCGGTTCGGGGCATGAAGGAGCAGCAATCGCACATGCGCACGAATCTTGCGATCGAGCTGACGTCGCAGTGTCAACAACGAGGTGTTCGTCATGGTGCCTCCGGTCCTCGGGTCGTGGACTGCACCTACCCGTCGGCGCGCCTCGACAGACCACGCACCGGTTCGAGTTGGTCAAGCAGGTTCGGACAACAATCGAGCTTCTCCGGTGTGCCCATTGTCACGAGGGACTTGGTTCTGCGGAGGCGGAGCGTGGGTACGTCTTGGTGGTCACGGTGAACGAAGCCGAGCGACGACCACGTCGCCGGTCGGGCTGTCCTTCCCCTCCCGCCGGGCCGTCCGACCGGCAACCGGTCACTACCAACCCCCACCCACTTACCAAGGAGTCACCTCATGGGATCCACTGCAGACAAGATCACCGGCCACGTCAAGGAAGCCGCTGGCGACCTCACCGACGACAAGAACCTCGAAAACGAGGGCAAGGCCCAGCGAATGGGCGGCGAAATCAAGGAAAAGGTCGGCGATGCGGTCGACGCCGTGAAGGACAAGGTCAACGAGGTCTTGCACAAGGACTAGGCGGGCCCCGTGCCTCTCCACACGAAACGAGACAACGGATGGCCACCTGCACCGGTGGCCATCCGTTTCGCGTCCTCCCCGGGGCCACCCCACCAACGATCGAAAGGTGCTTCTCGATTTCGCGGATTGGTTCTAGCCTTCGCCGAACGGGGTAGAGATAGATCCGTTCGCTACAACCCAAGGCCGGTTCCCCGTCGGCCGCCTGCCCCCGGGAGGGCACTATGACTGCTGACCTCGACGAGCCGCTCCGCGTGACGGTCCGAGCCACCGACGACCCGCCAACGATCGTGCTCCATGGGGAACTTGATCCTCACACGGCGCCATTGCTGGAGCGGGCACTCAGCGATCTCCAGAGCGGAGGGGCAGGAGACGTCGTACTCGATCTGTCCGGTCTGGAGTTCATGGACTCGTCGGGCCTGCGGGTGGTCATCTCGGCCCACAAAGATCTCGAGGCCGCCGGTGCCAAGCTCACGCTCCGTCACCCCACCGCCACCATCGGGCGCCTGCTTGATGTCACCAACCTTCGTTCCCACCTCCGGGTAGAGGACTGACATGGCATTCGATGTTGATACGACCCCCGCGACCGCTCGTGACCCGGACGCAATCAACAACCGGACCGGCGAAACTCCGCCCGACACGTTGCGTCCGTTTCACCAGGACGAAGTGGTGGAGCTGATTGTTCCCGCCCGCACGGAACATCTCCGATTGGTGCGTCTTGCCGCGGCTGGCGTCGCATCCACCGTCGGATTCGGACTCGACCGACTCGAAGAACTTCGGATCGCCGTCGACGAGCTTGCCGCAGTGGCCATCGACGAATCCGATCCGAGCCAACGGTTGTCCGTCCACTACGCCGGCGCGCGCGGCACGGTCACCGTCACCGGCCGGGTCGCCACGACTGCCACCTCGCCGCCGGAATTGCACCGAGTAGCCCAAACGCTGCTCGACCTCATGGCCGACGACTATTCCCTCAACGTCTCCGACGGCCACCTCGAGTTCCACCTGGTGAAACACGGCACGCCGGACATGAACGAGTCCTGATCATGGCGCTCCCCCCCCACACCACCCCGGTGTTGGATCAGTTCCGTGAGCTGCGCACCACCGGCAGCCGCCGACTCCGCAACGAGTTGGTGGAGCTCCATCTGGATATCGCCGAGTTCTACGTAAAACGCTACGGGGGCCGCGGGGTTCCCACCGACGATGTGCGGCAGGTTGCGCTCATCGCCATCCTGGCTGCCGTCGAACGATTCGACCCCGATGTGGGTGTTGCCTTCCGCACGTTTGCTTCGCGGACGATCGAAGGTGAGCTCAAGCGCTATTTCCGCGACCGAACCTGGACGGTCCGCCCGCCCCGCCGTTCCCAGGAGTTGCACCTCCAGCTGCGGCGCAGCGATGAACTGCTCGCCCAAGCCCTTGGTCGGCCCCCGACCGTGGAGGAGCTGGCGAAGGAAGTAGGGGCCACCGTTGATCACGTGCTCGAGGCGCTCGAAGCGGGAGGCGCACACCACGCCGCCAGCATCGACCACAGCCCCGGCGGCGATGTCAGTGCCACCGTGGGCGCCGAACGCATCGTGTCCGAGCGCGCCGAGGACAGCTTCGCCGCAGTGGACCATCGTCTCCTGCTCTCCGAAGTTCTCGAAGGCCTTCCCGAACGCGAACGGATGGTGATCGAGCTTCGATTTTTCCAGGGGCTTTCCCAACCCGAGATTGCCGATCGAATCGGCGTGAGCCAGAGCTACCTTTCACGCATACTGCGCAAGACGCTGGCTCGGCTGCGCACCGAGCTGGGCGAGGACCTGCCCGGCGAGCTGTTCGTGGCTGATGAAGACGCCACCACGTCGGTCTGATTGTTGCCGCGTCGGGGTAGGACGGGGATGCCGGGAGGTGCGACGAACGAGGTGAGCAACGACCGTGGACCAACGACCCTGGACCGACGACGATGCCGAACGGCGACGATGCAGAACGGCGACGACACATCTCAGCGCCGCCCCCTTTTTCGCACACTCCGCGAGGTGACCGATTCGGCGCTGTCCTGATGGACGAACGGGAGCGCAACCCACTCCAGCATCTCCCCCCGGAAACCCTGAGCATTCGGCGGGCCCGGCTCCATGTACAGCGTCTGGCCAACGTCGACGCCAGTCATCCGGCGGCGCTGTGCGTGTCCGAACTGGCCACCAATGCCGTCATCCACTCGGGCACAGAGTTTTCCGTCGACGTGTCCGTGGTCGGCCCGACTGTTCATGTCGAGGTCACCGATCGTGCTCAAGGAACGCCGGTTTCGCCCGCAAACGCCTCGCTCACTGCCGATGGACGGGGCCTGCAGATCGTTGCGGCCTTGAGCAGCGCCTGGGGCGTCGACGTCCGTCCGGAGGGCAAGTGCGTGTGGTTCGACGTTCTCTTCGCCCTGTGACGCCGTCCGTAGCCGCGTCAAAGACACGATTGCTCTCACGAATAGAACGTCATAGTCACCGACGTGCCGAGATCGTGTTGTTCGACTGCCACCTCGTTGGCGAGCGACCGCATGATCTGCATGCCACGACCCCGAGAAGGATCGGGATCGTTCTCTCGCCACCTGCCGTAGTCGCTCACGGTGAGCGTGATAGCGACCGCATCACGCTGCGCGTGCATGGTGATCCGTCCTTCGAGATCGCCGGCATGATCGATGGCGTTGGCCATGGCCTCCGTGGCCGCCAACACCACATCCCGCGCTCGCTCCGAGGCGACGCCGTGGGCCGCCAACCAGGGGTTCAGTTCGTGACGAACCAGGCGGAGGTAGGCGGCATCAGCGGGAATCGATCGATCGAACTCTGCTGCTGAAGGGCTCAGAAGGTGCGCGCACAAGACCGCCACGTCATCCCGCTGGGTGAAGTCGTCGAAAAGCCCGTCGACGAGTCGGCGACAGAGCAGAGCCACGTCGTCCCCAACGCCAGTCGCTGCGGCCGCCGCCAACCGATCAAGACCTGCATCGATCGACTCGCGTCGTCGTTCCACCAGCCCGTCGGTGTACAGCACAATTCGATCACCGACGATGAAGGGCGTCGTTGACTCGGGGCGGGCCTTTTCATGCATCGGCAGCGCCAGCGGCGGACCCTGGGCGTCCCACAGAAACCGAGTGTCCCCCGACGCGTCGACCACAAGCGCGGGCGGATGCCCGGCGGTGCTGTAGGTCAACTGCTCGTTCGCCGGGTCGACCACCACGCAGCAACATGTGGTGTAAGGCGCACTGTCGATCGTCCGGGAGAGTTGATCGAGGCACTCGAGCACGCGTCCAGGGTGAGGATCTGCGAGCAGCAGCGCTCGCCCTGCGGCACGCAACCGACCCATAACGGTCGCGGCTGTCAAGCTTCGCCCGACCACGTCACCGATCATCAGCCCGATTCGTCCGTCGTCGAGCGCCACGAGGTCGTACCAGTCTCCGCCCGCATCGAGCTGCTCCGCGCCGGCCTGGTAATGCACTGCCACGTCGAGCCGAGGGTCTGGTGACCATGACAACTCAAGCATCGACTCCTGAAACGACGAGGCAATCTCCGCCTCCTGCTCCTGATACGCCGCCTGCGTGAGGCTATGGGCGAGCACGGGAGCCAGATCCGACAGCGCCAAGCGCATGATCGCCACCGTTCCGGGGTCTATTGCCGGCTGGCAACGGATCCAGAACACCCCCACGAGCGTGGACGCCACGAGGTCGACGGCGATCAACGGCCCCATACTCAGTGGACCAACGAGGTCTGCGCCTCCGGCTTCGGCCACTGCCGCCGCCAGCAAGGGGTGTCGGACCGACGCCGTCGCCAAACTGGCGAATAGATCGGGCTCCCGACCAAGCGGTGGGTCCGCATCTGGCGGTGACGGGGCCGCTCCCGTGGCGACGACCGATCGCCGGAGCGCGCTCGCAACGGCGGCGCCGTCTGCCAACTCTCGGGCATCCGATCCGTCGGTGAGGAAGGGGGCATCGAGAACGTCGGCCAATGTCACCTCCACGCTGTAGGTGGTGCCGATCGGAGCGTTCCGGTGTCGAACGAACGTAACCCCCACGCATACGGCCGGCAGGCGCGTGCCAAGCACGCCAAGGGCGGCGCTGAGCACCTCGGTGGTCCCGTTGGCGACGGCCACCTCGGATGCCACTTCCGCCACCAACTCGCGTACTCGTGCCACTCGCCGCAGCTCTCGTTCGGCTTGTATTCGATCATGGATGTCGGTACAGGTTCCGAGCCACTCCTCCACCTCGCCAGAGTCGTCGGTGGCGGGAACCGCTCGGGCCGAAAAGTGGCGGTACTGCGCCAACCCGGCGTTCCAGAGACGTCCCGTCCCCTCGAACAGCGTCCCCCCGTCCGCGCACGCTTGCCACTTGGCCAGAAAGTCCCCACGATCGTCGGGATGCATGGCCTGAAGCCAGCCAAGGTCACGATGCCGTTCCCACGCCTGACCCGTGAACGATTCCCATTGGTGCTGTGGCTCTACAAAACGCCCGGTCGCATCCGTGCGCCAAACGATCGCCGAGGTGGCATCCACCAACGATCGGAACCTCGACTCCGAACGTTCCAACTCCCGCTGTGCCCGCCGACGGTTGGTGACATCTTTAGACACCCCTGCCAGGCCGATCACCCGACCGGACTCGTCGCGGAGCACGTTTTTGTGGGTGAGGAAAATCCGTTCCTCACCCCCGACCTGGAGTACATCCTCGAGTTCGACCAGTTTTCCGCTGGACCGCACCCGCTCGTCGTCCGCCTCGATCCATTCCGCGGTCTCGGCATCGAGCAGCTCGGCGTCGCGGCGTCCGATGAGGAGGTCGGACACCGCGTACCCGAGCGACTTCGCAGTGGCATCGTTCGCCAAGATGTATCGACCTTCGAGGTCCTTGGCGAAGATCGGATCGGCGGACGTGTCGGCGACGTAGCGAAACAACGTCTCAGACAGGCGGGCATCGCTGGCGGCGGCGAGCCCGTCCCGACGGCCCACCCGCCCAGACGCAAGCGCGATTGCGGCACCGCCACAGGCCAACGCCGTCGCCATTCTTGAGGCGAGCGCCCACCCGTCGTAGGCATCATGCCAGGAGGCCAGTAGGAACACCTGAACTGTGGCGACGGCGGCGATCACCGCCGTACGCCGGACCGAGACCAGCGCGGCGGCCACCAGTGGCGCAACCGCCGCGACCGTGGGAGAAACCACGCGGGCCGACGTGGCGACCGTGAGCAGCGCGGCGACCGCGAGCATCACGACGGAGACCACCGTTCCGAGCACCTCCCGGCGATCGTCGTAGGAGCGGCCGCTCATTGCCGACACTCGCCGGCAGCACCAAATGAGATCGGGGCGGCGCAGAACACCCTCAGCACTGTACGGAAGTCAGCATCGGGCTGGGAACGCCCTCCACGATCGGGGCCCGCAGCCTCAGGTGAGGCCGGGCCGGGCAGTCTGGGTCGGAAGATCGGCAACGAGGGCATCTCGTTCCAGCGTCACCGCTTCGTTGCGCAAGTCGACGATGTCGTCGCCCAGCGTCAAGGACGTATCAGCCATCGAGAGCATCCCGCCGAAGAAGCCGCCGCCGGTGGCCAGCACGAGGCCCACCGAGTAGGAAACCACACGCGGCCAGAACGATCCCGGCGCAGCGCTCGCGACGTCGCTTCCCGCCTCGGACAGCGTGACCAGCGGCCCGGCAGACTCCACCCCGAACACCACGGTACCCGCCACGAGGAGTCCCCAAACGGTGAGGCCGTTGACGATGCCCGCACGGCCGGAGGGCTGCCCCAGCCATCCGGCGAGCATCCCCGCCAGAAGGAGCGATACAACCGACGCCCCGGCGTAGAGCCAACTCAGGTTGTCGAAGAACCACCGCACATCGCTGTTGTATGCCAACGCGATAATGAACAGTGAGAGCAAGAAAAATGCGGCGATCCCGACCGCGGCAGCGGCAAGAACAGCCGGCCACGAAAGCACATCAACCCCGTTGGCGCGGGTGAGATCTCGCTGGGCGGTAACTCGTGTGGTAACCGTTCGTGTGACCATTGGTACCTCCATTGGGCTTGGCGGCCGAAGATCGGAACCGCCTGAGTTTTTGGACCCGCCCATGCATCACTTACCCCGACAGCACGGAACGAGACGTAGGTCTCCCTGCGACCGTTCCTCCACCTGAGCGGTTCGATCCACGCCACCGATCCAACCGGCCAGAATCAACGGCGTTCGCGAGGTCTTGGCAGGATGCGGATTGGGTATGTCTGGTCTAAGTGGGTGTCCGGGAAGTCATCCACCACATGGTCGCGCGTATGTTCGACAATTAAGAAATGGCATCGAAAACATACCCAAGCGACCTGACAGACGAACAGTGGGCGCTCATCCGGCCCTACTTCGACAAGGCCTACAC
>JANOSD010000066.1:0-21848 GCA_031415655.1 Actinomycetes bacterium
GCGCGGCATCAAGATCACCAACGAAGAACTCGCTGCCGTCGAGACCAAGAGCCACAAATTTCACGGTGAATGGAACTACGACATCCGACCCAAACCTGAAACTACAACTAAGTAACTACGGCAATGTTATTTCGGAACGCTCCCTTACAGCGAACCGCTCCTCGGAGCGTTATTCAGCTTCTTCGGGATTCCACGCAATGAGATCGGCGAGGCGAGGATCGTTCGAGAACACCTCGACCATCGGCTGGGTGAGCCGGAGGCGTCGAAGGAGGATCCGAACATGGACCTCCTCGTTCCACATGATGAGGGTGACCACAACGCCGGATTCCCCGGCCCGCGCCGTTCGCCCAGAGCGGTGGAGATAGCTCTTTTGGTCGTCAGGCGGATCGAGGTGGATCACGATCTCCACATCGTCGACGTGGATACCTCGCGCCGCCACGTCGGTGGCCACCAGCACCGGAAGTTTGCCATCGGCAAAGTCGGACAGCGCCCGCTCGCGCTCCTTCTGACGGAGATCGCCGTGGATCGCTTCAGCCTCGACGCCTTCCTTGCGGAGCAAGGACGCCACACGATCGGCGTTGCGTTTGGTGTTCGTGAACATGATGGTTCGCGATGCGCCACGGGAGATCGCCGCCGCCACCTTCACTTTGTCCATCTCGTGCACCTTGAAGAACCGGTGGTGCATTTCATCGACCGTTACCTGCGCAGACTCCACTTCGTGCATGACGGGGTCGTGTTGGTAACGCTGGATCAACGCGTCGACTGCACCATCGAGGGTGGCGGAGAACAGCAAGGTTTGGTGTTTCTCATCGACGCGTCGGAGGATCCATTCGACCTGGGGCAAAAACCCCATGTCGGCCATGCGGTCGGCTTCGTCGACCACCACGATCTCGAGATCGTTGACCATCACGGCCTTCTTCTCGAGCAGGTCGATGAGCCGACCGGGCGTGGCCACGATCACCTCGGCCCCTCGGTCCAGCTTCTTGATCTGCTTCTCCATCGGAGCGCCGCCGTAGATCGCCACGACCCGTACGCCACGAGGTTCGCCGAGTGGCAGAAGCTCCTCGGTGACCTGGAGGCACAGTTCCCGGGTGGGCACGAGCACAAGCGAACGGGGCCGCTTCGGCTCGGCCTGGGATACTCGCTCGATGATCGGGATGCCGAATGCCAGCGTCTTACCCGAACCGGTCTTGGCCTTACCGCAGACGTCGCGCCCAGCGAGGGCATCGGCGATCGTGAGGGCTTGGATGGGAAACGGCGCGGTGATGCCACGGGCGGCCAATGCGTCGACGATGTCGGCGGAAACCCCGAGGTCGGCGAACGACACAGGGTCGACATCAGCTACGACGGCGTCGAGCAGGTCGGAGTGGGAATCGGGTTCGGTACCGCCGTTGCCGCCGGGCGGGGAGGTGAGGTCAGAAGAAGTGGTCATGGCCGGTTCCCTAGGGTACCGGCGGGCAGCCCCGGTGAGCCCAATCCACCGAATAGCATGGGTGTTCACGTGTGCCGGCAGGCAGCACACACTTCTGAGGAGAACGGGATGGCCGAGGCCGAGCCGACCACGACCCACACCATCCCCACCGACACTTCCGCGCCCGTCCCCATACCGCAGGACTCCGCCATCAACTCGACCGATGGCTCGACCGATGCATCAACGCTACGGGCCGTGCACGAGTCCCACCTCGAACGCATCGCGACCCTCGGCTACACCATCGTCGAGCACGCCATCGAGCCGGAGTTCATCGCCGAGCTGCGGGACCGCCTCGCGTTCCTGGAACGCAAGCTCGGCACCGTTTCGGCCAACAACGCCTTCGAAGGTGCCCAAACACTGCGTATCTACAACCTCCTGGCGCACGGGGCCGTGTTCGAAACGGTACCTGTCCATACATCCGTCCTGCCGATCGTCGAAGGGGTGCTCGACCGCGGATGCCTGATTTCATCGCTCTCCTCCATCTCGATCGGACCAGACGAGACCCCGCAGCCCATACACGCCGACGACCAATTGATGCCGTTACCGAAGCCACACCCCCCCACCGTGTGCAACTCCATGTGGGCACTCACCGATTTCACCGAGGCCAACGGCGCTACACGCCTGATCCCCGGATCTCACCTTCGCGACCATGATCCCGACTTCTTGACGGCCTACGAGTCGATCCCGGCCGAGATGCCGGAAGGGAGCGTTTTGATCTGGCACGGAAGCTTGTGGCACGGCGGGGGTGCCAACACCACCTCGGAACGTCGCGTCGGGTTGGCTATGAACTACTGCGCCGGGTACATCCGCCAACAGGAAAACCAACAGCTCGGTATTCCACGGTCGATTGCCGCGGGTTTCTCACCCCGCCTCCGTGCGCTGGTGGGGTACGGCGTCTACCGCGCGCTTATCGGCCACATCGACAAACGAGACCCCTCCTACCTGCTCGACCAACTCGCACCTCACACCGAAACGGGCGCCGAACAACGCGCCGAACAACGCGCCGATCAACGAATGGTTTGGGACGTCTGACCATGGCCGGCATGCAAGACACGTTCGCCATGGCCCGAGCCCGCAAGGCGCTCGCCGATGCGGGGCTCGATCAGTACGCTCCGCTCGAACGGGCGAGCAGCGTCACCAACGAGGTATGGCTCACACCGGACTACGCCGTCCGGGTGAACCGTCAACCCAACCAACGATTGCGCCGCGAGGCAGCACTGGCTCCGCTCCTTCCGCCAGAAGTCGGCTACCCCGAGGTGGTGGCCTACGGCGGACGGATGGGCGCCGACTGGCTCGTGCTCCGTCGGATCCCCGGCAACATCCTGAGTCGGTGCTGGCCTGGCATGACCGTGCCTGAACGCCGAGACGCCATCCGCCAGTTGAGCGAGTTGTTACGAGCCCTGCATGGTGCCGCCGTCCCCCCTGACCTCCAACCGACGGCAACGGCACAGCTCATCGGCGGTGGTGGCTTCCGTGCCGTCGACCCCCTTCTGGCCGCACTCGACAAGGCCCAAGCGCTTCCCCATGTCGACGGGTTCGTGCTCGCCGATCTCCGGGCGATCGTGCTCGACACGTGCGGAGTTTTGCAACCGTTTCCTCAGACCCACCTCGTGCACGGCGACCTTCACTTTGAAAATGTGCTTTGGGACGGCGTACGCATCACTGCCCTACTCGACTTCGAGTACTGCCGTGCCGGCCCCGCCGACCTCGACCTCGATGTATTCCTCCGATTCTGCGGCTACCCGTTCTTGCACGTCGCCGAGGACTACGAACACCTCACTCGAGCGGGCGACTACGCCGCCGTGCCATGGTGGCTCGCCGACGACTACCCCGAGCTTTTTGCCGGGCCAAACCAGTTCGATCGCATGCGGCTGTATTCCATGAGTTACGACGTGCGTGAACTGCTCGACTTCCCCCCCACTCGCCCGCCCCGTGAACTCAGTAAGTACCACCCGTACAACCGGCTCGAAATGCTGATTCGTCAAACCTCACACCTCCACACCTTCGCCGGCACGGCGAGCTACGACCTCACGAGCATGGATCTCTCGAGCCCCGGCATCAGTATGGGCTATGACCCTGATGACCCCCTCCAGGGACAGCCGGGCGATCCCACGCCGCCCCTCATGCGCGCCTGACCGACCAGCTCCTCCGGCCGTGTCCGAAGGGATATCGCCGAGCGGTCAACGGGGTCGTCCGGCCGGTCAACGGGCGAATCGACGAGCGATTTGCCGATACCTGATGTGCCGATACGTGATGTACCGGACGAGCCGAGCGCCTCTTGTCGGGACTTCGGCGTGGTCCGGCAGTTTTAGTCGGACCTGGCGACGGAATCGGTGTGGCCACTATCAGCATCCGGGGACTCGTCCCCGACGGGTACCTCTCGCGCCGGTTCTCCCGCCGGTTCTCCCGCCGGTTCTCCCGCCACGGTGGTGTCATTCTCGCTCAGGGGGTCGAAAAGATGACCGTCGAGGTACGGCGTGTAGAGGTCGCCCTCACGCCGACGGATACCGGTGAATGCCAAAACAGCAATCACGCCAATGATGCACAGCAAGCTGATCCAAATGTTGACTCGTAGGCCGAGAACCGTGTTGGCACTGTCGGATCGCATGGCTTCGATCCAGAGACGTCCCAGGAAATAGCCGCCGATGTAGACGGCGAAGAGCCTGCCTGGGCGGAGCACTTGCTTCTTCGTAAGTACGATGATCAACGCTACGACCCCAACGTTCCACAAGGATTCGTAGAGGAAAGTGGGATGAAAGGTGGCGTACTCGGCATATCGTGCCGGACGATGCTGAGGTGCGATCTGCAGGGCCCAGGGGAGATCGGAGGGCCCACCGAAAAGCTCTTGGTTGAACCAGTTGCCATAACGCCCGATCGCCTGCGCCAACGGCACACATGGCGCAGCCATGTCGAGCGCCGCGCTGGGCCGGATACCGAGCCGCTTGACGACCCACAAGCCAACGACCACACCGCCGATGATGCCGCCGGGAATACCAAGGCCTCCATTGGTGATGGCGAGTGGTGACTGGTTGCCAGCGGCAAACGGGTTGTCGAACCAGTGACCGCGGTACAGCTGGTTATCGGTGATCACATGGTAGATACGGGTACCGATCAGGCCTGCGGGCACGGCCCACATAGAAATTGAGTACACGTCTTCCGGATCGCCACCGACGGCCCGCCAACGACGGCGAGCAAGAAAGATGCCGGCCACCACGCCCAAGCCGATCATGACGCCGTACCCCCGGAGCGGCCCGATCATGTTCGAAGAGGGGCTCGGGATCGACGCGATCAACGACTGCAAGGCCAAGGGCATCCGATCACGCTACTTGCGCGCCGAACCTCCGATGCACTCACCCGTACCGACCACCGTAACCATGTTGCCACCAACCCCCTTGTAGGGGGTCAGCTGCAACAGCGTCCGCCACTGGCCCCACCGACACTGGCCTTACCGACACTGGCCGATCCGCACTACTTGCGCCTCAGTGGGATCGGTGGGGCCAGTGGGGTCGGTGGGGTCAGTGGGCGAAGAACTCGGGATCGAACGCGAACAGGGTGGAGGGGCCAGCCTCGATCGGGGCGACAAGGCCTTGCACCTGCGGCAACACCTGCTCGCAAAAGAACTGCGCCGTGATGATTTTGGAGCGAAGGTACGCCGCATCGCCCTCGCCACGTTCGATCATGGTCTTGGCCGCCAGTGCTTGGCGAGCCATCACCCACCCCGCGGTGACCAACGAGAACATCTGCAAGTACGGGGTTGCTCCGGCGAGCGCGCTCTGAATATCGGAACGACCAGCTTTGAGTATCCAGTTGGTGGTATCGGCCAGGGTGGTGAGCGCCTCCGCCAAGTTCGAGCGAATCGCCGCGAGGTCGTCGCCGCCCTTGATGAGCGCGGGATCAAGCGCCGCGACCATCGAGAGGAAATCGATCACGACTTCTCCGCCGTCCATCGGGAGCTTGCGTCCGACGAGATCGATGGCCTGAATCCCGTTGGTGCCCTCATAGACAGGAGTGATGCGAGCATCTCGGTAGTGCTGGGCTACGCCGGCTTCCTCGATGAAGCCCATGCCGCCGTAGACCTGTATCGCCAGTGAGGTGATATCGACGCCCATGTCGGTGCACCACGCCTTGGCAATCGGCGTGAGCAGCCCCACGAACTTCTTCTTGTAGTCGCGGATCGCAGGATCAGGATGATGGATGGCGATGTCGATGGCCTCAGCCTCGGTATAGATGATCCCGCGCATCGCCTCGATCGTGGACTTCATCGTGAGCAACATGCGACGAATGTCGGCGTGTTCGATGAGTAACGACTGCTCCCCTGCCGGTGCGCCGACCGCGGTGCCCTGACGGCGCTCTTGCGCGTACTGGAGCGCGTCTTGATAGGCGCGTTCGGAGATCGCCAATCCCTGCAGGCCAACCCCGAGCCGGGCATTGTTCATCATGGTGAACATCACCCGCATGCCGCCGTGTTCTTGTCCGATCAGATAGCCGACCGATCCACCGTTGTCGCCGTAGGACATCACGCAGGTGGGGCTCGCCTTGACGCCCATCTTGTGTTCGATCGACAAACACTTCACGTCGTTGCTCGCACCGAGTGAACCGTCGTCGCCGACGAGATATTGCGGAACGATGAAACAGGAGATCCCCTTGGTGCCGGGAGGGGCGTCAGGCAAACGCGCCAGTACCAGATGAATCTTTTGCTCGGTCATGTCGTGAGCACCGAAGGTGATGTAGATCTTGGTGCCGGACACGAGATAGGTACCGTCGGCTTGCGGCTCGGCCTTGGCCCGAACCGCACCGACATCCGAACCCGCCTGTGGTTCGGTGAGGGTCATCGTGGCCGCCCACTCACCGCTGATCATCTTGGCGAGGTAGATCTCCTTGAGTTCCTCTGAACCGTGATGAATCATGGCTTCGATCGCACCCTGGATCAGAGTGGGACACATGGAGAAGCTCAGGTTCGCGGAGGTGAGCAGTTCCTGCATCGCGATGCCTTGGATCCATGGAAACCCGCCACCGCCGTAGTCGGCGGGGAACGGCACTGCGCCCCATCCGGCATCGACATACTGCCGGTATGCCTCCTTGAATCCGTCCGGCGTGGTGACCTCGCCGGTGGCCGGGTCGTGAACACAACCCTGGAGGTCGCCGGAGCGGTTCGTGGGGGCGATGACCTCGGCCACCCACCGGGCGTTCTCCTCCAGCACCGACTTCATGGTGTCGGGATCGGTGTGTTTGTAGGCGTCGAACTGGCAAAGTTCGTCGAGATCGGTGAGCTGATCGAGAACGAAGGTGATGTCTCGAAGGGGGGGTTTGTAGTCGGCCACGAGGCAAGACCCTACAAACTTCGGTCAGCCGCGGGCACCCTCAGGCGGTGGCGCCCCAACCTGGCGTTCGGAGACCGTCAGCCCGCGGCGGGCGAGGTGTCCTCCGGATTACCCTCGGGGTTGAACACCGAGCCGCCGAAACGCTCAGCCAAACCGTCGTCGAGCTCGTCGGAGGTGTAGGCCACAGCGATCACCGCGGTGCGCAGTTCGGCGTCGTCGAGGAAATCGCCCAGCAGGCTGTGGGAGAACAAGACGGTGCCCGTGCCATCGGTGTCCTTCACGATCGACAGGTGACCGAAATCAAAACTGGTGGCCGTGGCGACGTGTTCGTAGAGCTCCGGAGAAACGGTGGCACCGCTCACGCTGGGCGACGATACCAACACCACCGAACCATCCTCGTCGAACACCTTCACCTGCACATGCACGATCGCTGAGCCGTAGGTGAGTGACCACGTGCCGTCATCGTTCCGGCTGACATCATCGAACGCGCTAGTGAGGTGACCATCAACGGCCTTCCTCGCGGCGATCACCGATGGATTGCTGGCCTCATCTGCCATCACGAAATTCCCTTCGTTGACCCACGGGTTGCGTGAGGTCGGATCGTCTCGACCGGCGGACGTTAGCACCGACCCTGCCGCGGCTTATCGGCCATGCGAGTAGGCCAGGCTTGTCGGCTGTGGAAGGATCGTGGCGTGGCAACCTCCTCGGCTCCCGTCGGGCTCTTTCGTGTGCTCACCACCGTGCACGTGGCCGCCTGGTGTGTGGCCGTCCTCCCACCGTCGGTGGGGGTACGGGCAGTGGGCGCATCGGTCGTCGCCACAGGCTGTGCGTTCGCGGTGGGGTTGGGGTTGGTTGCTGCTATGAACTTCCCTCCCCGAATGCGGTCGGCGCTCCTCGCCCATGCGGCGGCCAGTTCGTTTGCCACCGCAGTCATCGTTGTGAGTTTCGTGGCGGCGTGGCCCGACGCAGTCGTGGTGGGGGCCGGCGGGTTCGTGCTGGTGACCGCCATCCACCTCCTCGTCTGGGTAGGGCTCGCTGATGTCACCGTCGCCTTCGTACCGATGCTGTTGCGGCCATCCCGTTTTCCTGCGGCAGCACCTTGGCCGGCGGTGGCACAGGCCCTGGCAGTCGGCAACACTGGTTTGCTCCTCGGGATCATCGGCACCTCGCTCGCCCCGCTGTTCGGCGGGATCGTCATGGCCGGGCTTGGTGTTGGCGGGTGGTGCGTTGGCATCTTCGGGTTCGGGTTTGCACTGCTCGAAGCGGCTCGGGCGGCACCTTCCCTGCTGCCCGCCCACACTCCGTCGATGGCACCGTAGAGCCCGCCACCCCAAGGTTGGTGGGGTGGACGGCAATCGTTTCGTGTTCGGGGAGCACGCTGGGCTCCGGCCTGCCAAGATGCGAGCGTGAACTCGGCCGGCGGCGCCTACTCTTCCCCTACCTCGAACGAATCTTCTTCCGAACTTGCCTCGGCGATCCTCGACGCAACAGAAGGAGCGTCAACCGATGCGGAAGCGATACCTCCGGGCTCGTTCGAGTTTCCCCGGCGCTGGCATGCCCGGTGGATATGGGACACGTTGCCCGACATCGGCCTCACCAAAAGTCTCGATCCAACACTCGATCAGGCCGAAGCCGCTCGCACCGTCTTGTTTCGGCGCACCTTCGATCTCACCCACGTTCCCGAGCAAATCCCCTCCCGCCTCACTGCCGACTCCCGATACATCCTTTGGGTCAACGGCACGGAGGTGAGTCGGGGACCGGTTCGCAGCAACCCGCGACGTTTGCGCTACGACGCCATCGACCTTGCGCCATTCCTCATCAAGGGGTCGAACACGCTGGCCGTCATGGCGAGGCGCTACGGGGCGGCTAACGCCTGGTGGATGCCCGCTCCGGTGAGTTATGGGCTCGGCGGAGGCTCGTTTCTTTTCGAAGCCCGCATCGATCCGCGAGAAAATCTCTGGCTGGTCAGTTCCCCGTCGTGGCACTGCGTGGCTTCTGATGCCTTCGATCTGAGCCAAAGCCTCGATATCAGCGCGCTGCCGATCGAGCAGGTCGACGCTCGCCGCTTACCGCACGGTTGGGAGCTACCTGGATTCGACGACAGTTCGTGGGCTTCTGCAGTTGAATTGCGGGCGAATCACGTCGGGTTCAACGGAGAGCACCGCCCGCCCACGCACCCGTATGGCCCAATGCTCCGGCGCCCGATCCCGCAGCTTGCCGGCGCTCGTCACGAGGCCCGTGTCACCGCCGCCGGCGTGGCGCCCACCAGCGAGACCGCATCGGACCCAGTCGCCCAGGTTCGGACCGACTTCGCCAACTGCTCGGGCATCTCCAAGGTGAAACAAGGCAAGCTGCCGTTCAAGGTAGAACTTGGAACCTCCTACGACGCCGGCATGTTGGTGCTCGACTTCGGCGAGCAGGTGGCCGGCACGGTGGCGATCGAGATCTCGGCGCCCGAGGGGGTGCAGATCGACGCGCAGGCGGCCGAGGGCATCAGCGCCAACGGGGAACCCGATCCACAACAACAGCACGCGGGCTTTCGATACATCACCCGAGGCCATCACGACGTTTTCGAGACCTTTGACCCGATGGGGCTGCGCTACCTCGCCCTTTCCTTTCGCGGTACCGGGGCCATCAGCCTCCAACATGTGTCGGTGCAGGAACGGCTCGCCGCCCGGCCCGCAGGCCCGTCGTTTGAGTGCAGCGACCCGATGCTCAATCGCATCTGGGCCCGAGGTCGACGCACCGTCGATCTTTGCAGCCACGATGCCTACCTTGACTGCCCGTCCCGGGAGCAACGGGCCTGGACTGGCGATGCCGTGGTCCATCAGATGGTCGACCTCACCACCAACTCGGATTGGTCGTTGGCTCGCTGGAACACCGAACTCGGGGCGTCGCCCCGGCCCGACGGGATGCTTCCTATGGCCGCCGGCGGCGACTTCGAGCACCGCGACGAAGATTTCATCCCTGATTGGTCGCTGCACTGGGTCCACGGCCTGCACAACCTGGGCATGTACACCGGCGACCGGGAACTGATCTCCCGTTTACTCCCAATCGCCGAGAACATCCTGCGATGGTTTCTTCCGTTTCGCGATGTCGATGGTTTGCTCACCGACGTCACCGGGTGGGTCATCATCGACTGGAGCGCCGTTCCCACCGCGGGGGCGAGCGCCGCCCTTAATGCGCTCTGGGGTCGGGCCCTTCGGGAGTTCAAACAACTCGCTGAACTCGTGGGTGACAGTGGCCGAGCCGAATGGGCCGGGGCGCTTTGGGTCGACCTTCGGAAGGCATTTCAGTTGTTCTGGGACCCAGAGCGATCGATCTACGTCGACCAACTTCTCGACGGCGTACCGCAGCGCACCGTGAGCCAACACACCAACGCCACCGCCATCGTGGCCCGGCTCACTCGCGGGGTAGACGTCGAACAACTTCTCGAAACCATCCTCGACACCGATCGGTTGGTGTACGCGTCGTGGCTGCTTCCCGGGCGCCACGCGTTGTTAGAAAACAGTGACGACCCCGGCGATATGTATGCCGAAGCCGCAACGTTGGTGAGTGGCCCAACTGCACCGTGGTGGGACGTTGAGCGAGGGGTGGTGGCAGCGCAGCCCTTCTTCCGCTACATCGTGCACGACGCCGCCGCGGTGGCCGATCGAGCCGACCTGATTCCCGTGCTTTGTCGTGATTGGCGACGGCTCGCCGGGCGCAGCGCCACCACGTTCTCCGAAACCTGGTTCGGTGGCAGCCATTGCCATGCGTGGTCGGCAACTCCTACGCGCGATCTCATGCAATACACCCTTGGGGTCACGCCCGCCGCTCCCGGTTTCACCCGTGCCCGGGTGGCGCCCGTCCTCGGCGATCTCGCTTGGGCCCGCGGCGCGGTACCCACTCCGTTCGGCCTGCTCACCGTGGACGCCCGTCCCGACCGAGTGGTGCTCAACACGCCGGTCGAAGCCAACGTGTTATTCGGCGGAATCGATACCCGAGTCGGTCCCGGCGCGCACGAACTCACCACGTTCTGAGCGCCACCAATGATTGGCTTTCCGGTCGTGCGAACAAACGGATACCACACGATCTTTATCTTGGCCAAGCGGTGATTACTACACCGGCTCGCCTCGAAGAAAACGATTCACGATCCCGAAGAAACGATCGGGTGCTTCCGCCCACGGAATAGTGCCTACCCCAACAATCTCGAGCAAACGGGCATCGGGAAGCAACTGGACCCACTCTCGCGCCATGTCCACCGGGTCGGGGTCGGCGCTGCCGTGCACCACCAGCACGGGAACCTCGAGCGAGCGAAGTTGCGGGCGCCAGTCGTAGGGATGGAGGTCAGACAGCACGGCCAAGAGGGTTCGCACCACGTTGTGAGGCTGCTCGTTTGGGAGGTGACACACGGGCGCAAGCTGGGAAAACGCCTCGGGGTTTCCCATTCGGAGGGGCACGTACACGGCCCGCCAGGCCCGGCACCACGTCTCGGGATCATTCAACGGTACCCCTCCCGCTTGCAACTGATCGAGGTAGGCCAGTTCGGCCGGCGTGGGCTCCTTCCCCGGGCCGAACGGTGTAGTGGTGTGGGTCGGCAGCGATGCAGCGAGCACCATCCGGCGCACTCGGTGAGGCTGGTCGAGCGCGAACTGCACCGCCGCGCCGACGTGATAACTCCACGCCACCAGATCGACCGTACCCAGTTGCGCCGTGTTGACCAGCGACGAGAGGTCAGACGCTTCGGCGGCGAACCCCAGATCCGTTGACTGGGAGACCGCATCTGATCCCCCCCGATTTCGTGTGTCGAAACGAAGGAGCGGCTGGCCGCTCTCGGCGAGCGCGGCGAACTCGTTGGCGTTGCCACAGCAGGGAACCACAACAGCGTGGCTCCCTGGCTCGAGAGGAGGGTCATCGGCGAGCAGCAACGATGTGGTGGGGGCCACCCTGAATCGACGATCAACGATCGAAGGAAAAAACGGAGCCGTGACCCGTCCACCGCGGGATGCCCCAGACCGTCGCCCGCCGGATCCGCGTCTTTTCCCAGTGCTCATCGCTCCCCTGACAATCGGGCACGGAGGCTCGAGATCGGATACCCGGGCCCCGGCCCGACGCCCGTTGCGTCGCCTTCGTCTTCAGATGGTAGGCCACCACACCCGCGGCGCGAACGACCAGAGATGCCGACCCCCGGACTCGGGCCCACCCTGCCCGTCACGGCAGGGCCGGCGAACAACTTCCTCGCCGTCCGCGGCGCCGTTAGACCGTTGCGCGCGACGCTACGGACAACGCCAACACCGCAAGGGAGACCCCCGCGAGCAGCAGCCAGTTGAGCGACACATTTTGGGGCGGGTCGAGCACAAACGTGGACCTTTGACGAGGCGGAGTGGGTGACGATGACGTGGTTGTTTCGTCGTCGTTACCGACACGCTCGCCTGAAGCGGGTCGGCTTCGCGGCGTGGTCCGTCCTGAAGTTCGCAGCACTGGTGGGGCATCCGTATCAGGAACGCTGGACTTGCCGGAGGTACCCAGCAGCGTGGCATTCACTTTGTCGCGCGCCGCGAGAAGCCCCGCCGAAGCCCGTGCACCAACGCCCCCGACCGCCGGAATTGCCACATCGGTCACGCCGACCGGCGAGTTGGATGCGTCATCGGCGGACCGGGGCGAGGACGGGGAGCGGGACTTGGATGCCCGTGCGCCGTCGTTCCCAGCATCGGTGCTCGGCCCGGCGTCCGCCCGTCGTTTCTCCGCCTGCTGTCGGCCCTGACTCCTCGCCTTGGCCTGTTGCGACTTCTTCTTCTTCGAGGTGGCCACGGTCTCACAGGGTATCGGGTTCGTGGGGGGCGTCGGCCTGTCCCGGGAATAGGTCGCGGCATCGCCGGCGTTATCGCCGCGCATGCGCACAACTGATTCGATGTTGATCGTCGTGTTTCCGGCCGTCGGGGCATCGGTCAACCCCGCGGTGCTGGCCGATGCCACCGGATGGGCACTCAAACCAGAGGGACTTTGCCGTGGCGACGCCTGCATTCCCGTCGCACTCACGCCGGGACTTGTCCTGGACAATGACACCATCGACCTCAACGTATTCAGCCGCTGCACGGATCAACTGATGGTCGTCGACGAGCATCGGGGACTTGCCGCCGTCGGCCCCAACGCCGATGTCCGGTCCAGAACGTTGCAGTCACTCGACGCATCGGACCTCGCCGCCACCACGATTGACGGTACCTCGATTGCCATCTCGCAGTTTCCCGGGCGCAAGAAACTCGTCGTGGCATTCTCGTCATGGTGCGGCTGCCGCCACGACCTGCCGGCCTGGCAGAACCTTCAGGACGAATTGGGGGCAGAGCGATTTCAGGTGATCGCCGTCGCCGTCGATGAACACGCCGAAGACGTCCAGCCCTGGGTTGACGAGGCCCGCGCCACCTTCCCGGTCATCCTCGACCGCGACCACGCGCTCACCGAACGATTCGACATCACCAACGTGCCCACCGTGATCTGGATCGACGAATCAGACCAGGTAGTGCGCCCGAACGACGTCGCCTTCGGCTCCGATCTCTTCAAAGACTTCCACCACATTGACTCCGGCCCGCACCACGCAGCACTCCGTCGATGGGTGCTTCACGACGAGTTGCCATTGCCGGATGCAGATGCCGTGCGAGCGAACCAAGTCGTGCCGAACGACGACCAGCAGCGAGCCCGATTGCATTTCCGGATTGCCCTCGAACTCCACCGATCGGGCGACGCCGAAGGCGCAAAGGAACACTTCGACTGCGCCGGTGCGCTCGCCCCCGATGACTTCACCATCCGGCGAGCCCAGCTTCCGTTGCGCGGCGTCGACCCATTCCTTTCCGACGAGTTCATCGCCCTCTACGAGGAATGGCAGGCCAACGGCGCCTACCACTACGGAGTACCCACCTGAACTGGGCACCCTTTTTGTCGCTGGAACGACGAAAGGTGTGCCCAGTTCGGCGCTACCACTCACTCGTTCGGCGTTACTGGTCCGTCAGGAGTCCGACGATGATGGCGGCGACGCGGTCGGGCAGCCAGAACTGCGCTTCGCTGCCGGCTTCGGTAAGTTCCACCATTGTGGCAAATGTGCCCTTGGCAACGAGTTGGCGCTGCGAAGCGACGCGATCGGACGCCGGCGGAATCAAAGGCGGCAACGTTGCGGGTGACGTCCCCGGGGGTTCGGCAGCCGTCTCGGGAGTGCCCGATTCGGGAGTGACGGTTTCCGGTGCAGCCGGGTCGGGAGTAGCCGATTCAGGAGTAGCCGAGTCGGGAGTAGCCGTTCCCGGAGTAGCCGGGTCGGGAGTAGCCGTTCCCGGAGTGGCCAGGTCGGGGGGCACCGTCCCGCCGACGGGGGGGGCAGTACCCGGCGGTGAGGTGGTGGTCTCCGGCAGGGTTCCGGCGGGGAAGGCCGGGCGGACCACGGGTTGTCCCGGTCGATTGGCGCGCTCGCCGTCGACCGTCACAACCACCACCGGTACCGGAGGCGGCGCCATTGCACCGGCGCCATACCGACCGAGCGAGGTGTTCACGTCGGCCAAGCTCTCGAACTCCGCTCGCTCACCGGATGAAGAGTCTGGGCTCGGAGCGTCGAACAATGGCCAGAGTGGCGGATCAATCAGGACCAATCCTGCGACCTCCGTGAGGTAACTCTTCGGGGTCGCGAACTCCCGGGCGATCAGGGTGCCGTAACCTTGGGCCACGAGGACCACCGGTTCCGTGATGTCAACGGCCACCAACAGCGCCGCCAATTCCTTGACCTGGTTTGCGATGGAACGGGCCGAAACGGCTGGGTCGCTGACGCCTAGTCCGGGTCGGTCATACGCACATACCCTCGTTGTTGCCGCCACCTGATCGGGCACGCCACTATCGATCCAGCCTGCCTTCGCACCGAGGCCAATGCCGCTCACGAATACCACCGGCGGACGATCGCGAGCCTCCCCCCGGCACGAGACCGCAACGCCGACCCCTTCGACGCGAACCACCAAGGTGGTCCATTCGCGAGACTTTGCGACCGTGGCCCCAGCGGCGGGCTCAGTGGTGTCTCCGACTCCCGAGGTACCACTCGAAGATGGGCCCGAGCCCGCACACCCAACCAATGCCAGCACCACGGCTGCGGGCGCGGCGTAAAGCCGAAGTACTCGGCGCGAACGCTCCCGTTTCGGTGGGAGAACAGTCACGAACCCGGGGATGCACCAGGTTGGCGCGGCCCCCGACTGGCCGACGAGGTTGGGCCGTCGCAACATTGATCGGACCCTACTGGCCGGACGCCGCACAGTGCAGGCACCGAGCAACATCCGACCAGCGAAGTCAGGGCCGGGTCAACCAGGGCCGGGTCAACCAGGGATCAGCCGGTGCCCTTGTAGTTGACGACCGCTTGAAGTACGTGGTCGACCCGAACCAGGTCGGCTTGATTGGCCATCACGATCGTGATGTCCTTGTAGGCCATCGGGGACTCGTCGAGCAGTTCCTTGGCCTTGTCGGCCTGCCAGGTGCGCCCCTTCATTGCCTTCTTGAATTCCGTGGTGGTAAATTCACGGTGCGCTTCTTTGCGTCCGAATCGGCGTCCGGCACCGTGCGACGCCGAGTGATAGCTGGCCCCATTTCCGAGACCCGACACGATGTAGGTGCCGGTTCCCATGGAACCAGGGATCACTCCTCGGTCGCCTGTCGCCGCACGGATCGCACCCTTGCGGGTGATCCAGAGGTCCCGACCGTCGTGCGTTTCACGAGCCGAGTAGTTGTGGTGACAGTTGATGCGCTCCTCGACCGCGACGCGGGTGGACACCATCTTGCGGAGCACCTCAAGTGCTGCGTCCATCATCAACTCACGATTCTGCAGCGCATAGGCCTGCGACCAGAGCATGTCGTCGATGTAACGCTGGAACTCGGCGTCGGTGTCGAGGAAGTAGGCAAGGTCGCGGTCCTCAAGGCTTCGATTCAGCAACGAGCAAAGCCGACGAGCTTCGGTGATGTGGCGTTGGGCGAGAATATTGCCGATGCCGCGGCTCCCTGAATGCAGGACCAGCCACACGCTCTGGTTCTCGTCGAGGCAGAGCTCCACGAAGTGGTTGCCACCACCGAGCGAGCCGAGTTGCACGCCGATCTTGCGGTGATGGCTCAGTTGCAGTCGACCGGGATCCGGTACCGGGTGGGCACCCAGCCAGCGATCGGCCGCCTGACTGGTGTGCTGGTGCGAACGGAAACCGGCGGGGATCGCCGACTCGAACCCCACCAAGATGGGATCGAGGTTCGTGGGTAGATCGGATGCGTCGAGGCTCGTATGGACGGCGATCATGCCGCAGCCGATGTCCACTCCCACCGCAGCAGGAATGATGGCATTCGAGGTGGGGATGACCGAGCCGACGGTGGCGCCGATGCCAAGGTGGGCATCGGGCATGAGCGCGATTGGGCCGGCTACTGCCGCGCATCGAGCGGAGGTTTCCGCCTGTCGACGGGTGTTGTCCTCGAGATCGGTTGCCCATGAACGCACGAGCTCGCGGTCGCCATAGCTGATGGTTTCCATCGTTCCCCTCCTTCGTGTGGGGGCTTCACGTACCGCCAACCCGACGGCAACGAAGCGATTGCACCCTACCGAGACTCGACCTTTGCCCGGCAGCGATTTACCACCATCGACGAGGCAGTCCTTGGAGCATCAAGAGCGCTCGGCATCACCGCGGGATGACGTAGGTGACCGTCGCCTGGGCGACAGGGGCCACCGGTTCTGTGGCCTGGATGTCGGCCGGCCCGTCACCAACGAGCCGAACATCGACCACGGCCAAGGTTCGACCAAGCTTGAGGAACGATGCGTGGGCTGCCACCCCGCCGGGCGGCGGTTTGTGTAGGAAGGAGATGTGCAGGCTGCTCGTGACGGCCAACGACACCGGCCCGATATGGGCAAGGATGAGGGCGTAGCTGGCGGCGTCGGCCAACCCCATGAGCGTTGGTCCGGAAATAGTCCCGCCGGGCCGCAGCATCACCTTGTCGGCGGGTATTCCCATACGCAGTGATCCTGGTTCGAGGGTGTCGATTCGGTAGGGCCGCTCCTCCCCAAAGCCTTGCTCGAAAAAGGTGTGCAATTCGTCGATGGTCATCACCGGCATCGGTGGTGGAGGCGGCATGCCGCACGGTACCTCCCAAACCTCCCGCCGTTCGGCGGTAGGATCCTGCCGGTGACCGAGTTTCGTCTGATCGCACCGGACGTCTACGCGTGGATCGCCCACCGGCCCGACCATGATCACCCCAACGCCGGCGTGGTGATCGAACCTGATGGGGCGACGGTCATCGATACGTTGCTGGTGCCGAGCCAAGCCAACGGATTGGCCGGGGCCATCGAATCGTTTGGCGTTCCCGTGCGCCGGGCGCTCTACACGTCGAGCCACGTTGCTTCAGTAGGAGGCAGCGCCGTGTTCTGGATGGCCGCACGTTACGGCCGCAGCCAGACGAGCGCTCTGCTCGACCAACCGGCGAATGTCGACGTGCTGGCACGTCTCCATCCGTCGCAGGCCGCCGAACTCATCGCGTTGGTCGATGCACCGACACGCCCGGTGTCGCACACGGTCGACATCGCCGCGTGGCTAACCCCGAAGGTGTGCGCGTTGCCCTTCTCTGGGCATCAACACGAAAATCTGGTTGCGCTTGTACCCGAGGCCGACACGCTCTTTGCCGGCGCGCTGTGCTGCTTCGGCATCACCCCCAATGCCTTCGATGGCAATCCCGAAGCGTGGGCCGACACTCTGGGTGACCTCGCCGAACTCGCGACCACCATCGTGCCCGGGATCGGTCCGGTGGGATCGGCCGACGAGGTGGTCGCCCAACAGGCATATCTGTATGCGTGCGTCGATGCTGCAGCAGACGGCTCGGCCATTCCCCCCGGCCCGTGGGACGCGTGGCTCAACCGCGATCTCGATGAGGTCAATATCGAGAGGGCAGCCCTGTTGGCCAAAGGCGATTCGGGTGTCCCACCCTCGATGTTTCGTAGGCTCGGCCTCACATGACCGACTCAAACCACTCGCCTGCCCCACCTGATATGACCCACCCCACGGTCTCCGCGACAAATGCCGCCGCAGCAACTCCGTCGTTCACGATCGCCTCGCGGTTTTGCGGACCGCCCACCTCGGGCAATGGCGGCTACACGGCCGGGCTCGTCGCCAACGCCGTTGGGGTCGGATTGGGCGAGGCGGTCACGGTTCGCCTCCACCGTCCACCTCCGCTCGACACTCCGCTCGCCTGTTTGCGGGATGAGGGCGGACCACACCACCACGCCGGTCCCCCACTATCGGTCATTCGGTTGGTCGATGACCTTGGCGATGTGGCCACCGGCCAGCAGACCGCCTGGCCTACCGAGGTCGCTGCCATCAACCCATCACGATTGGCGACTCCATCACGATTGGCGACTCCATCACGATCGGCAGCGTCGTGGGCCGAAGCCGCCGTCGCTGTCGCCCCGTGGGCTATTGAACATCACCCGTTTCCCACCTGTTTCGTTTGCGGTCCCGACCGCGCCCACGGCGACGGACTCCGTGTGTTCGCCGGAGCGATCGCCGGGCGACCGCCTCACGACCAGGTATTCGGCGCGACATGGGAGCCCGATTCGATCGATGTGAATCCCGCAACAGGGGAGGTTCACCCCGAGATCGTTTGGGCCGTGCTCGACTGTCCCGGCGGCCAAGCCAGCCATGCGTTCGGTGGGCCCGACCTGGCGTTGGTTCTGGGAACAATCACGGCGCGACGCCTCGCTCCGATTCGGTTGGGCGAACGTTATGTGGCCACGGCGTGGGAACACGCCCATGATGGCCGCAAACACTTCTGCACCACGGTGTTACACGCGGTGCAACCCGATGGTTCGCATGGAGAACTGGTGGGCGAAAGTCAGGCGCTCTGGATCACAATTCCGCGCGTCGAGAAGTCGGCCCGATAAAGGTCAGAACGTGGTCGGGCGCGGGAGGATGTCGTCGAACGCCGGATCGCGCCCCTCGCCCTTGGCGGTGAAGCTCTCGATCATGTCGGCCGGTTGGAACATGCCGGTCTGCCAGGTCGCAATGAAGTTGAGCGAGTCCTCCACGGAATGGTCGCGTGCGTAGTTGAGCATCGCCTTCGACCCGTGCATCGCGAGGGGGCTCTTCGACGCAATCTCCGACGCGATATCGAGCACCCCGGAAACCAACGAGGCGTGGTCATCGAACAACTCCTGCACCAGTCCCACCTGATAGGCCCGTTCGGCCGGAAGGCGTTGGCCGCGGTAGGCCATCTCGCGGGCCACGCCCTCGGGGATGAGCTTGGGGAGACGTTGCAGCGTGCCCACATCAGCGGTCATGCCGATGTTGATCTCGTGCACGGAGAAGAAGGCATCACGGCTGGCGTAACGAAGGTCGCACGCCGTAACCATGTCGACCGCACCACCGATACAGCCGCCATGAATCGCCGCCAGCACCGGCATACGAGCGTTCTCAAACGACGTCAGGCTGTTCTGCAACATGAGCACAACGTCGCGGAAGTACGCCCGCTGGCGCCCGAGCTCGGTGGACAGCCCGTCACCTTGTGGCGCACCGCCGGCGCCCGTTGCGAAAACGCCGAGGTCCATGCCGGCACAAAAGTGTTTCCCGGTAGATGACACCACGATGGCTCGCACCTTGCCATCGGCGTCGAGGCCACGCACGATCTCGGGAAGTTCCATCCAGAACTCCCGGGTCATCGAGTTCAGGGCATCGGGCCGGTTCAACTGGATATGGGCCACCCCACCATCCTGCTCGACATCAAAACACGTGTAGCCCATGACGGGTCCCCCTAGGTGAAAGGCAACCGTCAGTGGGATGCCGTTGCCAGTCTTCACCGGAACGGGCCGGCCCCTCAAACGAGCGGCCGGCCCGACGTGCGGTGGATGAGTTTCAAGAGCGCTGATCGGCTCGGGACTGCGGCCCAACCATCTCAGCGCTCAGGCTCCGGCGGGGGCCGAGGCGAGATCGTTTCCGAGAGCGAAGGCTTCGTATTCGTCGGAGGTATCGACCCAGTCTTCGAACTGGATCACGCCGATCTCGGTGAACTTCTTACGAAGCCAGCCGTCGTTGGCATCGAGCAGCCCGAGCTTCTTGCAGTTCGGCACGATCTTGGCGAAAAGCATCTGTTGGAAAATCATTTGGTCCTGCGGCACCTCCAGCAGCATCCGCACAATCTTCTTCCCGTCGACGCCCATACGCTCCCACACCTCTTGCTGGAGGAATCGGTCACGCATGCGAACTGCGGCTTCGAAGGCGAACTCCTGGCGCTCGAGCAACTCGGCGTCGGAAAGCTCGGCGTAGTACTCCTTGAGGCTGAGCACGCCGAACGCCACATGGCGGGCTTCATCGCTCATCACATACCGAAGCAGTTGTTTGAGCAGCGGCTCGTCGCACATCGAGTGCATGAAACCGAAGGCGGCAAGCGCCAGGCCTTCCACCATGATCTGCATGCCGAGGTAGGTCATGTCCCAACGGCTGTCGGTGATGATGTCGTCGAGCAGCATTTTGAGGTGAGCGTTGATCGGGTAGAAGCCCGTGAGCTTCTCCTGGAGGTACTTGGCGAACACCTCCACATGGCGGGCCTCGTCCATCACTTGCGTAGCGGCGTAGTACTTGGCGTCAATCCACGGAACGGTCTCCACAATCTTGGCGGTGCACAACAATGCGCCCTGCTCGCCGTGCATGAACTGCGACAACCGCCAGTTCATCGACTCCACCCCGAGTTCGGTCCATTCTTTGTCGCTCCAGTTGGCGAACGGGTTACCCGGCATCTCGGTGAGCGCGAGAAACGGCCCGGCCGCATTGGAACCCTGAAGGGCGACGAGGATTCGCTCCGGGTCCACCGGCGTGGACCAATCGAGATCGGTCTCGCCGTTCCACTGCGACACCTTGGCTTTCTCGTAGAGCTTGTTCAGAGCCGGGCGGGAGCCCTTCTCGTAGTCCCAGGTGAAAATCGCCTCGGCGTTGTCTTTCACGGCATGGAGCACTTCGTCGACGTCGGTGTTACAGATGGACATGATGGCTTCAAGGTCGTTGACGTCGGACCGGCCAAGAATTTCTGCGTCACTTGCCATGTTCGTGCTCCTGTGTGCTGTTTGGGCTAGTTGGGGTGGTTGGAATGAGGGAATCAGGGGTTGATGGGAAGGCGTGAAAAGTCGAGCCGGATCAAACGTTGGGGTCGAGCGCCGCGACCACTCGGGCAACAACGTCGTCCCATGCGCCAGCCTCGGGGTGGGTGGCCCCCACGGCTTCATAGAGAAGAAACCCGAGGCCGACCGCGTGAGCGAAATGCACCACCGCGTCGGTGTCGAGACTCTGGTCGATCCGGCCGGCTTCTTTGCCGAGATCGAGCAGGATGCCGAGCCGGTTCCGTCGTTCGGCGAACTGTGACCACAACACCTCTCTCACCTCGGGATCACGCCGCGCCGCCACGAAGGCTTCGAGGAGCACACCTTGCATGGGCGAGACGTCTCGGCTCACGAGGTGGGAACCCACCAATCGCAACAGATCTTGGGGCCGACCTTCAAAGGCGTGATCGGCAAAGAGCTGATCGAACTCATCGGGCACACAGCTCGCCACCGTGGCCGCCAGGAGCTCCGCCTTGCCAGAGAATCGGCTGTAGATTGCTCCGGTGGTGAGGCCCGCCCGGCGGGCGATCTCCGCCACGCCGGCGCCGTCGTAACCCTTCTCGGCGAACACCACCGCAGCCGCTTCGAGAAGGCGGGACACCGTGGTGGGCTCGTCTACCGGGGATTCGCTCGCTCCCGTCACGAGGTCGAGGGCAGAATTCGCCGTCAGCGGAACACCGGGTTCGGTGATGAGCACGTCAGCCACATTTCCCATAATAACGATTGTTATCCGCTCGTCAACCCGAAAATTCGTCCGACCACAATGAAGACAGCCCCCAGGCAGGCCACGCCGCAGTCGCTCCCGACCCCCAACCGGCCCAATCGCTACACTTCCCCGGCCCCTGATGGCACTTCCCCGGCCCCTGATGGCACTTCCCCGGCCCCTGATGGCACTTCCCCGGCCCCTGATGGCACTTCCCCGGCCCCTGATGGCACTTCCCCGGCC
>JANOSD010000067.1:0-22897 GCA_031415655.1 Actinomycetes bacterium
GCGCCGTCCAACATCAGCCATACCATCATGCTCGTCTGCTTGACTGACCCTACGCACGATCAGCCGAGCACGGTGACGGCGTGCCCGGAGCCCATGGACGATGCCCCTTCGCCACCCCCCGGCTGGCCGCCTCCCCGCAACCTCGATCCCGAGGCGGAGGATCGTGCCCTCCTGGTCGCGATCACGGCGGGCGATCGTCTCGCTCTGGAGGCGTTGTACCGGCGCCATGCGGGGTGGCTCGTGGTTCGGCTCACTCGCCGTTGCGGGGAGCCCGAACTGGTGGACTCTGCGCTTCAGGACACCTTTGTGGCGGTCTGGCGTTCGGCGCAATCGTTTCGAGGGACAGGCGATGTGGGCGGATGGTTGTGGGGTATCGCCGTGCGCCGACTTATCGACCAACAACGCCGCCGCAAACCGGTGCCGGTGGATCTCGCCGGTGTGTCCGGAGGAACGGGCACCGCACTCGGTACGGCGGCGCCGTCCGCGGAGACTGCGGCGTTGTCCGCCACCGTTTCCGGCGGTGACCTTGCCGACGCGCTGGCCGCACTGCCCGCGGACCTTCGGGGCGTGATGGTAGTGACGGCCATCGACGGTCTCACCACCGCCGAGGCTGCCGTCTTGCTGGGTATTCCGCAGGGCACCGTGAAGACGCGCCTGATGCGAGCGCGGCAGTTACTCCAGGGATACCTGCGATGAACGGCCCACCGATGAATGGCCCACCGATGAATGGCCCACCGAATCCCGGCCCACCGAATCCCGAACCCGCCGGGACGGGTCCGATCCCCGCCGACGTGATGGCGCGTTATGTGGCTGGCGCCGCCACCGAGGCGGAGGCCATCCGGGTGGAGCAGACGTTGGCGCATGACCCGTTGGCACGACGTCAACTCAACGACGCGGCCGTGCCGGCGCTGGATGGCGATCGTCTCGACCTGGCCTGGTTCGGGGTGCAGGCTGCGGTCGATCTCCCCCGTCGGGGATGGCTCGAGCGGCTGGCGGTCCGCCTCGGTTTGCCCGCCGATGTGGCTCGGCTGATGGCGGCCACGCCCACGCTGCGCCGGGCGTGGTACCTGTCAATCCTCGGCGCGCTCGTCATTGGCGTGGCCGCGGCCAGCCCAAACCGCACCGATGGCGGTTCGGAAGTGCTGTTCCTCACGCTGGTGGCGCTGATCCCGATCGTCGGCGTGGCATTGGCCTACGGCCCAGGAGTAGATCCATCCCACGAGGTCACCGTGGCCAGTGCCATGAGTGGGCTGCGTTTGGTATTGGTACGAGCCGCTGCGGTGCTGGCGGTAAGCATCGGGTTCGGGCTGCTCGGCGCGCTGTTGATCCAGCGACGAGAAGGGTGGATGGCGGTGGCTTGGGTGCTGCCGTCGTTCGGGTTGTCGATGGTGTGCCTTGCGCTCACCACGTTCGTTCGGCCGAAGGTGGCGGCGTGGACCGTCGGCCTTGCCTGGTTCGTTGTGGCTACCACCGTTGGAAACCGGGCGCTCGACCCGCTGGTGCTGTTTCGGCCATGGGGGCAAGCAGTGCTGTTCATGGTCGGTGTCGGTGCGCTCGGTCTCGTGGTGGTGCGCCGACGCTCGTTCGACGAAGCCCGTGCAGCATGATCGGCGGTCCGGCATCCGTTCGTGTGCACGGCCTCGGGAAACGACTCAGGGCCCACCGAGCCCTGGCGGACGTGAGCTTCGGCGCCCAGGGCGGGGTGGTGGCACTTCTCGGCCCGAATGGTGCTGGGAAGACCACCCTGCTTCGATGCCTGGTTACGGTCCTGCGACCCGACGAGGGGGAGATCTACGTTGATGGCCTTGACCCCCGGCGTGACGACGATCGTGTGGGGGTCCGGCGCCGCCTTGGCTATCTGCCCCAGCGTTTCGACGCCGCCAGTAACGCCACGCTGTTCGACGTTGTCGACTACCTCGCGATCGTGAAGGGTCATGGCGGGGAACAGCGCCGCCACGCCGAGGTGCAGCGGGCGCTCCACCTCGTGGGGCTGGCGGATCGGGCCCACACCAAGGTGCGAGAGTTGTCGGGCGGGATGAAGCAGCGGCTTGGCATCGCGCAGGCCTTGCTCGGCGACCCGCCACTGGTGATCCTCGACGAACCGGCCACGGGCCTCGACCTCGAACAACGGCTGCTCCTGCGTGACCGACTGTCTCGCCTCGGAGAACGCAGCACGGTGATCGTGTCCACGCACCTCACCGAAGAGGCGGCCGCCTTCAGTCAGACCCTGCACGTGCTCGATGGCGGTCGGATCGTGTACTCCGGAACCGCCAGCGGGCTCGCCGCCCGCGCCGCCGGCCGCGTGTGGCTTTCGCCGACCCCCGTTCCTCCGTCCCCGTTGATTCGGGCGGCATGGCGAACACCGGACGGCCGTTACCGCGTTGTTGCCGATCAGGCGCCGGCGGGTTCGATCGCTGACACACCCACCCTTGAGGACGGCTACCTGTTGCTCGTCGGTGGTCGGGGTGATGTGGGTGCGAACCCGTGGGAGCGCTCCGCGTAACCTTGCGAGATGGCCCCGAAGCAGTTCTGGATTGAGACGCTCGGTTGCCCGAAGAACCAGGTCGACTCCGACAAGTTGGTGGGCACCCTCTTGGCCGACGGTTATGTGGGGGCGGCCGCGCCCGAGGAAGCGGACCTGGTGGTGGTGAACACCTGCGCCTTCGTGGAGGAGGCTCGACAGGAGTCGATCGACACGATTCTGGCGCTCACCGATGCCAAGGCGCCCGGCGCCGAGGTGGTGGTCACCGGCTGTCTGGCCGAACGTTACGGCGATGAACTGGCCGTCGCCTTGCCCGAGGTCTCGGCAGTGGCTGGTTTCGGGGTACCGGTGAGCCTCGGCCGGAAGGGTTTGGGCGTGATGCCGAGCCTTGATCTGCTGAACCTCCCGCGGCCGAAGTCGAGCCGACCATGGGCCTACGTCAAGGTGGCCGAGGGATGCGACCGTGCGTGCGGCTTCTGTGCCATCCCGTCGTTTCGGGGCAAACAGCGCAGCCGATCGATCACCGACATCCTGGCGGAGGTCGAGGCCCTTGAGGTGCAGGAGATCGTGCTCGTGGCCCAGGATCTCGCCGCCTTTGGTCGCGATCAGGGCCAGGGGGAGCGGGCCATCGTTCCGCTCGTGGAGGCCGTCGCCGAGCGTGTTTCCTGGGTCCGACTGCTGTATCTGTATCCGTCGGATCTCACCGACGCGCTGATCGACGCGGTCCTTGCCGCCGAGGTCCCCTACTTCGACCTTTCCTTGCAGCACGTGTCGGCGCCGCTACTTCGAAAGATGCGGCGCTGGGGCGACGGTGCGCGGTTCACCGAACGTATGCGAGCAATTCGTGAGCGTGAGCCTGCTGCCGCCTTCCGCTCGAACTTCATTGTCGGCTACCCCGGTGAGACCGAAGCCGACCACGACCAGCTCCTGGCATTCGTGGAGGAGGCGCAGCTCGACTGGTGCGGATTTTTCGCCTACTCCCCGGAGGAAGGCACCTACGCCACAACCCTCGATGGTGCGGTGCCGGCGGGGCTGATGCATGACCGCCTTGCTGAACTGCGGGAGCTTCAGGATCAGATCACCGAGACAAAACGTGACGAACTGCTCGGCTCGACAGTCAAAGTGCTTGTGGACACCCCAGGAGAGGCTCGCAGCCACCGAGAAGCACCGGAGATCGATGGGCTGATCCACGTGCCCGAATCGTTGCGACCAGGTACCTTTGTGGACGTGGTGATCACCGAGGCATTTGGGCCCGACCTCCATGCGGAGCCGGTGCGGTGACCGACACCTCCCCGATGGCGCCGCCCACCGAGGGCAATGGGCACACCTACGGCCCGTCGGCGATCGTCACGCCCGCCAACTTCGTTACCGTTATCCGGGTTTTGGTTTCACCCTTCCTCTTTGCCCTGATCGTCAACGAAGGTGCCACCTGGAAGGTGTTTGGGGCGTGGATGTTGCTGGCGTCCACGGACGGGATCGACGGCTGGATCGCCCGGCGTATGGGCACCACTCGCAGCGGCGCCTTCCTCGATCCATTGGCCGACAAGGTGCTGGTGCTTGGCGGTCTGTGTTCGCTGGCACTGCTGGGAATGTTCTCCTGGGTGCCCGTGCTGCTGATCGGCGCTCGCGAGCTGGGCATCAGTTTGTATCGGGTGTATTGGGGCCGGTTCGGGCTCGCCATTCCGGCCCGGAATTCGGCCAAGGCCAAAACGATGGCCCAGGTCTTGGCCATTGCTTGCGCGCTGTTTCCCCTGCTGCAAGACACGCCGTTCGTTGCGGTCACGGTGCTCTGGGTGTCGGTAGGTCTGGCCTTGTGGAGCGGCGCGCTCTACCTCATCGATGGCCAGCGAGCCCTCACCCGCATGGACCACCCCGCCGGCGGCGAAGAACATCTCGGGTAGGCCCGCTTGCGCGTTGCTCAGATGTCGAGGTGGCCGGTGGGCGTGGTGGCCCGAAGCACGGGCGACCCGTTGGGAAGGAGCGGCGGGATCGTGGTGAAGCCGACCGGCACGAATCGTAGGGCGATGCTGCCATCGTGGGGGTCTGGTTCATCGGCCCGATAGGTGGCGTTGGGTTGGAGGAGGAACAACTCGACCGTCCGCTGGCGGGGGTGCACGATCAGAACCTCGGGGATGCCACGGGCGGCGAAGAATGGGAGCTTTTCGTAGGACGCGTCGTGGGGAGATCGCACATCGACCGCCAGCGCGATGCCCCGAGTGGCCCATTGCAGATCGAGTTGGGCGGGGTCGTAGACCACGAGATCGGGGTTGCGGTAGTTCTGGAGCGGTTGCGAGGCGTCCATCACACTCAGCTCAGTGGCGATCCGCAGGCCGAGGGGCTGAACGAGCGGGTAGAGCACAAGCCCCAGTTCGAACTCAATCGAATGGTGGTCGGCACCACCGGAAGGATTCAAGTGGGCCACCCCATCCCAGACCTCGTCGAAACGGTCATGATCAAGGCGGGCCCGTTCCGCCAACTCCTCGTCGCTGACTTCCCGTAGGGGGGCGCCGGGGAGGGAGTGGTCGACCACGAGCATGCGCTGATGGTTCGAGACATGGGGGGCCGCGCTCATCGCAGGCGCGGCATTTTCCGCTGGGCCGTAGCGATGGCGCCAAAGGTAGGTTCGCTCAGGCGATGCCGGCTTCGGCCAGACCACGGCCCACGAGCACGCGGGCGAGGTGCTCGCGGTACTCCACCGATGCGTGAATGTCGGCCGATGGCTCGGTACCGTCGGCGGCAACCGCCGCAGCCTCGGTCCCCGCTGCCCCACCGAGCAAAGCGGTTTCGACCGCGGATGCCCGGATCGGAACCGACGCCATGTTCACCAGCGCCACCCCGGTACGGCCATTGCATTGCACCGCAACCCCCACGATGGCCCAGTCCTGTGCTCGCCGGTTGAACTTCTGGTAGCTCCAACCAGCGGATCCGAACTTGGGGATGCGAACCTCCGTGAGCAACTCGTCGTCGGCCAACGCCGTTTCGAGAAACCCCTCGAAGAATTCGGATGCCGCGATCTCGCGGCTACCGCTCGGCCCCGTGGCCACCAGGGTGCCGCCCATGGCAAGGATCACGGCGGGCAGGTCCGACGCTGGGTCGCCGTGGGCGAGGGAACCGCCGATGGTGCCGCGGTTGCGCACTTGGGGATCGCCAACAAGGTGCGCAGTGTGCGCGAGCAGCGGCGCCTCGGCGGCAAGAAGTTCGGAAGTCTCGAGATCGCGGTGACGGGTGAGCGCACCGATGGACAGGTGATCGCCGCCGTCGCGAATGTAGGAGAGGTCGCGGACGTCGCCGATGTCGACGAGCACCGTGGGGGTGGCGAGCCGGAGTTTCATCAGCGGAAGGAGGGAATGGCCGCCGGCGAGGAGCTTGGCATCGTCGCCGTACTCGGTGAGCGCAGCGATGGCTTCGTCGGATGAGCCGACCCGGACATAGTCGAACTTGGCAGGGATCATCTCAGGCCTCCGATCCGGGGGCAGCAGCGGTAGCGGCCGACATGCCAGCAGGCACCTTGCCGTCGGGATGTTCGGCGGCCCATCGCACCGAACTCACGATCATCTGGTAGCCGGTGCAACGACACAGGTTCCCTTCGAGCGCCTCCCGGATTTCCCCGTCGTTCGGATCCGGGTTTTCGGCAAGGAGCGCCGTGCACGCCATCAACATGCCCGGGGTGCAGTAGCCGCACTGCAGGCCGTGCTCTTGCCGGAATCCTTCCTGTATGGCGCTGAACGTCCCGTCGGGATTGGCGAGAGACTCGACCGTTCGGACCGCATGCCCATCGGCCTGCACCGCCAAAACGGTGCAGCTCTTTACGGCTTCGTCGTCGAGAAGCACGGTGCACGCACCACAGTTGGACGTGTCGCAACCAATGTGTGTTCCGGTTAGGCGGCGAAGTTCTCGGAGGTAGTGGACGAGGAGGAAACGGGGTTCCACCTCATGGGTGGCGGCTTCGCCGTTGACGGTGATTGTGACTGACGCGGTGGACATCGCAGTGGTGGACGTTGCCGTGGTGGACATCGCAAGGATCCCTTCTCAGTTGGCGGCCGCGGCCGCGGCGTTTACGACGGCGGGAGGTGCTCCGACGGCACCGGACTCACCGATGCCCTTGGCCCCGAGCGTGTTGTTGGGGGTGACCGTTACGATTCGCCCGGCTTCAAAACCGGGCAAATCGGCCGCCAACGGAACGAGGTAGTCGATCAAGGTGGACGTTTGGGGTTGGCTGGCCTCGTCGTAGCTCATGTGCTCGAAGAGCGCTTGGGCAATGCCCGGCGCGGCGCCGCCGTGGACCTGCCCTTCGGCGAGGAGGGGGTTGATCACGGTGCCGCAATCGTCGACGAGCACATACCGCTCGACGGTGACGGCGCCGGTGTCACGGTCAATGCTCACGACGTAACCGTAGGCGCCCGAGGGATAGGAGAAGTTCGGCGCCGTCTGGATCACCGTGGTGTTCAGTCCCCCGGGCTCCGTACCTTCGGGGAATTGCAGGGGCGGGAAGCTGGCTCCTAGCTCGGCCCAGGTGACCGACTTGTCGGGAGAGCCGGCCACGGCGAAGGCATCGTCTTCGACGAGCAGGTCGGCGGGGTTGGCTTCGAGCAGGTGGGCGGCGATCTCGTTGGCGGTGTTGCGGACCTTGATCGAAGCGTTCTTCACGCCCTCGCCGGCGAGCGAAATCGCCCGCTGCCCATCGTGCCGATGCCCTGTTGGATGGTCTCCGTGTCGCCGTGGATCACGGTGATCGTCTCGAAGTCGATGCCGAGCTCGTCGGCGGCAATCTGGGCGAACGCGGTGTCATTGCTCTGGCCGTGGGCGGCGAGACCGGTGGCGATGATGGCGTTGCCATCGGGCGTGATGCGCACGCTGGCACTCTCCCACGAACCGATATGGACAAAACCTTCGAGGGATCCGTTCGGGCCGAAGCCGGCGATCTCGATCCAAACGGAGAAGCCGATCCCCATCAGTGGCTGTGAGAGATCGGCATTGCGGGCGGCCTGCGTGACCTTTCAGGCCTCGTAGTCCATCATTCGCAGCAGTTCGTCCATGGTCGCCGGGAAATTGCCGCTGGCGTAACAGACGGCCTCGTTGGTGGCACTCGGGTACGGCATGTCCTCAAGCTGAATGAAGTTGCGATGCCGAACTTCGGCGGCATCGAAGCCAAGCTCGTCGGCCACGAGATCGATCACACGTTCCACCATGTACGCGGCCTCCGGACGACCGGCACCTCCATCGAGGCGACCGGGGTGGTGTTGGTGAGGCAGTTCGAGAAGCTGGCGGCGATCTTGGGAATCTTGTACGCGCCGCTGGTCATCCAGGTGGTGAGTAGCCAAGGCCCATGCCGGTGGGACCAGGCCACGCCCCAACGTTTCGCACCATGTTCACTCGGAGGCCGAGGATCTTGCCGGCATCGTCGAACGGCACCTCGGCGTCGTGCACTTGATCGCGCCCATGTGGCGGGGAGCTTGGAAGGTGATCCACCTCGTGACGCCGCCAGGGCCATCGTCTGCCACGCAGCCCTGTGTTTCGATCGGCGCGGGGGCACACCGCTGGTTCACGAGATGGAGCGAAGCGGTAGGGGAGGCGTTGGCACCGTAACCGTTTGATAAACACCGTTCACTGGAGAGCTTCCGAGGGCAAGTGGGCACTGCTACGGTTCCCGTCCATGGTGCGACACATCGTGATGTTCCGCTGGACCGACGAGGCCACCGACGCGCAGAAGGCCGCCGTGACCGCGGGGTTGGCTGAGCTTCCGGCGTCGATTCCGTCGATTGTGCGGTACACCTTCGGATCCGACCTCGGCGTCAACGAGGGCAACTACCACTACGCCGTCGTGGCCGACTTCGCCGACGTTGCGGGGTACCTCGAGTATCGCGACCATCCGGCGCACCAAATGTTGATCGCCGAGCGGATCGCTCCGATCCGCGGCGAGCGGGCGTCGGCACAGTTCGAGATCGACAGCTAACGGGTCGTCGTGGCATTCCGCATCGAGATCGACCAGGACGAGTGCATCTCGGGTGGAAAATGTGTGGCATCGGCGCCCGAGGCATTCGGCTTCGACACCAACGAGCTGGCGGTCGTACTTGCGGGTGCCTCCGAGCTCGACGACGAACGGTTGCGACGCATCGCCGCGAACTGCCCGAGTCAGGCCGTCACGCTTCACTCGATCTGACGGGCATCGGAGCCTCCGGATTCCGGTGGAGGACAGTACGGTTCGGGTGGTGAAGGTGATCGGTTTCGACCATGTGGTGTTGATCGTGGAGGACACCGAGCGATCGTTGCGTTGGTATCGCGACGTGCTCGGTCTTGCCGCCGAGCGATTGGCCGAGTGGCAGCGCGGGGAGGCACCGTTCGTGTCGGTTCGTATCGATTCGACCACGGTGATCGACCTTGTGGAGGGCGACGTGACGGGGCGCAACGTGGACCACGTGTGCCTGGTGGTCGCCGGTGTCACGGATCTGGGGATGTGGGCCGCCGGCGCTGGTCTCCCGATCGTGGAAGGCCCGGCCCGGAGGTGGGGAGCGCAGGGCTGGGCCACGAGTGTCTATGTCCACGACCCTGACGGTCACCTGGTCGAGATCCGCACCTACCCGGCCGGATCGTAACGCTGCTGCTGCTGCTGTTTCTGCAGTTGCTTGAAGCTTGGTCCTCGCGGCCCGGTCGTGGCGTCCGCTCAGGTTGTTAGGGGAGGCCCGACCGAGGCTCGGCGAAGATGTTCGTGGACGGAGTGGACGGCCGAAGAACCTTCGCCCACGGCGGCCGCCACACGTTTCATCGAGCCGTGGCGCACATCGCCGATAGCGAAGACGCCGGGGAGTGACGTCTCAAAGGGGAGCCGATCGGTACCGGCAGGCTCGTATGCGGTGCCGAGGGTCGCTGTCGCAGCCGCCGACGACGCGTCTGCGACATCGCGGCCAGTGAGCACGAACCCGTGCGTATCGAGGGCTATATAGGGGTCGAGCCAATCGGTGAAGGGCACGGCCCCGATAAACGAGAACAGTCCCGCGCAGGGCTGTTCGATAGTGGTGAACGATCCATCGTCGCTCATGGTGCGGAGGGACACGGCTTCGAGATGGCCATCGCCATGGAGGTCGGTGACCTCGGTGTGTGGCCGTACCTCGATCAATGGCGACGTGACGATGCGGTCGATCAAATAGTGCGACATCGAAGCCGAGAGGTCGTGGCCGCGAATGGCGATCGTGACGGGCGAGCCGCGTCCGGCGAGATGGATCGCCGCCTGCCCGGCGGAGTTGCCACCACCGATCACCACTACCGGTTCGCCGGTGCATTGCCGGGCTTCGAGGTCGGTGGCGGCGTAGTACACACCGGCCCCTTCGAGCGCTTCGAGTCGTTCCAGCGGGAGCTTTCGGTACTGCACTCCGGCGGCGATGATGACCGCTCGGGCATACACCTCGGCGTCGTCGTGGAGCACCAACCGAAATCCGTCCGGCCGTGGTTCGAGACGCATCACCGTGCATGGCATGGCGATGCGGGCGCCGAGTCGCATCGCTTGAAGCGCGCCCTGCTCAACCAATTCGCCGCCGGAGATGCCGGCGGGAAAGCCGAAGTAGTTTTCGATCCGCGAACTGGTGCCGGCCTGCCCACCGGGGCCCACGGCATCGAGCACGAGGGTGGAGAGCCCTTCGGAAGCGCCGTAGACCGCCGCCGCCAGGCCGCCAGGACCGGCGCCAACGATGAGCAGGTCGACGGTGTCGGTGGTGGACGGCTCGAAGGTGAAGCCAAGGTGGTGGGCGAGTTCACCTACCGTTGGATGGCAAAGCACGGCGGTGGGAGTGACGACGATCGGCGCATCAGCGGGCCGCATGCCATAACGAGCAAGGAGCACATCGGGTTCGTCGGTGTTGGGAGCGTCGAGGTCGATCCAGTCGTGGGCAAGGCGTTGCCGTCGGGCGAAGGAGCGCAGGGCCAACGTTGCTCCAGACATGCTCGAACCGATGATCTTCAGCGGCGCCCCCGACCCGCGGAGCATTGGCTCGTTCCGCCGCGCCACGAAGGCCGCGAAGATCAGGTCGGCCATATCCGTTTCGGAGGCCATCATGTCGCGGAAACGAGCCGGTGAGATGCGCAGGATCGAACTGTCGGTGGCGGCGCGAGCGGCGAGGAGCGTGCGTTCTCCGGTGAGGAGGCTGAGCCCCCCAAGGAAGTGCCCACGTCCGTGGGAGATCACCGTCGTCGGTGTGTCGGCGGAGGTGCTGATGATGGCGACCTCCCCGTCGAGTACCACCACGAAGTCGTAGCCCGCCTGGCCTTCGGGAACGATCACTTCGCCCGAACGCACGGATTCGACCTCGCCGTAGGAGCCGAGGCGTCGGAGTTGATCGGCGCTGAGCACGGGATCATTGATGGTGGCCGAACCGGTTTGGCTCAGCGTTGGCGAGTCGGCAGAGGAAGGCACGGCGGCTGAGCCTACCGACGGGTTTCCCGGATTCCGAGTGTCGTCGATTCGTTCAGGCTTTCGGAAGCCGGAGAAGCCGGCGGGCGTTCGTGCGGAGAGTGACCGCCAAATTGGGGTCGCCGTGGGTGGGGTCGGGGTCGGCATCCCAACCGGCGAAGTTTGTCCCAGCCACGAGGCGGTCGTCGCCTACCAACTCCCGAAGGGTGGCGAGGGCGGCGGGGCCCCCGACGTGGCAATCCCACCAGAGTCGTCGAAGTTGCTCTTGGAATGCGCCGGGGGTGTCGCGTAGGTGTGCCGGGGCCCAGGGTCGGGTGGCGCCGGCGTGGGCCATTCGCTCGGCCAGGTGGGGCACCGCGCCGCCGCCGTGCGAGATGCAGACGTCGAGCGCAGGGTGTCGTTCGAGCACGCCACCGAAGATCAGGGTGGCAACCGTGAGTGTTTCTTCATAGGCAAAACTCAGCCACAAGTCGGCATCGAACCGCCGGACTCGGGGGTCGGGGAGGGGGCCGTCGATTCCTGGTGGAGCGGGATGAAAGAACACGGGGACGTTGAGGTTGTGGCATGCCGAATAGAACTCGTCCCAGGATGGATCGTCGACGCCGATCGACTGCCTGGTCTCGCCAACGAGAGTGGGGTAGTCGGTGCCGATGTAGGGGGCGAGCAGGCCGAGATCGGAAACCGAGCGGCGAAGCTCGGGCACGGCAAGGCCGATTTGCTGCATGGGGAGTTGGGCGAAACCCTGGAGCCGGTCCGGGTGTGCGGCCACCACCGCGGCCAGTTCGTCGTTGTGCCACCGAGCGAAGTCCGCGGCGAGCGTGGGTTCGATATGGCCGAAGTAGGTGAGCGGATTGGGGGAAAGCACGGCGAGGTCGACTCCCTCGTCGTCCATGGCGCGGAGCCGGGCATCGACGTCCATAAACGGACTCCCGCGGTAGCGCACGCCGTCGAGCACGTAGGTGCCGACCCGGAAAAAGGGACGCCCTTCGGGGCCGGTACCTAACTCCGGCCCATGCACGCCGGCTTTGCCGAGCACACCTTCGAGCACTACGTGGGCGTGGATGTCGATCACGACGGTGAGTGTGGGCGGGCTCGGTCAGCCATTGACCCGGGTGATGAGTTCGAGGGCTTCGGGGTTCTCCAACGTGGAAAGGTCGCCAGGGTCGGTGCCAAGGGCTCGGGCGCGGATCGCCCGGCGCACGATCTTCTGCGATCGAGTGCGGGGAAGGTCGGCGACGAAGAAAACATGTTTGGGGGAAAATGGCCGGCCGAACTCCACCACGACGGCAGTACGCACGGCATCGTCGAGAGCTCCAAGATCGGCATCGGGGCGGGCCACGCAGTAGAGCACCACGACCTCGCCCTTCACTTCGTCGGGTACACCGATGGCGGCGGCCATCACCACGCCGTCGCAAGCGACCGCGGAGGACTCGAACTCGGCGGGGCCAATGCGTTTACCGGCGATGTTGAGGGTGTCGTCGGAACGACCGTGCAGCGACCAGAACCCGTCCTCGTCGACCGATGCCCAGTCGCCGTGTACCCAGATGTCGGTGAACCGACTCCAGTAGGTGTTCAGGTAGCGGTTCGGGTCGTTCCAGATCCCGCGAGTGGTGCCGGGCCACGCTTTTGTGACGACGAGCTCGCCCAGAGTGTCGGGGTTGCCGGTGCCATCGGGCCGCAGCAACGACGTACCGTCGTCGGCGAACACGTCGACGGCCATACCGAGAGCGGGGCCACCCAACGCAACCGGCTTGATCCCCTGCAGCAGGTTCACCGAAAGCAGGCAGGCCCCGGCTTCGGTGCCGCCGGAGATATTGATGATCGGCCGGGCGCGGTTGCCCACCCGTTCGAAGAGCCACCACCACGGCTCGGCGTTCCACGGCTCGCCCGTCGAGGCAAATGCTCGGAGCGACGACGGCATTCCCGCCTCGGGGAGGTGTTGATCGCCGGCACCCTTCAACGCGCGAACGAGTGTGGGGGAAACGCCAAGGACGGTGACCTCATGTTTGGCGACCACTTCCCACAGTCGCCCTGGGGTCGGCCAGTCGGGTGCACCGTCGAACAACACCACGGTGGCGCCGTTGGCCAGCGCCCCGACCGTGACCCACGGTCCCATGATCCAGCCCATGTCGGTGATCCAACACAACGAATCTCCGGGTTGGAGATCGGTTTGGAACGCCGCCTCCTCGGCGATCTTCACGGTGAAGCCGCCGTGCACATGGACGGCCCCTTTTGGTTTGCCCGTGGTGCCCGAGGTGTAGGCAAGGAGTACCGGTGTTTCGGCGTCGGTGATGACCGCTTCAGTGAGCGGGTCAGTGACGCGGGCGAGGGCGTCATGCCACCACCGCTCGCGTTTGGAGTCGATCGGAACGGTGAGCGTGCGTTCGTGGTAGACGACAATCGAACGGGGCACCACAACGCCGGCTTCGGCGGCGAGTCGGACTGCCTCGTCGGCGATCCCCTTCATCACGATGGGTCGGCCGCGCCGGCGGAATCCATCGGCAGTGATGAGCATTGACGGCTTGGCATCGATGAGTCGGGTGGCGACCGCGGCGGCGCCGAAGCCGGAGAAGACCGGTACGAAGATGGCACCAAGGCGTGCGACAGCGAGGAAGCTCACCACCGCTTCGGAGCACAGTGGCAAATACACGGCGACGGTGGAGCCAGCCACGACACCTTCGCTCCTCAGCATTGCCGCCGCCTCGTTCACCGATGTCTGGAGCTGGGCATAGGTGAGCCGGCGTGATCCGCCGTCTTCGTCTTCCATGATGATGGCGATGGCATCGGGGGTCGTCTGAGCCCAACGGTCGACGCACACGGCGGAAAGATTGATCGCCCCGTCGGCGAACCATGTCGTCCACGCCGGGCCGTTGGTGGTATCAGCCACGTGTGTGTAGGGGCGCTGAAACGGAATGCCGAGGAAGGTGACGACGGCATCCCAGAACCACTCCGGTTCATCGATCGAACGACGAACGAGGTCGGGGTAAGAATCGATTCCGTGGGCAACCATGAATCGGCCCGTGACCGATGAGGCGACGGTCGCTTCGTCGGCTTGCCAGACCACGCCGGGAGCGGCCGTACCGGTGACGTTGTCGTTTTGTCGTGTGCCGCGTTTTTCTGTCACGAGCCTCCGAATCGGACCGAGTAGGTACCCCAATACTGCCGCACGTTGGAGGGGTCGATGAACGGGGGATCCTCCGGATCGGGACGGGCGCCACGGTCGAACAGCGCTTGCACCGCAACGGGTACGAGGCCGTAGAGGTGTTCCGTGGTGTCCGGTGCCTGGTTTTCGCAGAGCACACCCCCGGCGAGGTCCTGTCCGATGCAGGCGTGCATGCCCGATCCGAAGCTCAATCCCCACGGCATGAGGCCGTTGGGAATCGGGCGGCGAGGATTGAACTCGGCGGCATCCGACCCCCATACCTCGGTATCTCGGTTGACGGAAAGGAGATCGATCACCACTTTGCTGCCGCTCGGGAAGGCGCGCCCGGAGGGAAGAATGACGTCGTTGAGCGCCCAGCGCATACCCACCGGGGACGACGGCTGCAACCGGATGGTCTCGTGCATGCACCGCTGGACGAAGCGGGTGTCGGCGTGGATCAATTCCTCATCCTCGGGATGGTCGGAAAGCCACAAGAAGATGTTGTGGGCGGTACGGACGTACGCAGTAGCCGAGGTGTGGGCACCGGCGAGGAGAAAGAAGGCCGTCTCGCGAAGCACCACATCCGATGGCAGCTCCAGATTGTCCTGATTGCGGATCAGCACCGTGAGGACGTCGCGGGGAAGGTCCGACTCATCGATCTCTCCGGCATCGACAGCCGCCACGGCGAGGCGGCGGCGGTGGATCGACGGCATCAGGAACTCGGTATCGAATCGAGCGAGGGCGTCGACCACCTCGGCCCGTTTTGCCTCCTTGTCGCCCGTGTAGTGGGCGAGGGTGGCGCCCTCGATGAACGTCATCAGGTAGGAGTACAGGTGGAAGGTTTCCTCGGGGGTTCCCTGCGGGCGATCGACTCCGGCGGTGAGGGCGGCGAGGTTCATCATCATCTGGTGGCTCAGACTCACCAGCTCGGCATGGTCGTCGGCTACGTAGGGAGCCAGGGTTGCGTCGATGATCGCCGGGAAAAGCGTCTTTTCGTAGTAGGTGTGGGTGTCCTTGCGAAAGAGACGGTTCTCCAAACGGCGGCGGGCACGGTGATCGTCGCCATGCAGATTCACGAGCACATCTCCCATCACCACTTCGCCGGCGTCATAGAGGGCCTGGCGGAGGTCCTTGCTTCGATAGGCCTGGAGTGCTTCCTCCTGGGAGGTGATGGTGTGCGTCTCGAACCCGGGCGCGTTGGGGGTCGGCGCGTTGGGGGTCGGCGCGTTGGAGGTCGGGTCGTCTGCTGTCGGGTCGTCGGCTTCGGGCATGGAAGGGAGGCTCCTTGGTTCAGGCGATGGTGACGCCGAGGCCGAGTCCACCGTCGACGGTGAGCACGGCGCCGGTCGTCCATTCGGCGCCGGCGAGGTAGGCGAGGGCTTCGGCGATCTCGGACTCGGTGCCGATACGGCCGAGGGCATGTGATGATGCCAACCCATCGAGTCGGGCTTTGGCGGTGGCATCGTCGAACAATCCGGCTCGTTGGTTGATCTCCGTGAACACCGCTCCGGGGCGGACACAGCCCACACGGATTCCGCGTGGGCCGAGTTCCGCGGCCAGCACACCGGTGAGCGTTTCGAGCGCACCCTTGGTGGCGGCGTAGGGGGAGGCCCCGGGGAACGCCCGTTGGGTATGCACCGATCCAATGAAAAGCACGGCGCCCTTGGTCGCTGCCAGGTGAGACACGCAAAGGCCCGTGAGCATCATCCCGGCCACCACGTTGGTGTGGAATACGTCGAGCAACTGCTGCTCGTCGAGTTCTTCGATCGGGCCGCGGTACATGTTGCCGGCATTGGATATCAGCGTGTGGATCGCTCCGTGGCCATGGTCAAGCGCGGTGTCGATGAGGCGTCGACGGTCGGCATCGACGGTGATGTCGGCGGCGATTCCAGCAATCTGAGGAGCGCTGGCAGCCCGATTCTGTGCGCAGGCGGCGTTCACTTCCGCGACCACTTCTTCGATCTTGTGTTGCCGGCGTCCGCAGATCGTGACCAACGCACCCCGCTCCGCGAAGTGGCGGGCAGCGCCGGCACCAATGCCCGAGCCGCCGCCGGTAATGAGCACCGACATTCCGTCAAATGGACGCATGGTTCTTGCCCTCGGCAATCGCATCGGATTGGGCGTGCCGTTTGGTTGGGATGTCAACGATGGAATCGTGAAGAAGCCAGTGCAATCCCGCCGCTAACCACCGCCGGTGTTCGGAGTGCTGAATCGACTCGAGGTCGTGGCCGAGAGTGTCGACCACGATTTGCCCGTCGCCGATCGTGTGGGTCCACATCGCCGGCTGCGCTTGGTCGACTCCGTCGGCGGTGACGGTGAGCCACGGCTCGAATCGGGCCCGTTGGTCGAGCCACGAGTACGCCTCGTCGTGGACCACGAAGGATGCCGGGATCGGTGCGTCAGCAAGGGTTGCGAGGCGCAGCGCAGCCGGTGCCACCGTCACCTTCACGGGGCCGTGCGGCGGGTGGGAGGAGTGGCCCCATTCCCATGCCGCACCCAGAGTGTCGCCCCACTCCGGCCAGTCGTCGAAACAAATCACGGCGGTGTGCATCGCGAGAAGGCGCCCCCCTTGACGGAGCCAGGTGAGAAACGCCGCTCGGGCAGCGGGGGTGAGTGAGAGCGCGTGTTCTGCCCGCTCGGGTTCGTAACGTTCGGCGAGCATCCGCCATCGCAATGCGTTTACCACCACGAGGTCAACCCCGGGTTCGGCAGGGTCAACGAGCGAAAGGAAGGCGTGCTCGACGTTGGTGGTGATCCTGGCAAGGGTGCCGTGGTCGGTGAGCAGGTTGGCCAAGCCAGTCGACGTGGCGTCGAAGTCGTGGGCCGGGCCGCCCGACACGATCAATGCCGCGAATTCCTCAACCATCTCGATGGCCGATGGAGTCGACCGACTGTGGCCGGGGAAGGTTGGCAATCATCGACATCGTGACGCCCCCATCGACGAGCACATTCTGCCCGGTCATGTAGGCCGCAGCGTCGGAGAGCAGGAACGTCACGACGGACGAGATGTCGGCGGCGGTGCCGAGGCGCCCGAGGGGGACCTTTGATTCTCGGGCCTGACGGGTTTCGGGGTCGGCATAGATCGGCTCACTCATTCCCGCGTCGATGAGGCCTGGTGCCACGGCGTTCACCCGCACCCCGAGGGGACCCCACTCGATCGCCATCTGCTGAGTGAGCAGCGCGACCCCCGCTTTCGTCGCGCCGTAGGAACCGGCATTGGGCCCGGGCGCGATGCCGTTCATCGACGTGATGTTCACGATACGCGCATCAAGATTTCGGGATGGCTCTTCCGTCGAGGTGGGGTGAAGGTCCGCATGCAGTCGTCGGACGACGGCCCGGCTCACCAGAAATGTGCCGGTGAGGTTCACGTCGACCACCGATCGCCAATCCGAGGTGGAGAGGGTGAGCAGCGGGCCGAAACGCACGATGCCGGCGTTGTTCACCAGCAGGCGCGGGGTGCCGCCGGCGGTTTCGGCCAGGACATCGAGGGCCCGCTCAACCGACGCCTCGTCGGCGGTGGATGCAGAAAGCCCAACCGCCCGTCCGGGACCCGACGAGTCGTTGATCGCCGCACACGTTGTTTCGATTCCGGCGGTGTCGACGTCGAGCACGCCCACGGTGTGCCCGAGGTCGGCGAGCGCGATGGCGATGGCCGATCCGAGCCCTCGACCGGCACCGGTGACCAGCGCGACTGCCGGTTCGATGGTCATTGTTGCCCTCCTCGCAAGCCGACGGGATACGACGAGAAGTGCGGTCGTGAGGAGACGCGGTCGAGCGTTACCGGCGTGCGCGGATCGGGGCGCGCTCGGGCGGCCGTTTCTTCCAGCACTGCCCCGCGGCGGTGGATTGATCGCGGCCGAAAGTGGCCGCCGAACTGCGCACTGGCGGCTTCAACCTCGGCCATCACCACGGCGCCGTCGTCGTCATGCCGCGCCTGACGGAGTTCCTTTCGCGGGCAGGTAACGCACACGTCGTCGAAGCGGGTGAGCACGGTCATGTCGGTCATGGATGCACCCGCTGCCACGTGAGCGGTTCGGCGGACCACAGCCCAACCTTCTCACCCACGAACGGGGACCGTGTCGGCCACGGGCGAGTGAGATCCACGCGCGCCCCTCGGCTGATCACCTCGACAAGGTTTCGGCGGTCGGCCAGCACCCGTACGTCGACCGACGGGTCGCCGTCCACCACCAGCACGTCGGCCTTCTTGCCGGGTGCAATCACGCCAATCTGGCCCGGCATCCGCAACGCCAAGGCCCCGTTGGCGGTGGCACACGTGATGGCTTCGAGGGGGGTGAGGCCGAGTTCTTCTACGAACACCTCCATTTCCCGGGCGTGCCATTCTCCGTAGGGCGTGAGGGAGAAGCCGCTCTCCGATCCGCAAAGCAAGGTCACCCCGGCATCGAACGCTTTGCGCATCATTGCGGCGGTTTCGCGAATTTCGCCCCGGAAGATGTCGACCTGGGCGGTGGCCGCCCCCACCACGCCGCCATAGCCGGCGAGGTTGGCCAGGAAGGTGAACGTCGGAGCGAGAGCGGCACCGCTGCGGAGCACGGCATCGAGGGCACGGTCGTCCATGAACGACGCGTGAAGAATGAGGTCGACGCCGCACTCGGCTGCCATTGCGGTGGAATCGGCGCTGCGACAATGCGCCACACAGGGTGTGTCGAGGGCGTGGGCGGTATCGACCACGGCCCGCAATTCATCCGCACTCCACACCGACAACTCGCCCCGGTGATTTGGAACGGATCCGGTGACGTGAATTTTCACCCAGTCGGCGCCGTACTTGATCTGTTGGCGGGTCGTGCGCACCATCTCGTGCCGGTCGCCCATCACGTCGGCATACCCGAGCCGGCCGGTATCGGGGATGAGTCGTCCGGCGGTACCACCGGCCGCGGTGAGCAACGCATTCATCCCGCTCGCCATGCGCGGGCCTTCCACCAGCCCACCGTTGATGGCATCACGGAGGGCGGGGCCGAGGTCGTAGATGCAGTCGGCATCAAGAAATCCGGTGACGCCAGCGCGCAACAATTTGGGCACGTTGAAGGCGGCGAGGAACGCCGACTGACTCTGGGGCCGATGAAAGAACAGCTCGTCGTTACTCTGTGGCTCACCGAAGGTGATGTGGCAGTGGGCATCGATCAGGCCGGGCATCACGGTGCGACCGGCGCAATCGATGATGTCGACCGGTGGTGGTTCGTCGGCGTTCGTCGGTTCGGGCCGGAGCGTTCCCGTGGGACCGACCGCCACGATCTCGTCGCCTCGAAGTAACACGTCGGTGTTCGATTGGGGCCGCGCTCCGGAGCCGTCGATGAGCGTGCCGCCGACCAGCAGCAGCGCGGGAGTAGTGGTCATGTCTTTCACCCTTCAGGGCGGATCGGAGCACCAACGTTACAGTGGTGAACACTGTTTATCAGAGGGGGGCCGGTAGCGTCTCCGGACCACCGCCGGTCATCCGCTGAGGAGAGTTATGTCGCAACCGCCCGCCCCGTCGTCCGCGCCTTCCGCGTCGTCGAGTTGGCTGGCGTCGGCCACGGTTCCCGAGGTGGTCGCCGGCCTTGATGACCACGGGTATCTCGCCGATGATGGCCTGGCCACGGTGGTGCTGCTCGCCGTCCGCATGGGCCGGCCGCTGTTGCTCGAAGGCGATCCCGGCGTAGGCAAGACCGAGGTGGCCAAAGTGCTGAGTCGGTGGTCGGGGGGCGAGCTTCTCCGGCTCCAATGTTTTGAAGGCATCGATGCGTCCCAAGCTCTCTACGAGTGGGACCACGCCCGCCAGCTTCTCCATGTTCGGGCCGTTGAAGCCGCTGCTGTTGCGGGTGCACGCACGATCGAGGCCGGTGCACTCGACGGCGAGCTCTATCACGAACGATTCCTGGTGCGTCGACCGCTGCTTGCCGCGATCAGTCACGATCCCGCCGCCGGCCCGCCGCCGGTGTTGTTGATCGACGAGCTCGATCGTGCCGACGATGAGTTCGAGGCCTTTCTGCTCGAACTCCTCAGCGACTGGTCGGTCACGATCCCCGAGATCGGCGTGGTGCAGGCATTGGTCCCGCCCGTGGTCGTGATCACGTCGAATCGCACCCGGGACCTGCACGATGCGCTCAAACGAAGGTGCCTGTACCACTGGGTCGACCATCCGAACCCTTCGCGCGAACTGGCGATTCTGTTGCGACGGGTGCCCGGGCTCGACTCTGAGTTGGCCGCCGAGATTGCGCAGGCGGTGGCCCACCTGCGGACGATCGGTCTGTACAAGCCGCCGGGGATATCCGAGACGATCGACTGGGCGACGGCGCTGAGCACGCTGGGGATGCGCTCCCTCGCCGATGCCGACGTCGCCGCCACCCTCGGCGCCGTGGTCAAACACCGCGAGGATCTCGAACGTGTGCGTACGGTCGACCTCAGCGCCGTGGGGGTGCAGTGACCAATCGGGCGCCGATGGCGAAACGTGTCGACGTTGGGGAAGAAGCCGAAACGTTGGCGTCAGGCATTGGTTCGTTCGTGTCCTTGTTGCGGGCCACCGGCATCGATGTGTCGATCCGGTCAGCGATGTCGTTCGCCGACGCACTGCTCGTGCTCGGGCCATCGGAATCCGGCTCAGCCGGTGCCGCGACCACGTGGTATTGGGCGGCTCGGGTCACCCTCCTCACCGCTCCGGAGCAGCTCCCCACGTTCGATGCCGCGTGGGCAGCGTGGCTCGGCGCCTCCCTCACCGGCGCTCCGTTGACATCGGGAGATGATGCCGGTGAGCCTGCCGGTGAGCACGCCGGTGAGCACGCCGGTGAGCCTGCCGGTGAGCACGCCGGTGATGCGCATCCCGACACCCTCGCTGAATCACGGGGGCAAACCGTCGGCGATTTAGTTGGGCGAGACTCGCCCCCACTATCGCTCCCGGAATGGCCCTCCGAGTTCGACGACAACAACGAGCACTGGGCCGGCGGGTTTCGCAGCAGTGCGCAGGAGCTGCTTCGGACCAAAGACTTCGCCACGATGACGGATGACGAGCAAGCCGAGTTGCACCGGATGATGGCGGCGATGCGGGTGACGGCCTCCCACCGACCGAGCCGGCGTCGGCGTGCGCAAGGAAGGTCGGGTCACCGATCGTTTGACCTTCGTGCCACCGTGCGGGCGGCGGCGGCCACCGAAGGCGAGTTACTCACCCTGGCGACGAGACGACGCACCACCCGCTCACGGCGGGTCGTGATGTTGGTCGACATCAGTGGATCGATGGAGGCCTACGCCCGACCTCTTCTTCGGTTCGCGCACATCGTGGTGGGCGGCTCCGTGGCGCGCAGTGGCTCGGTGGTGGAGGCCTTTTCCTTTGGCACACGGTTGACGCGGCTCACCCGGGAACTGTCCTCGCGTGACGCCGATGCCGCAATGACCAAAGCGGCGGCGGCGGTGGCCGACTGGTCCGGTGGCACCCGACTCGGCGCCAGCTTGCAGTCGTTCAACGATCAATGGGGTACCAATGGCATGGCCCGTGGTGCGGTTGTCGTGATCGTGAGTGATGGGTGGGACTGCGGTGATCCGGCGGAGTTGGCGGCGCAGATGGTTCGGCTGCGTCGGGTCGCCCACCGGGTGATCTGGGTGAATCCGCTCAAGGCCACCCCTGGGTACGCCCCCCTCGCCGCCGGCATGGCGGCGGCGCTCCCGCACATCGATGCCTTCGTGGAGGGCCACGACCTTGCCTCTCTCGAGCGCCTTTCCGCCGAGATCGCCCGGGCTGCCGTGTCCGACCGTCGGCCTGCCACCACCCGGGCGATTGTGTCCACCGAATACGCAATGGCCTTCGAATGAAGGAACTCTTCGCCGACGTGGAGCGATGGCGCCGCCGCGCCACGCCTGCGGTGGTCGCCCGCATCGTCGACATCGACGGCAGCGGCCCCCGTCTTCCCGGTGCGGCGATGGCCGTCAACGCCGACGGCGAGGTGATCGGATCGGTCTCTGGTGGGTGCGTGGAAGGGGCGGTGGTCACCGAAGCGCTGCAACTTCTCGACGAGGGTCGTGACGCTCGCCGGGTGGTTACGTTCGGCTACTCCGACGAGTCGGCGTTCGCCGTAGGGCTCACCTGTGGAGGCACCGTCCATCTTTTCCTCGAGCGCCTCGACTGGTACGACGTATGGGACGCCGTCCGCATCGCAACCGATGCCGGTCGGCCCATTGCGGTGGCCACCGTGATCCACGGACCCGGGTGTGGTCGCAAGCTGGTGGTCACCCCCGATGGCGTGGTTGACACGTTTGGTTCGCTTGGCGATCCCGACCTCGATCGGGTGGTCGGTCGCGACACGGTGGGGGAGTTGGCGGCCGGCCAGAACGGCCTGCGGCACTACGGCGAGCACGGGGAGGCCCGGGAGTCCACGGTCACGGTGTTCGTGGAGAGTTTTGCGCCGCCGGCGCGGATGTTGATCTTCGGAGCGGTCGATTTCACCGCGTCGCTGGCCCGCGCCGCCAAGCTGCTCGGCTACCACGTCACGGTGTGCGACGCCCGTGAGGTGTTCGCCACGCGCAAGCGGTTCCCGATGGCCGACGAGGTAGTGGTCGACTGGCCCCATCGACTTCTGGAGCGCGACGGTGCATCCCTTGGCGAACGGGATGCGATCTGCGTGCTTACGCACGACCACAAGTTCGATGTTCCGGCGATCGAGGCGGCGCTCGCAACGGAGGTGGGGTACCTGGGGGCGATGGGCAGTCGCCGCACGCACGCTGAACGTATGCAACGCCTCCGCCAAGCAGGGGTGAGCGACGAACAACTCGCCCGCATCCACGCCCCGATCGGCCTCGACATCGGCGCACGCACCCCGGAGGAGACGGCGATATCGGTGTGCGCCGAGATCATTACCCTGCGTACCGGCCGATCAGGCGCGTCGCTGGC
>JANOSD010000068.1:0-27269 GCA_031415655.1 Actinomycetes bacterium
GAAGTGGATGGGTGACGGCCAGGCCGGCCGGGCCGGTGGTGATGGTTCGGGTGAGGTGTTTGGGGAGGTGGTGCGTTTGGAGTCGTGTTCGGAGGAGCGGTTTGCGCGGAATCGTTTGACGGCCCGTGCGGCAGCGGGATGGATGCACAACTACTTCTCCACCCGCGACGAGCTCCAAGCGCTCCGCGCCAAACGTCCAACAGTGACACTCCGGCGATCCCCCGCCCTCAGGTCCCTGGTTCGCCGGCTCGAACCGAGAGCACGCCTGATCTGGCACCACATCGGCCCCCGCCTCCCCGCCCCAGTACGGGTTCGGCTACGGCGTTCGCTCAAACAATGGCGCCGTAGATGAATCCGGTCGAAAGGACCGGCGCCGCCTTGGACGGGCAGCTCACCCGAGGAGGACGTCGAAGAACCTGTCCAACTGGTCATGGAAGGTGGCGGCGAAATCGACGGTCAGGTGATGGGTATCGACATAGGTGAGCCCACCGTCAATCTCAAGCAGGCATGCTTCAGCGGGGCAGATTCGAGGGGTGCTTTCGAACATCGCCGTTCCACCCAGCGAGATGAACGCCTCATTCTCGACCGCAGAGAACGCGCCATTTGTCGACTGTGTGTCGGCTAGCCGAACGGCGCACGCTTCCACGGAGTTCTTGCCGCGAAGACACTTGGAGGCATGAAACGGCAGGGTGGGGTTGTCCACGATCAGCCCGACGCGAACGTCTAGGTCGAAGATGGTGCGGTAGTAGTCGGTCGCAACCTCAGCCCACTTGGCTTTGGCGGCACCAGAGTCAGCAGGCACGCCTTCATCCGCTCGTTCTGGATCGAAGTATCCGCTCCAGGTCGAGAGGATCACCACATCTGGCTGAATCTCGTCTACGAGTCTCTTTGTTCCGGCCCGATCCGTTACGCATCCCGCGCGGGCTACGTCGGTTCGCTCGCCGGTCGCCGCCACCTCAAAGAGCGGGCAATTATTGAGGTGCCTGGTGAAGAGCTTGACACCCTTCTTCTTGGCCACAGCATCGGCCACCGGCCGCCACATGCCGGCATGGGAGTCGCCGAGCAGGAGTACTTTTGTGACCCCTCCTGGAGATCCGCCGACACAGTAGATGTCGCCGCCCCTCCCCTTGGCGCGTTCGGCGTCGGTTCCACACCGATTCTTCAACTGGGCGCTGAACTCAGCGCCCGCCTCCTCGATTCGCTCCTGGAGCGTGAGGTTGCTCCTTTGGCCGGCAACGCCACCCTGGGTCGAGACCGAACGCACCTCAGGCGGAGTGCCTACCCACACCACAGCGGCCGTAATGAGCGACACGGCTACCACACCAGCAGCCATCCCAAAGGTCCGCCAACCTCGCTCCGACAGCCATCGCGAGTAGCGAACCGGCGACTCGAGGAACTGGTAGGAGAGTACGGCTATCGGCAAGGATCCGAGGACCGCCGCGGACCTCATCGCAACGGTATCGGTCGAGGTCAGTGCGGCCAGCAACACGATCGCCGGCCAGTGCCACAGATACCACGAGTACGACACCCTACCGACCCATTGAAATACCGGCCAGGTCAGTAGCCGCGTGACCGAGTACCGGAAATCGTCGGGTGTTGTCGACCCACAGACGAGGAAACCTACCGTTGCCGAGACCGGCAGCAGAGCGCCATAACCGGGGTAGCCACCCTCCCGCACAAGGACGAGCGCTGCGCAGAGCAGCATGGCGGAGACGAGTGACAACGCGATGCAGATCGTGCGACTCTTGCGGAGCAGATTCGCAGGGATGAGCGCGACCAGCGCCGCTATCGAGAATTCCCAAGCTCGGGTTGGCAATCCGAAGAAGGCCCAGGCGTTACCTTGAGAGCTGAGCCGGATGTTCAGAGCGAACGACGTGACGGTGATGCACCCGAAGAGCACGGCGAGGCTCACTCGGAGTCGATCAGATCTGAGCCGTCGGATGCCCCACGCGATCAGTCCGAAGAGGATGGGAATCGCTATGTAGAACTGTTCTTCGACGCTCAGAGACCAGGTGTGGAGGAAGGCGCTTGGCGTCGAACCGGACTCGAAATAGCTGGATGTTTCGACGGCGAAGTACAGGTTGGAGACATACAGCGCAGAAGCGGCACCGGCCCTCGCGTGGGCATCAAGGCTATAGAGCGGTAGGAGCCAGTAGCCGGCCGCCAGGGTCACGAGAGTTACCAGCCCGAGTCCGGGTACCAGCCGTCTCAAACGTCGGGCCCAGAAGTTCGTCAGATCAATTCGGTCGGTAAGTTCCGCCTCACGGACGAGATTTCTGGTGATCAGGTAGCCGCTGATCACGAAGAACATGTCGACGCCAACAAACCCAGCCGAGGCCCGGGGCAGCTGGGCGTGATAGGCCAGGACCAGTAGAATGGCGACACAACGCAGCCCGTCAATATCGGGCCGAAACGCACTTGGGGATCTGTTGCTGGTCCCCGTACCCGGAGAAGGTTCGGGCCGATCGTCCACTTGGCTGGGCCCCGTCGTCATCGCGCCGAACCGGCTGGGCGCGCCTGTTTGATCAGGTCCTTGCCGGTCACTGCCAGGCTCCTCGGCCGGACGGTGTCAACATGCACGCTTGAATTGATAGATAAACCACGCGAAATTCCTTGGTGTTGATGACTACATCGGTAGTGGGGCGTTGTGGCGTTTCGGTGGGTCTCGTTCGGTGTGGAGGCCGCTGGTCCCAGGTTCCTCCGTCGATCGTGGTCACGTTGTGCGCTAAAGAGCAGGGAGGACCGACGGCAGGCTCCAGATCTCCTCGACAGACAGGGCGTTGGCCGATCGGGTGGGCTCCACCCCGATCGTGACGCTGGTGACCTGGCGGTCCCCGAGGAGCACGACCACGACGCCTTCCTGGCGGATCACCTGAGCGCCCGACAGGCGGATCGTCGTCCCGTCGGCGAGCCGGGCGTCGACCCGGAAGGCATTGGGGAAGGAACTGGCCCCGATCACCACCGAGCGAGTGGGTGCACTCCCGTCGACGGCTATCGAGAGCTCCACCGGACCGCCGGCGCGGGTGGTGACGACGGATAGGCCGGTGGCGGGGTCGCGATCGGTGACGGCGACGGTCTCGTCGACCCCATCGAGAACCACCTTCCCGACCCGTGCGTCCGGGGGCGCAGGCAGGATCAACTTCTGGAAGCCGAACCGCCGCTGCTTGGTTTCAATCACGGCGCTGTAGGGGCTGGCGGACACGTCGGGCGGGTTGGTCTTGGGCCGGGGCTGATCGAGGATCACCAACCGGCCGGCGGCGAACAGCGCCGGATTGGGCTTCCGAACGACAGTGAACCGATCGGACAGGTAGTCGTCGGCGTACTCGGGCGACCACGTGCCGTAGACCGAGGATCCGTCCGGCACGATCGCCGCGATGTAGCGCGTGGTGGTCTGCCAGTTCTCCAGGGGGGTGAACGTGAAGCCGCGGGTCTTGCTCACGGCATTGGGCGTGAGGAGGGCCACCAGCACCACGGTCGCCAGCGCGATCGGGATCGGGTGGCGGGCCCGGCGCGTTGCTTCGCCGACCAGGGTGGCCGCAGCAGACGCGACGGGCCACATCACGAACGCCGTGGTGCGGAGGATCGGCGTGCGAAGCAGCAGGCAGATCCCGTAGAAGGCCACCGCCGATCCGAACATCAGCACCGCGAACAGGATGGCGGGTCGTCCGGCCCACCGCAGCCCGAGCACCGCCACCGCGCTGATGCCGACCGCTGCGACGGCGACCCACCAGAACCGTCCGAAACCGGTGGCCTGGAAGAGGTAGGTGGTGAACGATGCGCCAACCTGGTTCAGCGAGGTGAAGTTCTCGCCCCCAAACTCCTCGGCGTAGTTGCGCGTCGCTTTCACGAGGTCGCTCAGGATCGGGAGGTAGGTGAGCAGCACCGCCGCGGCCGCCGCCACGGCGTGGATCAGCACCTTGCGGGAGCGGGTGATGGCGAGCAGACCCACCAGCATCGGCGCCGCGAAAAAGAGGTAACTCGGGAGCGCCCAGGTACCCAGCACCACTGGAACGGTGACCAGCCACAAGTACACAGCCCGATCGGTCTCGAGGAACCGCTTCACGCCAAGGGCCGTGAGCAGCGCCATCAGCGCCAGCGGACCGTAGCCCCGCGACTGCATGTTGAGATCGAGCCAGGCGACGTTGATCGCAAACCCGTACACGAGGAGCGAACCGGCCAAGAACTGCCGTCGGCGCGCGAAGTGGACCACCACGATCAGGAACGTGGCCCCGGTAAAGGCGATGGGCCAGAACCGGGCCCGGAGCGGTGACCGGGGATCCCCCGGGAGGATCGAGGTCAGCAGGCTGTGGAAGACGTGGTTGTTCGCCGTCTTGTAGTTGGTGATGGCGTTCAGCGGCCCGTCGGACGTGAAGTGCCGCGTGGTGAACAGCTCGTCGGTCCACAGCGAGGTGTTGGCCATCGCGCGCGTGTAACGAAGCACGTAGGCCGCGCAGGCCAGCACCAGCACCGCCGAGGCTGCCGCCGCTACGACGTTCGGCGCGTACCGCCACCGCGACCGGCCCTCGACGGAGGAATCCTCCTCTACGAGCTCCGGTTCGTTCGATTCCGGTTCGTTCGATTCCAGGGTGGCGGGTGGCGGCGCGTCGGTCGACTCGTCCGGCACTAGCGGCGCGTGGTGGTCGGTGCCGCCGCCGGTTTCGCCCCGGCCGAAGTGAATGGCCGCAGGCCTGATTTCACGAGCACAGCGTCGGCAGCCGGGTCCGACTTCAACCAGGTGACGAACGCGTCGACGCCATTGCTCTTGGTCAGCACCATGATCTGATAGCCCTGTTCGGCGCGTTCGATGCCAGGCACATCGACTCCAGTCAGCTTGTCGCCCCCGTAACCTTTGAGGTCGGCGCGAAACAGCAGCGCTGCATCGATTTCCCCGTTGACAAGGTTGGTCACGAGCGCGGACGGCTCATCACCGAAGACGTCCGGAGCGGGTGTCAACCCGGCACCAGAGACGATGGCCGCGCCAGCCCTTCCACACGGCTCTTCGCTCGCACAGAGGCCCGACCGCGTGGAGGCGTCGGCGCCAAAGGGTTTGAGATCGGTGATGCCCTTCGGGTTGCCGGCCTTCACCGCGATCTGGATGAAATCGACACCGAAGGGGGTGTCCTTGGTGCCCGCGAGCCGGCTGCCGGCCAGCTTGTTGAGCGAGCTAAAGCCATCGATGACGAAGTCGGGCTTCTCGCCCTTGGCCACTTTGTCCTGGATCTCCTTCGACGAGAGGTACTCGATGTTCACGGTGACTTTGGGGTTGGCCTTCTTGTAGGCAGTGACCAATGGGTTGATCGAGGATTTCAGCCCGGTGTTAGCCATCCCTTTGATGGTGGTTCCGCCCGCGGCTCCGCCGGTGCCGGCACCATTTGCCCCCGCGGTCGACTCTGGTGTGGTGGACGTGGACGACGAGCTCCGACATGCGCTGATGCCGATGAGTGTCAGAACCGAGAGAACGAGGAGCACAGAACGGGTGAGGGTACGCATGGGTTTCCTTCTGGAGCGCCTGCAGCAGGCAGCCAATCCGGGGTGGTCTGAAAATTACGACTTTGGGAGCACCGGTGAAGAGATTCGAACCGGGCGCCGGCGCGAGCGTAGACGCTCCAGCATTAGCGATCGGCGCGCCGGGGCCGGTTCGAACACAAAAACGTCGCCACCGACGTACGGCACCGCGGGATCGGCTGGGGTCCGTCCGTGCCAGCTTCCTTCCGTATAGGCCACGACCGATAATCCGGCTTCGACGGCCATACCTTCGAGGAGTTCACGTCGGAAAGCCAAACCAAACGTGGGCTGATCCGGTCGCTGGGCGTACACCCCATCGCCGATCGGGGTGTAGCTCCGATTCTTGAGCACGGGTAGTTCGTCGTCGGCCTCGGTGATGGCCATGAGGGTAAGTACGGCCCGGCCCCCCGGACGGAGCACCCTCCCGATCTCACGCAGATAGTTGGCAATCTCGGCCTGCTGCATGTGCATAAACACCGCGAAAGAACACGCCATGTCGAACGAATCATCCGGCCAAGGAAAGGTAATTCGGTCGGCTCGTTGCCCAACGGTGGGCCGGTAGCGCGCGTTTCGCACGTGAAAGAGGTGAAACCGGAAATGCGGGAGGTGCGGCGCGTAGTGGGTGTTCAACCACCGGACGGCATCTTCACTGATATCGAAGCCGACATATCCGCCGCCGTCGAAATAGGTGGAGAGCTCGTAGGGAAGCCGGCCGACACCGCACCCCACTTCGAGGATCTGACTGGTGGGGACCATCCCCCAATACTCGAGCAATTCCCGTTGCCGAACGGCACGACCGAGCTCTTCGGTATCGGGGCCGACGTCGTGGAGCGAGTCATCCGGCCGTTTTAGCGTTCGTTCCGGTTGCGTATCTGTCATCCCGGACTCCCCGCGTCCGCCGGCTCGACGGGAGGCAAGAAGGCGTCAAGCTCGGATCGAATCGGCGCCATGGCAGCCACGTCGGCCACGTTGGTGTACTCCTCTGGATCGGTTCGATGGTCGTAAAGTTCGGCGTCGCCGGTGTTGTAGCGGATGTAGCGCCACGGACCGGATCGAACGGCGTAGTTGCCGGCGAGCCAGGTGGTGATCGGCGGTCGTTTCGCCGCCAGCTCCGGTGCCGCAACCGATGCCAACAAGCTCCGCCCCTCGTGCGACGCGTTGATCGTGACGCCGGCGAGCTCGCCCAACGTGGGCCCCATGTCGAGTAGTGAAACTGGCTCGTCAAAGGATTGCCGCGTGGTGAAGCGGCCGGGAGCGTGCAACAGGAAAGGTACTCGGGTGGAACGTTCCCACAGCGTGAACTTCATCATGTGGAGCTTTTCTCCGAGGTGATAGCCATGATCGCTCCACAAAACCACGATGGTGTTGTCGGCGTGGGGGCTCTCGGCTAGGGCTTGTAGTACCCGGCCGACCTGGTCATCCATGTAGGTAATCGCCGCCATGTAGGCCTGCACCGCCTTCTCCCAAAGGCCGCTCCGCTGGAGCATTTCGAACATGCCGTACTGGTCGACAATCTTGTCGCGGGCGTAAGCCGGCACGTCGTCGAGATCGTCGGGGCGAATCTCCGGCAGCACAATTCCCTCGAGCGGGTGCTGGTCGAGGTACTTTTGCGGCAAACGCCAAGGCACGTGGGTGGCCAGCAATCCCCAGCCGAGGAAGAAGGGCCGAGAGTGGTCCGCTTTGAGTTGTTCAATCACCCAGGTGGCCGCGGCCGTATCGGGGTCGTCGGTCGTACGGCCGCTCGGGCCGAAGTCGATCATGGCCTGGGTGAAACGTTCGCCCTTACCGATGGGCTTGCCGTCATACGGTGAGAGCCACGACTCGTCGAAGGTTTCGGGCTTGGTATCGGGCTTCTTCCGGAAAACGCCCTCCGAGTAGTAGACGGTGTTTCGATAGGCGGTCCACTTGGCCTTCTGTGCTTCGTTAAAGACCTTTCCAGCACCGATCGTGTCGTAACCCGCAGCCCAGAAGTCGTCGACCAGTGACGGCGTCGCCTTCGTAAACTCGGCATACGCCGCCCGGCTCGCGTCGGAGTGGTCGAACACTCTGGTGCGGGCTGGCGTGGCCCCCCACATCACGCCGGTACGCGAAGGGATACACATGGGGACCGTGCAGTAGGCCTTGGAAAACGAGAGGCTGGTGGCCGCGAGCGCGTCGATGTTGGGAGTGCGAGTTCCGGGGTGATTGTTCAGGAACCCCATCCAGTCGTTGCAGTCGTCGAGGGCGATGAACACCACGTTGGGAGCATCACTCGGCGCCGTGGCCCGACGCAGTTCGTAGGGACCGTAGTTGCGAACGTTTTTGTCGGTGGGCCGCTTTTCGCGGGGATTGGCCCCGCCGTCTTCGTTCTGTTCGGACGCGCATGATCCCATCGCCGCGACTCCAGTCGCGGCCGCGGCAGCCTGGAGGAGGAATCGACGCCGATCCAACATTCGCAGCATCGTAGTAGCAGACCCCCAATAAGTTGCGACCGCCCCTCGAACTTCGGTGGTGTCGCGGCCGTCGGGTTGGTCGACCTAGGTCGCCGAGTAGGCTCACCGGCCGATGCCGCCGAAGGTCGATCTCCCGCTTCCCGCTTCCGACGTTCACGACGTAGGCCCCGACGCTCGGGCACAGCGGGGACGTCGACAACGACGTGTGCTCCGCCACTACGGACTCACCCGCCGATCCGAGGTTTTGGAGGTCGGGTGTGGGGTCGGACGGCTGGCGTGGGAGCTGGCCCAGATCATCGACGACGGCACCTACACCGGGTTCGACATCGCCCCCGCAGCAGTGCAGTGGCTCGGGGCCAACTATGCCAGCAAGCTGCCGAACTTCGCCTTCGACCTGGTGGACGTCACCAGCGACCGCTATCAAATAGCCAGTCCCACCACGGCCGCCCACTTCGTGTTCCCGTACCCGGCTGATCGATTCGATCTTGTCTGCTCGTTCGCGGTCTTCATGCACATGCAACTCGATGGTGTCGCCAACTATCTGAAGGAAATCGAGCGGGTGCTTCTTCCCGGTGGCCGAGCGGTGCTCACCATGCTCGCCGTCCACCCCGACGAACGATTCGCTCCCAGCCTGGGTGGCCGTCGATTCATCGAGATTGAGCCGGGTGTGTTCAGTCGCCACCCGGACAAACCCAACGCTTCTCACGCCTTCGCGTCCTCCCTACTCCACACCACGATTGTCGAAGCTGGACTTACCGTTGTCGACCAGGTCGAGGGTTCATGGCACGGTCGGCGGTGCACCGATCCTGATGCCGCCAAACGCCAGCTCGGGGGCGACCTTTTCGTACTCTCCCCCACCCGGCTCGCTCCCACCCGGCTCGCTCCCACCCGACTCGCTCCCACCCAAACCATCACGCCCACCACCAAGGCCCCTGAATGACTCAACCCTTCCTTGCCCGCGAACCCGGCGGCGCCGTCTTCCTCATCGATGGCGCATCGCGAGCCGCCATCAGCTCCGCTGTTCTCGTCGCTGCTCTCGAGCATCTGTACGGGGTCACGGTCGACGTCACCACCTCCGAACTCGCCCAATGGCCGGAAGGACCGGCACTCATCCTCTATCACGAAGCCGATCGCCCACCGTTTGTGATCGTGCAGCGTGAGCGCCTGCCCATTGCCGGGTTGCCTCCGGTGCGGCGCGCGCCGCGGTCCACTGGACGGACGGCGCCCACCGGACCCACGATTGACCTGTCCCGCGTGGTCGGCAACGCGCTGGCACCCACCAACGTCCCGACACCCTTCACCACCCATTCGCTCCGACGCCGACCGGCCCGGGCCAACGGCTGGCTCGGATCGCTCCAACCCCGAAGTGCCAGTCCATTGGCCGGTCCCGGGCCTCGACTCGTCTGCGCGCCGTCAGGCCGTGTATTCCTCATCGAGAACAACACGAAACGGGCGGTTCGTTCGGGCATGCTTTCACATATCTTGGAAAATGAGTTCGGCGCCATCATCGAGGCACAACCGTCGCAACTCGACGCCATGCCGACCGCAGCACCGGTTGAACTGCTCGAAGGCCCCGAGGGTCGGCCGTTTCTCGTTATCGCCGGCGAACGCCGCGCCGTTCGGGGAATGCCGCTCCCCTACCCCACCGGCTCAAGCCAGATGCTGCGTTTCCCGAAAGGCGCACCGATCGACGCCGGTCGCTCCACCGTCGCCCGGCGCCGCTTTGTCGCCAGCCTCACACCGGCCTTCCACCTCGCTCGTGTACGCAACGCACTCAAACGGCGTGGTCCCTTTGGCATGGTCATCATCGTCGGCCGTCGCTCGTTCGGCCGGGTTGGGCGACGGATGCGGCCTACTCGCCCCTGAAGCACCCGTCACCTTCGGCACTCAGCCCGGGCGCCAGGCGCGGAGATCTCGCCCAATCAATTCCTCCAGCGCATCCACATCATCACGGAAAAGGGCGAAGATCTCGTTTCGCTCCTCTTCGGTTACTGCCGCGACAATCGGCCTCTTGGCTTTCGCCGGTTGATTCGAGAATCGCACCTCCCCCAACCCCGGAGGCAGGAACGAAAAGTCAGCCCCAATGTGCACACAAGATCGGCGGTACACGCCGACAGCATCGGTGGTCACGTCGTCGTGCAGGGTGATAAGTAGACGGTCGCCGAACCGCTCTATGTAGGGCCGAAGACTCTGCGCGTACAGGCCGCCCTCAACAATGCTGCGCCGATCAAGCACGTCGGGGTGGTGTCGGACCAGATCGATGAGTCGGGCGTCGGGCGAAATCCGATTGCGTTTCACGTGGTGCACCACCGCTGATTGAGCACGAGCAACCGGGTCACGAAGCACAGCGATCAGCCGAACGTCGGGGATAGTGGTATCGATACGTTGCGCCACGACCGCCGGATCGTGACGCAACATCATGTACCCCGGAGTGGACTCGCCGACGAAGGTCTCGCCGTCCCAGCCCGCGAACTGGGCTCGGTACCACTCGGTACCAAGATACGAGAATCGGCCCTCGACATCGTTGAAGAACCAAAGCTCGTCGTCGGCGGTGAACACGTCGGGGTGGGCCCCCAGGTTGACGCGCAGCCACCGGGTTGCACTCTTCTGAGCGCCGATGATGAGAAAGGTGGGCAGGGGTGCGAGCGACGGCACGGAACTCCTCTGGCGATTGGGGAAAGACTACGAACGGATAGCGGAAAACGCTCAGAGCAAACGTTTGATTTGCGAGCGCACGGCGCGCTTCGAGACCTTGACGGCGAGGCCTGCCACCCCATTGCGCCGCACTACCTCGCCGAGCCGCTTGGCCTGCGTTTTCCAGCGCATGGCATCACGATGCGCCATTCGACTGATGCTGCCTCGAGCGACGTCAACGGTGGTGCCACGGGGAAAGAGGCGGAGTTCATCGCTGCCCACCGTCAGCGGAACGGGAAATCCGCGGAGGGGATGACGGACCCGGTTGACCACAATGAACGGGGGCTCTCCGGCGGCGAGGTATACCTCAACTGGCGTACCCGCCGGCCACCCCTCCAATGCCTTGGAATCCATCGGCCGGGCGGCCCCAAACGATTGTTCCAACGCCGCCGCCATCAAACCGGACGACACCGTGCGGCGATAACCCGCATCGATCAAGAACACCGCGCCATTTGGCCGACGAACGAGAAACGGTGAAACGTCGCTTTCTCGTCGATCAAGTTCGTGCAGTTGACGGACCACGTCGGGTGAAGCAGAAGCGTTGACTCGAGCTGCAGGCTTCGCCTTCGGAACAGGCTTCGGGGCGGGCTTCGGAGCAGGGGCCGCCTTGACTGGCGAAGACTTGACCTCCGGAGCCTTGACTTCCGGGACCTTGACCTCCGGGATAACAACGACCGGCGGAGAGGGAACGGTGGTGACAGACATGGCAGGGGCAATCGGTTCAGGAGGAGTGACGACCCGACCGATGTCGAGCTCGTCGGCGGCGGGAAAGGCGGACGCCAACTCCCGTGAGACAGGAAAAGTTAGTGGAAGCCCTCGAATGGGCATGCGATGACCGCCGACAACAATAAACGGTGCGCCCTTCGGCGGTTCGACGATCTCCAACGGTGGCCCTTCGTCGAGCGCTTCAAGGTCGGCATCAGGAATGACCGTGACGGCGCCCAGTCTCGCCGTCAGGGCACCCACGAGGATCCCGGAGCGCACCACCCGAGCGTGGCTACCTTCCACGACATACACCGGCCCCCGCGTGCATCGAACGAGTTTCGCTCCCTCGTTGGATCGACCGTCATTGAGCGCAACGAGCCAGTCGTCGGCCACGCCGCGCCGGTCGTTCGGGGCCGGAGCGGGTGGGGGGGATGGTGCCTTCGTCCCCGACGACGCTGTCGCCGCCCGATCCCGAGCCGTGAAGTAGTTGTGCATCCATCCCGCTGCCGCCCGCGCCGTCAAACGATTCCGCGCAAACCGCTCCTCCGAACACGACTCCAAACGCACCACCTCCCCAAACACCTCACCCGAACCATCACCACCGGCCCGGCCGGCCTGGCCGTCACCCATCCACTTCACCAAAAAATGGTTGCGGTTATCCGCCCACAACTTCTGCCAATTCTCCAAACGAGACGCCGTCCCCTTCCCAATATGATCCACCAACACCCGACTATCAAACACAATATCCAAATCATTCACCCACACCGAAAACGCCAAATCAACATCCTCACCAGACGCCACCGCATACTCCGTCGGCCACCCCCCTAACCCCTCCACAACATCACGACGCATCAAATACACCACCGCCGCCGGCGGCGCCGAAAACGGTGGCAACACCACCACATCAACCCCCGGCTCCGACCGAACCGTCACCGCATTCCGAGCCGCAGTCAACGCCGGAACCACAATACCCGCCGACGGAAAACGCCCCGCCGTCTCCAACAACATCGACGCCCAACCCACCGGCAAAATCGTATCATTATTACAAAAAGCCACCCACTCCCCACCCGACAACGCCAACCCCTGATTCATCCCCACCGAAAACCCCAAATTCGAATCATTCAACACCACAGAATCCGCCACCGCCGCCGCATACCTCGCCGCCTCCACCTCCGACCCATTATCCACCACAATCAACTCATACGACACATCCGTAAACCGCCGAACCGACTCCGCGAACTTACGCGTATACGGCAAATTATCCCACGCCAACGTCACCACACTCAACACCGGATCCACCGGCGCCACCACCCTCGGCGGCGGCGGCGCCCACAACTCCCCCGACACCACCCCCTCCAAACGCCCCGCAAACTCATCCGTCCGCAACTCCCAATCAAAAGACTCCGCCACCAAATCCAAACCATTCGCCACCAACTCCGCCGCCAACACCCGATCCCCCCGCAACCGCTCAATCGCCGCCGCCATCGCCCCCACATCACGCGGCGGCACCACCAACGCCGTCACCCCATCAACCGCATACTCCAAACACCCCCCATTATCCGTCGTCACCAACGGCACCCCACACGCCAACGCCTCCAAACCCGGCTGACAAAACCCCTCAAACCACGACCCCACCACAAAAACCTCCGCCGCCGCATACGCACGCCCCAACTCCGGCTGCGACAAATCCCACCCCGCATACCCCTCCAACGAAACCCCCAACCGCTCACACGCCTCCACAATCGTCGACGTCCCCTTCCACTCCTTCCCCACCCCAGAACACAACACCGGAAAACGTTTCACCCCACCCCACGGCCGAAACACCTCACGATTCACCCCACCAACCTGCACCACCGGACGCACCCCAACCTCACCAAAAACCCGATCCGCCGTCCACCCCGAATTCGCAAACTGACAATCCACCGCCACCCGCGCTGCATCCCACGACCCCTCCTTCGCATACGCCGGCCCCCAATGCAACGCGTACCACACCCGCCGACGCGCCTGCACAAACCGATCCAACTCCACCCACTGCGTCTCCTGATTGAACATCACCAAATCCCACACCTCACCCACAGCCACCGACAACGGCACCACCGGCACCCGACACTCCATCCACGAACACCCCAACACCTCACCATCCGGCACCACAAAAACCACATCAAACCCCCGCCCCAACAACCGATTCCCAAACTCCACCATCCGCCGAATACCCCCATACCGCCGCAAATGCGGCACCACAAACGCAACACGAAGTCGAGGACTGGGCACGGACGAACGCTACCCGCTCGACGGCCGGGGGGCGTTGACGGCGACAGAGGTTGGTCAGGAGCAGAAAGTCATCGCGCCGGAGACCGGCCGTACCTCAAACTCCAGGTCGGGAAGCAGCACCTCGAGTTGATCGCCACGAGAAGGCGAATACGCCACCGCCGGAGGGTTTCACCCGGAGGGGAGCGTCGGAGCGCTGGCAGGGACGGTCGGTGCGGGCGAACCGCTGACCGAGGCCAAGTCTGACGTGCATCTGGTCGTCGAGGGCGCGATTCGGGGGAGGTGCCGGCGGCAACATGCCGGCCTGATCGACTTCGCGCAACCAACCGAGGGTAACGAACGGAACGATCGAGTAGTCCGGAATCGGCGCCACCCATGGCGGCGAGTTGGCACCCACGGGGGAGCGGGGGGCAGCGAAAGCGACGTATTGGATGGTGGCGGCTATGCCGGGCGGAGCCAGTGGCGGTTCGAATCGTCCGAGATTGACCAGCGCAGGTGGCAAGAGGAGTACCACGGCGCCTGCGGGAAGCAAGAACGAGCGCGGACGCCATGCGTGCGGTACCACGGCTGCCACTTCCGCCAGCCCGACCATCAGTGCCGGAAGGAACAGCAAGGCCCCAACATGGAGGTAGCGACTCACCTCCGCTCCTTCCAGGCCCTGGAACCACCGACTGGTACCGGTGAGGACCGCGAACGACAGGGCCGCCGTTCCCGTGCCGATGCTGAGTCGCTGTTGGTCGAGCAGCGGGTTGAACGATTGGCGGAATCCGCGACACATACCCAGGAGACTGTCCCGTTGGAGCTTCGAAGCGCGGATTCCGAGCCAAGGTTGAGGTCTCGTGACAGTCTCGCAAGGAGGCACGGAGGCAACGTCGAAAGCCGCCCCTTTGTTCTGGGCGTTGAGAGGGAGGATACTGCGAGACTCGAAGCTGGCCGGAAGACGCGAATGGCTACTGGGCCACGCTCCTAGGCAGAGAGTATGGGCCAGCCGACGAGCGCCCTTGAGTCCGAGCCTTCTACGCCGGACAGAGTGCGACTCCATCGGCGATCAGGCTGGCGAGAAGTTCTTTCCCGGGGTCGGTTGGGTGGACCCCGTTGGCCACATACAGCAGTTGGTCTCCGCTGACGGCGGCCGACCAGTCGACAACGACATCGGCCTCAGCGACGATCGCGTCGTTCAACGCCACGGCGATCTCCGGGCGATAATCCTCGTGTTCAATGACCCCCTCGTTGACCGTGACGATGACCTTGCAGGCGTTCGGGAATCGATCCACCATCGCTTGCATGGCGGCGATTGCTTCCTCGCTGGTGGTCAACGTGGGGAACATCGCGTTGGGGATGCCACTCGCTTCGTTGGTCCCGAGATTGAGGACGACGATGTTCGGATCCGTGGCGGCGATGACGTCCGCGTAGCCCGACATGGAGTTGTAGCGCTGGCCGACGACTGCGGAGACGCGGACGAGAAAGTCTGGATCGAAGCGCTCGTGGAGGGTTGTTGCTGATTGGTGGGTGATGCTGTCGCCGATGAAGGCCAACCGTGCGCCGGCGATGTTGCCCACGTAGTCGGGGTCAATGGTGTCGCACGCTCCGGCCGCGAGCACCGGAAATCCAAGCACGAAGAGAACAACGACGCCCAGCCTTCGTCGGCTTCTGATCTTGGCGGCGTGTTCGATTCGCATTTCCGAAGGCTAGCCGGGAGCAACGCAGCAGGCCCGGAGGCGGGGATGCCGCCGGAGGACACTTCGTCAGATGCGGCCGGCGTCGATGGCATCGAGCACCCAGGGAATGACGACGTCGAGCATGTCGGACAGCGAGGTGGTGGCCTCGAACCCCAAGACCTCGCGTGCCTTGGTGGTATCGGGAACGCGGCGTTGCACGTCGTGCTCGAACGGCGTGTCGGCCACCCACTCGAACGGCACGTCGGCGCCGAGGATCTTGTGCCAGATCACCTCGGCCAACTCGAGCACGGTGGTGCTCTCGGCGGTGGAAAGGTTGAAGTCGTTGTTCCGTGCTTCCGGTGCGAAGACGGCGGTGACGATGCCGCGAGCGAGGTCGGCTCCATAGGTGTAGTGGCGAATCTGGTCGCCGTCGCCAAGGAGATGCAGGGGGGATTGGCCCTTCGCCACCTTCTGGATGATGTCGGGTACCACATGGCTCATCGCTAGCTTCACGTTGCCGCTGAGCACGTCGATATCGCCGAGAGCCCGCTCTTCGCCAATGCCCACGCAGTTGAACGGGCGCACGATTGTGTAGGGAACCTGGTATTGATCCCACGCGGCGCGGGCGAAATACTCCACCGCGAGCTTCTGAAACCCGTAGGACGAAAGAGGCGGAGGCACACGGCGCTCGTCGCCCTCCACTGACGGCCACGTGTTGGTGGACTCAAAGACCATGGATGAACTGAGGTAGGTGACTTTCTGGAGACGGCCCGCCTCCATGGCTTTGATCGCTGCATCGCAGGAGGCGGCGATGATCCGTTCGTTGGTGGCGAGCAGATCGTAGGCGTAGGTATGAAAGTAGGAAATCCCACCGATCATGGCGGCGCCAGCGATGAAGTGGTCGCACTCGGTGAGAAGCTCAGTGAGCAGATCGGTGTCGCGGCAATCGGCTTCGACGAGACGGAACGCCGGGTCATCGTCGTAGGAGTGGGCCACCTTCCCGTATTTCGAGAAGTTGTCGACACCAATCACCTGGTGTCCGTCGGCGAGAAGCTGTTCGACGACGTAGCCGCCAATGAATCCAGAAGATCCGGTGAGAAGGACGTTGGCCATGGGGACTCCTAGAAATGGCTCGGAAGGATGGTGGCTCCGGGGCTCAGCCCGGACGGGACGAAGGGTCGTTGGGTTGGGCAACGACGAAGGTCTGCTTCCCCAGCAACAATTGCGCCGGGCGAAAGCGTAAATAGGCCCGAATGAACGCGGGGAGAATGGGGAGCCGTGACTCCGTGGTGTACGGAAGGAATCGGACGCGCATCTCCGCCACGCGAAAGCCAGAGAGTTCGAGCGATTCAACGAGGCGACGCTCGGTGATAGGCAGCGAATGGTCGAGAAAGTCCCAGTACGCTGCGCCAGTGAGCCGGATGTTGGGCTGGAGCACGAGCAAGCGTCCGCTGGGTTTGAGGCACAGGCGGATTTGCTCCAGCGTGGCGAGCAGTGCATTGGCGTCGGGCAGGTGCTCGAAAAAGTTACTCACGAACACGACGTCAGCGGTTCCGTGCAGCTCGGATGGCAAGTCGGTGCTTTGGGCGATCACCGTGGTGACATTGGGGCCCGCATACCTCGCGACGTCGGTGTTGGCGTCAATGGCGATCTTGGTGGCGCAACCGATGGCGTTGATGAACTCGCAATACCCGGCGGCGAGGTCGATCACGGTGTCGGTGGGTTCGACGTAGCGCTGAAAGAACCCGTGGCACAGCGTCTGCCAGAGCACGGTGCGGGCGTCGGATCTTGCGCCGAACCGGCGGGCATAGACCCGCTGAAGGTCGACGGACGGGGCCGGGTCGGGGGTGGAGATCAACGGATCGGCCGCCCATACGCGTACCGATACCAACGCAGGTAGTGGCCGATCCAGGCCTTGAGCTGAAAGTTCGAGTCGCCTACCTGCCGATCGAGCCAAATCGTTGGCAGTTCCGCCACGGGTTGACGATGTCGACGGGCTTTGGCCACGAGCTCGATCCCAATCTCGAAGCCGTGGCTCGATTCGATGCCGACCGACGCGACGAACTCGCGGTTGTAGGCCTTGAATGAGTTGGTCGCGTCGTGGGTGCCGACTCGGGCAACCCAGTACAACGAAAGCCCGGCGAGCCGCGACAACGTGCGTTTGAGGAACGGGCCCCCCACCTGTTGGCCGCCCTGCATGTAACGCGATGCAGCGGCGATGACGACGCCTCGTTCCACGAGGTGGGCGAGGGGCTCGATTTGATCAGGGTCGTCGCTGCCGTCGGCCATCGTGATCACGACGACCGGCGATTGAGCCTGGTCGAAGCCGTGCCGCAACGCGTGGGCGGGACCGGGCGGGTAGGCACTCAACGTGGGAATGAGGCGTGTGTCGGCCTCCGCCAACTTTTCAAGATGCGGCCGGGTGGTGTCGTCGGGCGTGTCGTACACCGCAAGCACTTCGCACGGCACGGTAACGGTTTCGAGGATTCGTTCCAGGAGCGGGATGACGAGATCGCCCTCGTTGTAGACCGGTACGATGATGGAGACGCGGGGAGTCATGGCAACGGGAGGAGTGACGGGAGATCTGGGTTCCGTCGTGGTCGGGGGAGCGTAGCTGTCTCGCAGGCGCGAACGGTCACGAGGGGGAGGCTTCGACACAACGACACCGTCAGCTCGGGGGTGCGCAACGCAGCAGCGTGCCGCCAGTCGGCGTGGTGATGCGCCACCGGCGAGTGGGAAGATGGGAGCGCAAGTCGCTGCCGCCACCGAACCCATAGTCCAGGCTTTCGCCGTCGGTGCCGTCGGCGTCGATACCGGTGATCGCCACAGTCATCGCGCCAGTCATCGCGGCAGCGTTGCCCGGCACCATCCGCAGCACCGTGCCGGGGGGCAGGGTGCCGGTGAAAGGGAGAGTCAGCAGATCGCAGGTTCCCGTAGGCGCAGGCTCGGGACGCTGTTCGAATCCAAGGCGTACCACGACTTGGAGATCGGTCTTGGGTGAGACCGCCACGTTGCCGGGGAGCATGCTGTCGTCCCACGCCTCGACCAGAAAACCAGTGGGCACACGAGCCAGCCCGAGGAAGTTTCGGTCGGCCTTCGAATCGGTCGGGACCTGACGAGCGAGGGGTGAACGGCCAATCGCCACCGCAAGCTCGCGTTGGCCTTCGAAGAACGCAGGTTGCAGGCCTTGGGTGCCAATCAGAGTGATGTTGGTGGGAAACGCCAAAAGGAGAATGCCCGACAGGGCATAGCCGCTCGGGGCGAACCGGCGGGTGAGGTGCTCAAAGGAATACCCGATCGCCGGCAGGGCCATTGCCGTTGCCATGGAGATGTAACGACTCGACAATGCGGCCTGAGACCCGATCAGCCACCGTGTGGTGGAGATCACGGCGAAGAGCAATGGGGCGCCGATGACCCCGGCGATTGGTATGGCCGCGTGCCGGCGGATCTCCGGCCACGACGACCCAGCGGCCGCCAACACCATTCCTGCCAAGAAGGCCCCCGCCAGCACCGCGGCGGAAATGCCGAACTGTCCCAGTGAAACGAAAACGCCGCGCATGCCGGTGCTAATCCAAGCCGCGACCTCAGAACCCGGTGGCCGGGGACCGGAGCTGAACCCGATCGAGTCATTGAAGGCCAAAAACCAACCGACGTAGAGCGCCGCCAATGGTGCCGTGTGGGCCGCGGCGACCAACCAGCCCCGCCGGACCAGCACGGCCACCCCGACCACCATGGCCATGGGGGGGCCGATACCCGACGACATCAGGCCGACCGCGCCGACGGCAACCGCGAAAACATCGCGCCGGGAGAGCCCTCCATCGTGCTGGGCCAGCAGCATCTGGCCGAATCCCGCCAGCATCGTGGCGACCATGCTGATTTGCACCGCCTGCAGGATGTTCTGCTCGCCCGGCCCGAACAGCACAAAACTGCCGGCAACAACCGTGGCCAGCCATCCTCGTACCCCGCTCATTCGAAGGGCCACGCGAATGAGGGTGGCGAGGGCCAAGTGCATCGCCACGAGCACAACCAGGAATGGCATGTAGGACTGCAAGCTGAACACGAACGACAGGAATTGGTACACCACGATCGGCGTGGTGGACCAGTGCCCGTTTTGGGGGCGGAGCATGTCGCCGACGGAGTGTTTGTTCACCAGAAACTGCCACTCGTCGCCCGAGAACCAGGAGTCAGCGCCCCGGTGCACGCAGTAGGCGAAGGCCGCCAGAAGGTAGGCGCCGAACACCCAGGCGGCGATGCGATCGGCGTCCCAAGGTTGCCGTAGCCAGGCCTGAATGCGAGAGGTCATGGACACAGGTAGAGCGGCGTGGCCGTGGGTGGTGCATCAGTGATCAGTTGCACGTCGCGCACATGCGCCACCAGAACTCGTCCCGCCACGGGCTCGAGGGTGACGGGGCCGCGTTGGCCCGAATCGATGGTGACGGTGAGCTTGGTAGGGGCACCAATGACGAGGCGCTGTCCCTTGCCAAGCGTGCCCCGGAATGCCCCGGTCACGCGGGGGCAACTCGTGGCGTCGAGATGACGGTCGAGGCTCTGTTGGTCGATCAACAGGTTGACGGTGGCTTCATCCACAACGCTGGCAGGAAGGTTGGAAACCACGGCAAGACGGTCGCTGGCCTTGGCGTCGAGCAGGAACCCGATGTCGACCCGGTCGAGCCAGAACAGCCGCTTGTTTGGAATATAGGTGCGGGGAACCGACGGGGCGAGCGGGTTGGTGGCGTAGGCCCATACGAGTTGTCGTTGGTTCTCGAAGAACACTCCGGTGAAACCGTTGACGTTGAACGCCGTGGCGTTCACCACGAGCCCCACGGCAAGCGGTGCGTAGGCCACCGCCAAGCCGAGATCGCGGGTGCGTCGACCGATGGCGTCGATCGCTACGGCCAACGCCGGCAGGGTCATGGCGGCGGCCATGCTCAGGTACCTGCTCGATCGGGCGATTTCGGGTCCGAAGAACACCCGGGCGCTGAACGGCAGCAGACCCATGAGCACGATCGGCCCGACGAGCAGCGCGGTGGGCGCGGCGAGGTGGTGTTTCCCGGTGGATGGGCCACGCCAGGCGAAAACGAGGCCGATCACCATGACCAACCCAAGCATGGCGCCGAGAACAGGCCCGCGGCCGAGGGCCTCGAACACTCCGGTTACCCCGGAGCGAATCCATGCGAAGATCACCGCCGGTTGCGGTCGTCCGAACGCGGCGGACCCCATGTCGGCACGGAATGCGAGATACCACACCCCATAGATCAGCCCGAGCGGCACGGTGTGAAAGGCCGCAGCCAACCACCGTCGGCGGAGGAGTGCACAAGCGCCGACCGTGACCACCAACACCGGTGCGATGGCGGAGGTGGTGAGACTCAGCGCACCGAAGGCCAGGGCGGCGAAGTCTCGTCTCCGCACCCGTCCGTCGTGGTCGGAAAGGATTAGGTGCGCAAACCCGCACAGCATGGTGCCGACCATGCTGATCTGCACCGGCGACAAGATGTTCTGCTCACCGGGGCCGAAGAGCACGAAGGTGGCCGCACAGGCCGTCGCCACCCAGGGCCGCACATCGGCCCGACGCATCACCGTTCGAATCAGCGTGGCGAGCCCGAGGTGCATGCAGATCACCACGAAGAGGTAGGGCGTATACGTCGTGATGCCAAAGGCGGCGAAAAGGGCCTGATACCCGATAATCGGCGCTGTTGACCAGTGCTGATTCTGCGGGGCGACCCACGATCGGGCCGAATCCTTTCCCACGAGAAAGCCCCACTCATCGGCGAAGAACCACAGGTGGGAGCCGTACGACAGCAGCACTGGCACGGCGACGGCAAGCAACAGGGCAAAAGCGATCGCCGCGACGCGTGGTTGGCGGGCGAAGATCATCGCCCGTGAGTCTTTGACGGAGGATACATCCATCAGATGCGGACGCCCTCACCGCGAAGATTCCACACGTCAATCACGGGAAGCTCGGTTGTGAGGGCTCGGTACGCCGGATGGGGCGCCCCGATGATGAGAAGGTCGGAGCGGGCCAGCACGTCGTCGAGGGGGAGTAGGTCGGCGTCGAGCGTGACGTAGGGGTCGGTGCACAGCACGTCGGCGGCCTTGAACCGCAGGAGTTTGCGCAACTTGTAAGAGAGGCTCGATCGAATGTCGTCGCTCCCCCCTTTGAACGCCATTCCGAGCACGCCCACGGTGAGGTCCTGCAAGGGGAATCGCTGTTCGATGCGGTCGACCAGATACAGCGGTAGGCCTTCGTTCACCATCATGCTGGCGTGGCCCAGGGTGAAGTTGTTGTTGTTGAACGCGGCAAGCTGCATGGTGTCTTTTAATAAACACGGCCCGGCGGCGAACCCGGCACCGGGCATGTCGGCGGCGCGTGGATAATCATGAATGACGGCAGCCCGGATGCGTTCGAAGTCGAGGCCGTGTTCGTTGGCGATCATGAAGAGTTGGTTGGCGGCGGCGAACTTGATGTAGCGCCATGTGTTGGTGAACAGCTTGTCCAGCTCGGCTTCCTCAGGTTCCAGGCGAACGACGTCGTTGGTGAGGTGACGGAAGAGGGCCTCGGCTCGGTCGAGCGAAGTTTCCGTGCGAGCCGACACAAGCTGGGGGAGTTCGGAGAGTTCGGCCAGCGCCTTGCCCTCGGCGATGCGCTCGGGGCAGAACGACACCTCGATGTCGAGGCCGGTATGAGCCACCAAACGCTCGACCGTGGCCGTGACGCCGGGAAAGACGGTGCTGCGGAGCACGAGATGCTGCCCGTCGCGCAGGTGCGGGATGAGTGCTTCGATCGCTGCTGGAACGGCGCGTGGATCAGGATTGAGGTGCCCGTCGACCGGCGTGCCGATCACCACGATCACGTGGGCGGCGTCGGCCACCGATGCCGGATCCGTGGTGGCCCGGAGCGCCCCGGATTCCACGAGGGGGGTGAGGGCTTCTGCCGCGCCGGGCTCATGGAACGGCATCGTGGCCGCGCTGACGGTGGCGACCGTGTCGGGGTTCGTGTCGAACAGGGACACGGTGAGGCCGGCGGAGGCGAAAGCGATGCCGAGGGGGAGCCCCACGTGCCCGCAGCCGCCAACCACCACGACATCGGTAGGAAATGCCGGCGGTGCGTGGGTGCCGGGATCGGACGGGGGTGTGTGCTCGGGCATGAGCGTCGAATCATAGGGTCCGCGTCGTGTCGAATCCGGGCGAGCATCGCCCGGATACACTTTCGTCCTCATGACTTCACCGGAGATTCTCCGCGTCTCGTCCGCGTTGTTTGTGGCGGTCACTTCGGCCGGTATCGCCATTCCCGCGCACGGTGAGCAGCCCGCCGTCCCGCTGGATCTGGCCGAGCTCCGCCTGCTCCTGCCGCTCACGCGGGGCTCCACTCGGGCGGACCTTGAAGCGTCCGCCCTTGGCTTCGCGGCGGCCACCGGTGGGTCGGCGGCCAACGTTGAGGCGCTGTTGGGGGAGTTGGACCGAAGGGATCTGCTACTTCGTGACGCCCCGCCGATCACCGAGCCGCAGGCATGCCAAGCTCCAAACCTCACGGGGATTCGTCTCGACGACACGCCACTGGTGATGCCCGTTCCTTTGCTGCTCCGTCCGGGGGCCGACGGCTTTGACGTATTCGATGCCGAAGGCGTGGTGACGGTCACCCTTTCGCCCGCGGAGTTGTTCGTCGCCAGCTCGTTGCGCGTGCCGGCACCGTTCCTCGAACTCGCCGACGGTCAAGCCGAAGTGCCCGATGCGGTTCGACTCTCTCGTGACGAACTGCGGCCGGTGGTGCGGGCGTTGATTGGTGCGGGGGTGCTGGCACCGTTCGATCCCGAAGATCATCACGGGAATCGTGAGTCGTACACCCTCGACATGATTCGGCGAACATTCGCCACTCGTGCTCAGTTGATCGGCGCCCTCAACAACGCGATCATGCGCCACGATTTGGCCGAAGAACGGCGCCGGGTGAACGGGGGGTCGCCCCGGTTGCGGGTGGTTCCCGTCGACACCAACTTCCACCTGCCGCCCACCGGCCTCGGCATGATCATCGCCTTCGCTCGTGCCCTCGACAACGCGCGTCTCGACGACCTCTATGAGTTCTACCCCCGGTGGTTCACCGACGACGACGGCTTGGTGGCGATCGCCGAGCGCCCGGCGATCTACCTGTTCTCGAACTACGACTGGACCCATACCGAAAACCTTCGATTGGCGGCGCTCGTCAAACGCCTCAACCCGCGGAGCATCACCGTCCATGGTGGTCCCGATACCCCGAAGTACCAGGGTGATTGCGACCGCTACTTCGCCGACCATCCCGAGGTCGACATCACCGTGCGCGGTGAGGGCGAGGCCACGTTCGCGGCCGTGCTCGATGCGCTCAACGGTCTTCTGGGCGAAGGCCCCAACGCCCTCGCTGTGCTCACCGATGTGGCGGGCATCTCGTTCCGTCACGGCGACACCATCGTGCACACCCCCGACCGCGACCGCATCGCCGACCTCGATTCGGTGCCGTCACCGGTGCTGCAGGGCATGTTCGACGCCTACGGCGACCGCGCCTTCGGGGCGCTCGTACTCGAGACCAACCGTGGTTGCCCGTATGGCTGCACCTTCTGCGACTGGGGTTCGGCCACCCTGAGCCGGATTCGGCAGTTCGACCTCGACCGCGTGTTCGCCGAGCTCGAGTGGGCGGCCGTCCACCAGGTAGAAGCGGTGTCGCTCGCTGATGCCAACTTCGGCATATTCGAGCGAGATGTTTTGATTGCCCGCCATGTAGCGGCATTGAAGGCAAAACACGGGTTCCCGAAACATGTGGGCACGAACTATGCCAAGAACACCGTAAAACATCTTCGAGAGATCATCGAGATATTCGCCGACGCGGGAATCGTGAGTGAAGGGATCGTGTCGTTGCAATCAATGGACACCGAAACCCTCCACACCATTCGTCGCAAGAACATCAAGGTCGAGCGCTACAACGACCTCTCCGACGAGTTCCGCAAGAACGGGTTGCCCCTGGCGGTCGATCTCATGATGGGCCTTCCGGGCTCCACGCTCACGTCGTTCCGCAACGATCTTCAGGAGTGCATCAATCGCGGCGTACGCGTTCGGGTGCACCACACTCAGCTCCTTCCCAACAGCCCGATGAACGAGCCGAGCTACCGGGAGGAACATGCCATCGTGGCCAAGCCCGGCGAGTTGCTTCGGCAAACGTCCACGTACACACGCGACGAATGGGACCGCATGGCCAGGATTCGCCAGACCTTTTTCTTGGGCGACATGTTTGCGATGCTCCGCCAGGTGGCGACGTTCGTCCGGTCAGAGACGGGATGCCGGGAGATCGACTTCTACGAGGGTCTCAGCGACGCTACCGAAACCGAGCACGATCGTTGGCCGGTGCTGGCGTTCACCCTGCGGAGCCTGCACGAACTCATGGTGCCGCCCACCGGCTGGGGGGTGTTCATCGATGAACTCCGCCGCTACTGCGTGGAAGTGCTCGGGATCGACGACAGCGCCGCGCTGGCCACCACGCTGCGAGTGCAGTTGGCGCTGCTTCCAGCTCCCGACCGTCAGTTCCCCGACGTCATCGCCCTCGAGCACGACTTCGTTGGCTGGTTCCAGCAGATTCTCGATGCACGCGAGCAAGGGAACCGCACGGATTGGGAGCTCATGGTGCCACGGCTTGGCACCATGCCTCCGGGCCTGTTGGAGGTCGACGATCCCGAGAACGTGTGCGTCGAGGCGATGGGAACCTCAATCCAGGCGCTCGGATTCAACTATCGGAGCTGGGAGCTCGGTTCGCCGCTCGCTCGGGCCCGGATGGCCATGCGGAAGGCAAAACTCTCGGCCAGCGCCGGCGACCCCTGAAGCGCACCCTTACGAGTTCACGCTCGCAAGAAAGTCGCCGTAATCGCGGATGTAGTCGTCGGGGTCGTACGGGTGTGACGCCAACACGGCCAGCACGGCATCCGAGGAATAGGCGTACTGGCTGCCCCACACGCCGGGCGGGATGTGCAGCGCCTGGGTGGGGGAGTGCAGGCGGAACACGGCCCGTTCGTTGCCGTCGTCGACCAGAACCGACACCGACCCATGGGCACAGATGAGCAACTGGTGGCATGCCCGGTGGGCGTGCTCGCCGCGGACGTCGGCGTTGGGGACGCCGTAGACGAAGAAGATCCGCTCAACGGTGGGGAACCCGAGGTCGCGAACGAGCTCGGCGGCGGCAAGGGAGCCGCGCAGATCGACCGACGACGTGAGCTGGTGCACGGTGGCGCCGCCGACACCCAGGTCGTGGGCGCGGTCGTGGGCGCGGTCGTGGGCGCGGTCAGTGGCAGTTCCGGGTGACTCCACGGGCGGTCGTGGCCGGCCGTCGGCGTCGACATAGCCGATGATTCGGGCCGGGTTGCCGGCGACCACAGCGTTTGGTGGCACCGGTCGGGTGACCACGGCCCCCGCTCCCACCATGGCATGACGGCCGACGTGAATGCCGGGGAGGATCGTGCAGTTGGCGCCGAGGGAGGCCCCGTCGTCGATCACCGTGACGGCCACCTCGTCCTGCTGGGCGCCGCTGCGAGGAAATCGATCGTTGGTGAACGTGGCGTTGGGGCCGACGAAGACGTCGTGGCCGAGCCGGACTCCGTCCCAGAGTTGCACGCCACACTTCACCGTGACCCGGTCGCCCACCACCACGTCGTTCTCGATGAACACGCCATCGCAGATGTTGCCGTCGGCGCCGATCGTGGCTCCGGGGAGGATGTGGGCAAAGGCCCAGACTCGGGTGCGCGGCCCGATGTTCGGAGATTCGCAGATGGCTTGGGCGTGAATGAACGCGGAGTCGTAATTGGTGGGTGTCATGGCTGTGGTCCGTTGAAGGTGTGCACGGCGCGGACGATACTCAGCGGCCGGCCCTTGGTGTTCTCGAACGTGCGCCAGACATACGACCCGACTACGCCGAGGCCGGCGAGGATCAGCGTGCCCACGAAGAGCACGGCGAGCATGAGCGGTGTGTACCCCTGCACCGAAACGAGACCGGCGGCCCAGGCCACGGCGATCACCACCGACAGTACGAGGGTGATCGCCGAACCGAGCGTGCCCACGAGCAACAGGATCCGAATGGGGAGATCGGTGAACGAGAAGATGCTGTCGCTCATGTAGCGCACCTTCTTCTTGAAGGTCCATCCACTCTCGCCCGAAGGTCGGGGGAGGCGTTCGTAGGGAACTTCCACGCGGGTGAAACCCATCCAGATCAGCAAGCCCACCAGGGAACTGTTGGATTCCTGCATCGAGAGAAGCGTGTCGCGGGCCACCCGGTCGCAGGCGAACACATCGATACCACCCTCGGGCATTTCCGCCTGCACGAATCGTCGGTAGATACGCCAGAACGTCTCCGATGCTCGACGGCTGCTCGCCGGATCCGCACGGGCGGTTCGACAGCCGACGGCCACATCGGCGTCACCGGCATCGAGCACACGGAAGAACTCCCCGATCAGCGCCGGGGGTTCTTGCAGATCGGCGGCCATCACGGCGATGAGGTCGCCACGGGCATGGGCCATGCCCGTGCGAATGGCGGCGAACGAGCCGAAGTTCCTCGCGTGCACGAGCACCGCCGAGGGAAACGATTGGTGGGGAAGGCAGGCACGAAGCCGGGCTTCGCTGTCGTCGGGCGATCCATCGATCACAAACACTGCTTCGAGCCCGCCCGGGGCATCTGCGGCCAGCGCGGCGATCGCCTCGACGAGGTCGGTGATCGTGTCGGCATTGCCGTAGACCGGCACCACCAGCGAACACCGAGGGGGAGTGGTGGGGTGAACTCCACTGGTCATGACGGTATCGCCGCCAGCACATCGGCAACGTGGTCGACTTCGTCGGCCCGAAGTTCCGGGAAACACGGCAGCGACAGCACCGTGCGGCAGGCGGCCTCGGTGTGGGGTAGCTCGTGGGCGATACGACTGTGGAGCGCGATCCCGGGTTGCTGATGATCGGGTACCGGGAAGTGCACCGCGGTGGCCACGCCTTGGGCCTGCAACGCCGCCGCCGCCGC
>JANOSD010000069.1:0-21985 GCA_031415655.1 Actinomycetes bacterium
CGCCCGGGGCTGCTCGCCGCCCGGGAACGTGTGGTCCGACCGTACGCCCGCGGCGGCTCCCACGTGGTGCTCGATCGGAGCACCGACCTCGAAGCGGACAGGAGGTAGACGCAGATCGGCCGCGAAGGTAGTGGGCACTTCTGGACGCAGATCAACCACATGGGGCGCCAAGCCCAGGGATCGGGCGCGCCGGATGGCAAGACCGTGGCACCGTTGGCCGCCCCTTCCTGGCTCTCCGGCGAATCGGATGTTCCCGATACCTCGGGCTCTCGAGCCGATGGAGATCGAGCCGATGGAGATCGAGCCGAAGGAGGCGATGGAGATCGTCGACAACTTCGCCGCCCCGGCAGCGCTGGCCAAGGAGACGGGTTTCGCCGGTGAGGAGATCCCCGTTGCCCACGGGTACCGGGTGAACCAGCTTCTGGCCGCACGGGTCAACCACCGATACATCGAGCGGGGTGGATCGCAGGAGACCCGCACGCGGTTCCGGCAAGAGTGCTACCACTGGATCCGCCGGGGGGTCGGCGCCGATGAGACGCGCTTCGTTTTGGCGATACTGGGCTCGAGGCGGTGGGCCGCTGCTGCTACACCTGTACGGCGGTGGAGAACGGGAACACCCTGTTCGAGCAGACCGAGACCTACGAGGGTCGGGTGGCCAAGTTGATTCGCTGGAAGGGCTGGCTCGACAAGCACTTCGAGCGGTTCAATGACGCCATCAGGGAGCGTGCGGAGGAGCGGGTTCGTACCGCGACGTAGTACCGCCGGGGTGGCTCATTCGACGTTGTGGTCACGATGGGGGATCGCCGCGCAAGTGCTCAGGAAGCCGGCTTTCCCGGATCACGGGATCGATCGGCGGCGCTCCTGGATGGGCGTCACTCGCCCCCGGCTGTCACAGGGGGCAGCTACCCTATTATCGCATGGCCGTCGCACACATCAACCCGATTCTTCTGCGTTGGGCGATGGATCGGGCCGACGTCTCCTCGCCGGACTTGGAGTTCGCATTCAAAAAGTCGCCAGAGACGATCGAAGCCTGGCTCTCTGGCTCGGCCGGGCCCACGTTGAAACAGGCGCAACGCTTGGCGAAGCGGCTGCGGGTCCCGTTCGGATACCTGTTCCTTGAAGCACCTCCTGAAGAGACCCTGCCCCTGCCGGACTTTCGACGGACGCACGGCGTCGGCAGGTCTGATCCGTCCGTTGACCTGCGTGATGTGATTTCCGACGTCCTACGCAAGCAGGACTGGTATCGCGATTTCAGAATCGATAGTGAGCAGGAACCACTCTCCTTCGTTGGCCGGTTTTCCCTCGGCGCGCCAGTCGGGGCCGTCGCCGCGGACATTGCGGTGAGCCTCGCATTCGAGCAGGAGGTTCGCCCGGAGTCGCAACCGAGCCAGTTTCTTCGCTCTTTCGTGCGGCAGGTCGAGACGTTGGGCATCCTCGTCATGCGTAACGGCATCGTTCGCCAAGCGACCAATCGAGCGCTGAGGGTCGAGGAGTTTCGAGGTTTCTCCCTCGCCGATCCCATGGCCCCAGTGATTTTCGTCAATAACGCGGACAGCAACGGAGCCCAGGTGTTTACGCTCGCCCACGAGCTTGGACACCTCTGGATTGGGGAAGGGGGCATATCGGACGCCGATCCATCGATCGACCCGGATGTTTCCCAGGACGTCGAGGGCTACTGCAACGAGGTCGCAGGCGAACTTCTGCTTCCCTGGGCCACGTTGGAGGAGCGATGGGCCAATCGTGTAGGGGGCGTCGAGCAGTGGGTCGAGGACGTGTCTCGCGACTTCCACGTTTCGACAGTGATGGTGGCGCGACAGCTTTGGGCGCGAGGAGCCATCGACCGAGACCACTTCTTTGCGCTCTACGAGGCCGAGCATGCGAAGTGGGCCGGAAAGGGCACATCGAAGTCGGGTGGCGACTTCTACCTGAGTACGCCTATCCGCAACAGTCGCCGGCTGACGGAGACGATCCTCGAGAGCGTCACCGCATCCGAGACATCGATGCGAGACGCGTCGCGCCTTCTCGGTGTCAAGCCGGCCAATCTGCCAAAGCTGCGGGAATCGATGGGTGGAGGTGGTCGTCGAGGAAGACGGTCACGTTGTGGCGAGGCCGGGATCGTCGTCGGCTGCGACGGCGGCCTAGCGGGCGTCGGCAGGGAGGATCTCATCGAGGAGTCGTTTGGCTTCGCCAGCGAGGACCGTGAGTACCTCGAAGTCGAGGTCGATAACGTCGACTTGGCCGCCCCCGTCGAGGTGCCAGCGACGTCGTTGCGCGGCGGGAAGGCGCATCTGCCCGGAAGTGGACACTCGAAACGTTTCGGTTCGCATCGGTGATTCCTCACACGTGGTGATCTTGGCAACTGGCCAAGTGTGCCTGGCGGGACGGATCTATGGAGATCAACGGACCCCATATCTCGACGGCTCGTCCTCGCCTTGGACGCATCTTGCAGCGGGTGGGAGCCGCCGTTCAACGCCGTCGTGAAGGATCAGCGCCGCTCCACGCGGTGGCGCCACACGGTGGTTGTGTCGTCCTCCGGTTCGGATACCCAGATCGGATGTCCAGATCAGAGCCCGTGACGGGTCGGCCAGTTCCACCGGATCGTGTCGTCGCCGGCCTTGGCGTCGAACTCCGGCACGAAGTGTGCATGGGGCGTGGGCCATGGGCCAGGCCGAGTCGACGAACGCGACCGAACAGTGTCGGGTAGGCGAAGTAGGGTCCCGTGGCGAACCGGGGGATTGGTCCGCCGTGTGCGTGGCGCGGCGAGGAACGATCGAAGACTGCGGGTGGCGCTCGGTTTCATCTGGCCTCGAAGAGGCGTGAGATCCACGCCATCAGTCGCCGTCGTGGTGGGCCGCCGAAGCGAAGATGTCCAGGCCGAGCCGGGTGGACAGGTAGGCGGCGACCTGCTGCCCTCGGATGCTGTTGCCGGCTGCGTCGAGCGGTGGGGAAAAGGTGCCGAGGCCGCCTTTGCCGGGTGACACCGTGACGATGCCGCCGCCGATGCCGCTCTTGCCGGGGAGCCCGACCTCGTAGAGCCAGTCGCCGGAGGTCTCGTACAACCCGGCGGTGGTCATGACGGTGAGCGCGTATCGGCAGCTCTCTGCGCTGACGACCCGTATTCCGGTGTTGGGGTTCACCCCTCCATAGGCGAGGGTGGCGCCCATGATGGCGAGGTCCTGGGCGCAGACGGCCAGGCAGCTCTGGCGGGTGTAGAGGTCGAGAGTCTCGGTGGGCTGATGGTGAAGCTTCCCCATACTGTCGAGCAACTGGACGATGGCGCGGTTGCGCTGGTTGGTCGCAGACGCGGACGTGTAGGTCTCGTGGTCGAGGGCGAGGTCGCGTCCGGCGAAGCGCGATAAGCCGGCGAGGAGGGTGCCCCATCGGGTGTCATGGTCGGGGCCGGCAACGAGGTCGACGGTGGCAATGGCTCCGGAGTTGACCATGGGGTTGGTCTTTCCGCCGGTTCGCTCGACTGCTTCGACGGAGTTGAACGGTAGGCCGGTGGCATTGGCGCCGAGGGACGCACGCGCCGCGTCGGGGCCGATGGCGTCGCAGACGAGCGCGAACGTAAACGGCTTGGCGACGCTCATGATCGGGAACGTGGTGTCGAAGTCGCCGACGGCGAGGACCTGTCCGGTCACGGCGGCAACACAGATTCCGAACAGGGCCGGGTCGGCCCGGGCGAGCGCCGGGTACACGCTCGACGGTCGACCGTCAGTGAGGCCAACGAAGCGCTGATGGGCTTCGTCGAGCAACTGACTGACGACCGAGGCGGCGGGGAGTGAGCCGGTGGAGACGCGACGGTCAGCGGGTTCAGTCATCGCGGGGCAGGCCTGCGGTCGAGTGGGGGCCGAGCCAGCATCGGGCCGCGGTGAGTATGGCCTCGATGCCGGTTTCGATGGTGGGGTGTTGGACCGGAGCGAAGCCAGGGGCGTGGTTGAACGGGATGTCCTCGGCCACACGGTCAGCGGCGACGGCGGCGTTCCATAGGGCGGGGTCGGTGCCGCCGACGAACCAGAAGACCGAGGGGTAGCCGCCGCGTCGTCCGAACGAGCCGAAGTCTTCGCTGCCGGTGGCCATGGGTGCTTGAAAGGACCGTTCGGGGCCGAAGTGCGCATCGAACGCGGCGGCGACGATTTCGGTGGCGGTGGGGTCGTTCTCCGTGGCCGGGAACGAGTAGATCGAGTCGACGTCGGGGGGTTTGGGGGCGCCGTAGGAGGCGGCTTCGCCGGCGGCGATCCGTTCGATGCTGGCGAGCACGCGGTCTCGGACGGCGGGTTCGAAGGTGCGCACGCTCAAGGTGAGCGTCGCGGTTTCGGGGATGATGTTCTCTTTGGTTCCGGCATGGATGGTGCCGACGGTGACGACGGCGGTGGCGCCGGGGTCGATGCCTCGCGACACGATGGTCTGGAGCTTCATAACTGTTGAGGCGGCCATGACGACGGGGTCGATGGTGGTGTGGGGTGACGAGCCGTGGCCGCCGTGGCCGTGGAGGGTGATCTGGAGCGCGTCGCTGGCGGCCATGATCGGCCCGGACCGGTGCAGGACCGTGCCGGCAGGGGAGGGGACGACGTGTTGGCCGAGGGCGACGGTGGGGGTTCCGAAGCGTTCGTAGAGACCGTCGTCGATCATGGCGTCGGCGCCGGTGCCGATTTCCTCGGCGGGTTGCACGACGAGGAGCAGGCGCCCCTGCCACTGGTCGCGGTGGCCAGCAAAGAGCGTGGCTGCGCCGATGAGCCAGGTGGCGTGCATGTCGTGGCCGCAGGCATGCGCGACGGGCACCGACTCACCGCTGTCGTTCGTCGCGGTGGCGATGCTGGCGTAGGGGAGGCCGGTGGCTTCCTTGACGGGAAGGGCGTCGATGTCGGCGCGGATGAGCACGGTCGGGCCCTCCCCGTTCGTGAGGGTGGCCACGACGCCGGTGCCGCCCACGCCGGTGGTCACCTCGTAGCCCAGCGCCGTCAGACGGTCGGCCAGGATGGCGGCGGTACGGTGCTCGGCGAAGGACAGCTCGGGGTGCGCGTGCAGGTCCTCGTAGAGAACTTTGAGGTCGGGGATTAGCGCGGGGATTGAATCGAACATGGGTGTTCCTGTCGGGATTGGGGGGACGGTCGATCGAGCACCTACACGTTCTACTTGCCTCCTTCAGGAATGATGAAGCGCCGCACTTCTTGGGTCGTCGCGTCGAGCGAGCGGTGGGCGTCGGTGCACAGGGAGTTCGCGCCGATCTCGCGATCGATGCCGGCGATGCGACCTATGCCGGCGATGCGGATGAGCCCAACGGCGCCGGGGACGAGCACCCCGAACGCCGGGAGGAACGTCACGACCATGGGCGGCCCATTGGGTAGGTGGTCGAACCCGAGCGCCAGCGGCGTCATCGCCACTGCGCCGAAGAACCCGTTCAACTCACCCCCGAACCGAACTGGGCCGACGTCTTGGCCGGCGCCCGCTGCGATCAACACCACGAGAACCCCGAGCCGCGAAGCCGTCTAAACAGGCTTGACAGGCTCGACAGGAAAGAACATGGCGCGTCCCACTCCGCCGTATCGAAGCTCCTACCGTCGAGAGGGCGCGCTCGGAGCGACTCCCTCACCGATAGCCGCACGCCGATATCTGTACGCCGATATCTGCACGCCCTGGCCGCGACTTGGCTGCGACCGGGCGAGGCGGGGATGGCGAGGCCCCCCTTCGTCGAAGGATTTCGTTCCGGCTACCGTCAGCGGGCATTTCCGTTGCGGCCGAAGAACGGGGACCGCGCACTTTGCATCGACGCATCTCGCTCAGACTGAGGATCGAACATGTCAGAAACCTTTCACACCTATGCCGATGATGCGCTGGGCGACGATGATGCGACCGAGGTCGCACGGAGGATTCGCGACCGGGAAGTGAGCGCGGTCGAAGTTGCAGGGGCTGCGGTCGCACGGGCGCGGTCGGCAACACCCATCAATGCCATCGTGTGTGAGATGTACGACCGGGCCCTCGATCTCGCTCGAAGCTTCGATAACCGGGACCGCGACGCGCCGAGCGGTCCGTTCGCGGCGGTGCCGTTCTTCATCAAGGACCAGATCGATGTCAAGGGCCTGCCAACAAAGCTCGGTTCGCGCGCCCACGCGAACCGCGCGCCAGCGAAGGCGAACGAGCCGTTGACGCAGCAGTTCTTCGACATGGGATTTGTGGGCCTGGGAAAGTCGACGATGCCCGAGTATGGGTTTACCCCGTCCACGGAGTTCGTAGACGATGAGCCGACTCACAATCCGTGGAACCTCGCGAGGACGCCAGGAGGCTCGTCCGGCGGGTCGGGAGCGCTCGTAGCCGCCGGAGTTGTGCCGATCGCCCACGCTGCCGATGGCGGCGGTTCGATCCGCATCCCGGCCTCCTGCAATGGCTTGGTCGGCATGAAGGCGACGCGCGGTCGTTTCCCCCGTACGCACTTCAGTGATGACCAGCTCCTCGCAATCACGGGCCACGGCATCGTGTCCCGCTCGGTTCGTGACCTTGCCAACTACCTCGCCGAGGTGGAGCGCATGACGCCCCCGAAGAAGCGCCTCGCACTGATCGGTCGCGTGCAGCGTCCAACCGTGCAGCGCCTCCGAATCGGATTCCTTCTCGATGGGCCGGGGGAGGTGGAGATCTCCCCCGAGGTTCGACGGGAGATGGAAAGCGTCATCGGCTTGCTTGAAGGGCTCGGGCACGACCTGGTCGAACAGCCGGTTCCCGTCGGTGCAGACGTCGTTGAAGCCTTCAAGTTGTATTGGGCACTCCTCGCGTACCTGTCAAACAAGACCGCGAAACGAGGCATGGATCCCAACTACGACCACGACGCACTCACCCCGTTCGTCAAAGATCTTTCCCGGTACACGTCGAAACGGTTGCGTTCCGTTCCTGGTGCAATTCGTCTGCTGAAGCAGCAAAAGGACCAGGCCAGCAAGGTTGTGTTCTCCAACATCGATGTATTGCTCACGCCGACGATTGCCCAGCTGCCGACCGTGCTTGGTGAGCTCTCGATGCTGCTGGACGCCGAGACGCTCTTCGCCAAGCTGGCCAACTGGTGTCCGTTTACGCCCTACGCAAACTTCGCGGGAACGCCGTCACTCACCATTCCGATGGGTCACGACGACGCCACCAATCTGCCGGTAGGGGTATTGCTGAACGGAGCGTGGGGGGACGAGGCAACGCTGCTTGAGCTCGCGTTGCAGATGGAGGCCGAACGACCGTTCCGCAGAATCCAGGATGGTCCGCAGGGGCCATAGGGGGACGGAACCGAGGTCTCGCAGGCGGAAGCTGGCCCGCGTCCCCCGTCCGACTCGGAGCACTGCCGGCAAAACGTGCCCGGATGGGCCGAACCGCACGGCCGACGCCCACCCGAACCGTCAGCACCACTCGAACCGTCAGCACCGCGCTCGCGCGCTGAGTAGGTTGTCGCTGCTCATGGACGCGACATCGGCCCGATGGAGGCAGATCACGCCGTCCCAGTTTCAGTGGGAGGCGGAGGCACTCGACTACCTCCGCGCGCACCTGCCCGACGCCGATCCGATCCAGTCGTGGGCCAACTTCGAGTTCGTGTCGGGCGGTTCGCTCAACGAGGTGGATCTGCTGATCACCACCCGCAAGGGTTTCTGGCTGATCGAGATCAAGTCGCATCCCGGCAAGATCACGGGTGGGCAGAGCTTGTGGACGTGGCATCGCCCCGACGGATCCAAGAGCACGTTCGACAATCCGATCTTCCTGGCCAACCTCAAGGCCAAACGGCTCAAGGGTCTGTTGCAGCACAAGTGGGCCGACAAGGACCGCGCCAAGGTCGGTCCCGTCCCGTTCGTGAAGGTGCTGGTGTTCCTTTCGGCCCCCGATGTTGACGTGAGCCTTTCGCCCGATCTCGCCGCCCACGTGTGCCTGCGCCAGCCCGACCACATGGCGATCGCGAGCGGCACCACTCCCAACGCCCACTTCCGCGGGGTGATCGACACGATCCACACGATCGGCGAGGCGGAGGCGGCCAACAGTCGCTTCAAGCAGTTCTCCAGCGCCGAGGCCGACGCCGTCACCCGAGCCATGAGCATGGTCGGCATCAAGCAGTCCACCAAGTCTCGACGGGTCGGTTCGTATCAATTGATCCTCCCGGCGCTGGCCGAGCGGGGGAGCACCCAGGACTTCCTCGCCAAACACGAACAACACGGCACGCTGCGCCGAGTGCGCATCTACTCGAATGTGGTGGGCATGTCGCCCGAGCAGGCGTCCACGCTCAACGACGCCGCCACTCGGGAGTACCTCGCCACCGAACGCCTCCACATCGACGGCGTGATCCGCGCGCTCGATCAACCCCAGACCGATCTCGGCCCGGCGGTGATCTACGACCACCACCCCGATGCGGTGCGGCTCGATCGTTTCCTCGCCGAGCGGGGCGACGAGCTCGATCTCCTCGCCCGCCTCCGGATCGTGCGGCGCATCGCCGACATCCTTCGCCAGGTCCACGGCCGGCGCATCACCCATCGCATGCTCACCCCGCAGAGCATCTGGTTGCGGCCGGCCCGCAGCGGCGAAAGCCATGCCGATCACGACAGCCCTGCCGATCACGGCGATCACCGAGATCACCGAGATCACGGCGAGCGGTGGATCCCCGAGATCTCCGATCTGTCGATGGCCGCCCGGGAGACCACCGGCGGCTCCCTCAACCTCAGCACGTCGTTCTCCACCTCGCGCTTCGCAAAGCTGCCTACCGTGGGCTCCGGCGACCTTGAGGTGGTGCTGGCCGATCCGTCGGTCGAGCCCTTCCTCGCCCCCGAGTCCTACACCGATCCCGACCCCGACGGTCAGGCCCTCGATGTGTTCTCCGTCGGCGTGATCGCCTACCTCCTGTGTGCCGATGCTGCCCCCGCCACCACCCGGGCCGAGATGCGCGAAGCCCTGGGGGCCACGGGCCTGCGGGTGTCGGCACGGGTGCCCGAGATCGATCCGTCGATCGACGACCTCGTCCGTGAGGCCACGTGCCCGGTGGTGTCGGAGCGTTTCCCCCGCATGTCCGACGTGGTGGCCGCCACCGAACTGGCCATCGGCGCCATCGGCACCGCCGATCGGCGCACCGACCCTGCCGACAACGGCGACAACGACCACTCCCTCACCCCGGCCGAGACCGATCCCCTCGATGCCAAAGAGGGCGACGTGCTCGGCGATCGTTTCATCGTGAAGCGTCGCCTGGGCAAAGGCTCCACGGCGCGTGCCCTGCTCTGCGCCGACACCGACACCGATCGTGATGTGGTGATCAAAGCGTCACTCGGCGGCAGCGCCGACGACCGCCTCCGCTCCGAGGCCATCGTGCTCCACGGGCTCCGTCAGCCCCAGGTGGTGGAGCTCTACGAGGTGGTCGAACTGGCCGGCCGACCCGCCCTGGTGGAGGCTTTCGCCGGCGACCGGTCCCTTGCGCTGTCGATCCGCCTCGACGGCCCGGCGTCACCCGAGTTCCTCCAGCGCTGGGGCACCGACCTGCTCGAAGCGGTGCGTTTCCTCGAGCGTGAGGGCCGTTCGCATCGCGACATCAAACCCGACAACCTTGGCATCGTCGCCCAGGGCAAAAACAACGAGCGTCACCTGGTGCTCTTCGACTTCTCCATGGCTGTCGCCCCCAACAGCGATCTCACCGCCGGCACCCCCGGCTACCTCGAGCCCTTCCTCGACGACCGCAAGCCCAAAGCGTGGGATCTGTGGGCGGAGCGTTACGCCGTGGCGGTCACCCTCCACGAGCTGGCCACCGGTGAGATGCCCCGCTGGGGCGACGGCCGTAGCAACCCGCTCTACACCGAGGGTGAGTGCACCATCGCCCTCGAAGCGCTCGACCCGGAGTTGCGTGTACCCCTCGGCGGCTTCTTCGCCAAGGCGTTGCGCCGAGACCACACCCAGCGCTTCGACACCGCCGAAGACATGCTCCGTGCCTGGCAGCGCGCCTTCGAAGGGCTCGAGCTCGAAGCCGACGAACCCGCTGGCGCCACCACCGCCATCGATGCACGTGGCACCGAGACACGCGGCACCCAGATTCGCGGCACCGACCGTTCCGAGCGGTCGACTCTCGATGGCACCCGCGGCCGGCGCGAGGCCGTGCCACTGCTACCGGCGCAGCTTGCGCTGGACGACCCGATCGTGTCGCTCGGGGTGCGGGGCAAGGTGCGCAGCGGCCTCCGTCGGCTCGACGTTGCCCAAGTGCGCGACCTCGTCGGCCTCGACCCGGCCACCGTCAACCGCACCCGTGGCATCAGCCCGCCCACCCGCAAGGTGGTGCTGCGTCTTCGTTCGGAGGTGATGCAACGTTTCGCCGATCAGCTCGCGGTCCTCCCGGAGCAGGTCCACGTAGAGCAGGTCCCCCCGGATCAGGGCGCCCGGGATCAGGTCCACGAAGGCGCGGCGCCCGAACATCGGTCCACCGGCGAAGCTCCCTCCGGCGAAGCTCCCTCCGGCGAATCACCCAACGGCGAACCACCCGTCGGCGGCGAGCCCCGCTCCGATTCTCGGCCTGATTTCCATTCCGATTTCCGGGCCGGCCCAAACGTTCCTCGCCTCGACATCGACTCGCTTGCCCTCTTCCTGATCCCTCTGCCGGCGAAGCGGGGCAAGGTGGGCGAGATGGCCAACACGGTGCGCACCATCGTGGGCCTGGCGCCGCTCAAACTCCCCGCCGGTGCGGTCGAACCCGGCGCGACAAGAACCAAGACGGCGTACGACTGGCCCACCATCCAACAGGTCGCCGCATCGATCGGCACGAGCACAGGGCAGGTGTGGACGTCGTTGCGCAAGGCCAAGGGGCACTGGCAGTCGTCACCCCCGTTGCTGTCGGTGGCCGACGATCTCGTAGCGATCCTCGCCGACCTCGGTGGTGTCGCCGCGGTCGGCGAACTCACCGAGCCGCTCCTCGAAGGGCGCGGTTCGGGTGCCGATACCGGCGACGCCAGCCGCCTCGCTGCCGCCGTCATCCGTGCCGTGGTCGAGTGTGCCCAATCGGCCGGTGGCGACCTGCCGCCCACCGGTGCCGACGTCACCGGCGAAGCACCCGCCGACAGCACACCCGCCGCCGAAGCACCCGCCGGGAGCGCCCTGCCGTTTGTCACCCGTCGTTTCGGGCCGCGCACGCTTGTTGCCCTCGATGGCCTGGTCACCTTCGGCGACGACGAAGCCCGCTTCGATGGGCCCAACCTGCTCGACCTGGCCGTCACGCTCGGCGAGCGGGCCGACACGCTGGTGGCGCGGGGTCCGGTGGTGTCGAGCGGCGACGCCGTGGCCGCCCTACGGTCCGCGTCCGGCACCGGTGCCGCCACCCTCGCCGACGGCCGCCTCGTTCGTCTTGCCGCTGCCGCGTCGGCCCGCAGCGTGGCCACTGCCGGTGCCGACCTCGTGGCCCGCGACACCTCCGCCGCCGACGCACTGCGCTGGTCGCGCCCGTCGCTCGTGGGTATCGACCGGCTCAGCGCCGACGACATCGCCGATCGGGTACGGAGGCGTTTCCCCACCGTCGAGCTGCCCGACCGCCCTGCCCTCGACGATCTCGTCTTCGCGGCCGGTCTCCCGTTGCGGTGGAACGCCGAGCACCAGGTGTACGAGAAGGCCGGCAACGAGCCCGGCGCGCTCACCACGTTCACCCGGGTTCCGGCGCGCCACGAGACCGTCGCCCCGATCGCCCCGAGCCCTCCGCTAACGCCACAGCCTGGCACCGTTGCGCCCCTGCCGATTCCCGCCCAGATCGACACGCTCACCCAGGCCGCCATCGACCTCGAACTGCTCCTCACCCGGTCGTTACGCGACGGCGGGTTTTTGGCCTTGCGGGTGGGTACCGATCGCCTCGCGGGCGCCCAGGCCGAGTTGGCCCGTTTCCAGAACCCGCCGAACAACATGGTGAACATCGACCTCGAGCGCCGCTTCCTCGTGCATCTTCGCGCCCAGGCCGAGGCCCGCAACGTGGCGTGGCCCAACGTGATCGCCGCCGACGCCGATGGCCCCGGTTCGGGCAACTGGAGCCGTCTCGCCGCCCTCACTGCCCCGGCCGTCGACGCGACGGTGGCCGATGTACTCGCCGGCGGCGAGCGGGTGATCGCCTGGTTCCCTGGTGCCCTCGTACGCCATCAGGGCACCGCGTCGATCGGCGCCATCGATCGCCTCCGCGACGCGGTAGCGGTGCGCACCGGTGGTCTCACCACACTGTGGCTCGTGGTGCTTGGTAGCACCGTCACGTCCAAGCCCACCATCGACGGCGTGGCCGTGCCGGTGATCGGCGCCGAATGGGCCGACGTCACCGACGGTTGGCTCCGCAACCTCCACCGCGCCGAAGGGCTCACCGCATGATCGTCGCCAAGGCCCCTCTCGACACGTTGAAGAAGGACGTCACCGCGTTGGTGGCTGATCTTCGGCGCCGGGTGGATGCCGAGCCTTCGGTGCACGACCCGTTGCATGAGGAGTATCAGGCGGCGTTCGATGCGGGCCGCACGGGCCGCACGTTCATGGAGTGGTCCGACGATCGACTCACGCAGGTGGCGGTGGCGTGGGTGTTGGCGATGGTGTTCGTGCGTTTCGGGGAGGACAACGAACTGATCCCTGATGCCCGGCTGGCCGGTGCCGGCCAGCGGGGGGTGGAGGCGAGGGCCAACCAGCAGGACTTCTTCGCCGCCCACCCGAACTTGGCGGATCGCGACTATCTCCACGATGTGTTCCGCCGGGCGGCGGCGTTGCCCGGGTTGGCCGACATCCTGGGGGAGGATGCGAGCCCGTTGTGGATGATTGATCCGTCGGCCGATGTGTGCACGGCGTTGATCGAGCGGTTCCGCGCCGTGGCCGGTGATGGTGCGCTCGTGTTCGATTTCACCGATCCCGAGTTGTCCACCCGGTTTGTGGGCGACCTCTATCAAGACCTCTCGGATCATGCCCGTTCTACCTATGCGTTGTTGCAAACCCCGGTGTTCGTGGAGGAGTTCATCCTCGACCGCACCCTCACGCCGGCCATCGATGCGTTCGGCCTGGCCAACACCGATCTCATCGACCCCACCTGCGGCTCGGGCCATTTTCTGCTCGGCACCTTCGATCGCCTCACCCAGGCGTGGCGCCTGGCCGAGCCCGGCCTCGATGATCGCCAGATCGCCCAACGGGCGTTGCAGGCCATCGCCGGGGCCGACCTCAACCCGTTTGCCGTGGCCATCGCCCGGTTCCGGCTGCTGGTCGCGGCGCTGAAGTTCTGCCGGATCACGTCATTGGTGGATGCACCCGACTTCCATCTCAACCTGGCCGTTGGCGACTCGTTGTTGTGGGGCACCGGCAAAACCATCGAGCAGGGCCTGCCCGGTGTAGACGCCGAAGCCGACGCCCAACGGGTGCTGCTCTATCACACGGAACACGCCGACGATCTGAGCCGCGTGCTCGGCCACCGCTACGCCGCCGTGGTAGGCAACCCGCCCTACATCACCGTGAAAGACAAGGCCCTCAACGAGGCCTACCGCCAACGTTTTCATTCGTGCTCGGGGAAGTACTCGTTGAGCGTGCCGTTCATGGAACGGTTCTTCGGGTTGGCCCGAACAGCCGACGGCATGGGGCAGCCGGCGGGGTTCGTGGGGCAGATCACGTCGAACAGTTTCATGAAACGCGAGTTCGGCAAGAAGCTCATCGAGCAGTACATCCCGAAGTGGGACCTCACCCACGTGGTCGACACCTCGGGCGCCTACATCCCCGGCCACGGCACCCCCACCGTGATCCTGTTCGGTCGCAATCAACGGCCGGTGGTGCCGACCATCCGCACGGTGATGGGCATCCGCGGTGAGCCCAGCACGCCGCCCGACCCGGCCAAGGGGTTCGTATGGTCGGCCATCATCGGCCAGATCGACGACCCCGGCAGCCAGAGCGACTACGTATCGGTGGCCGACACCGACCGAGCCCGTTTCGCCAACCACCCCTGGAGCATCGGCGGCGGCGGCGCCGCCGAACTGAAGGAACGGATTGACCGGGGCCGAGATAGCCCAATAGGGGCACTGGTCGACTCGATTGGCATAACTGCTTTTACGCTTGAGGACGATGTGTTTCTGGTTTCACGCGCAGCCGCCTCGACGCGGGCCATCAATGGCGTGCGGCCGATGGTCGAGGGCGAATTCATACGCGACTACTCGATCGGTGCCTGCGAGGTCGCAGTCTTTCCCTACGCAAATGATTTCGTGCCTGACGCCCCGAGCGGTCCCGAACTTAAGCATTTGTGGCGAGGGAAAACCTGCCTGACCAACAACAAGATGTTCGGCGCCAAGACAAAGGTTGAGGCCGGCCTTGGTTGGTACGAGTTCGGACGGCTGACGACGAACAAGTTGAAGACGCCGTTGTCGATTGCGTTTGCGTTTGTGGCGACGCACAACCATTTCGTGCTGGACCGGGGCGGCAAGGTGTTCAACAGAACCGCGCCGGTGATCAAGTTGGCGGCGGAGGCGACGGTCGACGATCACTTGCGGTTGGTCGGGGTGTTGAACTCGGCGGTGGGGTGCTTCTGGCTGAAACAGGTCTGCCAAAGCAAGGGTGCATCCACAGATAGTCAGGGTGCCCGCGTCAGCGGATCCGATACTTGGGACAACAGCTTCGAGCATGACGGCACGAAGTTGCAGCAGTTCCCGATCCCGACGGGGGAGCCGCCGTTGGCGTTGGCCCGTAGTTTGGATGCCCTGGCCACGGAGTTGTCGGCCAACCTCCAGGCGGCGATTGCGGCATCGGGTACGCCGACCCGTGTTCGGCTCGATGCGGCTCGGGCCGAGGTCGAGCGGATCCGGGCCGAGATGGTGGCGGCGCAGGAGGAGCTGGATTGGTGGTGTCTGCATCAGTACGGCCTCAGCGAGGATCGGCTGTGCGTGCCCGATGGTGAGACCGCTCCGCCGCTGGCGTTGGGGGAGCGGGCGTTCGAGATCATCCTGGCCCGCAACGTCGAGGCTGGTGAGGTGGACACGGCGTGGTTCACGCGTCATCGCTCCACGCCGATCACCGGTATCCCGGCCCATTGGCCCGACTGGTATCGCGATCTGGTGCAGCGGCGCATCGATCTGATCGAGACCGATGTTGACGTGGCGTTGGTGGAACGGCCGGAGCACAAGCGGCGGTGGCAGTCCGAGTTGTGGGAGAAGGGCGAGGCGGCGGCATTGCGTGATTGGTTGTTGGATCGGTTGGAGGATCGGGCGTTGTGGTTCGAGTCGGGTCGGGCCGTCGCCCGCAGCACTCGTCAACTGGCCGACAAGGTGGCCGCCGATCCGGAGTGGATGGACGTGGCCCGGTTGTGGGCCGGCGCCGCCGACATCGATGCCGTCACCGCGGTGGATCAGCTCGTGGCCGATCAGCATGTGCCCGCCCAGGCCGCATCGCGTTACACCGCCACCGGTATGCCGAAGCGAGCGGAGTGGGAACGGGTATGGGATCTCCAGCGGGCGGAGGATCGCGGCGAGGATGTGGGCAAGATCGCGGTGCCGCCGAAGTACGCCCAGAAGGACTTCGCCAAGACGCCCTACTGGACCCAACGCGGGAAACTCGATGTGCCCAAGGAGCGGTTCACGTCGGTGGCGGGGGCAGAGCGGGATGGGTCGATGGTGTTGGCGTGGGCCGGGTTCGACCATGCCGAGCTGGCCCAGGCGTTGGCCACGATGCTGCACCAGCGTCAGACCGGTGATGGATGGTCGGGCGAGCAGGTGATCCCGTTGTTGGTGGCCCTCGATGAGGTGATCCCGTGGGTGGCGCAGTGGCACCCCGAGGTGGACCCCAACATCGGTCAGCCCCTCGCCGATTTCTACGGCGGCATGGTCGACCAAGCCCTCGCCGCCGCCGGTGCCACCCGCACCACCCTCACCGATTGGCGCCCCGCCGCCCCCACCCGCAGCCGCGCCGCCAAGAAGGCGGCGTCGAGCTGATCGACCCGTCCTGATCACCCCGGGCCGGTCACCCCGAGCTGATCACCCCGAGGTCGGCGTTCTCGGAACGCGCAGAACCCGGGCCAATTCCAGGGCCAAAACCCAGGACAAGTTACATGACGGTTACATGACAAGTCCCTAGTCAAGACCAGTATTGAGATGGACATATCTCCGGACAGATCGACGGACAGATCCCTGGACAAGATAGGGTCCAGGTGTGGAGCACCCGTGGATAACTTTCGACGTCAACCTCAAGGAGATGTCGCCTACCTACTGGATGCTCTTGGGCGAGGCTCGTTCGAAGTGCCATCACCTCACGCGCATCCCGCTTCCGAAGCAGTATGCCGAGCAGCTCCATGTGGTCTCGCTGGCGAAGGGTGCCCATGCCACCACGGCGATCGAGGGGAACACGCTGTCCGAGGACACCGTGCGGGCCATCGTCGAACGCCGACCGACCAACTCACCCGAGTACCAGGTGCGCGAGGTGGGCAACGTGGTCGATGCCTACAACTGGGTGATCGATGAGCTCCGAGCCGGGCGCCGACCCCGCCTCACCCCGGAACTGATCGCCGAGTTCAACGCCAAGGTGTTGCACCGTCTCAATCTTCCCGACGAGGTGAAGCCGGGCAAGTTGCGCACCCACTCAGTCACCGTCGGGCCGTACCGGGCTCCGGACGCTGCTGCGTGTGGCGAACTCCTTCGGCAAATGTGCGATTGGTTGAACGGGCCGTCGTTCGCAGGCACCGGGGCGATGAGCACACCCACGGCCATCATCCGGGCTTCTCTCGTTCACCTCTACCTCGCGTGGATACATCCCTTCGGCGATGGCAACGGGCGTACGGCACGGCTCTGCGAGTACCTCGTGTTGGTCACCTCCGGCGTGCCCACGAGCGCTGCGCACCTGATCTCGAATCACTGCAACGACACCCGCGATGAGTACTACCAACAGCTGCGCCTGGCCAGCGAGTCCGGTGGCGACGTCCTCCCGTTCCTGATGTACTGCGCCGAGGGCTTCGTGAAGGGGCTGGGCGATCAGCTCGAATACATCTACGACCGCCAATTCAGGCTCACGTGGAGTGAGCTCGTCGCCGATCTCGTGAGCGGTCGGGATCCGGAGATGCGACGCCGTCGGAGCCTTGTCGCCAACGCTCTCCTCTTTGTTCCCGCTCAGCCCAAGAATCAGCTACCCAACCTGACACCAGATATCGCCCGTGCCTACGCGTCGTGCGGCCACAAGACGTTGGCACGCGATCTCAACGAGTTGGTGAGCATCGGCTTGCTCGTCGAAGTCGGCAAGGGCACCTACACCGCAAACCATGAGGCTCTGCTCAACCTGCTCCCGCTGGCGGTCGACTCCTAGCCGTTCCCGAAAGCAGAATGTGGTTTCACGGGTCGTGTTCGCCAGGCGGTTTGCCGCTGACCGGACCCCAGCGGCGAGAACAAAGTCGTGTCGTTGCGCAGCACGTTGAGGAAGGGCGTCTAAACGATCTGGTTCGAGTTGGTGTCTGGCATCAGATGGCTCCTTCGAGGACGAACTGGGGCTGTTCGTGCCGGAGCATGTGCCACGGCAGGTGGCACGGCACACCGAGTTGGGCCGCCGCATTCGGAATCTGAATCTTCTTCCGGGTGTCCCTGATCACCTCGTGCGTGATCACGGTGTGGCCTCCCGCGAGCGCCTGAGCGAGGAGGAACGAGTCGGCCGCCGCAGAGAACTCCGTCTTGGCTGCCGCGTCGTAGTCGGATTCGATGGCCCAGCGGTTCACCGCTTGCACAGCGCCGATCTCGTCGGCGGTGACTGGGCGGAAGAAGCCTCGACGGTCCTTGGCCCAATCGCTCAGCTGATCGCCGTAGTCAACGAGCTCGTCGTACACGGCCTCGACGCTGGCGACCGTTCCCGCGGCGTTGGCCCGATCGAGCCACTCCCAGAATCCAGGGCAGAACTCGAAGCCGTAGTGATCGCGCTTGGCGCTGACGAACACGTTGGTATCGAGCAGCCACGCCATCACATCACCCCGAGGTGCTCAGCAAGGCTGTCGAACGTGGACGCCTTCTTCAGTCCCAGGAGCCTGAACGCCACGGGGTAGGTGGTCTGCCCCTCCAACGCGCTCGCTACGAGCGCAGCAGCGAACCGCTTGCTGACCTGGACGGGCTTGGTGTTGTAGAAGTTCCCGCCACTACCGCCAGCCTCGCTGGTGATCGCCGCAATGCGATCCCGCTCGATGGCCAGCTCGTGGAAGAACCCCTCCCAGGAGAGGTACCCGGCCTCACGGACACGCCCGAGGATGACTTGAGTGCTCACCCGAAAGTGAGCAGCGAGCGGATCAAGCTGGGCGCGGAGGTCGGAACCCGGATCGAAGCGCACCTGGAACTCCTCCATCGGAACCAGGAGCTCGGCGGCGACCTGATTGCACCAGCGCTCAACCGCGTTGTCTGGTACTGCGGCGGGGTCGAGGTCGGAGAGGGCCGTCTCACCGAGCCAGAGGTGCGCAAGCTCGTGGGCGATCGTAAAGACCTGCGCCGCCTTGCCATCCGCCCCATTGATGAACACCAGCGGGGCGTAATCGTCGGCGAGCGCAAACCCTCGGAACTCCTCTGGTCGGAGCTTCCGATGCGTATCGGATCCCACGATGCCGCTGATCATCACCAGGACTCCGGCAGCTTCCGCGTTCTCCCGGAGACGGGTACGTGCATCGGACCAAGTCCGGCACGCCGCTCGAGCGTGAGCGTCCCACTGCAAGACCTCACCCATCACCGCAGCGGCAGACGCGACGGGGGTCGCCGTCGTCAGCGTGCCGACGAAGCCAACCGGGTCCTCGCCGTTGAGCAGCTGATGGTTCCGGTACCACTCCTGGCGGGCCTGGCAGACGTAAACGACATCGAGGAGGTCAGCGGAGACGACCGCGATGTCCCCAACGGGCCGATCGCCCACGGTGCGGAAGTCGGGGATCGGAACAGGCTCGGCCGGCGGCGTGTCGAGGAATAGGAACCCGACCGGCGTGTGGGTCTTGTGGGCGAACTCCTCAAGCTGCTTGAGGGTGGGCACCTTGTCGCCTGCCAGCCATGCCTCGTACCTCGGGAACCGGTGATCCCAATCCTCCCCGGTGATGCCAGACCGAGCGCGCGCCCATTCCAGCAAGGGGGGTCGAACCTCGACTCGGACACTCACGGCTGCGCACCTCCCCAGGAGTCGCGGATCACCACAACGCTCGACTGTACCGGGTGGGTGTGACGGCCCATCATGCCGTTGCCTTCGCCCTGCGATTTTCCGGCGGCGGCGTCGCCGCCCGCTCGGCCCGAAGATGGCGGCGACTGAGCCGCTCCCCGCTTCCTGCGGTGGACTGGATGGTGGCTGCAGAGAAGTCGCCTGTGGTGACCGTGGTCGGCCGAGGTGACGATGGACGAGGTGGATCGGAACCGGCGCTTCGCCACTTGGCCGTAGGATCTGGGAATGGCAGGGCGCAAGCTGGAACGGATCGAGATTGCCGGCTACAAGTCGATCGCCAGCTGCGATCTTGAGCTGCGCGCCCTGAACGTGCTCGTCGGCCCCAACGGCGCCGGCAAGAGCAACTTCGTGTCGGCGATGGGGCTGCTGGGGTCCATCGTCAACGGCGAACTCAAGCTCGCGGTTGGGCGGGCGGGCGGTGCGAGCACGTTTCTCCATGGCGGGCCGAAACGCACGTCCACCATCGCGCTGCACGCCTACTTCGGCGCGAACCAGTACGAAGCCCGGCTGATACAGGCGGGCGGAGACGACCTCATCTTCGAGCAGGAGATCTGCTCGTTTCAGAAAGGTGGGTACGACCGGCCGTACAACATCATCATCGGTAGCGGTGAGCGTGAGTCGCAACTGCGAGAGAGCAAAGAATCCGTCGCATGGCACTGCTACGAGGCGATGCGATCGTGGCGGGTGTTTCACTTCCACGACACGAGCGCCCAGGCGGGTGCCAAACAGAAGCAGCCGATCGACGACAACATCGCCCTTCGGCCTGACGCGGCAAACCTAGCGCCGTTCCTCTACCGCCTCCGTGAGACCAAGCCCGATCACTACCACCGCATCGTCGACGCCGTCCGTATGGTGGCCCCGTTCTTCGACGACTTTCAACTCGAGCCCGACCGGATCAACCCCGACCGAATCCAGCTCGAGTGGCGGCAACGCAACGCCGACAGCTACTTCAACGGCCATGCGCTATCCGATGGCACGCTGCGTTTCATCTGCCTGAGCACCCTCCTGCTGCAGCCCTCACCCCCCACCCTGATCGTGATCGACGAGCCTGAGCTCGGCCTCCATCCCTTCGCGATCGCACAACTGGCAGACATGTTTCGCGCCGTGACGAGCACCGCGCAGCTCATCGTGTCCACACAGTCAGTGACGCTGCTCAACAACCTCGACGCCGGCGACATCGTGATCGTCGAGCAACACGACGGAGCGTCGTCGTTCGTCCGCCCCGATCTGAACGCGCTGGCGTCGTGGCGAGACGACTACGCGATCGGGGAGATGTGGGAGAAGAACCTGATCGGTGGCCGACCGTATTGAGGCCATGAACCGCGTACATGTCCTCGTCGAGGGCCAGACCGAAGAAGCCTTCGTGGGGCGGGTGCTCCGGCCCCACCTCGACGGGTTCGGTGTCTTCCCCACGCCCGTCATCGCGGTCACCCGCCGTGTCGACACGGGACCGAACTTTCGCGGCGGGTTGAGCTCGTGGGGCAAGGCCGATGGCGATATCCGCCGGCTTTGCGGTGACACGAGCGTGGTCGCGATTACCACGATGCTCGACTACTACGGCCTTCCGGTCGATGCCCCCGGGATGACGGACCGCCCCTCGCCGGCCACCGCCGAAGCGCGGATCCTTCATGTCGAGGGCGCAATCGACGTGGCCATCAGCGATGCCCGATTCCGCTGCTTCCTGGCCAAGCACGAGTTCGAGGCGCTCTTGTACGCCGACCCCGGTCGCTGCGGGACCTACCTACAAGATGCGGCGCTGGAACGAGCGATGCGCAGCGCGGTCAAACACTGCGGCGAGCCGGAGATGGTCAACGACGATCCCCAAACAGCCCCATCCAAGCGAATCGTTCGCGCGTGCCCGGGCTATGTAAAGACCCTCCACGGCCCTGCCCTTGTCGAAGACATCGGCCTGGCGGCGATCCGGGGCGCTTGCCCGCACTTTGCCGGCTGGCTCGGATGGCTCGAGTCGCTTGGCTGACCGGGCCAAACCGTCCGGCCCACAGGGTCGGGTGCCTCCATCACTCACTTCGCGAGCCACAGGCCCGAGACGGGGCAGGCGGTGAACCTCGGATCGTCATCGATGCGGAACGCGTTGGCACCGGTGTAGAGCACGATGCCGTGGCGGAACCGGTCGGCACCGACGGCGTCGGCGAGGTAGCGGAGACCGCGTGTGTCGGCGGGGCCTACGGTGTTGGCGGCCTTCACCTCGATGCCCACGACATCGCCCGCGGGGGATTCCAAGACGATGTCGACCTCGTGCCCGTCTCGGTCTCGGAAATGCGACATCGTGACGACGACTTCTTGCCAGCCGAGCTGTTTTTTGATCTCGGCCACGACGAAGGTCTCGAGCAGCGGACCGATTTCGGGCGAGCGCACGAGGCTTGGCGCGTCGAGCCCGACGAGGGCGGCGGCGAGCCCGCTGTCGGTGAGATGGAGCTTCGGGTGCCGCGATGTTCTGGCACTGGCGTTCCTGGTGAAGGCCGGCAATCGAGTGACGATGAACACGCGCTCGAGCAACTCGACGTAGTTGCGGACGGCGTCGCGACCGACGGCGAGATCGTTGGCGAGCGCGGAGAGGTTGGTGACCTGCGCGGTGCGCGCCGCACACGCACTGACCGTTTGGCGAAAGACTCCCGGCTGTCGGATGGCGACCAGATCGGCAAGGTCGCGGTCGATGATGCGCGCCGCATAATCGGTGAACCAGCGTTGGCGCGCCGCCGCGGTTTCCCGTCGGCCCACGGCGGGGAACCCGCCACGGGCGATTCGTTCGGCATAGCTGGCACGAGTGGCGGTGGCGTCGCGCACCCCCCTCAGCCGTGCGGGTTCGGTGAATGCGATATCGACGAAACTCTCTCGTTTGCGGGCCGTCTCGCCC
>JANOSD010000070.1:0-20618 GCA_031415655.1 Actinomycetes bacterium
GGGGGGGTGGTGGCTTTTTTGGTACCCCCCCGGGGTTCGCTCCCCCTTTGGTTATGGTCTGCTTACCTGCCCTCTAAAACCCCCCGGGCCCGCCCCCACGATGGGACCGGGGGCCGTTGCAGGGGTGGGGTGGAAACGGGAACGTACCGCCCGTCAGCCGGGCGGACAAGGGTCCAGCCCGTCTATTTGATGCCGGCCGCCTTGAGGGTGGCCGCGGCCACACCGGCTTGGCGCCAGGCCTTGGCGCTGATGTTCTTGCGTTCGCTGTACCCGGCGGCATGCTCGATGAACGCGGCTTCGAGCGCTCCCATGTCGACGTCTTGGTTGCCCAACGCGGCGAGGTCGGCGCTGAGGTTGATGCGCTTCTGGAACAGTTCGAGCTTCTGGATGCCGGTGGTGTTGGCGATGGATTCGTCGGTGGCGGCGAGTTGAGCCGCAATGGACTCGGGGGTGCGGCGACGTCCGGGGCCTCGTTTGGTTGCTTCGAGACCGTCGAGATACTCGGCGACTGCCTTGTTTTGAACTCGTCCGACGGCGATAGCTGCCTTGTGGTCGTCGCTCATGGTGCGCTTGGCCTTCGCGTTCTTGGTGGGCGCCTTCTTGGCGGGGGCCTTCTTGGCTGGGCTCATGTAGGTGGTCCTTATGATTGCGTCGATCGCCGACGTCGTGGTGGCGCGGCGGAGGTGGATGTTGGTGTCCGTGGTCGGGCGGGACTCGAGCGACGGTTCTCGTAGGGATCGAGCGGCGACCGTCGGCCTCACGGGTGCGTCGGTCTTGGTCTGTCCGTTGCTTCGAGTGATGACGGTAGCGGGGGACTCTCGCGGCAACAGTCGCGAGATGCGGATCTGAGTCGGACGGAATCAGGATGCGTTGGACGTCGTCCAACCCCACGCGGGTGACTCGCGAGGTGCCACGCCCCTGGGCTCGAGCAAACCGACCGTTCGACTTGTTGGGCATCACCCCAACGGCTGACGGCGTTGCCATTGTTTCCAGCTCGCCCATGTAGAAGTTCGTCTGAACTTCCGCAGCGTCGAGCGCACGGTCGAGAGCGTCCTGCACGAGGGCGCCATGGTCGTCATCGATCTCGTCCTTCGCCGAGACATCCTTCCCTGACGTTGCGTGCCCTTCACAGCTGACCGACCCACAGCTCGTGGTCATCGAGATCGGCGACGTGGGTCCACGCGACGGAGGTCAGCAGTCGCTTGCTCCGGTGGTTGTCGGGGTGGACGAGGCCGGCGACGCTGTCATTGTCGCGTTCGATCTGTCCGAGCACTTCGACGACCCTGTCGTATCCGCGACGGCCGTTCCCGCCGTGCTGGTGCGTTGTCGAGATTGCGAGCACATGGAGCCAGATGCCCTCGAGATCCACGCGCACGATGTCCTGCCAGGCGACCACGGCGACGAGCTCGCCCCCGTCCTCGATCAGCGCCAGCACTCGTCGTTGGAACGTCGTGCGGGGGACGTCGTTGAGCCACGCGACAGATGTGGTGCGGATCCACTCTTCGACGTCGTCCTCATAGTGTTCGCCGGTCGAGCACGCGAACGTCGCCAGCCGGTGGGCGTCGTCGCCCGTCGGGTCGAAGTACCGGAGGATCAACGGGCAGATGCGGTCGAGCGACCGAGTCGCTCTCGTTCGGCGGGAGTGAGGATGTGCGGCCCGCCAGCCACGCGCTCGTTGGGGTCTGCGGCCGCGTCGAAGGCCGCGCGTGACCACACCGTGATGGCACCCGGGCCGAAGAGCTCAACGTCGATCGCGACAGGAGTGCCCTCCGCTCGAAGGTCCGGCGCCGGCACCGGGATCGGGTGCTGCTCGCCGGCATCGTCCACGATCACGGCGCTGAGTTCGTTGACCTCGAGAACGCGGCCGAGGACGGAGTCCACGTGCAGGCGTGACTGCAGCTTCGACCGAGCGGACAAGGTCAGTGTCGCGAGTCGCGTCAACGCTCCACCGGTATCGAGGTTGAGTTGTGCGAGATCGGGTTCAGCTCCGCCGCGCTCGACCAGCCACTCCGCGATGAACCGCGCTGCTCGATGGTTGGCGAGGTTGTTTGCGTGCTCGTGCACAGCAAAGGCGGCGTCCTGCTCGTCCAGTCGAGCGAGTCGGGCCACGTCGATCATGAGCGACGAGTAGTAGACGACACGGCCGTGGGCACGGCGCCCCGACCGAGGTACGACGGCGACCGCGGCCGGCTCGAACCCTCGATCACGCAGTGTTCGCAGTGCCGAATCCGGTCGGAGGTGTCCCCCCGGTCGAAGAACCCAGGCGAGCTCAGCGGAGGTTGCTAGCGGCCAAGGGAGGATCACGGACCCATCCTACTCTGAATCCGCGGTCTGCGGACTCAGAGTCTCCGAGTGTGCTGCAGGGCCGAGCTGGGGCTTGACGCTGCTCTCAGGATCGGAACGAAGGGCATGAGCACGGGCCGCAGGATCGGGATGAGGCGTTCGCCGAACACGCACAGGCTCGGCTCCCACGGCTGGCCGAACGTTCCTTCTCGCAGGTCGTCGGTCACAAACGAGTAGTAGTCGCCGTCGGGGAAGGGGAAGACCTGGAAGGGGAACGCGCTCTCGTCGCCGTACAGCACCGACCGATGCGGCCAGAACCGGTATGCCGGGTGCTGCCAGTCAAGGACCAACAGCAGGCGGTCCGGGTCGGGTTGCACCTGAGCAAGGGCCTACACGACGAGCGCATTGGTTGCGTGCACTGCCCACGTGTCGCGTGCGCGTTCGAGGTCGAACGTGACGCTGCTGGCCGGATCCTTGATGACGGGCTGGCGTTCGCGCCAAGCCGTCGGGTTGAACGAGAAGGCATCGTCGAAACGGTCCCACAGGGTGGTGTAGTCGGGATCCTCGACTATCTGCCACGTCGGTTCGGGGGCGTCACGCGGTGATGTTACCGAGCGAGCTCATCCTGATGGCCGGACTGAGGCCATGATCCTGCGCGCGCCTCCAGCACTCGCCGCTAGATCTGCTTCTCGGCCGGGTTCTGGGAGTACTCAAGGGTGTCGTACTCATCATCGAGTTCGGCGAGCGGCTCGATGAGATCGTGAGCGCCGTGTCCGAACCGACCATGGACGATGCGGCAGAGATCACGGGCTGGCAGGCGACCATCGATGTGATCCCGTGCAAGCGCAACAACGGCGAGCAATCGGCTCTCCGGATGATCCCAACCGAAGTACGGCAGTCCGAGCTCCTCCATCGCAGTCGGTAGGAGCTCGGGCACCTCCACATCGGCCTCCGCACGCGTCGTGCCGGCGAGGAGCACCAATTTCGTGGTGTCGAGCCCAACCATCAAAGCCTCTACCGCCGCGTCGGCGACATCGGATGGATTGACAAGCCCGCACGCCCACTGAGCCGCGGTGTCGGTGAGAGCTTGTCGCTTCTTGTCGGCGTCCGCCGTCGCCCGGCGATGCTTTCCGATCGGCGCGATCGATTCTTCGTCGACCGCTCGTAGCTTCAAGGTCGACCTGAACTTGATCGACAGCTCGTCCAGTCGACCCGCCACGTCGCTCCAGCTCGAGAGATCGAACGCCTCGGCCAGACGTTGCAGCACGTGTGGCCGTGTGGTGTTGCGCGCGGACTCGATCTGGGATGGAAAGTCGCTTTGGTACGCGAGCTGCTCGAGACTGAAGAAGCCGATGTCGATCGCCAGCGCGAGGAACTCGTGAAGCGTCTCGCCGACGATCCAGTTGGGTTCGTGATCGCCGCCAAACGCCATCGGTACGGTCATGACCACGGGCGAGTCTTCGATCGGGCCTTCGCCCAGGTCGACGAGCGAGAAGTGGACGCCGTCGCCTCCGGTCGACGCGAACGTATGAGCGCTCGCCGGCGTGCGCCAGTAGTCGAGCCGGTCCAGCGAGGCATGAAGCATCAGCCCAAGTTCGGACAGCTTGTCCTCGTCGTCGGGTATCGAAGCGTCGAACTGCGCCAGGCGGTTCAGGGTCGTCAGATTCGGATCGAAGGCCACCAGTCGAGTCCTTGTCGGGCTGTGTTGTCGAGCCTTGTCATCACCATTGGACCGGAGGGATCCATTCGACCTCGCCAGCCGCGATGGTCACAACGCTGACTCGTCGCTGCGCCTCGGAGTCGGTGGCGAGGTACGCGAGGCCAGAGACCTCCTCCCCGATGATCGCGACCTGGAAACCTGCGTCCCGCGCGACCCGGCGTGCGATGCCGACGAACCATTTGTCGGGCGGCTCCCTCCAGGCTCGGCTCTCTTCACCTCCGATGGGGTAACCCATTCGGGACTCGACCCGTCCGAGCGCGCCAGTCGGTAGGCAGAGATCCAGCCAGTCGTCTCCCGTGTCACCATCCTCCCGGATGATGTGCGTCGCGCAGACGAGACGTCCAAGCGCCGTACGGGCCCATCCGTAAACCGTGCCGTGGCCCAGGCTCAGGTTCTCTGGTGTGACCGGTTCTTGCCTTTCTGGCGGGTTCCATCGGTCGGGGTAGCAGCCGTCGAGAGTCGGGTCGCTCCAAATGGCTCGCAGCGCGGATCGGAGCCGTTCGTCGGCCACATCGTCTTCTCGCCGACCGATCTGGATCGCCAACTCGTAGTACGAGCCGAGCCAATTGTCGTCGAACATGAAGTCGTCGGCGAGGGCCACCGGAGCAGGGTAGGGCTCCGCCCGACGTGCGGTCTCGAAATGACGTGCGTTTGGAGCGACTGGAGGCGTCCGAGGCTCGCTTCGCGCAGGCGGGTCAGCCAGAGCGTTCCTCAAGGTCGTCGATTATTGACAGGAGGGCGGCTCGGTTCTTGGCCGCCTTCATCCAACCTGGCCGCCGGCTCGCCAGCGACGAGTTCCGGTTGGGCACGCGCTCGCGAAGATCTGCACCTACAACTTCGCGCAGGAAGCGAAGGTGCGCGACGTTGTAGGCCCAGACGACTTCGCCCTTGAACGGAGCGGTGACCCACAGGTCCAGTCCGAACACGGGGTCAACCGGTCGTGTGGCGATCCGCTCCATGGTCACGTCCTCGTCGAACTCGAAGCCGCACGTGCAGGCCATAAGCGCGACCTGCGGCGGCCGGGGCCCGCTGAACCGGCGCTCGAGCCACTGACCCCACATGCCACAACGGCGGCGAACGTGCCCCCGCATCGGTCCCAGCCAGTTAACGCACGCGCGCCGGTTTCGGCGATGGCGAAGACGTGGGTGAAGCGTTTGCGTCGCATTGATCGACACGCACCGCCACACGGTTCTTTCCGACGATGAGCGGTGGCCGTGGCCTGAACCGAACGCGGCTCCCCACTACGGGCTCAACGTCGATGGCAAGATGGCGTTCGTCGAAGTAGAAGAACTCGCCGTCGTCGGCGATGATGAAACCCAAACGCCGGTCTGCATCCCACCGCTGCACCCGTCCGAAAATCCACGGGGACAGTTCAGGGTAGGGGTCTGTGTCCGTCACTGCCGTCGGGGGAAGACGGGGAATCGTGTCGAACATGTCGGGGCGAAGCCCATGTGACTCGCGGTCCCACACCAGTTCGTAGAAGTGCAGGCGTCCGCCGGGCTCTCGAGGCGCGGGGACCCACGCGGGAGGGCCGAGCCCTGTGACCGCACCCGACTCAGCGGTGACAGGACCTGCTCCCCCGACGAAGTCAAACATTTCGGTCGCGTCACCTATTGCCCGTTGGGCGGTCTCGGCGTCGGCGAGCACTGCGGAGATGTTGGCGATCCGGGCCAGAAAGTTAGACCGTTGGTTGGCACCGTCATCGGCCGCCGTCGCTGCGCTGGCGACACCGCACGGCATATGACCGAATCGTCGATCGGAGGTGAACGCAACCGCGGCGGCGAGAGCGAAACCTGGTGTCGTCGCCCCGAAATGCGCAGCTAACGCACCGGCATCAAGGTCGATCGTTACTTGCGCTCCGTTTCGTTCGAAATGCTGGTGAGCATGGCGCAGAAAGTGTTCTTGGTCGGCGTCCGACTTTAAGGTGCTTCGCCCCACCCGCCGGTGAGCAGACAAGCTGACAACGACGGGTACTGGGGCGACGCTGGCTGGCAAAGCGATCCTCTCTGTTGAACTAGATGTACGGGCACGGGCGGCGCAGGATTCGCTCGTGATGCACCGGCCACTCGTTGCGATACAGCGCGGCGATGATGAGGTCGTGGTAGCGGCCGTCGAGGTACTCGTGGTCAACGAGGCGCCCTTCAAGTCGAAACACTCGGTCTGAGCCGCTTTTGAACTGTTCGAAGTTCACATCTAGGGCCTCGAGGTACAACTTGCGGAGGTCGAATTGGCTGAACGCGTAGGTGATCAGCAGCGCCATGCCTTCGGCGACGAGGCCGTCGCCGCAACGTGCGGGGTCGGTCACGGCGGCGAGGTGCGCGAATCGGTGACGAAAGTTTTCGTCGAAACATGACACTATTCCGAGCGGCACCCCAGAATGGGTTGTCACCACGAACTGACACAAGACCTGGTCCCAAATGAATCGTTGCACCGCTTCTGGCGGTGGGGTTACCCCACGGAGCCGGAACCGGGTGTGATGCGTTCCGTGCTGAAACAGCCGGGACGCCCAGTCCGTGTAGCTGGCATCCAACGCGACGAGGGTGACGTTCGGGCCCACCAATGCCCCGTCCCAGTTCTGGTCCGGTGAGACTCGCGGGTGTTCGATCACCGGCAGTGGTTGTGGTCGGGTACACATGTAGTGGTGGATGTCGCCGAGGGTGACAAGCCCGGCGGCGATGAGTTCATCGGGGAGATCTCCCCCCAACATCGCCAACGCTTCCAACATTGCCAACGAGTCCCAATGAAGGTCCTCCACCATTCGGGTGTCTGGGGTGACCAACCCAAGATCGTTCTGGAGGGTCGCCGACAACACGCTGACGAAACCCTCGAACGTGAGCGCAGCGGTATCCGTCGGGCTCCCCACCATGGCCATCAGTTCACCGGCCCGTAGTAGCGGATCGCGCTGACCTTGTTCGACACCGACGAGTTTAGATTCGCCGACCACCCCGAACCGTTTTCGGTGAGCTGCGATGCTCCCGGTCCCGCGTTGTACGTCTCGAAGTGTTTGATTTTCGAGCACAATTGATGCCGGGTTGAGCTGATCAGGTCGTTCCACGGATCAGCGGCGTCGAGGTTGATTCCCCCGCCGTTGCAATCAGTTCCGGCGATGGACAGCGACGTCCCGGAGCCTCCCGAAGAGTCGTAGTGGATGGCCACCAGACCGGACGTATCAGCCCGACGGACACTGTCAGCTACGTGGCCGTCAAGTGACCGGGTCGCCAACTGTCGGGTCGAAAAACAGAGGATCGACGACATCTTGCCTTCATCGAGCTCGCTCGGGGTGAGCATGCGGGTGGCGCAATGCGGGCGCAGTTCAAGGTCGAACGACTGATTTGAATCGACCGATGCGGGGTCGACTGGTGCAGTGCCGACTGGTGCAGCGTCATCTGTCGCTGCACCAGCGACGGATGGGATACCGGCGGCGATGAGGCCGATGGAGAATCCTGCGAGGGAACGGAAACGTTTCATAAGGAACCGCCTAACGAAAGAGACGCACGAACAGGTCGACGTCGTGAACAGGGTGTGGCCCCAGTGTCGATCGCTGGTTCCACAAGGCTCTTTCCCGAACCTGAGCGGTGGTTCCCGGAAATCTTTCCGACGGCGATTGCGTGGCTGACTACGGTTTGCCACGCCGGTGGAACATCGACCAGAACGTCGGTCCCGGATACCTCAACGGTCACAGCGGGCAGCCGTCACGCAGTTGCCGAGGACTGACCGCCCAATATCACTTCCGCTGGGACCGCAGCCGCGGTTCGTTGCCAGCGGCACCCACGGGAGTTCGGACCGACCTCCACTTTGCCTTTGCCTGTCACATCGTGCGCTCGCGTGATTTCGGCGACCGTCACTATTGTACGGCTCGAAGTCCGGCAATGATCCTTTCGACGAAGGCCACATCGTCGTCGTCGCTGCCGGGCATGTCCTCAAAGCTGCGACGGGGCTGTTCGGTGGCCAGGACCCCCGCGGCCCTGAGGTCACCAATGATTCCACGGGTGACGCTTATGGGGAGATCGGCCCGAGCAGCGAGTTCGGCCACCGCAGCGGGGGTAGCAGCGAACGTCAGGATGCGAGCCTGCCTAGGGTTTGGCCAAGCAAACTTCTTGCCGGTGACCCAAACCAGAGTTTCGTAACCGAGGTCCGATTCTGTGCGACCGCCGGTAACAAGAAACGGCCGGTACCCGACTTGCGCCTCCGATCGGGTCAACGCTCCCGTACGTTTCGCGCCGACCGGACGGCGGTTTGACGAGACAAGATCAACATCGAACGACTCGGTCAGGTCGATAAACGCGGAATTCACGGGTGCCAGGTTCACGGGCGCCAGGTTCACGGGTGCTGGGTGCACGGGTGCAGGGTCTACCGGTGCCGGGCGCACCGTCGTTGCGTCGGCAACAGACGGTGTCCCGACGGCCATCAGACCAACAGAGGTTCCCGCCAAGGATTTGAAAGGTTTCACAAGGGCCGCCTAATGAGTGGACGTGCGAACGAGTCGACGTCGTGAAGGATGCGGAACCCGAATTGATTGCTGGTTCCTTTTGGGTCTTTCCCGAACCGGGAAGGCGGTTCCCAAAATGTCTTATGGCGACGTCTGCGCTGTCGGCAGCGGTTAGCTACGCCGGTGGGATACTGCCGAGAATGTCGGTTTCGAGAACTTCAACAGTTGCATCGGTGAGCTCAGTCGACCCGACAATGAGCAATCGGTTCGGCATCCCCGTCCGAAAGTTGAACTCAACCCGGATTCGGTTTCCCGTCGGATCAGTGCGTTCCAATACGAACAGTTCATTGGCCGAATCCACCGGCTCGAACCCCAGCCTGGACCAGGCCTTGATTGACGCCGCTCGAACCTCGACCGGCAGGTTCGGCCACGCCGACGTCAGGAACAATGCATGGGACATTGCCAGTGGGTCGTTGCGGTCAACCTCACCGACCGACGCGATGGTGTCGAGAAGTTCGCTGTCGCTGTCGGGCAGGCCGGTGAACTGCCCCGCGGGAATGGGATCGAAATCAAAGGTTCCGGGAACATCGCTGCGCCGCAAAGGCGAGTCGTCGGGCCGTTCCCCCCCTGAAATCCGTTCGGCGCCCGCACCGGTGCGGGTGACCCATAGTTGATCGACACGGACCAAGCGGGGATCCGCAGCGTCGATTCCGGTCGAACGAGAGGCCAAGTACGCCACCTCGGCGTCGGAACGAAGAGAGCGATCTGGTTGACGTCGCACAACGTCGACGAGCGCAGCCGCTGTAGGGGACATGCCCAATGCTTCGATCGACGCTGGACTTGGTGCCCGGATCGCTCGAATAGTCGCCGCGCTTCCGAATACGACAATCACGGCGGCGGCGCCCGCAAGCACTGAACGACCTAGCCGACCGTACTTTCTTTGCGGTCGGGGCGCGACTCTGTGTTCGGCGTAGTCACCCAGGTCAACCACAAGCGATGCGTCGGTGAAAACCTCGACGAGCCCCGAGGCGTTGACGCGTTCATCCACCCGTTGCCGAATACGCGCCGACGCTGATTCGTCAGGTCCGTCGGTTTCGGCGATCAAGCGCGCAACAAGGTCCAAGTCATCCACGATCGGTCAGTTCATTTCCGGCCAACACGTCGAGTTCAGCCCGGAACCGGGTTCTGGCTCGACTCAAACGAGATTTCACGGTTCCCTCCGCCACTCCGAGGATGTCTGACATCTGACTCCGATCAATATCTGGGTGAGCGGCCAACACAAGCACTTCGCGTAGATGCTCGGGAAGCCGTTCCAGGGCCATACGCACATGGTCTTTTGCGGACTCAACGGTGACCTTGTCAACCGATACCTGCTCCGACCAGTCGTCCGACGCGCTCCGCACACCGTGGCGGGCATACGCTCGGCCCTGACGCTCCCGATCCCGATAGTGGCGTTGCATGACCCGGTGAGCGATACCGAGCACCCATGACTTTGGAGTTCCCAAAGCGGAATCAAACGAGTGCCGGGCGGCGAAGGCTCGGGTGAACGCCTCCGCGGTGAGATCCTCCGCGACGGTCCTCGACCCCACGCGGAAGAGCACGAATCGGTAGACATCCGCCTGGGCGTGGTTGTACAGATCATCGAACCACGCTCGGTCGTCGACGTTCACTGACGCGCCTCCGTCGGAAACCGTCGCCCACGTCGAAGTAGGTAAATACCATCAACTTCATCTTTCCCCAACCACAACTTTGGTTCCCTTGTTTCTCGAAGAACCACGCGCGTCGCCATCATGTACCCGTAACAGAAGATACGAACTGCACTCGACTCCAGGTGCCAAACACTTTTCGGCCTGTTCCGGCGAGCCGCCGCCAACGACGGCGAGGCGGTGAGGGGCAACCAAAGTGACGGCCCGACGACATTCGGGACAAGGACAGATGGCAGGCACCGAGCCACCGGTGGCCGGTATCGGAGCCGGCAACCAACTGCCAGAGTTCGGCCGTGGGCCGTGAAGGCCACCGTGGGCCTATTCTTCACCCACGGATTGGGGGTGCTCGGACCGCTGTCCGGTGGGAAGTTCCACATCATCAAGTGCGCCAGTCATGAGCAGGGTAGGCGTCCCGAATTTCCGGTTCGGATCCCGGAGATGATGCGCTCCACGAATGCTATGTCGTCGGTGCCGGGCGTGTCCTCGAGGATGTTGCGGGGTTGCTCGGTGGCGAGTACGCCTGCGGCGGTGAGGTCGTCGATGAGGATGCGGGTCACGCCGACGGGGGAGGTCGGCGCGGACAGCGATTTCGGCGACAGCCGCGGGTGTGGTCGCGAGTGTGAAGATGCGAGCCTGTTCGGGGGTTGGTGATGGGAGCGTCTGGGCGGTAGTCCAGATCGGGGTTTCGTAGGCGGAGTCCGATTCGGTGCGGCTTCCGGTGAGGAGAAACGGCCGGTACGTGGCATCAGCCGGTGGGCGGGTCGCAGCGGCGGTGGGTTCGGTGCGGATTGGGGTGGGCTTGAGAAACGCTCGGTCGAGGTCGAAGTCCGACTTGTCTGGTTCCGTTTGGGGTGAAGGTGCACGGGTTGTCGACGGTTTGATGGTGGGCCTTGAGTGACTTCCCGGCGGTCAGGCCGAGAGCAGGTCTTTGCGTTCGTCGATCAGGTCGGGGCTGAGAATCTCGCCGATACGGGCGACGAGCAGTGTCATCTCATAGGCCACCAGCCCGATCTCGCAGTCGCCGCTGGCAACGGCACCGAGCTGCGCGCCGTGGGAAAGCACCGCGACGAGGAGGCAGGCGTCGCCCACCACGCTCGCCTCGTACCGATCGTTGCGCAAACAACTGCCCGAGGCTTTCTTGGCCAAGCCGTTGCGGAATGTCACTCCGAAGATGATCGACGACCCGTACCGGCACTTGGGGTCGGCGACGAGTCGCGGGCCTTCAACCGTGGATCACTTCCAGCGTCTTCTGCGGTTCGATTTCAACCAGGGGATGAAGTGGGGGCTGTTGACGACGAACCCGGCGAAGCTCGCCACGCCACCGCGCGTGCCACACCATGAGATCGTCCCGCCGTCGGTTGAGGATGTGCGGGCGGTGTTGAAGCAGGCGGCTGAGGTCGCTCCGGTCCAAGCGTTGTGGTTCCGGATGTTGGTGGCTACCGGGTGTCGACGTTCGGAGGTCAGCGGCATGCGGTGGGCAGACCTGAACCTCGGATCGGGGAAGGTCAGCGTTCGCAATGCGGTCGTTCAAGTCGGCTCCGATCTGGTGGAGAAGGACACGACGACTCATCAGCAGCGCACGGTCACGCTGGACCGTGGCGTTGTCGCCGCACTACGACGCCATCACGACGCGTGTGTTCTTCGTGTGAGGCGATCGGCATCCCGTTGTCACCGAAGGCATTCGTTTTCTCCGACGCGCCAGACGGGTCTGCGCCCATCTCATGCCCGGAGCCGACGGACGAGCGGCGGAGATTCTCGGCGACCTTTTCGAGTAGTTGCGAGAGCCGGTCGTGGGTTGAGAGCCGGCGTGGTTCGGGGGCCTGGCTGCCGTCGGTACGTGTCAGCGTGCCAAGCGCGAAGCTTGGCGACCGATGGATTCTGACAGGTTCACGCGAGGTGGTCGTCGTCCCCGTCGGGGGATCCGGAGCGGCTTCTCGGGCCGAGGGATCCACTCTGGTTCGCGGCGGGAAAATCCGAATCGGCCGGTGATGCGTCTGTTAGGCGAGGGTCCTGGATCGATTCATGCTGCCACCGTCTGAACTTGTCGACTTCTGCACGTCGCAGTACCCGCGCGTGCTCGGAACGATTCGGCTACTCGTTCACGATGAACGTCTGGCGGAGGATCTGAGCCAGGAGACGTTCGTGCGGGTGTGTCGCGATTGGGAACGGGTGTATCGGCTGGAGAATCCAGGACCGTGGGTGAACCGTGTTGCCGTGAACCTGGCCCTCTCCGCGCTCCGGAAACGGGGTTCGGAGGGTCGGGCGAACGCGAGGTTGGGTGCGTCGACCTCGCCGGAGGCGACGACCGATCTCGGTTACCCGTATGAACAAGCGGCGGTTCTCGACGCTCTTTCCGTCTTGGATGTACGGCTTCGGACGGTGCTGGTGCTGCGGTTCTTCGCTGATCTTTCCGTTGGTGAAGTTGGTGACCTGCTCGGAATCCCCGAGGGCACGGTGAAGTCGGCGACCCGCCGCGCGCTTGATGTTCTGCGCGATGCCGGCCTTATCGAGAAGGTGCAACTTCATGACTGACGAGCTGATCCGCCTATTGCGCGCTGGGGCGACGCCTTCAGCCGACCGGGTGACCACGGAAGACGCCGTGGTCGGCCGGGTGAACGAGTGGTGGCGAATGAGCAGGCGGCGTCGCCTTGCCAGGCGAGCGGTGATCGGGGTCGGTGCCCTCGTTCCCTTCGTGATCGTGTGCGCCCTCCTGGCCGTCGTCTCACGACCCGAGTCGGTGGTCACCGGCCCAGCGACTGTCCCGCCTCCGACCTCATCTCCCGGGTCGAGCGTGCCCGGCGCACAGGTGACGCTTCCCATCAACCCGGGTGGGGGACCTTCGCTTCGGCTGCTCCCGGAGTCACCTCGAGCGGGGCAGCCGGTGAAGCTGTCGATGATCAATCCAGATGGCGTGGCGTACAAGCTTTCGCCCCTCACCGTCATCCAGCGAAAGGCCGGGACTGATTGGGTGACCGTGTCGCTGACGGTGACCTACACCCCAGGCCAAGCTGACCCACGCGGAATGTGCGGTCAAGATGAACCAGAGCGACGCAGCGGGGGCGGAGGGGGGATGCCTCCCTGGGCTGACCGTTCGGCCGACCCCAGGAGCATGTCCGAGATCTTCAACGGCGATGCGTTCAGGACCCCGTGCGCAACGGGTGACTTCGTGATCGGTGCGGACACACCGGAGTTGCATCGCTGGTCGACAGGCATTGTGCCCGGTGAGCATCGTTTGTGTCGCGACGCTGCCCCGGTCGCCGTCGGCGGAGCTGACGGGCAGGTCGACATCGGTCGCGCCATGCGTGTGTGCACCCAATTCACTGTCGCTGGGTCTTCGCCACCGCTCCAACGGGTCGACGACCCGTGCCCGCTTCCTGGGGACGGCACTGCCCCGACTGCACTGGCCGATTCCCTACCGGGTCAAGGCGCCGAGATGGAAGGGCGGCCCTTCGGGGTCGCCTGGCCCGGCGGCCCCAATGGGGACTCTGCGCTCTACGCTTGGCGCTCGCCGCCCAGCGCGATGGGTTCCGAGGCGGTCACGGCAGTGCCCTTGTTCGACTTGAACTGCACCGTTCGCGCCTATCTCGTGACGGGAGCGGGGGTCGTCAACGCCGAGGACCTCGCAACAGTCGAAGCGGACCCGGCGGTGGCCAAGGCCCGAAAGTCCTTCAACACCAGCTTCGTGCCGTTCGAAATCGCTGGCCCCGATGCCGACTTCCGGTTCGAAGGCCAGGGGAGCAACGTCGGCGACATCATCGGCCGCCTCCGGATCGAATCGAAGGGATACGACACCGATGTGGTGGAGAGTCTGTTCAACACAGGGGGCCGGCCGGGGCATATACCGACGAGCCCTCTTCCGGGGGTGCAAGGCAACGCGGTGTTCTACGGGTTCGAGGGATCGTGGGATGAAGCCGGACGGTCGGTCATTCCGCAACTCGCGCCGGGTGATGAGGTCGAAGTCGACGTTGGAGCTAACTCGTTTCGGTACCGGGTGACCTCGCCTCCCTTTACGAGCGGCACCGTCCTCCAACTCCTCGGTGATCAAGGAGATGAGCGCATCACGCTCGTGGAACCCGGCAACGGTGTCGCCACCGTCATCACCGCCATCCGGGTTCCTTCCTGACCCAAAGTTTGACAGGCAATGTTCTCTGCGATGGACTCCAATCGCTCGGCGAGGAACCGACGTCAAGTTCGACCATCCCGGCGGGTTGGCGTCAGCAGAATCTGCCGGGTGGTGGGCACAGTGGCTGCCCGACGAAGGCCGTTCGTCGCGCACGGTGGCGGAGGCTCCGAGGTGCCGTTGCATATCCCCGATGGATACTCGGCCGGGCCTATCGGCCCTTCTGCGCGGGGCCTGTAGGCGATCGAGGCGGTGTCAGGGGACAGGGCCTGCGCCTCACTTCACGCGCAGGAACGGATTCCTCTGCGACAATGGGCGCGTGGACTACGCCGGTCTTGATGACATCACGTGGGACGAGGCTCGACGGCTCCTTCACGGCGATGTTGGTGACCAGATCGAAGGGTTGTTGCGCTGCGGGTTTCATGCCGTGATGCCGGGCCTGACTACTGATGCTTGCCGCGAGCGCATCGGTCCAGGTGCTCCTACGGAGCTACGCCGAGCAGCCATCCTGTCCCTCTCTCATCTGACAAGAACCACCGCGACAACGCCGCCGAGCGATGTTGTGGAGCTTGTTCGTGAAGCGGGCGGCGACCCCGAGTTGAGTAGCATTGTGTCCGACTTCTTCGACGACCTGGTGATGTTCGCACCACCAACGGTTTGATGCCGCACCGGGATTTCGTCCACGACTGACACCGCTGCGCCGCATCGCGATCGGGCAATTCGCCGGTTCAGCTGGCGGATCTTCCTGTCGTGGATGTGGCAAAGGCTGTAATACGCGGTGAGCAGTCTGTGATACGGTACTGGCATGAGGAGCCTTCGACTTGATCCAGAACTCGACGAGAAGGTCCAGCGCGCCGCGGCAGTGAAAGAAGAGTCGGTCTCTGAGTTCATCCGCCACGCCGCGGAAGAACGAGCAGATCAGGTCCTGAATAACACCCAGCGCGACCAGTTCGGTGACGTCGCTGGCGTTGTTCATGGTGGCGGCGGTCGCGCCCGCCATTCCGGCAAGGCCTTCACCGAGCAGCTCAACAAAGCGAAGCGCCGGTGACCCTCACCGATGCCGGCCCGCTCATCGCCATCATCGACGCGGACGAAGCCGACCATGAGGCTTGCCTGGCCGCGCTCGATGAACTCTCGATGCCGCTGGTGACCACATGGCCGGCATTCACCGAAGCGATGTACCTGACTGGGAGCGCAGGAGGCATCCGCGGTCAGCAGGCGCTCTGGCGATTGCTCCACGACGGCCGCTTGACCATCGGCGATCTGTCTGAGAGTGCGGTGCGACGGAGTGCGCAACTCATGGACAAGTACGCCGACACCCCTATGGACCTCGCCGACGCCACCCTCGTCGCCTACGCCGAAGAACACGGCCACCGTCGGATCTTCACCATCGATTCGAACTTCAGCGTTTACCGAATCCATGGGCGCCAACGCTTCGACATCGTTCCCAGACAGTGACCGATCCGCGCGAACGGGAGCCGGAACGGGTTCGACCCAGCCCGTGCCCCGGACCGTCACGCTGGGCGTAATGTTCCGCGAGCGCGTCCCCGATCGACGGTCAGATATCGGGCGAAACGCCGGTCTGGGGACGCCGGATCCTACGTATAGCGCCGGCGCCGCGCGTGCTCGCTGTCGTCGCCTCGAAGAGTCAGTTGCGTTGGTAGGAACACGGTATTACCATCCGGGGGATGGCCGTAAAGAAGCTTTCCGTCGCACTCGATGACGCTGTCGCGCACGAAGTTGCTCTCGCGGCCGATCGCGCTGGTGTCAGTGTCTCCGCGTGGCTCAATCACGCGGCAGAGAACGCGCTGGCCATCGAAGCCGGCCTCGATGCGGTACGCGAGTGGGAAGCAGAACACGGCGAACTGACGGCCAAGGAGCTCGCCGCGGCGGACAAGCTTCTGGACCGCATGCTCCACGAAGCACGTCAAGCGAGCTGACGCCGTGCCTGGCATCACCTACGACGCCGGCGCGCTCGTAGCCGCCGAGCGCGCCAATCGTCGCCTGTGGTCTCTTCACCGACGGGCGCTCGAACGAGGACTCCGACCCACTGTGCCCGCAGGTGTGCTCGGCCAGGTGTGGCGAGGTGGCCCCCAGGCTGAGCTGTCTCGTTTCCTCAAAGGCTGCCGCATCGAGGGCCTAGACGAGACAATGGCCCGAGTGGCCGGTGACGCGTGCGGGCGCGCCAAGACTGCCGACGTGATCGATGCGACCGTCGCCGTCGGAGCAATCGCTCGCGGCGATCTCGTCGTGACAAGCGATCGCGACGACATCAAGCGGCTCGCCAACGCCCTCGGCGCATCGCTTGAGATCGTTACGATCTGAGCGGCTCCGGACTGTCCCAGAACACCGCCCCCATCCGTCCCCGAATCACGGCCCGCGAACGGGCAGTTCGCCGGGTCCGATCCTGGTTGCTCCGGTATGTCAGTGTCTGACCGTTTGGCCGTCGACCACCAGTTCCCGTCTGAGATCAAATCTCAGCCGGTGAAGTGGGGCGCGACCATCGGGATCGCCACCACTTCGACCACGTTGCTCATAAAGATAGTTGTGCACGACGCAACGAGCGTGGTTTGGCCGAGTGGCGAGGTTGTCGGCAGCGAGGCGGTGACTTCGAAGGTGCCGTCGGGGCGGGTGATGCCCGAGCCGATCTCTTCGCCCCGCACCGTTACTGAGACGATGTCCCCGGCATCGCAGCCTTGGCCCCGAATCGTGATCGCCCCGCCGGCCTGAACCGAAATGGGTTCGACGATGAAGCCCGCGGGGCCGTTGTCGTACAGGTCCCCCGGCCCTATGTTCACTTCACGGCTCGTGACCTCGTTCTGGCCCACGGTCGCCGCGATCGTATGAAGGCCGAGGCTGAGATCGCCGGGGATGTGGACCGCGATGGAGATGTTGCCTTGGGCATCGCTGGTGCCCCGTCCGACTTCCATCCCATCGATGGAGATCACCACCTCTACATTCGCTTCGCACACAGAACCCCCTTCGACCACGTCGTCGCCGGGGAAGACCGGCCCAACAGTGTCGAAGTAGATTTCGGCGTTGCATCCCGGGATGGTCGTCGAGCTGCCAGGCATCGATGTCGTCCCCTGCGCTCCGGAAGGCTGGGCGGGAAACGCGAAACAGGCTGAGGCCGCGACGGCGACCAGCAGATACCCGAGGCGTCGGACCGACAAGGAAGGTTTCGTGGGCACGACCCTGAAGGTAGTTGCGTCGACTGGCGGGGCGTCGTCGATGGTGACGGTGACTACTGATTCCAACACTTCCCATCGGGGGCGTTGAGCATGATCTCCCATACGTCCGGATCATCGAGGAGCGGCTCGAGGGGATAGGAGGGAGCAGTGAGCTGTACCGACTTCGGTGTTGCGCCCGTCCCCGAACGCGCGGGCGATAACACGAGCTCCGGGCGCACCACTGCGCCCCAGATCGCCGGGACTGTCCTCGGCCGTCGCAGCCGCGGCACGGCATTAGAATGGACAATCCAGCAAGATGGAGAAATGGACGAGGACGGTGTGATGCTGGCCGGGGTGGAGCGGGTCGGTGACACCGTCCGCCGGAGTTCCGGAGTCTGGACGCCGACGCTGCTTGCGCTCCTCGCTCACCTGCGAACTGTGGGCTTCGGGTATGGGCCAACCCCGTTGGGGGTCGATGATGAGGGCCGCGAGGTTGTGTCGTACATCACTGGCGACGCCGGCTCTGCGTGTTGGGAGCATGTCGCCACCGACGCGGGCGTGTGGCGATTTGGCCGATTGCTGCGGGAGTACCACATCGCTTCAGCGTCATTCTCGCCACCGGAACCGGCGCACTGGAAGCTTCCCGCGTTGGATACGGGGCCAGACACGGTCGTGTGCCACGGGGACTTCACGCCTTGGAATGTTGTTTGGCGCAACGGTGTCCCGGTGGGCATTATCGACTGGGAGTTCGCTCGACCGGGGAGCCGATTCGATGATCTCGCGTGGGCGGCCATCTGGTCAGTGCCGTTGCGCTGCGACGCTGAAGCCGTCGACGGGTGGGCCTGCTGGGAGAAACCGCCTGATCGTCGTCGACGACTACGGGTGTTGGTTGATGGCTACGGGTCCGGGGTTCCGGCACGCGTTGTCGACGACGCTGTGAGGCTTCTGCGGCGGACCGCCGCCGATGTCCATGCCCTTGCTGACCGCGGACTTGAGCCCCAATTGAGCTGGGTACGCACCGGCGTCGCTGACCAAGACCTGAACCGAGCGGACTGGATCAGCGAACACCACGCCTTGTTGCTTTGAACGAGAGCGTTCTATTTGAACACCTACTGGATCTGACCTGCCTCGATCTCGAAGGACGCGGCCGGGCAAAACGCGCGGCAAGCGCGTCCCCTATCACCGGCTGAATATCGGGCCGAACGCCGGTAGTGAGCGCGCGGTGCCGGCCACTATGTGGGCGCGGATTCGCTCATCAGGTCGAGGTCGGCGCAGGCGTCATGACGAAGATGCGGATATCACGGTTGGTGACTCGCTCCCGGTATTTACCGTACGCCGCAGTCACCGAGGCGGCTGATCCCCAAACCGACTGGTACTCCTCATCGGTCGCCGGACGCACACGGGCCTCAAGCTCAGCATTGCGGTAGCGCACCGTCGCTGTGGGATCGGCCTCGAGGTTGTGCACCCACGCCGGTGTAGGCGCCGTACCGAAGTTGCTGCCTATGAGCGCGAGGGTGTCCCCAATCGGGATGGCCACGAGCGGGGTAGTGCGCAGCAGCCCGCTCTTGCGTCCCGTCGTTGTCACGAACATCACGGGCAGGCCGGCAAGCAGCTCGGGCACGGTCGTGCGCCCCTTCGTCATCTTGATGACCGCCCGGTCCATCGCGACGAGCGTCTTCGAGAAGAACCACGCGCCCGCCTTCGTGGCGCCGAACCGCTGCATCACCCTCTGCGGTGCGTTGGCGTGCCGATGTGCATACCCAAGATCTGCCGCGACTCCCATGACCGCCAAGAGTACAGAGAGAAGGCGCCGGCAGCCGTGCGACGATCGCCTCCGCACCGATGCGCTCGAAGAGTGGAGTTGAACTGCCGGCGTAGGCAGCGCGCCCCAGACCACGCAGCCAGAGCGCGTCCTATCGGCGGCTCCCGAGCGCGGCTGATCGCCGGGACCGTGAAGTCGGTGGCAGCGTTTCGTACGGTGTCCTGCATGAAACCGCCGAACCGTTGGGGAGCGGAGCCAGAGCCTCACGGCGAGGCAGAGTTCGAGGTGATGAAAGCGTTGCCTGAGCTCCCGGGCGATCCGTTCGCTGAGCTGCGCTCGGTGGCCCACAAGCACGCCGCGATGCTGCGGGACGTGGAGGCTGAGCAAATCGCAATGATGCGAGCGATCCTTCGTGGCGATCCCGACGCCTTGTTGGACAGCATTCGCGACGGCGCCTCCCTCTCGTTCGTCTATCCCGTCACGGGCTGGACTTCGCTGCTCCTCGCCATCGAACATCAGTGGCCGACGTTTGGTGGCCGTACTCCTGGCCGCCGGCGCCGACCCGAATCGGGCGACGAGAAACAGCTGGACGGCTCTGCACCAGGCCGTCGACATCGGCTGTGATGGCGCAGCCCAGCAGGGGTACGAGCATCCTGACGAGGCCATCATCAAGCTCCTCCTCGCCGCCGGCGCCGATCCCGGGCTCGCGAACGCGTCGGGCGAGACACCACTTGATTTCGCTCCTGGCTACAACGGGGCGGCCGGACTCAGTCTCCTAGCCTGGAGTTGACCCGCTGCCGTGGACACGCGTCCCAGAACGCGCGGCGAGAGCATCCCCGAATCTCGGCCTGCCTGCATCCCCGATCGCCGGCCTGGGGGCGGGCTGTGTGCCCTGCTCGTTGGTAAGCGTCGGGCTGGACCCTCGCTGAGCTTGATATCATCAGTGGCCATACGTGATATCAGGAGGTTCCGGTGACCCGCACGGTGATTGACATCAATGACGAGAGCCTGAAGGCCGCTGCGGAGGTGCTGGGCACCTCGACGAAGGTCGAGACGGTGAACCGGGCGCTGGCTGAGGTAGCGGCTCGTGAGGGCCGCCTGGCCTTCCTCGCCGACCTGGACAAGGCAGCCACTGACCTCGCCGATCCCGAGGTGATGCGTGGCGCCTGGCGATGACCCGGCTGTACATGGCCGACAAGTCCGCCCTCGAGCAACGCCGGCACAGCAACGATGCCCGCGACCTTCTGGCGCTCCTGCTCGCGGAGAACGCGCTCGCGTCGTGCCACGTCATCGCGCTTGAGGTCCTGTTCTCGGCCCGCAACCGCAAGGACTACGAGACGCTCCGGGTTGACATCGCGAAGCTTCGGTGGCTCCCGGTTGACCTGGAGGTGATGGACCGGGCGATGGAGGTTCAGCACCTTCTCGCCA
>JANOSD010000071.1:0-106272 GCA_031415655.1 Actinomycetes bacterium
TCAAGATCACCAACGAAGAACTCGCTGCCGTCGAGACCAAGAGCCACAAATTTCACGGTGAATGGAACTACGACATCCGACCCAAACCTGAAACTACAACTAAGTAACTACGGCAATGTTATTTCGGAACGCTCCCTTAGGACCTTTCGGGCACTCGTACTGATTGCGGGAGAACTGTGCCGAGCCGTCGTCGCGCGCAACGAGGAGTCCCCGATTCCGGAGACATCGAGTTCCGCTGCCCGCACGCGCCGCCGTCACCAGTCGAACCCGGGAACACCACGGTTCTCGCCGGGTCACCGACCGGCCATTGGGGGGCGCAGCGCGGGTCGAGTCAACGATCTCGGCTTCATCATGGTGGCCGGAACAGGTGATCCCGTCGTTGTCTTCCCGAGGAGGTCCGCCAGGCGCAGGTGTTCACGAGCCGCATCTCCCCCTCCAGCTGATCGGGCACACCGCATTGCCCTCACTGAAGTCGACCTCGAGGCAGTCACGAGCCTTGACTTGGTGTCCCAAATCTGCTCGCTGAATCTCCGACGACGACACGCAGCGGCTCTCCGTCGCGGAACTCGAAACAGGGGTCGGATCCGTCCGCGAAGTTACCGGCGCGTGCACGAATACGGAGTGGCCGCTACCCGACGTGGACAGAAAAAGAAAAGCCTGAACTCCGGCCAAGCTGGACCGAACGCTGCCGGCAGGACGACCAGCCCCCGGGGCCAACCGTCCCACACCGACGCGACTGCTCGGCGCATTGCGCCGAACTCGTGGTGCCACCAAAGACCTCGAGTTGAGGCGGTGATGAAGAGACGGCACGAGCGCCATGACTTCATCGACGATCTTTTCAGTCAATGATCTCCGTGCCCCTACCGCGATGCAACCGAAGGGCCGGGTCGTTGGCTGGAACCATGCTGAAACCAGCCCCCTACAGGGGGTTGGTTTCAGCATGGTTCCAGCAGCGGCCAGTGTGGACGGTGGCCTGATCGTCGTCGCCGCGCCATCTCGTGACACTAGGTGCGTTCATCGGGAGGGCGGTGCTGTCGCCGACACAACGAGAACTCACTCCCGAATCGTGTGTCGTCCGAAAGCAACCAAGGCGGCTGAGGGGTACCGTTCAGGTATGCGAAAGGCCAAACGCAGCGCTCGGCCTGCTGGGCCGTGGAGCCCAAAGGTCGCACCCGGCCCGTGGTCCTCACCTGGGGCGATGTCGCGCTCCGGGGGTGTTGCGCGCCACGTGAGCGCGCGACGGGCGTTGACTGGTATGGCTGTTCTCGCGCTGGCTGCGCTGTTCCTTCTCGCGTCCGGCCCAAGGCGCGGGTCCTTAGAGATCCTCACCGGCGGCGCTGTTGCCGCCGCCGGCTTCTACCTGGCTTCGACGGGAGTACGCCAGAAGCTGACCTATCTCCGGGACCTTGCGGCCTACAAACGCGAGAACGACCTCCGAACTGGAACCCCAGGCCACGCCCTCGACCATGACGTCGACGTCGAAACGGCAGATCCGTCGAACCATGCACTACCCGCCCCGGACACCACACCGTTGAAGAAGCCGAAGGGTGGTTGGGTCGTCGTCCTCGGCGCAATTCTTCTCGTCGTTTCCGGTGTGGGCGTGGTCACTTCCCTGAACGATCTCGCCCTCTGGCTCGAAAACGAAACGGAATCAAAGTCAATTCCCGGCGCCGCGCCAGCAGACACTCAGTATCTGACTTCCGGTAGCTATGCCGTCTACCCCAGTGACCCAAACTATTCCAAGGATTCCGTGGCGCTCAATCTCCAGAATGACAAACCAATGCCATCCCTGGTCGCCTCGCTCGACAAACCCGAGAATCGTGTGGAGGCCTTTTTGATAGCCCGCTCCAACACGGACTTTCAGCGGCCGTTCACGCCGAAGGCCAGGTATCGGTTCGTCATTACTACTCCCGGTACGTATCGAATCGCTGGAGCGGGCGGCCGGGTCGGGCCCACTCCGGCCGTCCTCTATAGACGCGTCGAGCCGATGGTTGCTCGGGCGCAGGTCGGCGGTGTGGGGTTGGTTGCCGGCGTAGCGTTGATTGCGGCGGGTCTCATCTGGCGTGCCACTACTCGGCCGCCGCAACGACGCCAGATCGCCCACCCACTTGGATGACACGGAGTACAAGCCATGAGCCGACGAGGTGTGAAGGCCGTACTGACGGGATTTGCGCTGAGCTTCGCCGCTTCAGTGTTGCTCGTGCTTGGCAGCGTCGAACCAGCAAGTGCGTGTTCCTGTATCGGGCTTCCGGTCCCGCTGGCCGACCGAGTCGCCATGGCCGACGAGGCCGTGATCGGAACGCCGACCACGGTGGATTGGTTTGACGGCCGAACCGATCGCGGAATGGTTCCCCGCGGTTTCCGCTACCGCGTGACGGTTGCAGAGTCGCGAAAGGGCGTCGTACCCAACGTCATCGAGGTGGAGACCGGGACAGGAGGAGGCGATTGCGGGGTTGAGCTCACGCTCGGGAACCAAATCGGCTTGCTGATCGCCACCCGCGACGGCCGCCGCACCGTGAGCATCTGCCTCAGGCCAGTCGCCGCAGACGAGCTACGAGCGCTCGACCTCGGCGCGCCACCGATCACGGGGACTGGTCCACCCGTGTTCGCCGTCGTCGGCCAATTCGGACCAGCGTGGATTGGGTTGCTCGACGCAGAAGCCCGCCCGCTGGCGTGGGCCGCAAGCCCGCCGGTCGACGCACTGTACGCTCCGGCGCGGGTTGGGGTATGCGCCGAAGGCCGCAGGCTCGCCACGGTCCGCCAAGGCAGTGCTGGCGGGGCAAGAGTCGATCATGTGGCACTCGTGGACACGGCGACACTCACCGAGTTGTGGAGCGCCGAGGTCACGAAGGCCGGCGACTCCGACGAGATCGTCGGCGTCGCCTGTGCCGGCGACGAGATCCGACTCCTCGTGAACCATCAGTCGCCGCTGACGGCAAGCCCCCTGCTACCGAACCAGGTCATCCGAGTTACGCCAAGTTCTACCGCCGTTGTCGACCGGCCAGAGGTCGTTGGGCTGGCGCTTGATCCGAGCGATGGCTCGATCATCGCAGTGGAGCCCGGGACAGACCCATCGGAAGCGAACGTCGTGCGGGAGGACCCCGCCACCGGCAGCCGCACGGCGATCGGTCACATCTCCTTGCCACCCGACCGCACGGTGGCGGGAGTCTCCGTGCATTCCGCCGGCTCCATCGCCGTCGCCATGGGATCACTGCTACCGGAGGGACGCCGGCACAACGTAGAGGCCGTCGAGGTGCTGCGTCCGGACGGGAGCGTCGCTGGCAGGATCGACCCGCAGGTTCCGGTTTTCACGTTCCGCAGTCTCGGATGGACGGTGGACGGCCGGGTCCTCGTGCTGGGCGAAGGCGGCCGTTTCAAGAACGGCCTCGTGGTATCGGTGCGGCCGGACGGCTCGGAGCGATTCGTGATCGACCTACCAACACATTCGACGTCCCTCACCTCATCGGGAACGCTCTACGTCGGCCACTCGGCGGCCTTCCCCTTCCGGGGAAACGGAGTCTTGGCGATCGACGCTCAAGGAAACGAGCACGGCGATATCCGGTCCGGCTTCCCCGCCGACGTCGTGGCGTTGCCGAGTGGGCCAGGCTCAACGGCGTTGACCCTCGATCCCGCACTTGCTGGTCGGCTCGGGCTCGGGCCTGAGGCGCGTGTCGTGCCCGTGGCCGCCACAGTTCCCGCAAGCCCGGATGGACCAACGGCTCCGTCGTCGCTACCGACCGAAACCGTCGCCCAACGTTGGGCCACGATGCGCTCCGTCGCGATCGCCATTGTGCTGCTTTTGTTCTTGCTCGCCGGTGCGATCGCCTGGTCCAAACGACGTGACAGCGAGGAGAGCCGGCCCAAACCCTGAGCGAACACCTTGTTCTGCGCGTGGCCTGGGAACGGGTTGCAGCGACATGTACCTGACGACCGTCCCACAGAATCTTCGCGTCGATTCAGCTCGTCCCAACCGGACCGTGTTGCAGGCAGACCCCTACAGGGGGGACGGTTGCAACACGGTTGGAGTTTCGACGGTGATGTCTCGCTAGGAAATCGTGCGCCGCTTTCGCCCATCGCAGCACGAGCCACACCCAACGAGGGTTCGATTCAACTGCCGTCGATGACCTCGCCGGCCCGCACCACCGTGCCGCCGCGCACCACCGCCGAACCCGTGACATGTCCCCCGGCCACCCACGCCGTTCCTTCCACCACGGCGTCACCGTCGACGACAACGTCGCCCATCACTTTTGCGGCGCCCCGCACGACGGCGTTTCCGCCGACCCGGGCACCGCCACCCACACGCGCTTCGTCCATGACCCGAGCCCCGCCGTTGACCGTTGCCCGGTCGACCGTGACGTTGCCGTGGATCTGGGCCGTTCCGCCGATCACCGAGTCGTCGACACGGGTATTGCCGTACACCCGAGCCGTTCCTTCGATGCGAGATGTCCCGAAGACTCGCGCATTGCCGAAGACCTTGGCACCCTTCTCGATGGTGACCGAGCTCTCCGCCTCGGCCGTATCTGCGATGACACCGCCGACAGTCCCGTCGGGATTGGTGTGGATCCGACCCGACACCGGACCGTCGCCGAAGTCCACCATGTATTCGGTGGCCCGGAACTGCGTTCGGGGTTTGCGTTTCTCGCCTGGCGCCTGATCTGCGATAGCCATTGTCTCCGCCCTTGTTTCTGTGACCAATCCGCCGTGGCCACGCCGTGACCCTACCTCGGGCAGCTACCGGCAGCCACCCGGCACTACCAGAAACCCTCACACTTTCCACACGGACGCCACACCTGCGAGCCGGCGGCCCGTGAGACCCTCACGGTGTGCCGCTTACGTTCCTTGCCCATCAGGCGCCCGTCCTTCCGCTGTCCCTTCGCTGGCCTCGTCGGTTTGACACCACCGCACTCGTCGTCGGGTCGATGGCCCCCGATCTCACGTTCATACTCGGCGGCACGGCTTGGTATGTGGACGCCCACGACCCGCTGGCGCAGCTTTGGTTCTGTCTGCCGTTTACGCTCCTTATGCGTTGGTTGCTCGTTTCGCTCGTTTTACCGGAGCTGGCAGCCGCGGTCTACGTGTCCCCCTCAACGCAGCGTTGGCCCCAGTTGGTGCTCGCCCTCGGGCCCGGCGCAGGAACTCACCGCCAACGACCGTCACGACTGGTCGTGGTGTTCAGCGCCGTCGTGGGGTCGATCAGCCACATCATGCTGGATGCGTTCAGCCACGGGCACGGATGGGCGGTCCGACAAATTGCGTTCCTTCAGACTGCCCTGTTCACCCTTCCGCCCGAACTCAGCGGCCGGTCGTTACACATGTACGACCTGTTGCAGTTCGGTGGAACGGCGGTCGGCTCGCTGTTCACGTTTTGGTGCATTCGCGAGTTTGTTCGGCGACGAGCGTCGGCGGCTCGCGTCGACCCTCCCGACCTCGATGCGGCACCGATTCGTCGGCTCTTCCGGACAACGTTCGCCGCCGGATTGTTGGGGGCAACTCTCGCCGTCCTTGTCCAGCACGTAGGCGGCCCGCAGCACGCGATCATGCGGATCGCGGTTGTTGCGGCGGCCGGCATGCTTATCGGGTGTTGGCAACTCAAGTGCAGACGAAGCGTTACTTGATCACGGCCCAGGCAATCGAGGCCCCCGTGGCCAGGACTGTCATCGCCACCGTCGTCACGACGGCGCTCTTGGGCAGTTTGCCGTTCTCGTCTTGGGGAAGGCGCTTTTTCACCCGGTCAAGGAGGCGAGCGGCATACGGAACCTCCAACGCGATGAGGTAGAGCCCGGCGGCCACCACGACGAGACCTGGTCCGGGTAGAAGGAGCAAGACGAGCCCCACTAACAAGACAAGTGAACCGAGGATCAGTGTTCCCACCCGACGGAAGATGTGGCGACGGGCTTGTTCGACCGTCTTTTCCTTACGGCCGGTTTCGAGTTCGGCGGCCAGCGCCTGATCAACAAGGTTTCCGAAACGATCGCCAGCAGCCTTGGCCGCCTGGTCGCGCTCGTAGAACGAGACGCCGTCTTCATCCTCACCAGTGGGATCCATGGGTCCGACCCTACGACATACCCCGACCAACCCGGTGCGAGATTCACCGGTTCACGATCAAGAAGCCCGACACGACTACCGTTCGAGAAATGGCCCGTTCAACTACCACCCAACTCGCCGCCGCCGTCGTCGTCGTCGCAACCTTCGTCACCGTCCTGCTGTCGACGGGATGCGGCCTCAAAGGGAGCGACACACCGGTCGCCGCCGGTCCCCCGGCCACCGCGCCCGATGGGTCCCCCGCCCCCACGCCCGCCGGCCCGCCCCCAGACCAAAGTACGCCGTCGGCTCCGCCGGCAACAGCGGTCGCCACCACCGTCGATCCCGCAACCCTGCCGCAGACGGAAGACAAACCGTCCGCCGACAGCGCGCCGTTCCAGCGCCGCGTGCGGGCGATGTGGGATGGCATCGTGCGCAACGACCCCGACGCCGCCATGCCGTTCTTCTTTCCCCTCCCCGCCTACCGGCAGGTGAAAGCCCTGCAAAATCCGGAGAACGACTGGAACAGCCGCTTGGTATCGATCTACAAGAGCGAGATCAAGGCCCTCCATCAAGGGCTCGGCGCCGACGCAAAAAACGCTGAGTTCGTGGGTATCGATGTGCCGATGGCCAACGCACAGTGGATCAAACCCGGCGTGGAGTACAACAAACTTGGGTACTGGCGGGTGTACGGCACCAAGGTGCGTTACAAGGTGGCCGGTAAGGAGAAGAGCTTTCCGGTGCAGTCGCTGATCTCCTGGCGGGGCGAATGGTTCGTAGTACACCTCACGGCCGTGCCCCGCTGATGTTTCGACGCAAACGTGAGCGTCAGCCCGAAAACCGAGATCGCAGGCCGGGGAGGGTTACCTCGGCGAGTGATTCGACGTGCCACGAGGCACCGGTGAGGTCCTGGCGAGCAGGGTGACCAACCGGAAGGTTGGCGGACTCGGCGGCTACTACCCGACAGCCGGCGGCGAGCGCAGCACCGATGCCCGCCTCGCTGTCCTCGAAGGCCACACAGCGGTTTGCCGGCAGGCCCAACCGCTTGGCTCCCAACAGATAGGCATCCGGCGCAGGCTTTCCCGGGCCGTAGTCGTCGGCCGCCACGACCTCGTCGAACACACCGACGAGTTCCAACTGGGCCAGTGCGGGCACCACCTCGGCATGACGTGACCCCGTCACCAGCGCCACCGGGATGCCGGCCTCCTTGCAGGCCAACACCAACTCCCGACCACCCGGCAAAACTCTCGGCAGACCGCCCCGGCGAATGAGTTCGGTGGCGTGCACGAACACCCGGTCCAGGAAGGAAGGGAGATCCCAGCCCAGGCGCTCTTCCACCCGGAGGTGGCCATGGACGTCCTGCCATGCCCGACCGAGACCGAAACTCGCTTCGTGTTCGGTGAGTTCCACACCTGCGCCCGTCATCACCGCGCTGATGCTCTCCAACATGAGTGGCTCCCGATCGAGCAACGTGCCGTCGAGGTCGAACATCGCGCCCAAGGGCCAATCGTTGGGAGGGGTCATGGTGCTCCAGATAGGTGCGGGTAAGACTGCAGGGTGAGGGTTTCTGACGATGGTTCACGGGCGGCGACCCGGCGGGCGATCGCTCGACCATCGATGTCGACCGTGTGGGCGTCGGTTGGCGTGCCGACATGATGGTCGGCCCAATGCCACGCCACCAGTCGCGGCTCGGGTTGCCCACCGATGCCGAGTTCCCACTCGACGCCGGTCACCAGGCCGTGCCCGACCCCACTGCCGGCATTGAGGTACCGGGACCAAGTTCGAGCACCATCCGGAGTAACCGGTGAGGCCAACGGTAGATGCGTGTGGCCGAGGATGATGTGAGGACCGCCGTCGGCACCCCAACGAGCGGCAAACCCCTCGAACAATCGCACCTCGTCGACCGAGTACAGCTGGCGGTTGGCTCCGAATAGGGAGCTCACCGTGGTGAGTGCCGACCGGTGTAGGCCGTCGAGCAGGGTGGTGGTCGCGGCGGCCGTGGGCACGCCGAGGTCGCGACCGATACGCGGGAGATCAGCGATCACACTCGCGGCCCAGGTACCGATCTTGCCGACCGCATCCATGCCGGGGCCGTTCCAGGCGTCGGTGTGGTGGCCGTGGGTGACCACCCCAAAGGCACCCTCAGGACCGTCGAGCACAAGAAAATCGTGCACCTCGATACCCGGGTGAATCGTGCGCAGCGCATCGAGCACGACCGCGTTGCGGTACACGTCGTCGTGATTCCCGATCAATCGGCGGTAACGCCCGACTTGATGAAAACGTTCGTTGATGGTGTTGTAGATACCGCGGTTGTTGGCCACGATCCGATCGAGGTGCCCGGCATAGATCCGGCCCCGTCGGGCATCAGCGCCCGGATCGCGACGGGGTGCCGCCAACGTTCGGAGCATGTCGTAGGCGGCGCCGTAGGTGGATCCTCCGACCATCCAAAAGTCCTCCACGTCGCCGGCTTCGATCAACCCGTAGTCGTGGTCGGCGTAGTGGTTGAGCACCGCTTCGTACAGCCGTTTCGTGTCCTGCCCGCCCGGCCAATCAAAGGTGCCGCGCACGTAGCGGTGCAGATCGGACGAAACGAACCAACGGTCATTGGCATCGATCTGCTGTACGTCATCCCACCCGTACCCGGACGGTCGCCCCGCCCCAACGCGAGCGATCACCTCGGCGTACCCTGCCGCCCGGCGATTGCTGGTGCGGGTCTGGCGGGCCACCGTGGCGGCGAGGGCGGGGATGGCAACGGGCGCCGCGACGAGCATCGCCGCAAACCGCAATACGGCCCAGGTGTGGGCGACGGTGCCCGAGTCACCCGCTCGTTCCCAGGTGTCGTCTTCGCCCCGCCGCCGAGCCAACGCATCGTCGACACGGTCGGCCCACGCCAAGATCCGGGGCCCGCCGGCCGCCACTGAGATCAGCGTCGGTTCAGCAGGCTCAGAAGACGCAGGATCTCGAGGTACAGCCATACCAGGGTGACGGTGATGCCGTAGGCGGCGTACCACTCCATGTACTTCGGCGAACCGGCGGCAATGGCACGATCGGTGAAGTCGAAGTCGAGGGCAAGGTTGAAGGCGGCGACCCCCACGATGAAGAGGCTCAGACCGATACCAAGCGGCGAAGGCTCATCCCAGAACCGGATATTCACGCCGGCCAAGCTGAGGAGGAAGGCCGCTAGGTACAGAACCATGATCCCGAGGGTGGCCCCCATGACCACTGCCCGCATACGGGCCGTGACCTTAAGGATCTTGGTGGCGTAGAGGACCCACATCACGGTGGCCACGGAGATCGTTGCCCCAAACGCTTGCAGCGCGATGCCGTTGTAGCGAATGTCGTAGATGTGGGAAATTGCGCCGACGACGGTGCCGAACGACACGGCGTACAACGGAGCCGTGAACCTCGCCAGTTTCGGCTTGAACGCCGATATCAGACTGAAGATGATCCCCACGACAAAAGCGCCGATGAGCCAAGGCGGCACCGTGATTGCACCGTAGATGGGCTGCCCGTTCCGACCCACCGAAACGGTGGGCTCCACGACCTGGGTCCAGCCGAAGGCACCGGCGGCGGTGACAAGGAAAAGAAGGATGCCGGTAGCCATGGCCGTACCGCTCAGCGTCATGGTGGGGAAGGACTCGGGCGGGGCACCTGTGGTGGGAGTACCCGACTGCTCAGCACGAGAACCGGCAAAAGATCCCGGAGGCGGCGAACCCCACTGCTGGCGCGCAGCCGCAATCTCATTTTCGAACTTGGATTCCTTAAGCACGGGATTCTGGGCCATTGTGATCCTCCGAAGGTGACAGGATCAGTGTACGCCGTGCAATGACCCGAAAGGCATCAATCCGCCGAGGCGGGAGGCATTTCACCCGGACGTTCCGCCGGAGGGTCGCTCGCCCGATCGTTACGGCGGCGGCTGGGGTGATTGGTGGTGTCGAACGCAGGCTCGCCATCGTCGTGCTGCGTCATGTCCGAGACGATCACGTCGTAGGTCTGGGTATACGTGGAGATCAACGCTTGGATGACCGCCGCCGCCGGTAGCGCCAAGATGGTTCCTACCACGCCGAGAACGCCGGCCCCGGCGATCACCGATCCGAGGGCAATCGCCGGATGTAACGACATCGTGCGGCTCGTGACTCGAGGGGCGATGAGATAACTCTCGATCTGTTGGTATACGAGGATGTACACCAAAACCCAAAGGGCTAGGACCGGTCGGTTGGCGAGCGCCACCAACACGGCGAGTGCGCCGCCGACGAAGGTACCAATCACCGGGATCAACTGCGCGACCACGGCGAAGATCAGTCCGATCGCCGCCGCCGACTCCACGCCGAGGGCCGTGAACACCGCCGAGGCGCACAACGCCGAAATGAGCCCAAGGACGGCGCGAGACGCGATGTAACCGCCGGTCTTGTCGATGGCGATCTCCCAGGTGGACAGCACCCGTTGTTGACGAACCGGCGACAGCCGGGCACAGATCGTGCGTCGCACCTTGGGTCCGTCCGCCACGAGATAGAACGTGAACATCAAAATGGTGAAGCCTTGGAAGACCACGCCGAGGGCGTTGGCGCCGACGGAAAACGCGTTGCCGGCGATTCCCGTCGCCATCGATCCGGCGGGGCCATCGCCGTTGGTCAACTGCTCCTGCAGCTGTTCCACCGACACATCCCAGTTGAACGACTCCTTCACCCACACCCGGAAGTCAGAGAGGTACCCGGGGGCGTTGTTGAAAATTGTTTGGGTCTGATCGACGAGCAACTTGCTCATGGCAAACCCGAACAGAATCAGAAACACCAGCAGGCCGCCAAACACAATGCCCGTAGCGGCCCCGCGAGACATGCCCTTCCGGCTCATGCGATTCACCGTGGGTTCGATGGCGAACGACAGGAAGAGCGAGACCAACACCATCACCAGAACGCTAGAGATTCGCTCGAACAACCAGCTGATGACCCCAATCATGAGCACGGCCAACATCGCCAGTCCGATGGCCCGGGGCACCCACTTGGGCATCGGTTCTGGTGAAGCGACTTCTCCCGGCGTGCTGGCAGTCGACCCGTTTGGCATGCCGCCACCGTGCCACTTCAGGAGCGTGTCGTGGTGGATCCACCCGGAGAAGGCGCGCAGCTCGCGGTTTACCGGGGGACGTCCGCCTCGACTACGCCGTCCACACACCGTGTGGGATAGACGACGAGGTCGGCCTTGGGATCCACGCGGCCGAATTCGTTGCGTTTCGACCCAACGCCATCAACGGTGAATCGCCACCCGTGGGCGGTGCACACCAGCTCGCCACCGTCCACACGGCCTTGCTCCGCCAGATGAGACAACTGATGCGGGCATCGGGCATCAGCCACGCCCACCCGCCCATCGACGGTGCACCAAACCACCAGTTCAGGGCCGAACGAAGACACGGTTCCGGGAACGACAGCCGACTCGGCCGCCACGGGGATCCAGGTCAACGCGTGCCGGTCAACGAGTGCCGGTCAAAGCGTGCCGATCAACGACTGCCGATCAACGGTTCCGGGTCGATCGCAACGCCCGCCACCCGCACCTCCCAGTGCAGATGCGGTCCGGTGGAGAACCCAGTGGATCCAATGAAACCAATCACGTCGCCCCGCTGCACATAGTCACCCACACTGACGTTCAGCTGATTCTGGTGGGCATACAACGTCCCCACTTTGTTGCCGTGGTCGATGATGACGCACTTGCCGTAGCCGCCATAGTCGGATTCGGTGGCCAGCAACACGAAGCCATCCTCTGCCGCCAGGATCGGCGTGCCGGTGGAGATGGCGAGGTCGATGCCCTTGTGTCCACGGGTGCCGCCGAAGATGGGATGGATGCGCGGGCCGTACTTCTGCGTGAGCCGGGCCGCAGGAACGGGATGTTGGAAGTAGCCGAAAAGAGCCTCCTCGTCGAGGGCGCCTTCCTGATCGCGTTGGGCGTTGGCCAACGTCTGCTCGATTGACCCGGCTCGTTGATCCTGCTCGTTAATGCGCCTTTGATAGGCGGCGGCTTCCACGGCGATCTCGGCGATGAGCGCGGTTTGCTGTTCAAACGCCTCTTGTTCAGCCGTAGTGGCGGCCTGCACTTCCTCCACCTGTCGGGTGGCGTCCACCTGACGAGCGAGTTGCGCATCGCGGGCCGATTCGGTGGCGGTGCGTTGTTGCTCGGACAGGCTCGAAAGCTCATCGACGTAGTTGCGGAGCTCGTCGTATTTGGTGACGAGTTCTTGCTCGTCGTCGACCACCGCTCGAACATACACCTGGCCCCGTGTGAGATCGTCGACCGTCTGTACCTTTAACAATGCGGCGGCGGATGAGGAGCCAACACCCCCGGCGATATAGGTCTGCACCGCAGCGGTGCGGAGCCGGGCCTGATGGGACTCGAACTCGGCCGTGTTTTTGGCCAACCGGAGCTGGGTGCTGTCGTACTCCTCGTTGGCGCGGCGCACCTTGGCGATCGACTGGGTGACCTCCTCCTGAGTCCGGCGGAGATTCTCCTTCACCTTGGTGAGCGCCAGGCGCATCTGCGAAAGGCGGAGCCGTGTGGCGAGGTAACGGTCGAGAAGTTTGAGATCGTCTTCGGTGAGTAGATCGGTGCCCGCCCGCAGGTTGGCGCGTTCCTCCGCCGTCGGCTCGATCACGGTGTCGGGGTTGTCTCCCCGCGTGGTGGGCGAAGAAGGGGCCGTCGAAGTCGTGGTGGACGACGATGAGGAGGAGGTCGACGACGTTGACGAATCGGGGTCGGTGCTCGTCGTTGTGGTGTCACCCGTCGTGGGTGGTGTGGTGGGCGGTGCCGTAGTGACCGGAGCCGTGGTGACCGGAGCCGTGGTAACGGGAGCCGTGGTGACCGGAGCCGTGGTGGGCGTGGGAGTTGTTGGGGTCACCTGTGCGAAAGACGCCGGCACGGCGACCATTGCGAAAACGGCGGCAATGCTGAACGCCGCCATCGACCGCTGAATGATCGAACAGCGCATCACCGGGTGATGGCGTAGTGGCGAGACTGCAGGGACGGGTCGGGGCATGTCGTTTCGGATCGCGGTTCGCTCAGAAATAGGTGGGCTCGTCCCACCACGGGTACCACTCTGGCAGGTCTGAAGAAGGATCGAGCACCCAGTGTGGTTGACGCTTCTCCAGGAATGCGGTCACTCCCTCGCGAGCGTCGGCAGATCGACCGGTGGAGTACACCGCGCGACTGTCGATCCGATGAGCATCCATGGGGTGCGATGCTCCCAGCATCCTCCACATCATCTGCCGGGTGAGCGCGGCGCTGACGGGCGCTGACCGTTCGGCGAATCGCTCCGCCATCGCCTTCGCGGCAGGGAGAAGATCGGCGGGGGGAAATACGTGTCGGACCAATCCGCCTTCGAGCGCTTCCGCCGCCGGGAACACTTCGGCCGAGTAACACCACTCCAGGGCCCGGCTGATTCCTACGATGCGGGGCAGGAACCAGCTCGACGCCGCCTCGGGGACGATCCCCCGGCCGGCGAATACGAACCCGAACCGGGCATCGGTCGACGCCAACCGGATGTCCATCGGCAAGGTCATTGTGGCGCCGATACCTACCGCCGGGCCGTTGATGGCGGCGATGACCGGCTTGGTGCAGGCGAAAATCCGGAGCGTGAGCCGTCCCCCGAAGTCGCGGGGGTAGGCAGGTGGGTCGTCACGATCAGTCGACGTTCGGTCGGCGGAGGTTTCTTCCTGCGGCCCCGCATCGGCGTCGAAGGTGTTCTTTCCGGCGGAGAGGTCTGCTCCCGCACAAAAGGCCCGCCCTGCCCCCGTGACCACCACGGCTCGCACTTCCCGATCGCCGTCGACGAGGTCGAATGCGGCGTTCATCTCACGTTGCATCGACACGGTGAAGGCGTTCAATTTCTCCGGTCGGTTAAGGGTGATGGTGGCCACCGGACCGTCGACCTCATAGCGAATCTGCTCGAACGGCAGGGCCGTTTCGGGTGAAGACTTCACACGTCGAGGAAACGACTCACGGCGGCGCCAGCCCCGGCGGCACCCACCAGACAACCCACGATAACAATGAGCACGTAGGTAACCATCCGGTCTCCCGTCGCCGGAATGATGCCCGAGAACAGCGGGAATTCGGTGGCGGAAGGCAGGCTGCGTTCGGCGAACGGGATCGACACAACGAGCCCCCCCACCGCCAACGCCGCGCCGGCCGCTCCTTGGATGAGCCCCTCCAGCATGAATGGCACCCGGATAAACGAGTTGGTGGCCCCCACAAGTTTCATCACCTCGATCTCACGCCGGCGCGCGTACATCGCCATTCGAATCGTATTGAGGATCAAAAGGACTGCAACGCCGAGCAGAACTAAAGCGACGCCGGTGATGGCCCAGGTTGCCCAGTTCGTAATCTTCTGAACCAGCTTGATGGTCTCGGTGGCTGAAACCACCTCTTTCACCCCCGGTTTGCCTCGGAACTGCGCGCTGAGGTCTTCAACCGTGCGGGCATCTTTGTCGCGCGGAACCACCCGGAACGACGGGGGAAGGATGTCTGGGGTGACGCTTTGCAAGAGGTCGGGTTGACTCTTGAACAGCTCTCGAAACTCGTCGTAGGCAGCGTTTTGGTCGACGAAGGTGACCTTCTCAATCTCCGGGCTGTCGAGGGCGGTGCGCACGGCATCGATTTGATCGGGGTTCGCCGTGGGGCTCAAGAACACGATGAACTCAATGCCCCCCCGCCAACGCTCGGTCGTCTTTTCCACCCCTTGTCGGAACAGCAGCGAAAAGCCCACGAGGAACAGCGACACGAACACCGTGAGGATGGAGGCCAGCGTGATGGTGAAGTTGCGTTTGAGATTGCTGGCGGTCTCACGGGCGGCGTAGTCGACCTTGATCGGCATGGGAGAGGAATCCTCGAGGGGTGAACGGAAACGGGACGGCGGAAACGGAACGGGGGGTTATTCGTAGACGCCGCGGGCCTGATCGCGAATGAGCTCACCGTGGTCGAGCTCGATAACCCGCCGACGCATGGTGTCGACGATGCTGCGGTCGTGGGTGGCCATAAGCACGGTGGTGCCGGTCTTGTTGATCCGGTCGAGCAGACGCATGATGCCGACCGACGTCGACGGATCGAGGTTTCCGGTGGGCTCGTCGGCCAACAAGATGAGGGGTCGGTTCACGAACGCTCGAGCGATGGAGACACGCTGTTGTTCGCCACCCGATAGCTCATGGGGGAAGTTCTCCGACTTTGTGCCGAGCCCCACGAGATCGAGGATCGCCGGAACCTGTGCCTTGATCACGGGTCGAGGGCGACCAATCACCTCAAGGGCGAATGCCACGTTCTCGGCCACCGTCTTGTTGGTGAGCAGTTTGAAGTCCTGAAAAACACACCCGATGTTGCGCCGAAGGAAGGGCACCTTCCAGCTCGAGAGCTCCCCGATGTCCTTTCCTGCCACAAAGATCCGGCCCTTTGTCGGCTGCTCCTCTTTGTTGAGCAGGCGCAACAGCGTGGACTTTCCCGAACCCGACGTACCGACCAAGAAAACGAATTCGCCCTTGTTCACTTCGATGGTGGCATTTCGGAGTGCGACGACGTCACCCTTGTAGATTTTTGTGACCTCTTCGAGCTTGATCATGTTACGGTTAGGTTACCAAAAGGTCGAGGGCGGTCAAGGGATGGTGCGGCCGATCGCCTACGCGTTGGAGGCGTCGACTTGGGCGTTGGTGCGCTCCCACTGGAGAAACGCCTCCATAAGCGGGTCGACGTCGCCGTCGAGCACCCCATCGACGTTGCCGATCTCACGACCCGATCGCTCATCCTTCACCATCTGGTACGGATGCAGAACGTAGGATCGGATCCGGCTGCTGAAACCAATCGTGCCCTTTGGACCGGCGATGGTTTCAAGCGCGGCCTGGCGTTTTTGTCGCTCCAGATCAGCAAGGCGGGCTTTCAGGATCTGCATGGCGCGATCCTTGTTCTGGTGCTGGCTTCGTTCGTTCTGGCACGACACCACAACCCCCGTCGCAAGATGGGTGAGTCGAACGGCGGAATCGGTCTTGTTCACGTGCTGCCCCCCCGCCCCGGACGAGCGATACACGTCGATACGGAGATCTTTTTTCTCGTCGATCTCGATCTCCGAGTCGCCATCATCGAGCAGGGGAACGACCGTGATACCAGCGAAGGCCGTCTGCCGTTTGCCCTGCGAGTTAAACGGTGAGATTCGCACCAGCCGGTGCGTGCCCTTCTCTGAACGCAGCAATCCATAGGCGTAGCGACCCTTCACAATGAACGTCGCCGACGAGATGCCAGCTTCGGTTCCCGCTGTCACTTCGTCCAGTTCGAACTCGAAGCCCCGTCGCTCCGCCCACCGGCGATACATCCGGAGCAACATCTCGGCGAAGTCCTGCGAATCGGTGCCACCTTCACCCGAGTTGAGTTCGCAGACGGCATCGTGGTCATCCCAATCGCCAGTGAAGAGCGATCGAAGCTCAAGTTGATCAAACCGTCGAGCAGCATCGGCGATCGCTGACTCCACCTCGGCGTCGAAGCTTTCGTCAGATTCCTCGCGAGCCATCGCATGGAGTGTCTCGGTGTCGTCGATCAGCATGGCGAGGGAGTCGAAGGTTTCGAGATCAGCGGTAACCACGGTGAGCTCTGTGGTGATCGTGCGGGCCTGATCAGCGTCGTCCCAAAGGTCCGGTCGGGATGCTTCGGTCTCGAGTTGCGGACGCAACGCTCGCAGTTCGTCCACGCGGAGATAGGTGGCCGCTTCGTCAAGACGGCGGCGGAGGCCGGTGAGGTCGGAAGAAAAGTCACGCATCGGAGCGATCCCGGGGGTGGGGCAAGCCGACCACGCTACCGCGTCGGACCCGCGTCCCCGACGCCGGGACGGATCACCATCGGCGTCGGTGGCATTCCGGCCACGGTGGTAATGATCCCAACGGTATCCACGGCCGCCCCGAACGGCAGACGGAGTCGGACGGAGTCGGACAGTGGTGTCTTGGTAATCGTCAGCGAAGAGAAGGTGACAGGAAACATCCCGACAACAACGGGGCTGCGGCGGCGGCAGTAACCAGCCGCCAGTCACCAGCCAGGCCCGACACGCTCCTAGGTTTGTCCGTGACAGAACCTGAACTTCTTTCCGGAAACGCCACAATATGGCCTTTGACCTGCACAAATGCAGGACCAGCGAACGCTCAGTCCTCAGTGAGTCCTCAGCAGCGATGGGCCCCACCTCATCCCTGGCCGCGTACACGCCGTCGATCGCGGCGCGAGTTCGCCCCGGGTAGCCTGTTGTCATGGCAAACCCGCTGAAGCTGAGCCCAGAACTCTCGGAGGCCGTCGAGCGCGCTCGGGCTGCCGCAGAGGAGTCGGGGGAGCTGCTCGTTGCGCCGTACGCGCCGCCCGCCACGCCGTTGCCGCCCGAGGCGAAGGCAGCTCTCGCCGATTGGGTGACCAGCGGCGACTACGACCGGGTGGTAGCAGAGCTCACCGCTCACGACCCCGATCTCGCCACGCAGTAGTCGGCGCGGATGTCCCTCGTCGTCGACGATCACGCGCTGATCGATCTCCTGGCCGACATGCACGTTGGCTGGCTTCGGTCCGAGGTCGAGCACTCGATCGTGTACACGACAGCGGCGTGGTACTTCAGACTCGCGAACGCCGTGCAGCACGGAACCGGCGACGGCGCGTTGTCCGGCCGGTTCGCTCGCCTCGACCCAGACGTGAGAGAGATGACCGTCCGTCGCGTCAAAGCGCTCCCGGAGTGGATCGGTCTCATCGGACCGCGTCTCCTCGTGCCCGTCATGGCTGCACTGGATACGCGCCGCCGGCCGAACGGTCTCGCAGCAGAGGCCCTCGCGGTCGCCGTGCTCACGAACAGCCTCATCGCCGTCTCAGTGGACGCTCCGCTCATTCGCGCCGGCGCCCGCGATCTCGGGATCGAATACCGCAGACTCGGGTAGCACTGCCTCGGCCTCCGCCGCGCCACCGCCGGATGCGGCCACGAGGACCATCGAACGCTCAGTCCTCAGCGGCTCGCTTACCCCTCTTCGGCGAGGCCGAGTACGCCGCGTCGATCGCCGCCCTCGTCCGGTCGTCGGCATCGGGGAATAGGTAGCCGTACACGTTCAGAGTGAGCGCCGCGGACTCGTGCCCGAGCCGACGCTGCACGACCACGACCGACTCCCCCGCCAGATTGAGCGACGACGCGTAGGTATGCCGGCATGCGTGGAACTTGACGCCATCGAGGCCGGCCCGCTTCCGGGCGCGAGCCCACGCCTCGCCGAAGGCCGTCCTACGCATCGGGTTGCCCATCGACGTGGTGAAGATGCGTCCGTCATCGCCGGCTGGGAACTTCCGAAGGTGCTCGGCCAGGGCGATCGCCACGACCTCTGGTAAGGGCACCACGCGGTTCGATGCCCGCGTCTTGACCGGCTCGAGCTCGCGCCCGCCATCGACCGCTGCCTGTCGGTCGACCTTCACCGAATGCCGGAGGAAGTCCACCCGGTCGACCGTGAGGCCCAAGACCTCACCGACCCGGAGGCCGAGGCCGACCCCGCACCATACCGCGGCCCGGTAGCGCTCTGGCATTGCATCCGCCATGGAACGGACCTGGTCGACCGTGAGCACCACGACCTCTTCGCGGCCGTGTTCCTTCGGTAGCTGGATCCTGTCGCATGGCGTCCGTGTGATGAGCCGGTCGCGCACCGCCGCTGCGAACACTGCGACGGCGTACGTGTAGACGTTCTCTACGGTGGCCGGCGCCAGCGCCTCCGACAACGCCCGCACGCGCGCCTGAACGTCACTCGGTCGCACCGATGCAAGCGGCCGGTTCCCCAGCCGCGGGTAGACGTGGAGTCGCAGGTTCTGCTCGACCTTCTTCGCGGTCGACGCCTTCGTGACCTGCGCGCCCCGCCACTGCTCGGCGTAGTCGCGGAAAGTGACTCGCCCATCCTCAGGCCGGACGTACTCGCCTCGTAAGAGGTCCGCCCGCACACCGTCGAGGAAGCGTTTGGCATCGATCTTCCGCGCAAAGTGCTTGGTCTTCTGGGGAGCACTTGGCGACTCGCGCCACCGCGCCCGCCACGGCAGGTCACCCTTGTAGCCGGTTCGGACTCGTTCGCCGCCTCGCGTCGTGAATCGCCTGTCGTCGATGCTTGCCATCTTCAGCTCCTTCGGGTTCATTCCACCGGCATTCGGTCGCCCCCGGTCCTCCGAAGACGCTGAGCCCGTTCTCGCCCGCCCATCGAAACAACCCGACGTTGACCAGGCCGTCCCGTAGCCCTGGCCCAACAGCTTCCTGCGGCCAAATTGCGGACCAGCGCGACGCGCCCACCATCTTGCACAACGGGGCGCTCGTTGAACAGAGGCTCTTTCGGGACACGGTTCGTTGCAGTTTCGGGGCTCCTGTCAAGGGGGAATCGTGTGACGTGGGACCGTCCGTCCACAACCGTGCAGAACCGCTGTGAACCGTCCTGTCCCTCTCCGTTCGCGCCTCGGCGAGCGGCCCCGGAGGTGCCCGAAAGAGGGGGGTTTTGACTGGCGCGATGAACGATCACGGACCGACCTCAACGAACCTTGGCAGGCTGCTCACCGAGCAGCAGCTCGCCGAGCAATGGAACACCACGACCCGCCATCTCCGCCGTCTTCGTGTCGAGGGCGGCCTGCCCTTCGTGAAGCTCGGACGGCTTGTCCGCTTCGATCCTGATGACGTCGCTGAGTGGGTTGTGGCGCACAAGCGTGAGTCGGAGGCGTCGTGAGCGCGGCCGGCTCCGAGCCCGAGGACGACCCGACCCAATGCACGCTCCCCTCGTCGGGCCGGAATGCCGGCCCACCCGGCTCGCCCGGGACACGATGGCGTGGATGGTCCTCGAGGAGTTGGTGCTCGAGGGCGAGCTCATCGACGCACGGTCGTGACGGCGACATCGGCGCGCGCCCTGGGCAGGTCGATGGGGACGTCGAAGGACGCCGTCGTCGCCGCTCTGGCGCCTGGCCCGCCGTGGGTTGGTCCGACGGGAGGATCAGCGCGACCGGTCGTCGGGCTTCTTCTCTCGGTCGCGGTATGTGGTCACGTTGGCGGGGACAGGGTTGACCGCTCAGCCGTGTCCCGGATCCGAGACACCGCCAGAACCGGAACCCGTGCCCGGCCGGGCGGCCGCACCAGCTGGTTCGGGGTTGGGGCTGGGGCGGCGACCGGCTGGCCGCTTGGTTCACGACGGCAATTTGTCGCTCCTCGACGTCGACGGGGACGAGCAGCGGTGATCGACGAACCAGTCACCGAACGGGGTTCACCGAAGACACAAACGAAGCAACACGGTCCAAAGAGAAACACCCAACCCCAGAACGACAACGAGAACAAGGTCGAGAACGAGACCATGACGATCACCATGAAGCCCACAAGATCAACGACAAAACCAAGGGATACGAGAAAAGAGACACCCCCAAACTGGTTCGGCACGATTGCAACCCTTCGGGGGTGCACAGGCCAGGGCACCGGGCTCGAGGCCGAGAGCCTCGTCTGCTACCAAGGGTGCGTCCCTGTGGCGGCCGTGCACGAGGGCGGCGGACGGCGGCGTCGTTCAGTGAGTCGTCGTCCGTCCGCTCGTGGGTGACCTCGTGAATCGCAGACTGGACGAGATGCCCGCGGCCCAGCTCCTCAATCAAACGTCGCCCGTGTCCGAGATCTCCGTGTCCGGCTTCCTCGACACAGCGCGACCTCACCCTCGGAAACGATTCGCCCGACGCCCGTCGACCCGCCTCCCCATCGCCTCGGGCGATCTCGGGACCAAACGGAATCAAGCACACCAATGCACCCGCGGTGCGGCCATGCGCGGCCCGTGTCGCGTCGGTTGCTGAGACCCCGTCCTGGGATCGCGCGCGGACCCCAGAGCCCGCAGTTCGGGACGACCCAATCGGCTCCCATCTCCTTGGCGAGCCCTGAGTTTCAGACCGCGTGCTGATCTGACGATTGATGGACGATGGCAGATGGCAGATGGCCCTCGGTCGCGGGCCCGCGCCAGGTTGCCACCGTTCCATGCCGGATCAGGCTCCGCGGCTTCGTGGGGCGCATCGGCGCCGGGTCGAAGTCCAATAGCCGGTCGCCGTCTGCTGGCGGTCAGCAAGATGTGCCCGTCACCGGACAACAGCGCCGGCCCGCTGGGGGCCGGATCATCACCCACGGTGACGAGGGCCTCGAGGTGCCGAGTCTGTCCCCGATGGATATGCGACCGGGCCTATCGGCCCATATGCGCGCGTTATACGGGTGATCGAGGCGGTGTTATGCCCGGGCACCTCGCGTAAGCTGTAGTGGTCGTTCACCGGCGCCGCCTTGAATCGTCCGCCGACGGAGCTCAGTTCCATGGCTCGTCGTTGGGATCCTCGCCGAGCCTTTGGGCCGCGACGTTGCAGATGCACGAACCCACCATCTGGTGCTCGGCGCCGAGCGAGCCGTCCCACGACGGCAGCGACCAGCCCGCCCGGTAGAGGTCGTGGCAATGCCGCGAGACCGACCTCCATGTTGCGCTCTTCCGAAAGGCGCGGATCTCGCGAGCCTGCTCGTCCTTGATCACTGCAGCGAGCTCGGACTCGAACGTCTCAATCCACTCGGTCCAGCCAGTCATCGTCAAAGCCTTCCAGACGTCGGCGACAGAGTTCCGGCCGTTTGCGTTCTCAGCCCGAACTTCTCAGCAGTCGCCGACCGGTTGCACTGCGCACGGGCACTACCCGCGCCCACGTGTCACCGAACGACACGCGGCAGGCGCGTCCGATCGCCGGGCCGGGACGCGTCACTAGGCAGCCCCTACGCCACGCTCAGCAGAAGTCTTCGAGCATCAGGAGGCGCCGACCATCGTCCGACTCCCATTCGCTGGGGCGGATGTCCCCGTCGGTCGAGGCCCGCAATGCGTTGTCGGCGTCCAATTTCGCATTCACGTCGTCAAACGACGCGGTTTCGAACGAGCGCCAGATGACGAGCGGAACATCTTCTCGCCGCAGCAGCGATCGCACCCGCCGGTCCTCCAGAATGTGACCGCGCTTGCCCTTCCGTCGCCAGATGTTCCCTACCTCGTCGACCCATGTGCCCTCGTAGCTCGGGTTGTGCCGCCGGTCCTCCACGTGGCAAACGATAGCGGCGCGTCGCCAGGTCATCGGAGGGGCGGACGTCCATAACGCCGGCTCGGTGGCCGCTGAAGGCCGTCTCGGTCGATGCCCAAATGCTCCACTGGTCTTGGCCTGAGGGTCTGCCCAGGGCAGGCCCGGGCAGCACGATGGCGGTCGTGTGTGGGAGAGTTGTGGCGTGGATGAGCGCGATCCGGTCGGGGGTGGAGTGATCGCTTTGGCGGAGGGGTTCGTGCGGGCGAGGGAGCGTGCCGATCTGGCGGCGTTGCGGGAATGCTTGAGTCCGGAGGTGGTCGTCGTCACGAACACGTCTGCGGTGGTCGGCGATCGCGAGAGGTTGGTGGCGCTTACCCGCGAGCGTCACGCGCGGCTCTCGTCTGGCCGGATCGAGGTTGTTCGGCTTGAGGCCACGCGGGACGGGTTCGTTCTCGAAGAGGTCTTCCACGGTGTCTTCGATGGCGGCCGCGTGATTGCGGTGCCCTCGTGTGTCGTTGCCGTCTGTTCGGGCGGGCAGATCACTTCGATCACCCAATACAGCGACAGCGAGGCGGCCGTTGTGCTGCTCGACGAGAGAGCACGGGTGAGGCGTCTTGCCAGCTGCATCGCCCGGAGCGCTGGCCGGTCTCGATTCACCGCCGTTGATGTGATCCGTAGTGCAGCGGCGCTCGGCTTGTTGATCCTGACGCCTCTCGACGCGTCCACCACGGACGTGGAGGAGTTCGGGTTCGGGGTCGATGATCGGGCTGAGGCGGAACTCGCACGCCAAGCAAACCGCGAGTACGTGCCAGAGATCCCAAGCCCTCCGGCGGCGGTCCCTTCCCTGGACCTCATGGCGCTCGCTCGCTTGATGCCCTGCCGTGTGATGGCCCGTGGCAAAGGGGCCGACGCCGTCCTCGAGGACATCGTCGCGGCGCTGGTCTCGAACCCGCCGTTCATGCGCCAGCTCGCGGACGCCGGAATCGACCCCCGACCACTTCGAACGGAGTGGGAGGCGAAACGAGAGGCCGTTCCCCGAGTCGACGAGGAACGCCAGATCCTGTCGGCCGAGCAGTTGGAACGACTCGCTGAGCTCGCCGGGCCGACCCCTCCCGAGTGGGACACCGACTCCGGGTCCGAGCGAGCCGACAACGAGACCGACGCCGACCGCGACCATCGTGTCACCGCGGAAGAAGCTCGATGGGACGACCTTGCAAGACGGGTCGGTGAGGAGGAGTCCGCGGACGCCGCCCTGGAGGAGCTTCGCGAGGAGCTCCGATTCGAGATCGCCGTTTGGCTACGCCGAAGTGGCACCAACGGCCGCTCGGTTGACGAGGCGTTCGAAGATGCGATGCAGGCCGCAATTGACGAAGTGCGCCGATACCAACCTGGCGACCGGTTTGGTGTTCATACCCGAATGTTGGGGGCATACCTGGGTGCCATTCGCGGGCGACCGGCAGGCCGGCCCATCAGAAGAATCGACAGCGACGAGTAGACGAGGCGAGGACCAACCCAGTTCTCCTGCTGGGGACGGCGCTGGCATTCACGACAAGAACCTCGGCCGCGGGCATAACGCTCATCAAAGGCGTCCCATATTCACATGGCGCGATCGGGCAGATCGCCGGCTCCGCCCGTGGCGCGCTGCGCGCGGCAGATCGCCGGTCAGCCGAGGCAGTCGGTCGGCACCTCGTGTGTCGCTAACCCTTGCGCCTCGAGCTGTCGGTAGGCGTTGAGCCGGCACTGTCCAACCGAGGGCTGGCTCACCAGACGGTGAGATCGAATACCAAGTCCTCGAATGTCCGGGGCGAGGTGTCGCGATGGTTGCAGTTGTAGCGAAGGCTCACACCGTCACCAGCGAGCACCTCGACCCACGCCCCAGATTCGCCCGTCCATTGGTCAACGACCCACTGACCTCGGTATGGGCACCGCTGCGCGGTCGTGACCCGCAACTTGCCGTTGCGTGCTTCGTACTCGTACTCGTACTCGTACTCGTACTCGTACTCGGCGACGGCGGGCAGGCCTGGCTCCCACCACGTTCTCAGTGGTGACGGCAGCTCATCGCCCACCTCGTTGAAGAAGCGCCCCTCGACGCCGAGGTCGACGCCCATCGAGACCCCGCCGTGAACGGCAACAAGCTGAAGACGCAGCCTGCCGGCGGTTGGAACATCTACGACGTCCGCCGCCATGACCTGATGGCCGTCGCACTCGACGCGTATCGGTAGTTTTTCGTCTGGATGCTGCGACCGGTGCTCCGCCAAGAGCTCAGCGATGGATGACACGGCCCAAGACTACGAACATGCGACTTCGCCCGAGTGCGCCCGGCGAGTGCGCTCCCGAACCCCTGACGCGCGAGCGTGAGGTATCCCGGCTGAGGTGCAGCGAGCGTCCCCAGAACACGCGGGCCATATCACAGACCTCCGCTCGCAGACAGCGCCCCTGATCGCCGGCTCGGTGGCCCCACAGCGCCGACCTGTTCGTCGAACGGGACGCCGGTTTGATGACTGCCTTCGCCCGCACGCTCGGCAAAGATGCGTAGATGGAATACGCCGTCTACGCACGTCAAGACCTCGAAGGCGTCGTCAGACTGTGCGATCACGAGGGCTGGCCGTCGTTCGGTGCTGATCCCGAGCGAGCGCACCGCGTGCTCACTGCACCAGGCGTGACTGCGGTCGTTGCGCGTGACGGATCAGAGGTCGTTGGTTCGCCTACGTTCAGAGCGATGGCGAGATTCAAGCGCATCTCTCGAGCATCGCGGTTGACCGGTCGCGCCGCCGACAGGGCGGCAGGCCGGCGGTGAGCGGATCGACCTCATCACCGAGACGTCGTCAGGGTTCTACGCAGCGCTCACCCACAAGCATTGGGATGGCTTTCGCATCTACCCGCCCTTCACTTGAGTGACGACGGCGCGTCCCCGAGCGACGCTCCAGCGCGCTACCGAACCACGCCGCGCGATCGGGCACCTCGCCGGCATGGCGCACTGAGCCCGAACCTCGGGCGCTGCTACGGGTCGATGTAGAACCAGCCGATTGCGGGTCGATCATCGTGGGCAGAGTGCCCACCCGCGGGATACGCGTCGTAGAAGCGATGCCACAGCTCTCCAGGTTGCTGACGACGGTCGTTAGGTGCCAGGTGGTGGCAGAAGCGCGTTCCGACGAACTGCTCGAATTGTTGGTGGCGCGCCCACTCGGCATCCAGTTCGTCAGGTGTGAGCTGTCGAAGGACGTACCGACGCGGGACCGACCAGTCATCTCGATCGGCATCCCACTCTGCCGAGAACCAGTGCTCACTGCCGTCGTACGCGGCAAGGCCGGCGAGAGGGCCGTCCCAGTAGTCGGCATCCCACAAGAGGACCACGCCGTCAAGCCGCTTCACGTCCCGCACGATAGGCGCCTTCCCAGCGTCGTCGCCGTGAGCTGACTCGTCGTTACCCCGGAAGAATCGCCGACCAAGCGTCCCCGATCGCCCGGGCCATATCCCGCTCCGTAGCTCCTGGCCAGCGTCTCAGTCCGCCGGGTGAGCGCTCGGCGAAACTCGACGCTTGGTACCGTCACGGTGTGAACGCGTCTGAGGCCGCTCTCCTAGAGAATGCGCAAGGACGCTTGCGGGTCTCCGCAGCGAATGTCCTATCCGCAGAGTTGATCGGTAGGCGGTGGCGCGTGGACGATGTCGGCTTCAAGGGGACGCTCGAGATCACGCCGCCTGCGATTCACTTTTAGCCAAAACCTTTGGGACGGCGCTGGGCCAAGGCTCGTGAAGTGCACATCCCCATGACCGCAATCCAGCGTGCTGAGGTCTTCCGTGCGTTCCGTATGCCTTGCTGGGGCTTCTTCCGCCGCAGGTTGGCCGTCACGACGGAACGCGGTACGGATGTGTTCATGCTCCGACGTGTTTCATCGGACGAGATGGCTGAGCGGATCATCAGCCTGGTTCACCGGCCTCCGCGCGACCCGATCTCGCCGTGAGAACGGGGAATTCGCCCGATTAGCTCGCGTCTAAGTCGCGTCACCGATCGCCGGTGAGGAGGGCGTGGGGTGAAGCAGGGGTTCGCCGCCCACGCGAGACTCTGAGGATGATCGTCGAGATCGATGGCGCCCAAGTGGGGAGCGAGCGCGATTTCCACGAGGCGATGGCTGCTCAGCTCGAGTTCGGCCCGTACTACGGCTACAACCTCGCAGCGCTGTGGGATCGGCTCAGCACCGATGTGCCTCGTCCGGTTCATTTGATCTGGCGTAGGTCGGCGGCGAGCCAACTCAAAATGGGGGGTGAGGAATTCAAGGCGATCCGGACGATCCTTGATCGCGTCGTCGAGCAGGACGCCAACTTCGGCTTGGACGACCGCTTCACGTACGAGGTCAGATGACTAGTCGGTGGTGGGTGCATCCCAGATCACCGCATCGGCGCGTCCCCGAACCACGGCTCGAGAAGGCGCAGAACGCCGGCTCAGAACGAGACGCGTTGTTCGGCAGCGTTCGGGTCGTCGGCTTCCCCGTAGCGCTTCACCGACGTCGTTCCTGAGGGCAGGAGCGGCCAGCCAACGAGAACCTCACGGATGGCCGCGAACAATGCGTCAGCGTCAGGCCCGTATGCAAAGAGGACGCACTCTCCGCCACCAAATTCGTTTCCATCGAACTCTCCGACCATCTGTCGTTCGACTTCAGCTCGGATCAGATCCATCAGTTCGTAGAGCTGCGCCCGCTCATCGTCAGTGCCGAAGGAGTCGTCCGACAGTGGGATGTGGATGATCACGGCGTGCTCGGCCATCGCCGCAGTCTTGCACCTGCGTCAGCGTTCCACGCCTATGTCCTGCTGTCGCCGAAGTTAATCGGCAGGTCTCCCGCTCGTAGCAGTGGGCAAAACTCGCGGCGAGGGCGTCCCCTATCCACGTCCCGCAAACGCGCCGATCGCCGGATCGGCGGGCACGCGAGCCAATGGCGGTCCGCCGGTGGACGGGGCGACGGAGGGTTCGGGCAGCGCAGACGAAGACGAGCGAATACAAACAATGCGCCCTACGATCACCGACCGATGGCGAAGATCACCGATTCGCAACGCTTCGGTCCCACGACTGATGCGGACGTGCGCGATTTCGAAGCGCAGGTCGGCCGACTGCCCGCTGACTACCGTGCCTTCCTTCTTGAGCACAACGGCGGTCGACCCGAGCCTGAAGTGTTCACGATCTCAGATGTCGAGGGTTGCAGCAGCGTGGACTGGCTGTTGTGCCTTGTTGACGACCCGTACTGGGCGAGTCTTCCGCAGCACCAAGCGATGTTCGAGGGACGTGTGCCGCCGGAGCTGCTCGTCTTTGGGAGTGACCCAGGCGGCAACCAGATCGCCCTCGGATTGACCGCTGAGCATGCCGGCGTCTGGTTCTGGGATCACGAGAACGAGGAGATGGACGAAGACCAACCCCCGACATGGGACAACCTCACGCGGGTCGCGCCTTCGTTTGACGCGTTCCTCGACCGCCTGTTCGAGCAAGACTCCGATGACCCACCTGACCCGCCGTTCGACGCGGCGCACGCCGGCGACGTCGGTACGCTCGCTGGGCTGCTAGATGCCGGGACACCGGTCGAGTTGGCCAACAAGTTCGGCCGGACGCTGGCCACCGAGGCCGCCATGCACGGGCAACTCGAGACCGTCCGCATGCTGATCGACCGGGGCGCCTACGCGGATGCGCCTTTCGACCTCGCCGCGAGGAACGGCCATGTTGACGTCGTACAGTTCCTCCGCGAACAGGGGCTGCAGCTCCCGAAGGACGAGCTCGACGGTCGATTGCGTGGTGCCGCGGCATCTGGTCACACGACGATCGTGAGGATCCTCCTCGAGATGGGGGCCGATCCCAACGCGCCTGATGCGTACGGGCAATCCGCGAGCACTTGGGCCGCTCGCTGCGGGCTGACGACGGCCGGCATCCGTGATCTTCTGCGCGTGTTGTACGACGCGGGCGCCAATCGCGAGACCGTGCCGTACGTCCTCGAGATCTTCGACGAGTTCGACCGCTCACAGCGGGCATAACGCGCGGCGGACGCGTCCCAGATCGACGCCCATATATCGGTCCGAACGCCGGGACGGAACATGGTCGGGAGTTGAGAGTCAGTGTGTGGACCCTGGCCCGAGGTCGCCCGATCAGTCGCTGGCGGGGCCAGCAGGGCGCGTCCCCGGGCCTGACATCATCTGAGCTTCCGGGCCGCTCCCCCCTCCAGCTTCGACTACACGCCGTCGCCATTTGCCGAGAAGATCAAGGAAGACTTCGAGCGGCACAGCCTCCGCATCATCGCCGTCGGGGTCGAATTCGTACGCCGCTACAACATACGAGCCCTCGATTCGGAGGAACGCTACGTTGCCCGATGCGACAGGCTCAGGCGAGCCGTCAAGGGCCGCTTGCCGCGCTCGTTGTTCCGCTCGGTCGATCCAATAGGTGGACAAGCCGGGTCGCAGTGCTCCCCTCGGTGCTTCGCTGGACACCGAGTCGGCAAGGGCTCGATTGAACATCTCGTGGTCGGGGCTGAGCGACGCGTCGATGATTCCGTCTCGCCGGACGGAGAAACGGGACGTCACTCGTACAGACTACCCCATCGGCGAGGGTGAGTCGGGGGCGTCCCAGATCGTTCACCTGAAGCGCCGCGAATCCACGAATCGCGAACGGGCCGTACGCCGGGTCGGCGAGTCAGAGATGCTTCCACTCCTCGACGACGACCTGGAGATCGTCTTCGTACAGGACCTTGCCCGGCCGTTGAGAGCGGAGCATCCGCGTCGGGACACCGTGGTCGCGCAGGATCGCCACCAGGTCCCACATTCGCGAGATGGCATCCTCGGCGTCACCCTTGAACCAGGAGACCACGTCCCGCGGCCATCTTCCGGCTTCGAAAGGGGGAACAGGGACGTGATCGTTGAACCATCGATAGGCATCCTCGAGACGGTCACACTCGTCGACTGACAGCCGGCCCTCGTCACGTAAGAAGCGAGCCTCTGTAACGATGCCGGTGAGGAGCCGATGGTCCTCTCCATCGGCCCCAACCACGAAACGAACAAAAGCAGGACTGCCCGAAGCCACGATCCATCCTCGCGCCGTGGCCGCGAGGAGCTGCCCCGCCAAGCCGCTCATGCGTCCCAGATGGGGCGGGCCATATCCCGCCGTATCGCCACCTACCAGGCGAGCAGATCGCCGGATCCAGCACCCATCGAGGTGAGCGCTACTCCGCTCCATCGTCCGTCGATTCCTCGTCAAGCTCGGCAAGCACCTCAGCGGCGTCCTCGTTGCCACCGCTGGCAAGGCGGCGAAGCTCGTTACGGACGCCCCGCTCGCCAGCCAACTCCACCAGCACGTCAGCTGCATCGCTGCTGCCCTCGACCGCCAGGCGGCGGAGCTCGACGAAGTCTCCTCGCCCTCCAGCCAGTTCCACGAGCTGTCCCACCGCGTCGGTATCACCTTGCTGGGCCCGCTTCCGCAACTCGCGGAGATCGGGATCAGACATGGCTCGGCCCTCCAAAGCAACTCTCGTCTCAACGGACGCTACCGCCGTCACATGACGCCAGCGGCGAAGCCCCCGAACACCCCGCATCCACGTCCCCGATCCGCTGTTCGCGAACGCGCCTATCGCCGGGTGTGCGGGCGCCTCTGGCCTCAGCGGTGGTTCGACGTTTCGACGCCCGGGAGGTTTTGGAACGCGGTGGGATCGGCGCTGACGATAAGGCGGTCGGAGGCCTTGGCTGTCGCAGCGATGATCAGGTCGTGCGCGCCTCGTGGCTTGCCTTGTTTCCGAACTGCCACGAGGAGTTCCGCGTGGGCTTCGGCGACTTCGACGTTGTAGTCGAGAATCGGGATGGTGGCGACCACATCTTCGATGTACGCGGTTCTCGCGGCCCGGTGCTTGCGCGTTGCGAGCAAGGCACCCACTCGGAGTTCGGCAACGGTGACCGCGGCGATGGCCACGTCGTCGTTGTCATCGATAGCGTCGTCGAGATCATCATCGGATCTCTCGGCGTCGATGAGAAACGTGGTATCGAACAGGAGTCGGCTCACTTGCGTTCATCGATCTCGAGCAGTCCGCGAACGGCTTCGAGTTCGTTAGCCCAGTCCGTGTCCCGACGGTGGCGTCGCAGGAGCGATTTCGCGTCAGCGCCTCGACCGCCGCTCATCGGCTCGAGCTGAGCGACGGTCTTTCCGCGGCGGACGATGGTGAAATGCTCGCCGCGGTGTTCGACAGCGTCGAGAAGGTCGGCGAAGTTCCGGGCAGCGTCGGTAGCAGTGACCTCAGGCATGGAATCATATTATCAGATACCCTGGCCCAGCGGAAGCGGTCTTCGACAGCTACTCCGGCCAGGGTCTGGGCATACTCGGATACTTCCGCATGCCTCGTCGGGCTTCTACAGGCTTGGAGCACGCTCGGCGAACGGGCGGGCGGGCATATCAACACCTGAAGGCGGCCCCAATCCATGCCCCGCCAGCTTGGCAGATCGAAGCTTCGCCGTCGCGGGCTTCCCGGGCATCCCTTCAATCGCGGAGGTAGCCGATTCGCTCAGCGTTCTCCAGGGCTCCTGCCGTCACCTCCGTTCGCGTGATCTCGGCGAGAAAGCCGACTGATCCGAGGGCCTCGAGGAGTGACTCACGAGCTTCGGCGGTCAGTCCGACACCGCCGTTCATCCAGTCCGGGACGTCCACGTAGTCCTGGACCAACGCGAGGCGGATCTGAATCACTGTTGTTGCCATTGATCGCTCCTACCTACCGGCGGACCACTCGGATTGGCAGCGTGACACATCGAAGCGGAGTTGCTCGTGGCGAGCACGCCGCGCAGGCATAACGGTCTGAGTGCATCCCGTATTCGCGACGCAAATCCCCGGTAGATCGGTTATGCGGTGGTGCCCACCGGTGGAGTGGCTGATCGTCGGACACCCTCCGTGGCCGACCACTGTTGTCGGGAGATGGTCGGAGCGAGCCGATCTCAATGGCCGCCGGGCTACCGCATCTCAGCCTCGAGGCCGATAGTTGTGTGTTGAGGTTACCGAAAGCGCAGCCGACCGGCTACCGGCCCCTGCGACGGACCACCATCACCGTGTCGCTCACCCGCCAGTCCTCACTGAGTCCTCAGTGAGTTCTCAGTGAGTCCTCAGCACACCGGTCAGAAGCGGTCGCCACCGGTCGCGAGCGGACAACAAAAGCCCAGGTCAGAGGCAATTTCCACGCGAAGCGCCAGTTCTCAGGTAGCCCCGTGGCAGAACTTGAACTTCTTTCCGGAACCACATGGGCACGGGGCGTTACGCGGGGTCTTGTCGAACTCCGACTTCACGACGGGAACCATCGGTTCCGGCTCCTCAAGTACGGGAGCCGAAATGGGGCCGGCGCCTTCACTGGCACTGTCCTCGGCGGCCATGGCCGCTGCGGCTGCGGCTATGTTGCTGCCCGCGGTAGACGGGTCCTCTGGTGCGGTGTAGGTGAAGCTGGAAATGTCGATCTCTTCCGGCTTTTCCTCGACCACGGTGATCTGGGCGTGCATGATGTACTTCACGAAGTCTTCGGCGATGAGTTGCATCATGGCGCCGAACATCTCGAAGCCCTCGCGTTGCCACTCCACCAGTGGGTCCTTTTGGCCGTAGGCCCGCAGGTGGATCCCCTCCTGGAGGTAGTCCATCTCCAGGAGGTGGCCTCGCCAGTGCTGGTCGATGATCTGCAGCATCACTTGGCGCTCAAGCTCGCGCATGTTCTCTTCGCCGAGCTCCACCTCCCGTCCTTCGTAGAAGGTGAGAGCCTGACCCATCAGGTGTTCGTAGAGCTCGTCGGTGGATACAGACTTCGCGAGGTGTTCTGCTGTTCCCTCGGCGATCGGCCAGAATCCGGCGGCGTCGAGCACGAGACCGTCGAGGTCCCATTCCTCGACGTAGTCGGAGGGGCAGTACTTGGCGACAACGCCGTGGACCGCGGTGGTGAGTGATTCAATCGCCTCATCTCGAAGGTCCGCCTGGTCGAGGATCTGATCTCGCCGTCGATAGATCACCTTGCGCTGCTCGTTCATCACCTCGTCGTACTTGAGCACGTTCTTTCGGATCTCGGCGTTCTTTTGCTCCACCGTGTTCTGCGCCCGCTCGATGGCCTTGGTGACAGACTTTGCCTCGATGGCTTCGTCGTCTGGCAGCGCACGGCCCATCACCCATTGCAGGGCTCCCGTCGCGAAGAGCCGCATGAGGTCGTCGTCGAGCGAAAGGTAGAAACGGCTCTCCCCCGGGTCGCCCTGTCGGCCGGACCGACCGCGCAACTGGTTGTCGATCCGCCGGCTGTCGTGGCGTTCGGTACCCAGCACGTAGAGGCCGCCCAACTCGCGAACCTTGTCGCCCTCGGCTTTGCAATCGGGCTCGTACTTCTCGACGAGTTCCGCCACCCGCTCATCGAACTCGTCGGTGCCGAGTTCGAGCCCATCGGATTGGGCATCGCGCCGGGCCAGGATCTCGGCGTTGCCACCGAGGAGGATGTCGACGCCACGACCGGCCATGTTGGTGGCCACGGTGATCGCGTGAAGCCGCCCGGCCTGCGCCACGACTTCTGCTTCTCGGGTGTGCTGCTTGGCGTTGAGCACCTCGTGGGGAATGCCCTCACGTTGCAGCGCTCGGCTCAACTTCTCGCTCTTCTCTACCGAGATCGTGCCCACCAACACCGGCTGACCACGTTCGTAACACTCTGAAATATCGTCGACGACGGCGTCGAATTTGGCATCTTCGGACTTGAAGATGAGGTCGGGCTGATCAGCACGGACCATGTCGCGGTGGGTGGGGATTGGCACCACGTGCAGGCCGTAGGTGCTATTGAGTTCGGCCGCTTCGGTCTGGGCGGTACCAGTCATTCCGCTGAGCTTTTCGTAGAGGCGGAAGTAGTTCTGGAGCGTGACCGTTGCCATGGTCTGATTCTCTTCCTTGATACGCACCCCTTCCTTGGCTTCGACAGCTTGGTGGAGGCCCTCGCTCCATCGCCGGCCCTCCAGGATGCGCCCGGTGAACTCGTCGACGATCTTCACTTCGCCGTCCTGCACGACGTAGTCCTTGTCGCGTTTGAACAGTTCCTTGGCCTTGAGCGCTTGGGAGAGTTGATGCACGTGGTTCGCCGACGGATCGTCATACATGTTTTCCACGCCGAGGGCTTTCTCGACTGCTTCGATGCCATCTTCGGTAGGTGCGATCTGCCGCTTCTCTTCGTCGACTTCGTAGTGCACCTCAGGCTTAAGGCCTCGCACGATGCTGGCGAACTTGTAGTAGAGCTTTGACGAGCTCGACGATTGCCCCGAGATGATCAGGGGGGTTCGGGCCTCGTCGATGAGGATCGAGTCGATTTCGTCGACGATGGCATAGTTGAAGCCCCGTTGGGCCCGGTGATCGGCTTCCATCACCATGTTGCCGCGGAGATAGTCGAAACCGAACTCGTTGTTCGTGCCGTAGGTGATGTCGGCGGCGTACTGCGCTCGTTTATGAGCCGGATCCCAGGTGTCGGGAAGCACCAACCCCACGTCGAGCCCCAAAAATTTGTGAACCCGTCCCATCCATTCGGCGTGAAAGCTCGCGAGATAGTCGTTCACGGTGATGATGTGCACGCCTTTGCCGCCCAACGCGTTGAGGTAGGCGGGCAGGGTGGAGACAAGAGTTTTGCCTTCACCGGTCTTCATCTCTGCCACCCAGCCCAGGTGCAAGGCGGCGCCACCCATCAACTGGACGTCGTAGTGGCGTTGTCCGATCACCCGGTCGGCCGCTTCTCGGACTACGGCGAATGCCTCAACGAGCAGGTCGTTGAGATCTTCGCCATTGTCGATGCGTTGGCGGAAATCGGCGGTCTTGGCCTGGAGGTCGGCGTCGGAAAGCGCCCGATACTCGGCGTCGAGCGCGCCGATGTCCGGGACCAGCGCCTGAATGGCTTTGACCTTTCGGCCTTCGCCAGTACGGAGAATTTTGTTGAGTACGCCCATCGGTCGAGCATGTTACCGGGAGGGACCATCCGGCGGTATCCCGCCCCCTGGGTTGCTCGTGGAAGCGGCTGTGGAAATCAGCGCAGCCGGTCGCAAACAAGCCGACCGACCATGCGGGCGGCGAGGGTATCGGCATCAGGTTGTTCACCGGCGGCGAATCGCGCCTGGGCTTCGGCGATTCGTTCGTTGCGCACATCGGGTGCCTGCTCGATGCGTTCCAACAGCCCGGCGGGAAGGTCGGCCATGGTGAGCTCATCCCCTTGCGCCACGTCAAGCGCTTCCGTCAAGTCCTGCTGCCTCACCTCCGCCGTCGTGCGGAGGTAATCCAGGGACCGTTCAACCTGTGCGTTGGTGGGTTGCATACGTTTCAATCCCGATTCTCGTGAACCTCGCCCGGGCTCCGGACCCTATCGTCGGCTTACAACGTCGGATGCTTGAGGATCTGATTCGGTGGTCCGGGTCGGAGTGCGCACCGAAGCGGCAAGAACAAGCGCCATCACGTCGGCCGACCCCGCGGCATGCAACGCCGCGGCGGCCGATAACAGCGTGCTGCCCGTAGTGATGACGTCGTCGACCACAAGAAATTTGGCACCGCCAGACACCCAACCCGACCGGGATGCGACGGAGAACTGCGGTCGACCAACGCCACTGAGACGAGCGTTTCGTGACTTTCCGTGCTGGGAGATGCCACGCTCTCTCCGCAGAACCTTCACGACGGGCCGGTCGAGCGAGCGCGCCACCGAGCGGGCCAGGAGTTCCGCTTGGTCGTAGCCACGCGCCCGACGTCGGGCATTTGATGTGGGGGCCCAAGTGACGATGTCGGGCGGTCGATCGAAAAGAAGCATCCCCATCGCCGGTCCAACGAAGGCGCTTAGGGCCCGGTCGTTGGCGTTCTTCAATGCCAGCACGATTGGGCGCGAGGCATCGTCGTAGCGCAGAAGTGCTCGTACCTCCAACGCATCCACCCAATCGATGCAGGGTGCTGGCGTGCACGCTCGCCGGCAGTCGCTGCACAAGGAGGCGCCAGCCGAGCCGCACACCACACACACGGAACGTATGAACATGCCGGAAACATACTGATATTATCGGAGAATGTCTAGGGTCGATATCGACCGAGTTCGTGCGAGGGAAACGCCCCCGTCTCCGTAACGATCGCCGCAATCAGATTGCTCGGGGTGACATCGAATGCGGGGTTGTAGACGGCGACACCGGTGGGCACCAACTGTTGCGCATGCACACCTGTACCCACCGAGGACACCTCGGATGAGTCGCGCTGTTCGATGGTGATTCCGGGGCCGGCCAACGTGGTGAAATCCACGGTGGACCAGGGGGCGGCGACATACAACGGCACGCCATGGTGATGCGCAAGAACAGCGACAGGATACGTACCGACCTTGTTGGCGGTGTCGCCGTTGGCGGCAATGCGATCGGCTCCTACCACCACCGCATCGACCAATCCTTGGCCAAAGAGTGATCCGCTGGCATTGTCGGGCAGCACGGTGCACGCGATCCCGAGCCGCTGGAGTTCGAACGCCGTGATCCGTGCGCCCTGAAACAATGGCCGTGTTTCGTCGACCCACACATGAAGTGGATTGCCGGCTTCATGGGCGTTCCTGATCACCCCGAGAGCCGTTCCGTAACCAACGCATGCCAACGCCCCCGCGTTGCAGTGAGTGAGCACGTTTGCGCCGTGGGGCAACAGCGGTCCGCCGTGAGTACCGATGGCACGGTTGGCGACAACGTCGGCCTGAGCGATCCGGCAGGCCTCGGTAATGGGATCGGCCGCCGCCAAGGCGAGATCGATCCCCCACCCAAGGTTGACCGCCGTTGGTCGAGTGGCGCGCACCTGCTCTGCGGCCTCCCGGAGCGGTTCGCCCCGAACTGCGGCCAAGGCCACTCCCATAGCACCGGCCGCTCCGAGCGCGGGAGCACCTCGCACCGCGAGCGTCGAAATGCACGCACAGAGTTGATCCACGGTGTGGACCTCGATCACCCGCAACTCGCTGGGGAGGAGTCGTTGATCGATGAGTCGGACATGATCCCCCGCCCACGCAATGGTCGGCGGCAGGTCGCCTCCAGTGGCAACCGTAACGAGGGGCTGTGGAGTCATGGGACGAACACTTCGATCGGCTCAATCGCTTCGCGCTGCTCGACCTCCCGAAGGTGCACCGGCACGGACCAGGCCTCAACGACGTGGGACTTCTGCAGAAAACGACGGCCACGGTCGGCCAGGGCATCGACCCCACGTTTGGGACCATCGGCCACCATGAGATCGGCGGGATCGAACCCATCGATCGCCCCCACCGCATCGAGTTGCGAAAGCCGCTCCCCCAGGGACACCACTTCCCGACCATGCAAAAGGGCGTCGAGTTTGCCCAGCATCCTCCCGCGGTTGAGCCACAACAAGAAGCTCCCCCAGCCGGGAACGTCATGCACCATCCAGAACGGCTCCATCACGTCGAGATCGTACGGGTGAAGGTACGTCCAGGGTGCGGCCGTGGGATCGATGCCATTCGCCCAGCGCTGGCTCCATTGGCGGGGAAAAACGCGTAAGAAGGTTCCGCCCATGAATGGCACGCCAACGGGTCCGATGCCCACCCCGGGACACGGCGCCTCGATAAGCCCTGATGGCCACCGGAACGGGATTCGCGGGCACCCGGGGAACCCCACGCCATAGGTTTGGAACGGCAGCACGCTGGCGGAGTAAGTGAAACCCAGGTCGGCCAAAACCTCGGTGGCCCAAAACGAACGAGGAATCAGCGTGCCGGCTGGCGCTCGGAAGCCGAGGACTGGCGCGCCGATGAGGTCCTCGACAAACGCCTTCGTTCGCCCGACATTCTCTCGAAACCATGCCGGCGTGGAAGAGAACAACGGCCAGTGTTCGTAGTTGTGCACACCGACTTCATGGCCCCGCTCGGCAATTTCGCGCACCAGCTCCGGGCTGCGCTCAGCAACCCGACCAACCACAAAGATCGTGGCGGTTATGCCGCGGGACTCACAGAAGTCGAGGAACTGACGGGCATGGGCCGGGTAACGAACCTCCCATGTTGGTGAAGGACGATGGTCTTCGAGGTCCATCGTTACGGAAACCGCCGCACGCTCCTTTGTCGTGGACGCACCCATCACGGCATCACCATCGGTGGCTCGCCACCCGCGAGCAGGGTGTCGAATCGTGCGCTGATTGCTTCGCGGGAACTGTCGTGGGTGACGATCCAGAACTCCTTGCCAGTGACGGCGCGGTGCACCCGGTCGGCCACTTCCGCTGGAGCCATTCCCGACTGGATGAAGTCGTGCAACATCGCGACCATTCCCGCGTCCGTCGATTCCCCGTCCGTCGACTCCCCGTCCGTCAACGTGTTGACCGGCTTGGGATCTTGCAGCTCGGCCGGGCGATTTCGGCTGGACTTCGCAATCTGGGTAGCCACCCAGGCCGGACAGAGCACGGAAACGCCAACGTTGGTGCCCGCCATCTTCAGCTCCTGGAAAAGCGTTTCCGATACGGCAACAGCCGCAGCCTTACTGGCGTTGTAGGGGCCCATGAACGGCCCGGCGATGAGCCCCGCCACGGAGGCGGTGTTGACGATGTGCCCTTCTTTCTGCTCGAGCAGCAACGGGAGGAACACACTCTGGCCGTAGATGATCCCCCAAAGGTTCACCCCGAGAACCCATTCCCAATCGGTGTCGGACAGGGTGTTGATGAGTCCTCCGCCGCCCACCCCGGCGTTGTTGCAAACCAAGTGCACCGCACCGAAGGCATCAAGCGCGGTATCGCGAAGATGCTCGACGCCGCTCCGTTTGGCCACGTCGACAACAGCGGTAACAACCTCGGCGCCCGCCGATCGAAGTTGGGCGGCGGCCACATCAAGGGCGGGTTCTTCGATATCGCCGAGCACAAGTTTCATGCCATCGGCGGCGAAGCGCTCGGCCATCGCTCGACCGATCCCACTCGCTCCCCCAGTGATGACCGCGACCTTGCCTGCCAAATCTTCCATGGTGATCCCCTTGTTGACGAACTGGACACACTTCGTGTCGCTACAGCGACAAAAAGTGTGCCCAGTTCGGAATGGCTTGGGTTGCCCGAGTTCGGGAATGGATTAGTAGCGGTAGTGATCGCTCTTGTAGGGACCGTCGGCAGGAATGCCAAGATACGACGCCTGATCCTCGCTCAGTTCCGTGAGCTTCACGCCCACGGCATCGAGATGCAGGCGGGCCACCTTCTCATCGAGGTGTTTCGGAAGCACCGTCACCCCAAGTTCGTACTGGTCCCGGTTGGTGAACAACTCGATCTGGGCAATGGTCTGGTTCGAGAACGATGCCGACATCACGAAGCTCGGGTGGCCGGTGGCGCAACCGAGGTTGAGCAGCCGACCTTCGGCCAGGACAAGCACTGAATGGCCGTCGGGGAAGACGTACTCGTCGACCTGAGGCTTGATGTTGATGCGCTGCACGTCGCTCATCTTTTTCAGTCCGGCCATGTCGATTTCGTTGTCGAAGTGGCCAATATTGCCCACGATCGCTTGATGTTTCATCCGCGCCATGTGCTCGGCGGTGATGATGTCCTTGTTGCCGGTAGCGGTGACGTAGATGTCGACGATATCGAGCACATCTTCGAGGCGCTTGACCTCATAACCCTCCATAGCTGCTTGGAGCGCACAGATGGGGTCTACTTCGGTAACGATGACGCGGGCGCCCTGGCCCCGAAGCGATGATGCGCAGCCCTTGCCGACGTCGCCATAGCCGCAGACGAGCGCCACCTTGCCGCCGATCATCACGTCGGTGGCGCGGTTGATGCCATCGACAAGGCTATGTCGACAGCCGTAAAGGTTGTCGAACTTCGACTTCGTGACCGAATCGTTCACGTTGATCGCCGGGAACAAGAGATCTCCGGCCTCATGCATTTGATAGAGGCGGTGTACGCCTGTGGTGGTCTCCTCGGTGACACCGAGAATGCCCTGACCGATCTGCGTCCAGAGCTTCGGCTCCTCGCTCAGTGTGCGGGTGAGGAGCGCAAGGACCTCTACCCACTCTTCGGAGTCGTCTTCGGTGGCGGCCGGAACGGCGCCGGCCGCCTCGTATTCGGTGCCTTTGTGGACAAGAAGGGTGGCGTCGCCGCCGTCGTCGAGGATCATGTTCGGGCCTTGACCGTCGGGCCAACGGAGGATCTGCTCCGTGCACCACCAGTACTCCTCCAGAGTCTCGCCCTTCCAAGCGAAACAGGGCACACCCTTCGGGTTGTCGACGGTACCGTCGCGCCCGACCACGACCGCAGCGGCAGCATGATCTTGGGTGGAGAAGATGTTGCAGGATGCCCAACGGACCTCGGCGCCGAGGGCGGTGAGCGTCTCGATAAGCACCGCTGTCTGGATGGTCATGTGGAGCGAGCCGGTCACGCGGGCCCCAGCCAACGGCTGCGCGTCGCCATATTCGGCGCGAAGGGCCATGAGGCCCGGCATTTCGTGTTCGGCCAGGCGGATCTCTTTTCGGCCAAACTCGGCAAGGGAAAGGTCGGCGACTCGGTACTGCAGCTCGCCGGTGCCCTGGATCAGGGACGCAAGGGACATTGAGGTGGACCTCCGGTAGGGGGAATCGACGCCGAGCCAAACGGCCACGGACGCGCCAAAACGTTGGGGTTTGTTTGCCCTAGGCCGGGGTCCACTGACGCCTATCAAGTCAGCCCGAGCACTCGTCACCTTAGTGGAGAGTTCTGCTCGGGTGGAACATCGTCGCCGCCGCCACCCTCGACGGACGTGTCGTGGTTGCTAAAATCCGCCGGCCGGGTTGCCTTCACGGGCGAGCGTTCCGGCACAGTCGGACTTCTCCAGCTTCTTGTTCAACTCTTCGATTTCTTTGTCGAACTTCGCACGCTGCTCGTTGGTCGCGCTCACCGGAATGCGGCCAAACACCGCGTCGCTCGCTTCTCGGCATTCATCGGCCGTGAGCTTGGGGGGGCTCATGCAACCTCCGACAGCTACCGCGCCGGCCGCGACTATCACGGCCAGGGAAAACGGGCGAGGCTTTTTCGATTTCGTGTTCATGACACTCCTCATTGCTCGTCATTACTCGTCGGCGACAAATGCCTTGATGTCGTCGAGGATAGCGATCGGACCGGGGTCGACACCGGCCCGATAGGCGAGATGCAACGAAACGAAGTCGCCGAACAGCACCAGATCGAGAAGCTGCGCGAGCGGCCCCTCTCCCTCGGCTTCAATCTCGTGCACTGCGCCTACCACTTCGTCGAGAGCAGTGGTGACGAAGTCGAACCGGCGCATGAGCTGCGGGTGCTCATATTCATGGCGAAGCTTGACGAGGTTCAGCACTTGGCGAGTGATGTCGCCGTGCTGACCCCAGCCGGCGAGTTCGTTGTGACACAACTCGGGGAGCGTGTTCCAAAATGCTGGCGACTTGGCGTTTTCGTTTATTTGGGCCTTCCATCGCATCGCCGCCGTGGCACCCAGCCCGCCGCCGCCGTAGACAAGCGGCATGGTGCCGGCCAGTTTGCGGGCGAGCTCCTCCGCCGCGGAGCCGGAGGAGAGCAGTTGGTCGCGCCGGCGCTTCAGCTGATCGATTGCGGCTTCGACCCAGGCGTGGGCGCCAGGGAACAGCCCAACCCGCTCAAGTACCACGAGCGGCGGAATCCCGACGGCGCCGATCGCCGCTCTCGGCATCGGAATCGAATCCGGCAGCGGAATAAACGGTGCATCCCAGGCCTGGGCCAGCTCCGCCAACTCTCCACCGCTCGATACAACCACCATCTTTGCGCCCTGCATCGCTGCCGCCGAGGCGGCATCGAGTGTCTCTTCGGTGTTCCCGGAGAAGGACACGGCGAACACCAACGAGCCCTCGCCGATGAAATTCGGGATCTGATACCCCTTGTGCACGACCACGGGCACGGACATAAATGGCCCAGCGATTTCCCGGACGATGTCGCCGGCGATTCCACTACCTCCCATTCCGAGCACCACGACGTTTTCGATATCGTCGTGGTGCGGCAGTCCTTCAAGATCGGCTGCCACCTTGAGGGCGTGCTCCACCTGTTCGGGGAGCCCAGCGGTGAGGCCCCACATGTCGAGGGTGTCGAGTCGGGTGGTGGTGGTGGTGGTGTCGGGCGTGGTCATCAGTCGGCCCGTTCAGCCCGAAAACGTTGGGGTAATGCCATCGGTCTCGGCTTTGGCAAGGAGGCGATCATGTACCTCGCCGGTAACCGTTGTGGCCTCGTCGATCAGCATGATCGGAATGTCGTCGGTGATGTCGTAGCGGCGCTTCAACCGGGGGTTGTAGAGCAGTTGTTCGTCAACGAAGTAGAGCAGCGGGCCCTTGTCTTCTGGGCAGGCGAGGATTTCGAGGAGCTGAGGGTCGAGTGCCATGGCGGCGCACAATAGAGCATTGTCACCGCCAGCCCGCGTCTGACCGTTCGTGGGGCACGGGGTCAGGTACGAAAGATCGCCTCGACCTCGGCAACATGCTGAGCGACGTCCGGAGCGGTGGCGGCTTCGAGGTTCAACCGCAGCAGTGGTTCCGTGTTCGACGGCCGAAGGTTAAACCACCAATCGCCGAGGTCGACGGTAAGGCCATCGAGCCGATCTTGCGCCGCATCGGGGTGGTTGGCAGCGTAGGCCAAGGCAACGGTCTCGATAGATGCCTTCGGATCATCCACCTCAAAGTTGATTTCTCCGCTGGCGGCATAACGTTCGAAGGGTTTGCGGAGCTCGCTCAACCGCTCCCCCGACCGACTCAACTCTTCGAGCACCACCAACGCCGCGATGATGCCCGAGTCGGCCCGGAAGTTGTCCTGAAAGTAGTAGTGGCCGGAGTGTTCACCGCCGAACGCTGCCCCCGTGTCCGCCATGATCTTCTTGATCAAGGAGTGACCCACACGGGTGCGTATCGGCGTGCCACCGTTCTCGCGGATCACTTCCGGGACCGCGTTCGAGCAAATCAGGTTGTGGAGGATCGTGGCGCCGGGGTGTTTCTTCAACATCACCTTCGCGACGATGGCCGTAGTCAGTGAACCGGAAAGCAACTCCGCCTTGTCGTCGACCAAGAACACACGGTCGGCGTCACCATCAAAAGCCAAGCCCACGTCGGCACCAAGTTCAAGCACACGAGCTTGGAGATCGCGCTGGTTCTCCGGCTGGATCGGATCGGCAGGGTGGTTGGGGAACGTGCCGTCAAGCTCACCGAAGAGCACGTCGAGCTGGAATGGAAGGCCGGCAAAGACGGCCGGTGCCACCAGCCCGCCCATGCCGTTGGCGGTATCGGCCACCACTTTCAGGGGTCGCAACAGTGTGTGGTCGACGAAACTGTGCACGTGGGCTACGAAATCTGGCAAGGCGTCGTGTTCAGAAACTGTGGGTGCAGGATCGACCTCTACCGGCGCAATGCCCGCTATGGCCATCGCCTTGATCGTTTGCAGCCCGGAGTCCTCACCAATTGGGCGCGCTCCGGCCAGACAGAGCTTGATTCCGTTGTATTGGGCGGGATTGTGGCTGGCGGTGAGCTGTGCTCCTGGTGCGTCGTAGCGGCCCGAGGCGAAGAAAAGCTCGTCGGTGGAACACAACCCCAGGTGCAGGACGGCGACACCCTGGCTCAGGATTCCTTTCGTGAACGCCGCCACCAGTTCGGGAGCGGTGGGTCGCATGTCGTGGGCCACAAGTACGCGCTCACACGAGCCACCGTCGTCGACAGCGAACCGAGCAAATGCTGCACCAAACGATTCGAACATCGGAGCGTCGAGTTGATCGGGCACGGTGCCGCGGATGTCGTATGCCTTGACTACTTGATCGAAACGGGCGGCCACGGATGGGTCGGCGGGAGGCGTCATAGGCGGCGCAGGCTACTCGCCTGATTCTCGGCGCCCGCTACAACGATGGCCGGAGCACGGTGGCATCCATGGGAGCGATGTCGTACACGCCCTGACGACCCCACGCCCGTATGCGGAAGAGATCACGAACTAGCCGACCGGCGTCTCGCACGACCTTTACCGTGGATCGATTGGAGTTCTCCACTCGTACCGGGACTTCCGTGAGCGACAGTCCCCACCGTTCCACGAGGTGAAACACCTCGACGTCGAACGCGAACCCATCGACGTGACTGTGGGCGAAGATGAGCCGGCCGATGTCGGAACGGAACGCCTTCAACCCGCATTGCGTATCGCGATGGTGAACCAACAGCACCAGCGTCGTGAGCCAGTTGATCACTCGGCCGCCGATCTCCCGTAACCGTCCGGCCTTTACCAAGGTGGTGGTATCCGTGTGGCGCCGACTTCCAACGACAACATCCCAGCCCGCCTCTACTTGTTCGAGCAGGCCGAACAACTGATCCGGCGAGTACGAGAGATCGGCGTCGGTGAACGCCACGACCCGGCCGGTGGCGGCGAGCACACCAGCACGAACCGCTGCTCCCTTGCCCCGGTTCACTGGTTGACGAATGACAAGATCTGCGCCCGCTGCTTGCGCGCGATCGGCGGTGCCGTCATGGGAACCATCGTCCACCACGACGATCTCGAGGCCTCCGGCTTGATCCACGGCCGACAACTCCGCCCGTAGCCGTTGGATCGCCACGCCGATCCGTTCCTCCCGATACGCCGGCACAATCACGCTGAGACGTGCCGTCCCTGGAGGTTCGGGCCGCTTGTGACGAGTGACCATCGAGTGTTCAACACGATCGCGTCGAATCTGACGAGCTCGCAGCAATCGGGCCACCGCGCCGGCACTGGCAGCGGCGGTTCCCGCAATCGCGAATTGGCGACGATTCACGTGTCGGTCGGACTATCGGGGGGTGGCGATTCGAGCGGAACTTCCGGAGATCCTTCTGCAGGGAACAGCGGCTCGTACTCCGCTGGCGCAAACGGTCCCTCGAGGCGATCGGCAGAGCCGCCGTCACCGTGAGACGGTGAGTCGGTCGCGTCGCGATCGAGTGCGGCCCAAACGTCGGTGCCATCAACGTCGTCTCCCAGCGACTGCGCTGGATCATCCACGGCCAACGATGCCAACCACGGGTCGACTAAGGCGGGACCAGCTCCCGTCGGCCAGGATCCATCGGGCGAACCTGGCGATCCGCCGGGCAGTGGTCCTTCGGCGCCGGGTCGCCACTCCCGTTCACGTTCGCGACGTTTGCGTTCCGATCGCTCGGCCCACGTCGGTGGCATCACCACGGCTGGGCGGCGAAAGAGAAACACGGCGCCGGCTATGCCGATCAAGAAAAGGGCCCAGGCGAAATAGTCGACGTTCGTGTAGCCATAGCTCAGCACCACGTGGCTCTCCGTGGGCACGACCACCATCAGGTTTGGGGTCGCCCGCCACGGTCCGTCGGCACCACTGGCCTGCCAGTTGGGGAAGTAGGACGAACGCACCACGACCGGGACGCCCACCCGATCGACGTCGAACTCGATGCGGTCGTTGCTGGTGCGAATATTCGAGACCTCGACAGGGTCGAGTGGTAGGAGCCCTGGACCCTCGCCGGTGTTGACCCGCTGCCAGTTCGCCGGCCCCGAGTCGGTGAGGGTGACGTCCCACGCTTCGGGGTTTTGATACCAGGCGACGACGGGCTTAAGCCACGCTTCCCCTCCACCGGTCACTCCTTCGAGCACCGCTGGCTGATACGGGAGCGGGGCGACGAGCTGATTGTTGCCGCCCACTTCAAAGACCACCCAGGGCCCGTAGGTAGCCGCTACCGAAAGATCAGGGTGCTTTCGACCGAGCGTTTGCATGCCGTCGGACACGGCCATGTAGTACTTCACGCCGAGCATTTGGAGGTGTTTCACCCCCATGTCGAAGTCTTCCTCCGACGGGGGTCCCGGACCGTAGGGCAGGTCGCGCTGGGCATTCGACGGGCCGGTGGAGAGTTGGTCCTGGTTGAGGAAGTGGTAGGGCGTGGTAGCGGAGGCCTCGAAGTAGAGCCCCTCCATCGATCCGATGCAGCCGTCGGTCCAGAAGGGAAGCAGCATCAACGCCATCGGCGTACCGAAACGATCGTGTTGTTCTTCGTGCTCCCACATCGCCCGACCGCAGCCGTTTTGGCGACCAAGTCCCGCCATCGTCTGCGTGATGCCGTAGTACTCCGGGTAGGCCTCTTTGCCTTCGTAGCCGGTGTAGTTCCATCGAGCCCAAGACGAGATAAAGGAGCTCTCTTTGGTGGCAAACATTCCGCCGACTGCGGGAAGTTCTTTGCTGGGCCAGTAGTACACCCCGGAAGCCGTATCAAGGCTTCCCCCCACCATCGACCGCAGTGGAAGCGCCACCATTCCAATTCCCACCGCCATTCCTGCGAGAGCTGTGGCCGCAGTGATCGCACGAACGGGCCGCATGACGTCGCGCGCCACGAGCAACGACAGAAGCCGACCAATCTCGGCCACTCCGAGGGCGGCGAGGAGGTAGAGCGAAAGGTAGTAGAAGGGGAGCAGCCGAGCATTCCAAAGCCGGCCCTGCGGCGCCAGAATGAAGCCGGCGGCGAACACCACCGATACGCAGGTCAGGAAGATTCCGGAGCGGCGGCCCCAGATCAACGACAACAGTGCACCGGCCGCCGCACCCAGCATGATCCACGAAATCTTGGGGCTGTCGACCAGTTGTGGATCAAGCTTCACGCGGGAGTACAGCATGTTGGCGTAGTCGGTTTTCTTCTCCCATCCCATGTCGTTCATGTATTTGTGTTGGAGGTAGAACGGCACGAACCAAAAGGCCGTGAGCAGCCCTCCCACCGCCAAAACCGGGAACCAAACCTTTAGGCGCGCCCACCCCGCGGTCACCCCACCGAAACCCAGAAGAAGCAGCACCGCACCCGCAAGGGGGAGGTTGAGATCGGTGTCGGCAACGTGGCTGAAATCGCCTTCCGGGCCGCGGGCAAACCAGGCCAGGCCCACGGATCCCAAAAGCACAGGAACTCCAACCAGCGCGAAACGCCGAGCCCGCCAGGCCGGATATACCACCAGCATCACGAACGTGCACACCACGACGAAGATGAGAGGGATCAAGTGGTTCAGGCCCACAAGGGCGAGCGTTACCGCCGCCCAACCCCGGCACCTTCCGGTACGAAGCGCCTTCGACAGGAAACCGAGGTACAACACTGCGCAGCTCAAGCTGATCGAAAAGGCGAACTCTCCGGCCAGCGTCGAGGGGATGTTTCCGCCGTAGATCGAAAACCCACGATCGAACAAGAACATCGTGGCCCCCACGGCGAACAGCGGTGGGCCCGGGAATGGCGTATCGCTCAGCTTTCCGAACGCCCACGCCGCAATGGGAAGCGTGAGCACGCCACTCACCGTGACGAGTTTGAAGGCAACCCCATACGGCAGAACGAAGGAGAGCAGGGCAATCGCCAGCGACGGCAACACCATGTAGAACTGATAGGCCGGGAACCCGGCGTACCAGTCCGGCGTCCACCCGGCCAGCCGACCCTGGGGCAACAGGTGATCGCGCAGGAATGCTGGGCCCCACACGTGGGCACCCATGTCGCCACCCGACGGCGTGTTGTCGGCCACCACGTTGCCGAGCACTGAACCCTGCGACACCTGACTCCAGACAAACACCACGCAACAACCCACCACAAAGAGGCTTACGAACGCTTCCGCCGGCAGGTCGACGAACCAATTCCAGAGTCGGGTTCGGCCCCGCACCGGGCCGGTTGGCTCGGGTGTGGGCAGGTGGTCGATGGGACCCTTTTCGGAAGGCACGTCGGCCGACAATGGGGCGGAGGAAGGCTGAAGGTCAAGCATGAGTCAGGAGATCGTGCCAAATTTCGAGGGGTGGATGGTGTCACCATCAACCGCGCAGCACTGATGGGACCTTGAACGACGGCAACTCACCGCAGGTTCCAGACGGCGATTGCCACCGTGGTGAGGCCAAACCCGATGTGGGCCCACACCGCCGGGCCGATACGTCCGTGGCGCATCGCCAGCACCCCCGCCGCTACGCCGAACACGAAGAACCCGGCAAAGTTCGTTGGGTCAAAGTGGAAGAACGCGAAGACGAGCGCGGTGAGCACTATGGCGTTGGTGGAGCCGACGCGTCGCTCCATCATTCGCAACGTGAGGCCACGAAAGAAGACCTCCTCGAAGATCGGCGCACAGATACCCACGAACACAAGCAGCGCCACGACACCCAACGGCTCGATCGACTGCTCAATCACCTGTCGCGTCGAAGCGTCGGCCTCCGGACGCCCGAGTGCCTTGCCAACGAGCCAGGCGATTCCCGGAACGCCCGGCCACTTGAGGACGATGCCGATCGGCAGCCCCCACCAAATATCGGAAGCCTGAAATCGCAATCCGATGAGGCGGGTAATGCCCGGTCCGTAACGCCAGGCGAGAATCGGGATTGGTGCGGCGAGTGTGAGCCAGAGCGGCGCCTGCAACAGGAGTTGCACCGCCAGTGAAAGGTCGCCAAAGCTTCGGACTACTTCGTAGGGCATGCCGGCCGACAGGCGGCCGACGGCGTTGCCCGTGGCGAATCCCGGCCCACCGGGCGCCGTCAAACTGAGACCGGCGACGGCAGCAACGGCGACGTACACCAACGTCGACAGAATCTGGGCGCCAATGATTCCACCGATGATCGCTACCAACCCGGCCGGTGGCGGGATGTAGGACTTGGACGCCACCGAAAAAGTTGTGGAAGGGTCCGGTTCGTGCTCGATTTCGACTTCGTTCTTTCCCGCGACCGGTTCAACCACCGTTGTGCCAGGAAAATCCACTTCGCCACCCCTGGCGCGCGGTCGACGAGCTCGAGGGGTAGCCACCTGGGCAGGCTACCGAGCCTCCCCCGCCGCTCGGAAACGTCTCGCCTTCGAGGCCCCGTTGGGGTCCGACTTCCGACGTTGAACATCCACCGCCCCAGCGATCAAGGCCGGTAGCTTGTGATGTATGAGTCGTCATTGTGCCCGGCCCGGGTGTAACCAGAACTCGGTCGCGACCCTCGCCTATGACTACGCCGCCCGCACGGTGTGGATCGACGATGTCGCGCCAGAAAGCCATCCCGCGACCTACGACCTCTGCCTCCGACACGCCACAAACCTCCGGGTGCCCCTGGGATGGCAACTGCGAGACCGTCGCGCCACCCGCGCCGAGGCGGTACGTCTCCCAGGCATTGCCCACGCCAGCTGACGTCACGGCCACGCGAAACTTGCCTCCGCGCACAAGGATTGCCGACCTCATCTCGTAGGCTGACGACATGATGCCTGATGCTTCGTCGCCACGCGACGACGACCGTCCCAAGGGCCAGCGTTTCGGTGGCGAACAGGGTTGGCCCAAATGGACGATTTGGTTGCTCGCCGGTGCCGTGATTGCCCTCTTGGTGATTCCCGCCCTTATCCGGCCAAGTGGTGGGCCGCCGATGTCGTATGGCGAGTTCCTCCAGAACCTGCGAGACGACAAGGTCGCATCGGCGGAACTCGACAATCGCACGGGCGACGTCACGGGGAAGCTGCGCGAGAACAGCACTGCGTTCACTACCACCGCGCCGCTAAAACCGTCCGATGACGACCTGAAGCTGATGTCCGATCGCGGCGTGAAGTTCGCCTCGAACGATGCCAGCGGCTGGGTAAACCTGCTCACGTTGATGTTGCCACTCGTGTTGATCGTAGGGTTTTTCCTCTGGATGCAGCGGCGGGCGCAAGGTCAGATGGGCGGGATAATGTCGATTGGGCGCTCCCGGGCCAAGACCTATTCGTCAGAACGGCCCGGCACCACCTTCGCTGACGTGGCCGGTTACGAGGGGGTAAAACGGGAGGTAACGGAGGTCATCGACTTCCTCAAGTACCCCGAGAAGTTTGCCGAGATTGGTGCCCGAGTACCCAAGGGCGTACTCCTCGTGGGGCCACCCGGCACCGGTAAGACGCTCATTGCTCGTGCGGTCGCCGGAGAAGCGGGCGTTCCTTTTCTTTCGGTGAGCGGCTCGGACTTCATGGAGATGTTTGTCGGCGTCGGCGCCAGCCGTGTGCGAGACCTCTTCCAGACCGCCCGAAAGATGGGCCGGGCGATTATTTTCGTTGACGAGATCGACTCCATCGGACGCAAACGTGGGGCCGGACTCGGCGGTGGCCATGACGAGCGGGAACAAACACTCAATCAGATGCTGTCGGAAATGGACGGATTCGAGGTCACCACGGGCATTGTGATGATCGCCGCCACCAACCGGCCCGACGTGCTCGACCCTGCCCTCCTGCGGCCCGGGCGTTTCGACCGTCAGGTCGTGGTGCCGCTTCCTGAACTCGCTGACCGCAAGGAAATCCTGGAGGTGCATTGTCGGCACAAACGCATGGGCCCTGACGTCGACCTCGACATTGTTTCGCGGGGCACACCCGGAATGAGTGGTGCTGACCTCTCAAACTTGGTGAACGAAGCGGCGCTCTTCGCTGTCCGCCAAGGTGCGTCAGAGATTGCCATGAACCACTTCGAACAGGCGCGCGATCGGGTGCTGATGGGCCTCCGGCGCGACTCGATGGCGCTTTCCGATCGAGAAAAGGAAGCCATCGCCTACCACGAAGCAGGTCACGCTATTTGTGCCTCGGTGCTTCCCACCGCAGACCCCGTACACAAGGTCACGATCATTCCCTCCGGTATGGCGCTGGGCGTCACCATGCAGCTCCCGCTCGAGGAACGTCACATCTACCAGCAGGACTACATCGAAGACCGTCTCGTGGTGATGATGGGCGGACGAATGGCCGAAGAGTTGGTGTACGGCGTAGCGAGCACCGGCGCCAACAACGATCTTGTTCGAGCCACGCAGAGCGCCCGCAAGATGGTCAGGGAATGGGGCATGTCGCCCCGTATGGGACCGATGGCGTGGGGCGACAACGATCAGGTGTTCCTCGGCGAGGATCTTGTACACACCCGCGACTACAGCGACGATACGGCGCGAGTGATCGACGAGGAAACTGAACGTATCCTCCGTGATCAGGAGGGCCGTTGCCGTGTGCTGCTGACCGAAAACCGCCGGGCGCTCGACCTCGTGGCTCGAGCGCTGCTCGAACACGAAACGATCGATGGCACCGAAGTAGACCGACTCGTCGATCTCGCTCGTAGCGGTGGAGCGGCCGACACACCATCCGTTCCGCCTTCCTCCCTCCCGCCGGTTGTTCCCGAGATCGTTGTCGCAGAGATGGATCCCGAGATCGTCCCCCCCGACGTGGTACCGATCGCGCCGGAGTTCTGAGTCGGCGAGCGGGTTCGCTACTGAGTCTGACCGTGATCGCACCCCTCGGGCGTTGACCCGGGTTCTCGTACCTCGGCCACGGTGGCCCAAAGATCGGTCGCCGTTACCGGGCCAACGAAGGATGTGCGAACTACTCCCTCGGCGTCGGCCACCAGAACCATCGGAACGGCGTCGATGGCGTAACGGCGGTGGACATCGCCACGCACGCCAACCTCCACCACGTCGATCGCCACCTCGGGCGATTCGAGGGCCTGAACCTTGAGCGTAAGGTCGGCACAGGTGTCGCACGTCGCGGAGGTAAAGGCCACCACGAGCCACGGTGCCGCCGGCCCTGCGAAGTCGCGGCGATCGAGCTGCGCTGGCACCACAAAACGTGCGCCGGCCGGGGCGTCCGTCCGAGTGCGAACGTTGAGTATCGCCGCCGCCGCTCCGGCAATCATGAGGAGCACCGTGGCCAGTAGAAAACGATCCATGGGACCGACGTTATCCGGGCGTCACCGCAATCGACGCGGGGATCGCCGGCGTTGAGCTATCCGGAACGGTGGCGGGAACCGTCGGTGCCAAAGTGGTGGAAACTACCGTCGGGTCGGATCCCGTCACCACCGTAAAGACGGTGGAACCCACGGGGAGCTCGAAATCACCGTTGCCGATCAGCACATCGGACGTGAGGTCCGGCGGGACCAACGACACCATCGTCGATGCGATGGGAATGGCAACGCTCGACGACACACTCAGCGGACGCCCGAACGTGAGGGTCTGCGAAACAACGACCGAGCGGTCAGCCCGCACGATGACACCATGGGCCCCCGCGGGTAGGCCAGCGAGCTCGACCACCCGTTGGGTCCCCGCCGCGATCTCCAACCGTTCCAGGCCGGCGATGAGTCCTTCCTCGCCCGCGCCCATCATCGAGACCTCCACGATCGCCGCCTCGGTCTGCGAGGAGTTCACAATCGCTACCTCCGAACTCACGGAATCATCGAACCTGGCTGCTGGCAACACCCAGGTGTTGGCGCCAGCAGGACTTCCCGGTGAAAGGTCGAGTCCAGGGACAGCAGCTTCGGCGCGGCGACGTATCACCCGCTCAGCAACGATGGGCGTACCGTCCGTGGTGAATACGAACTCCCAGTGGCGCCGCCCGGCGGGAATTCGTTGCTCATTGTCAAATGCCACGACCGCAAACTGTCCGGCGCGAACGTTGGTGGTGTACGGCTCCACCGATGAGCCATCGACGCCTTCTCCGCCATCGTCGCTGAGCTTGACGGCAATTACGGCCTCTGTTTCCTGTTCGCCGGGGTTATAGAGCACGTACTCTTGGCGTTCATCGGAATCACGTTCGGGGGACCCCGGAAAGACCCAATGTGGGGATGCCACCGGAGCACCGAGATCAACGCTGATACCGGGCCCGCTAAATGCCGCCGCATCCACATCATCGGGCGTTGCGCCGCCCCCGGCCGTCGTGCTGCTGCTGGCCGTCGTGCCGCTGGTGGCCGACGTGGTAGGTCGACCTTCGGTTCGGGCTCGGTCCCCGTCGTTTGGATCGAAGGCGACGAGGCGCTCGACCACCACCCTCCCCGATCGAACCTGAACATCCGTACTTAGCTGCTGCCGCACCGTGACTACATCGGCAATCTGCAGTACGGAGAGAGAGCCGGGAGGAACGACCTTGCCTTGGAACTCCACCGGGCTCCGCTTGCCGTCTTCGGCCGTAAACGTGATGTCGAGGACCGCGGCGTCGGGGAACGGATTGAACACCGCGAGCAACTCCTGCGCCAGAAACCGTGTGGTGCCCCCCGGAAAGACCCAACGGGTGGAGGGGGCCGACGCGCAGGGTCCATAACTCGACCCCAGCCGACCATCGAGCCGGTGCGTAGCCACCACTTGACCGCCTGTGGCTTCAACGAGGACGGCGGCGAACGGCGCACGGAGGATGTCGGAGACGAGAACGTCGACGCGGGCAGAGCCGCCCACCTCCACCGAACGAACCTCTGTCGCCCCCTCCGATGACACAACCGTGAGCTTCGCCTGGGCCGGTGAAGGCGAAACATTGGCGAGAATCACGGTTTGTTCCGCCAGTCCGCCCACGGTTCCGAGTGCGGTTCCCGCTGCGCAGTACCAGACACCTCCGCCAGCACCCGGCCCGGCCACGGTGGGCATCCATCGGTCAAGGGGAACCGCTGTTGCGATATCGGCGCCGGGGGAAACACCGCTCGCCCGCCAACGCGGAACCATTGCCCCAACCACGAGCAACGCCACGACCACGACGAGTACCGGGAACCGTACGGTCCGATTCGGGTCACGGCGTCGGTCGCGGTCACGTAGAGGCTCGCTCATGCGTCACTCCTCGTCCGCCGAATAGGGCTGCGCCCTTCACTACGCGATCGAAGCAGGTATATCCCCATCAACAGCCACAATGCGGCCTGACCGATTTGCAACGCCAAAGACCAGGGCCGGTTGGCCACGGTGAGGGCTGCTCGCCCACCTTGACCAACGTCGTAAACCGACGCCCACCCCATCACCGTTCGCGCCGGCACCGGACGGCCATCGACCGTCATGGTGATGCCTTCATCCACAGGAGTCGCGAGATACAGACTCACGCTGTCGGGCACCGGACCCGAGGCGGGAACCAGGACTCGGTCGTTGCTGAGCGCTGGCGGCTGGCCCGATAACCCAGGGACGACCCGTTCGGCCGGCACAACATCGGAGTCGGGGAACGAGGTGGTGGCGGGGAGTACCACCCTCGGAGGCCCCCAAGCGGCGTTGCGGTAGATCGCTGCGCCCGATAACGACACCCGCGCCAAGTCGAGTTGGCCGCCGAGCACCTCGTTGAGACGGGGTTGACCAACGGCGCGTTCGTTGGCAAACCGACCGGGCGCCAGACGCTCCACCACAACGACAAACCGAATCCCCATAGGCGCCAGAAGTGACCCCATGCGGCTGCCGCCCTCCCCAACTGACGCCAGGACACTGGTGATCTGCGCAAGCCCCGGGTCGGACGGAGACGCCCAAAGGTTCTCCATCGAGACCGCGCCTCCTTCGGTGGCGGCGAAGGCCAGGGCGCGACCATCGCCTTCCGTGGTGATACCGCGCACCTCTGCTGCCTGTCCGGCCAGGGGCAGGACCGACGCGTCGCCGATCCAAAGCACTCGGAAAGGTGCATCAGCGTTCTCAGAAAGGTTGGTCACGGCTTGTTGATAGTCACCCTCGGTGAGCCCGAACCTTCCGTCGACCGCAGTACCGAGCACCGGCACTAAGGCCACAAACAACGACGCCACACAGAGAACCGCCGCCCGTTGACGCCAACCGATCTGGTACCCCGGCAGGTCTACTTCAAAGGAAGCGACGCCCATTGCCGTCGCGAGGGCTAAACCGGCGAGCGCCGGAGCGAGGAGTACTTCAGGTTCGGGAAGATAGACCGGGAGAAGGCCGTTGACGGACGCCAACACGCCCGCCCACCCCGCCAACGCAAGCATCCAACCCCGGCTGGCCCAACCGAGGCGCCATGATCGACCAATGAACAACGCGAGAGCCGCCGCGGGGAGTATGGCCCAGCCAAACGGTGTGGCGCCGAACGGACCCGTTTCGAAACGGAGCACCTCAGCCAGCGAAAGGCCCCGACCGCCTGATGATGTGGGCGAGAAGAGTGGGCCTGTCCGGGTGGTGGATGACCACGAAAGAAGGGATGCTCCGGCGGGAAAGAGGAGCACCAACGCCACTGCGGTCGCGCCGATGGCCGTGCTCATCAGCGCCATCGCACCTCGCACTTGGCCCACCAACATCCCGCCGACAACCCACAGAACGCCCACGATCAAGGCGATCCCCACGGCGCTCGGCACCACGATCCCTAGTAACGCCAGCACGGCCCCGAGTGAAAGACATCGAAAGGCCAGCGGCCGAGCGTGTGCACCCGGCCCGGCAGTGCCGTCCCGGGAACCGAAGGGAGCGATACCGGACGCTCGAGCAAGGTGGCTGAGGATCCACGGCATGGCTGCATACAGGGCGAGGCCACCAAGACGCGCACCGGCAAAGGCGTTCGCCGGAAGGGGCGCGGCGGCGTAGACGAGAAGGGCAGCCAATCGAGCGCGACGCGAACCGATCGGCCGGGCCATGCGCCAGGCGCCCAGTGCACCGATCGGGAGCAATGCCAGCAAGAGGGCGGATCGGGCCACGCTTCCCGAGCCGAGAAAGACTGCGGTCAACGCCGTCGAAAGCAGGAGCCCGATCGGCGCCGGACCAACCGATCCAACTCCCGCCGGCCGAAAACCACCCAACCAAGCCTGGGCTCCATCGGCCACGCTGATGGGGAACGGCACCAGGGTTCCGGCCGTAGGCACGCCACCGGTCCAAAGCCCTCGGGTGCTGAGGACGAAGCCGCCAAGAACTACTGCCCACACGGCGATCACCAGCCGAGGAGTGCCTCTCGACACGACCGATCCTGGCCGCATGGTGGCGCCGAGCACCATGGCGGGGAGCCCATCCTCGCCCCCGATGCGATCACGCACCCAGGCCGACACACGAGCGCTTCCGCTCACGTGCATACGACGAATCTCGCGATCGGCTACTTCGCGAACCTCACCCAGCAACTCACGTCGCAACCGTAGCGACTGGCGGTTCGCCCAGTTCCATGACCATGCACCGATCACGTCCGCCGCATGACTGAACCGTCCGAGCACCATTGCGTACACGACTTCAAGGGTCGATAGGAGTGCAATCTGGGGCAGGATCCGGATGCGTGTTGCGAGCCCGTAGTTGGCCAAAACAGAGCGAAGTTGGTGCCGAATCTGCAACCGCCGGGGCCGCAAGTCTTGACGCCGATCCGCCAACGAGCCCCGGTGGCGGGCCACCGCATCGGGAACAACCAACACCCTTGCCCCCGCTACGGCCGAGCGCCAACAAAGGTCGATGTCCTCGCCGTAGAAAGTGATCGTTTCGTCAAACCCCCCGACGGCCTCAAACACGTCGGAACGAATGAGCATCACCGAACTCGACACGGCAGCGACATCCCGGACCGAGTCGTGTTGCTCCTGGTCGAGTTCGCCGACCTCGACGAGCGCCGATGGCGCACCCGCCTTGTCGACGCCCCATCCGACCTCTCGCAAGACATCGGGCGAATCCCAGTCCACCAGTTTGGGTCCGAGCACGCTGGCGTTCGATCGATATGCCTCCTCCACCAGATGTTGTACCGCATCCGAAGCGAGCGCCACATCGTCGTGCAAGAAAAGCAGAAACGGCGCCCCGGCTACAGCCCGCAAACACTCATTCGCCGCCGCACCGAATCCCGGATTGCCCTCCACCATCCGAAGGTGGGCCGATGGCATCACTGCGGCGATCCGACGTTCAAGCCCGAACGACGCGTCGGTCGCGTTTCCCGTGCCGATCACCAGAACCGTCATCGCTGCGTAGGTTTGCCCGCCGAGTGCCGCAAGACTCTCTTCGAACCATGGGCCGGGGTCGTGCGCCACCAATACGGCGACGACTGACGGCATGACAGTTCCAAGGTCCTCGTCACCGTCGTAGGGGCGCGCCGAACCATCAATTTCTGGGGAGAGTCGCTCCGCATCAGCTGCATCGGCTGGCGCCGGAGCGACTTGGTCGTCCGTTCTCACAAAGGGCGCAGGGTACTCGGGCGCAACACAACTTCGGCGGACCCTCGGCAATACAACGACCGAGCGAACGATCGGGTAGACACCATGCATGCGGATCGCCATCGATGCCACGTCGCTACTTGGCAATCGCACGGGCGTCGGCACGTTCACGCGCCACCTGGTTGACGGTTTGGCTGCCACCCTCGACCCAAACGACGAGCTCAAACTTTTTACGGTTTCGTGGCGTGGTCGCGGGACCCTTACCGCCGAAGCCCCACCGGGAGCCAGGGTGAGCCTCCGTCGGTTTCCTGCCCGAGGTGCACGGCTCTTGTGGCCTCGAATCGCTGCGCCGTCAGCCCAGTGGTTCGCTGGTCAGATCGACATCGTGCACGGTCCAAACTTCGTGGTCCCCCCGGGCGGAGGGGGGCGACACGGGCCAAACGTCCACGAAGTGTTGACCATCCACGACCTCACCTGCATCCACTACCCCGAAATGTGCACCCCGGACACGCTGGCCTACCCCCGACTCATTCGGGCAGCGCTGGCACGCGGAGCGACCGTCCACACCGTGTCGCACTACGTAGCCCAGGAGGTGATCGACGTGTTCCGCCTTCCCGAAGCTCGTGTGGTCGTGGTGCCAAACGGGGTTGACCTCCCCGCCGGCACCAGAGAGCCGCTACACGGCCGTCACCTAGCCGGCGTCGACCAGTACATCCTGGCGCTCGGCACCATCGAACCTCGGAAGAACCTCCCGCTGCTCGTGCGGGCGTTCGATGAAATCGCGTCCGCCTACCCCGCTGTTCACTTGGTCGTGGCTGGTCCAGATGGGTGGGGACTCGACGCCTACCAGACCGCAGTGAACGCCAGTGGCCACCGGCATCGCATCCGGCGTCTCGGATGGCTGTCCGACCGCGACCGCCGAGCCCTCCTCGACGGCGCCGCCCTCTTCGCCTTCCCGAGTTCGTACGAGGGTTTCGGCCTGCCGCCGCTTGAGGCCATGGCCCACGGAACGCCGGTTGTCGCCACCGCAGCCGGCGCGGTTCCCGAAATTGTGGGCGACGCCGCGCTCCTCGTCCCGGTAGGCGATCGCGACGCTCTCGCCGGCGCGCTCGCAACCGTGCTCGCAATCGTGCTCGATGATCCGACGCGGGCCGATCAGCTACGTCGAGCCGGTGTTACCCGCGCGTCGGCTTTCCCCTGGACCAACACCATCTCCGAAATCCGGGGCCTCTACCAATCCCTCCTCCGCTGACAGATTTGATCCCATCTCCGTTGCCGGTTCCACTCAATCCGCCCGGCTACAGTCGCCACAACGAGCCGTAACCCGACGGCACGGCGATGGACCACTTCGGGGGATCACGATGAAAGCGCTCATCACCGGCGCCGCCGGCTTCGTCGGGCAGCACCTCACTCGACACCTCGAATCCCTTGGCGACGACGTCTTTGGTGTCGACCGCAAGGATGGCCCCGACCTCCTCGATGCCGAAGGATTCACCCGGCTAGTGGCCGATATCGCTCCCGATGCCGTCTACCACCTCGGCGGCTTCAGTGATGTCGGCGGGTCATGGTCCACACCCAACGACACATTCCGAGCGAACGCCGAAGGCACGCTCAACGTGTTGCAGGCGTGCGCAAAGGCCAAGACCGGACGCGTGCTGGTCATCAGCAGCGCCGATGTGTACGGCCGAGTGACACTCGGCGAACTTCCCCTCACCGAAGACAACACCTTGCGTCCGGTAAGCCCCTACGCCGCCAGCAAGATCGCCGCCGACTACCTCGCCCTCCAGGCCTGGCTGGGCTACGGCGTGGAGGCTATTCGGGTACGCGCCTTCAACCACCTCGGTCCGGGCCAAACAAATCGGTTCCTCGCTCCCGCCCTCGCCGAACGCATTGCCCTCAATGAGCTCGAAGGTCGAGAGGTGGTTCCCGTCGGCAACATGACCCCTCGCCGCGATTTCACCGATGTGCGTGATGTCGTGCGTGCCTACCGGCTGCTCGTCCTCGAAGGAGAACCCGGCGAGGCCTACAACGTGTGCAGTGGACGCGACGTGGCCGTGAGCGAACTCGCCGACCGACTCGTCGATATGGCGCTCCGACCTATGCGACTCGAAGAGGACAAGGCCCTGCAGCGTGAAGTCGACGTGCCGGTGCTCCGAGGCGACTTCACCAAGCTTCACAAGGCCACCGACTGGGAGCCGGAAATCGACCTCGGCCAAACGCTTCGTGACATTCTCGACGAGTGGCGTCAGCGAGTGGGGGCCTGATCCGGTGTGGGGGGACCGTCATCTCCAAGCACGACGGTCAGCACCTGCGCAACTCGTAACGCGGCGCCATCGATCGACAATCGTTCGCGTCGGTCGTGGGTTTCGACCCGAAGCAGCCGCAGTTTGCAAGCCCAGGTGGTGAGCCGCTCCGCGGCGTAGCCAGTCGGCGCCTGTTGGATCCAAACAAAATCGTTTTCCAACAAGGCAATCTGCAACTCAACCTCGGTGTGGCTGGCCACGACGAGCGGGAGTCGCTCCGCCTTTGCCGGCGGATAGGCGGTGCCGGCGACAAGGTCGTGCGGCGCAACCTTGAACACCCCCGCCAATAGGGCCACCGTCCGCTCCCCGGGCGCCGAGATGCCCGATTCGAGGTGCGACACCGCCACCCGAGAGATCGCCAGCCGTGCGGCCAGATCCTGTTGGGTGAATCCAAGCTTTAGCCGGTACCCGGCGATACGCCGACCCAAACTCTCGACGGTCGATTCTTCGAACTTGTCTTGCATGTGCCAACCCACTTAGCAGACATCGGCTGGCGAGCAGAGTAGACCGGCAGTATGGCCAAACGTGCACTCATCACCGGTATCACTGGGCAGGACGGCTCGTACCTCGCGGAACTCCTCCTTCAGCAGGGTTACGAAGTGATTGGGATGGTGCGGCGTACCAGCACGGTCAATTTCGAGCGACTCCAACACATTCAAGATGACCTCGTCCTCGTTCCCGGCGATCTGCTCGACGAGGTGTCGCTGATCGATGTGCTGCGCACGCACCGTCCAGAAGAGGTCTACAACCTCGCCGCCCAGAGCTTCGTTCAGACCTCGTTCGCCCAGCCGGTGCTGACGGGCGAGACCACTGCACTCGGGGTTACCCGAGTGCTCGACGCCATTCGGATCGTGGATCCCGACATCCGCTTCTACCAAGCCAGTTCGTCGGAAATGTTTGGCAAGGTGATGGAGGTCCCGCAAACCGAAAGTACGCCGCTGTACCCACGATCGCCGTACGGCGTCGCCAAAGTCTATGGCCATTGGATCACCATTAACTACCGCGAGTCCTATGGGCTGCACGCCAGCTCCGGCATCCTGTTCAACCACGAGTCGGTTCCCGCCGAGACGCCAATCGTGATCCGGCGCAACGACATCATCGACATTTTGCCCATCGGTGAGGTCGTGCCGCATCGAACCGACCCTGCCGCAGGGGCTCGATACAACTCCGACGGTGGTGAAATCGACGTATGGGACGGCACGAATTGGGTGCGTTGTACCGGGCGTACGGCGTACTGGCATGACGGCGACGCCGTTACGCTGCACGGGGGCGCCGGGGTGGTCACCACCACTCCCGAACACGTGGTCTTCACCCCGAGTTGCGCAGAGGGCGAGCAGGAGGCCGGACGTTTCGAGCCCGGTCAACATCTCGTTCTGGCCGACGACCCGACATCGAGTTGGGCCACGAACCTCACCCGACGAGAAGCCTGGCTCCTCGGGCTGCTCAGCGCGACGGGATCCGTCGACGACGCCGGGGTGGTCCGAGTAACCAACAGTGACGAATCGATCTTGCTCCGGGCCGGCGAGGCCTGGACCACCACCACGGCGGGCACCTACGAGAAACAGACCGAAGGGATCGAGCTCAACGGCAATCGGCCCTATGGGCGGTTGTTACGTCACGAGTTGTATTGCGCCGACGGTTCCGCACGGGTACCGGTTCGCATCCTCAACGCCGGGGTCGATGAGCGAGAGGCCTACCTCGAAGGCTTGGGCTTGGGCTTGGGCTTGGGCTTGGACGTGGGCTTGGACTTCGACGTGAGCGTACGTCGATCGTTTGCCAGCTCATCAGCCACGCTCGCGGCCGGGCTCGTGTGGCTGGTGCGCACCACCTTGGGACTCGACGTATCGGTCAACAAGCAGCCCGGATCAGAGGGTGAAGCCCCGTTCTGGCGGGTGAGCATGTCCCCCACCATGTCCCCCACCATGTCCCCCACCGAGGTGCACCGTGTCGACCGGCAACCATTCACGGGGTGGATGTTCGATCTAGAAACGGCGACCGGCCGGTTCTGTGCCGGTGTTGGCGGCGTCGTCATCCACAACAGCCCCCGTCGCGGGCTCGAGTTCGTGACCCGCAAAATCAGCCATACCGTGGCCAAGATCAAGCTGGGGTTGGCCACAGAACTTCGCCTCGGCAATCTCGAAGCACAGCGCGACTGGGGCTTTGCCGGCGACTACGTCGAAGCGATGTACCTGATGCTGCAGCAGGATGAACCCGATAACTATGTGGTGTCTACCAACGAAACCCACTCCGTTCGCGAGTTCTGCCAAGTGGCCTTCGACCGCGTGGGCCTCGACTACGAAAAGCACGTGGTGATCGACGAGAAGTTCTTTCGGCCGGCGGAAGTCGATCTTCTTGTAGGTGATTCGTCGAAGGCTCGCACCAGGCTTGGGTGGGAACCCAAGGTTCCATTCGTAGATCTCGTCACCATGATGGTCGACGCCGACATGACGCTCCTCACGAAGTAGCAGCGGAAAGGACTTCTCATGATCACCGTCCTCTCCGGTGGGGTCGGGGCCGCGCGCATGTTGCGTGGGTTCCTTGCGGTCCTTCCCGGGCCTTCCATCACCGCAATCGTCAACGTGGGCGACGATGCAACGATGCACGGCCTCCACATCTCCCCCGACCTCGACACCATCACCTACACCCTGGCCGGGGCAATTGATCCCGTGCAGGGCTGGGGCCTCGAGGGTGAAACGTGGCGGGCGATGGAGGCATTGGAGCGCTACGGCGGACAAACCTGGTTCCGGCTCGGCGACCGCGACCTCGCCACCCACCTGTACCGCACCCAGCGCCGCCGTGACGGTGCCCCGCTCAGTGCCATCACCGCCGAGATCACCAACGCCTGGGGGCTCGACCTTCGGCTGCTCCCCGCCACGGACGATCCGCTCCACACCCGGCTGACCGTGCCCGGAGAAGGAGATATCGAGTTCCAGGAGTATTTTGTGCACCGACATCATGACGTCGCAGTGAGTGGTATCCGATTTGCGGGAGCCGTGGCCACGAAACCGGCTCCGGGGGTGCTCGGCGCCATCGGCAATGCCGAACTCGTGGTGATCGCCCCCTCGAATCCCCTCCTCTCGATTGCCCCCATTCTCGCCGTTCCGGGAATCGATGAGGCGGTGCGCCGGCGGCGTGCCTCGGTGGTTGCGGTGTCCCCCATCGTTGGCGGCGCCGCGCTGAAAGGCCCGGCCGACCGCCTCCTCCGAGACCTTGGCCATGAGGTGAGCGTGGTGGGTGTGGCCCGCATCTATCGTGACCAGGCTTCGGTACTGATCATTGACAACATCGATGCCCCGCTCGCCGCCGCCGTCGAGGCAGAAGGCATGCGATGCATCGTGGCGCCTACCGTGATGCGCGGCGCCACGGAAGCGGCCGCACTCGCACACGTTGTGCTCGATGCCGTGCGATGACGCTCACCATCGTGCCCATTCACGGCATAGGCCAAATCACGCCCGGCAACGACCTGGCCGGCATCATCATCGACGCGTGCAACGCCACCACCGACCTCGAGGGCGGCCTGGCTGATGGCGATGTCGTGGTCGTGACGTCGAAGATCGTATCGAAAGCCGAGGATCGACTCGTCGCCGTCGACCCCGACGATCCGCTTTCCCACAAACCCCTGGTCGAGCAGGAATCCGTGCGCATCCTGCGACGTCGGGGCGAGTTGATCATCAGCGAAACGGCGCAAGGTTTTGTGTGCGCGAACGCGGGGATCGACCTATCGAACATCGAACGCGGCTACGCCGCGTTGCTCCCCGTGGATTGCGATCGTTCGGCCCGCCGGATCCGTGATGGGATTCGTGGCCGAACGGGAAGGGAAATCGCCGTGATCGTGAGCGACACCTTTGGGCGAGCCTGGCGGCGCGGGGTGACGGATGTGGCGCTCGGCTGCGCAGGAATCGCCGCGCTGATCGATCTCAAAGGCACCATCGATGCCGTTGGCCGCGAACTGCAAGTAACCGAGATTGCCGTCGCCGATGAGCTTGCGGCCGCATCCGACCTCGTGATGGGCAAGGCCACCAACGTCCCCGTTGCGGTGCTGCGGGGGGTAGATGCAACCTGGTTCCGGGAGGGATCAGTGCACGACGAACTCGTTCGACTCCCCGCCGACGACCTCTTCCGCTGATTGCCAACCCAGCTGCGTCAGGGTTGTGAATCGGGCACCCGCGCACCGGACAGCTGTGCCCCCGGCGGTACCTCCGAATCGCGCCCGGTCACGGTGAGATCGGCGACCAGAGCATCAGCGCCGATGCGACTCCCTTCGCCGACGACCGAGCCCAGCACCGATGCGCCGGCGCCAATCACTGCCCCCGGGAGCACCACTGAGTTCTCGACATGTGCTCCGGATTCCACCGTTGCGCCGGCCATGATGACGGCGTGATGGATTCGCGCGTCGGCGGCGATGACGGCGGATGGGTGCACGGCGACCTCTGCGGACCCCCGGCGACCGTCGATGCAATCAAGCTGCACCTGAAGGTAGGTGGCCGGCGTACCGGCGTCGACCCAGTAGGCATTGGATTGGTAGGCGTAGAGCAACGCATCATCAACGAGTTGGGGGAAGACCTCACGTTCAATGGACACTTTTCGCCCGCTCGGAATGCGCTCGATCACCGAAGGTTCGAGCACGTAGGTGCCGGCGTTGACCCAGTTGGTCGGGGCTTCCCCCATCGGCGGCTTCTCGATAAAGGCCTCGACCCGACCCTCGTCGTCGATCGGAACGACCCCATATCGGGAGGGGTCGTCGACCGGTGTGAGCGCGATCGTGGCCTCGGCTCCGGACTCGATATGGGTTCTCCACACCGCACCGAGGTCGAGGTCGGTGAGCACGTCGCCATTCACCACGATGAATCGAGCGTCAATCCCGGCCTCGATGGCCGCGAAACGCACGGCGCCGGCGGTGTCGAGCGGCTCCGGCTCGACCGCGTAGTGCAGTCGGACGCCGGCACAGGTGTCGTCGGGATACGCCTCGAGAAAGGCGTCGGGTCGGTACCCGAGGGACAAGATGGCGTCGGTGACACCACCCTCACCAAGACTGCGAACTACTCGTTCGATCATCGGGACACCGACAACAGGAAGCATCTGCTTCGGCACGGAAAGGGTGAGCGGACGCAGGCGTGTACCAAATCCGCCGACGAGAACGATGGCTTTCACGGACCTGAGCCTACGGCGCGGGGGTACTCGGCGCGGGGGTACTGAGGGCAGGATCACCGACCGACGGGACGCCCGGAACCACGCCACCCTCCGCGCCCGCGCCAGGCGGGATGGACAACTGACTCGGATCAATACCTTCGAGGGGATTGCCGGAACCTGCTCCGGCCCCGGGCTGGGCGCCGCTGCCCGGTACGTCTTCGAGCGAGTTCAACTGTGGAACCGATTCCGGCCGAGGCACATCCGTGCCTTCGGGAACCACGGCGAACGTGAAGGCCGAGGTGTCGTCTTTAAACCGGATATCGCCGAAATCACGATCGAACACCTCGGCTGGCACCGTGCTGTCGAACGCATTTGACCAGCGGTACACGAGCACCTTGGCCTCTTTATCGCCGCATTTATAGCCATTGGTGTATTTGGTTCCGTTCACCTCAATGGAGTCCTTACCGAACTTCACCCCAACCATCTCACCCCACACACTGAGTTGCGCGCCCTTGCCGGACGCTTTGCTGGTGAACGGATGGATGTGCATCACCCCATCCCCGTGGGTGTGGATGCCATCGGTGTCAGCTTTGCCCGGGACATCGACCAGCGGTGGGAGAAAGGAGTCGCAGATGTAGAAACCGTAGGCCGCGTGCCAGTGGTCTTTGTTCTTTACGGGTGCCTCCTTGCCGGACAGGCTTTCGAGCCGATCGGACCGAGAGAACACCACCAACGCGGTGCCCAGGAGAACGATGGCCACAAGGGCCAGCGGGAAGCCCAGCTTTGGCCGCTCGCGGAGTGAACCGCCGGCTCGTGCTGCACGAGCCACTTTTTTCGACGAGGAGGCTTTGCCCATAGGCCCGACAACCTAGCCGGGAGGGTGCGCCGCGACGTAGCGCGGCACCAACGATTCGAAGAGCCGGTCGTACGCGCCGGCCACTGCGCTGGGAGCCGCCCAGGCCTCAACCCACACTCGTCCGGCCCGACCCATCTGCGCCGTTCCGACCGGATCGTCGAGCATCGCTCCAAGGGCATCGAGAAAGGACGGCAGGTCGTCGGGCGGCACACAAACCCCGGCGCCCGCAGCCTCGACCGTACGCTGCACTTCGGTACCGGGATCGACCGCGGCCAAGATCGGTCGACCGGCGGCCAGTATGGAGTAGAGCTTGCTCGGCACACTGGCCTTCGCCAAGCCGGTTCGTAGGGGCACGAGGTGCACTTCGGCCGTCGCCAACACCTCCGGAAGTCGCCACCGGGGCTGGAGTGGAGCCAACACCACGTTCTCCAGGCCATCCCCTTCGATCTGTTGGCGCAACGAATCAACGGCAACGCCGCTGCCGTTGATAACGAACACGACGTCGTCGCGCGCCTGCCAAAGCCGAGCGACACCGAGTAGGAGATCAAGCGATTGCGAGAACCCAACGTTGCCCGCGTACATCACGACACGGCGATCGCCGAGCCCCAGTTCCGAACGATACGACGGCGACCTATCTACGACGTCGACGTCGGGTCGGATCCAGTCGGTATCCACAAAGTTTGGAATCACTTCCACTGGTGTTGCCCCGCCAACTTTGGCGCGAACGTTGCGCGCCAAATCATCGGACAACACGGTGACGGTGTCGGCGAATCGATAGCTCGTTCGTTCGAGCCACGAGGCCACCGCGATCACCTGGGGCTGGGTAAGCCGACCAAGCTCGACCGCAACGTCGGGAAACACGTCCTGGATATTGAACACCAGCGGGATGCCGTTTCGTTTGGCCGCGATCACGCCGGCCATGCCCAGCGTGAGAGGAGGCGACATGGCGAGAATCACATCCGGGCGGAAACGATTGAGCGTGGCTTCGACCGTAACGGCGAGGGTGAAGACGCCGAATGCCAAGGCCCGAGCCGGAAGGTTGCCCTTGTCGGTGGGAAATGGGTGAAGCCGGGTAATCCGTCCCCACGCGACCTTTTCGTGTCGGACCAGCTGCCCGTCCCACCCCGGCTCCACGGCGTGATCCCGATACCACGGGAGCGCTGTCACCACGTGAAGCTCGTGCCCGAGGGCGGCCAACTCCAAAACAATCCGAGTGATCACTTCGCCGGTGGGAGCGACATCGGGAGCAAAGTGGGGACAGAGCACGGCGATCTTCATCCGGCCAACACCTCGTGGTAGGTGGCGAGCAACACCAATGCGGCGTCATCCCAGCTGGGGCGTAGGTCGAGGTGAAGTGACGCCGCGACCGTAAGGTCATGTCGCAGCACCCCATCCTGCAACAACTCCACCATCGCGCCGGCCCACGCCGAAACGTCGTCTGCGGGCAGCAACAACGCTGCTCGACCGGCGGACTCTGGGAGTGCCCCAACGTCACTGGCGACTACCGGAGTTCCGTGGGCAAACGCTTCCAGCACCGGGATCCCGCACCCCTCGTAACGGGACGGGAACAGCACCGCCGCAGCCGCGTCGTACAGCGCCTCGAGGTCGGCCGCCGGAATTCTCCCCGTTCGCACGATTCGCGCCGCAACCGGAGATGCCGCTATCGCCGCCCGCACGTTGCCCTCCTCACTCGCCTCACCGCCGGCCAGCACAAGGCGAAAGGACTGATCCGGCAGTAGGCGATCAGCGGCCTTCATGGCGTCGACGAGCAGTCGGTGGTTCTTGTGCACGTAGGTGATGGCCGGAAAAAGGAAATACGGGTCTTCGTCGAGCCCGTATTTGGCACGAACTGCCGCCTGCCGTGCCCCGGAAGCCGGGTTCACCACCACGTTGCCATGGGGCACAACCCGAAATCGCTCTCGTGGTGCACCACTGCGCTGGCTCACATCGTCGGCAACCCATTCGGTGATGGTGATCACTCGTTTCGCCGTCCGCGCCGACCACGGCGCCCATCGACGTAAGTACGACCGTTTCACCCGCGAGAAGTTCTCCGGCATGGCCACCGGCTGAAAATCGTGGACCGTCTCCACCACCGGTCCGCTTCGTACGAGCGGCACCAATCCCCCGGCATGGTGCATGAGTTCCACTCGATGCCGGAGGGCCGTGAGCGGAAGCCACACGTTCTCCGCCAGGATTCGCGCCGGTTTCGACGTGCCCCAGATCGGGGCGACGGTCACCGGAAACACCGCCGCCAACGCGGGGTGGGCGGCGGCGAACCCGCGATTGACAAACAGGCGAAGATGAACACTTTCGGTTGGACCACGCCCCACCGCTTCCAGCAAACGAACGGTGTAGTCCTCACTCCCGCCCACCACACCCGGTACGAGCCAGAGGAGATTCACCCCGACGCGTAGGGGATTGAGCTGCGATGCAGTCCCGGTGCGAGGTACGTCTGGTGAAGGAGTGACCGCGACCGGCGGCAAAGAAGAGGCGGGCGACGGCGAGAAGGGCGACGGCGAGAAGGGCGACAGCGACCTCCCCGAGGCGATGTCGAACACGTCGGACAACGACATTGCAACCTTCGACCACGGCATTGACTTGGCAATCGAAAGCGCCGCCGCCGCCCGCAACTCTCGCTCGCGCTCGTCCCCAACCGTTCCTTCGATGGCGTCGGCGATCTCTTGCGCCGACGCAGGATCTACTAACACGCCAGCGGCCCCCGAGAACTCCGCCATCGCTGAGCCGATACTCGTGATCACCGGCGTGCCCTGCGCCATGGCTTCGAGCACCGGCAGGCCGAACCCCTCCGCCACACTCGGATAACAGAACACCGTGGCGGCACGGTAGAGCGCTCGAAGATCGGTGGACGATACAAACCCGAGCACCCGCACCGCCTCGCCAAGTTCGGCAATCCGGGCACCAAGATCCTCGTTCCAACCTGGGGGGCCGACCACCACGAGCGGCATCGGGATGTCGACCAGCGCCATGGCATCGAGCAGCATCCGAAGGTTCTTTCGTGGCTCAATAGTGCCCACCCAGAGTAAAAAACGCTCCGGGAGGCCATGACGAAGGCGAACGGTGTCAACCTCTGCTTCGGGCGCGAGATCGAGGTCGACTCCCCACGGAATGACGTGAACTCGTTCAGGGTCGAAGCCGAACCGCACGCAGGCATCACGGGTAAATGCGCTCGGGCACACCACCTGGTCGGCATCACGCCGAGCCAAATCTATAGCCCGCTCGAAAAAACCACGGCCCCGTCGGGTGCTGTGCTCCGGGTGGTCGAGAAATGCCAAGTCGTGCACGGTCACCACCAGCGGCGCGGTGGGGGGTGGCACCGCCATGCCTGTGGCGTGGATCACATCAACAGGGCCGACCAAACGGTCGATCGTAGGAAGCCGCGCCGAGTGCCACGCTCGGTAGAGCGCCGGCCGGGGAATGGCGAACTGCCGAATGGGCACGGACGGCCGGAAGGCCGGATGTGGTGGGCCAGCGTGGCGTGCGGCGACGCCTACGAAGGTGTCGCGATCAAGCGCAACGAGCGCTTCCACCGACCGGAGAGCCGACGTGGCCGTTCCCCCGGGTACCCGGTGCCAACACTGTTCGAGCGTCACTGCCACGCGCATGAGCGGCGAGTCTCGCATGCGGAGCACTAACGTGAGTTCATGGGCGCATCTGCTTCGGATTTCTGGAGCCGTCAACGAGTTCTGGTGACGGGGGGTGGCGGGTTTCTCGGGCAAGCGGTTCGACGCGGGCTCGATCGCCGGGGCGTCACCGAGGTGGTTGCGCCGTCGAGCACCGAAGTCGACCTCCGGAAAGTTGATGCGGTCGATGCAATGCTCAGCGCCCACACCCCCAACCTCGTCATTCACCTTGCGGCGCGTGTCGGCGGCATCGGCGCCAATATGGAGCGCCCGGCCGACCTCTACCTCGACAACCTCCTCATGGGCACCTACGTGCTTGACGCTGCCCGGCGCCTCGGCGTGGCCAAAACCGTCGTCGTCGGCACAATCTGTTCCTACCCGAAGTTCACGCCGGTGCCGTTCTCGGAAACATCGCTCTGGGAGGGCTATCCGGAGGAGACAAACGCCCCCTACGGGATCGCCAAGCTGGCGCAACTCGTGCAGTTGCAGAGCAACCGGGCGCAATACGGGCAGAACGCGATCTACCTCATGCCCACAAACCTCTACGGGCCGGGCGACAAGTTCAATGCGGCGGTTTCACATGTGATTCCGGCCTTGGTCAAACGTTTCGTCGAAGCCAAAGAAACAAACGCGCCGTTGGTGGAAGTGTGGGGTACCGGTTCGGCATCGCGGGAGTTCTTGTTTGTCGATGACGCGGCGGAAGGTGTGCTCCTCGCTGCTGAACACTACGACGGCGGCGAGCCGGTCAACCTTGGCTCCAACAACGAACTCCCCATCCGCGAGTTGGTTGACATCATTCGCCACCACGTGGGTTTCGAGGGGGAGGTGCGTTGGGATACCTCCCGACCCGATGGCCAACCCCGTCGAGGGGTCGATGCCAGCCGCGCCAAGGAGTATTTCGGGTTCACCGCCTCCACCGGGTTCGAAGAGGGCCTCGCCGCCACGATCGAGTGGTACCTGACGCACCGTGTCGAGGCCGAGGCCCGGAGAATCTGATCGGCCAACAGGCGATGGTCAGAGATTCAGTTCACTTCGAAAATACGACGCCGTACTTTCGAGGCCTTCCCGCAGGGTGACGACAGGCTCCCAATCCAGTTTGGCCCGGGCCAGCGTGATGTCGGGCTGGCGTTGCTTCGGGTCGTCTTCGGGGAGCGGTTCGTATACAATCTCCGACGATGATCCGGTGACGTCGAGCACCACTTCCGCCAACTCCAGCATGGTGAACTCGTTGGGATTGCCGACGTTCACCGGCGTCGTGACATCACTATCGAGCAACTTGACGATCCCTGCCACCTCATCGGAGACATACCAGAAGCTGCGGGTTTGCGTGCCATCGCCGTAAATGGTGATCGGCTTACCTTGCAATGCTTGTACCAAGAAGTTCGACACGACCCGCCCGTCCTCCACCTGCATGCGAGTGCCGTAGGTATTGAAGATGCGCAGGATGCGGGCATCGACATCGAAGGTCCGCTGATAGGTAACGGTGATCGCTTCGCCGAACCGCTTCGCTTCGTCGTAACAGGCACGGGGGCCCACCGAGTTCACGTGGCCCCAGTATGTTTCGGGTTGCGGGTGCACCAAGGGATCGCCGTACACCTCGCTGGTAGACGCCACCAGGAAACGAGCCCCTTTGCGGCGGGCCAGTTCGAGGCCGTTTCGGGTGCCCTCGCTACCGACGAGCAGCGTCTCCAACGGGTAGGCCATGTAGTCGCGCGGCGATGCCGGGCTGGCGAAGTGCAACACGGCGTCGACGGTTCCGTCAACATCGAACGGGGTGATCACATCGTGTTCGATGAGCCGGAAACGAGCTTCGCTCTCGAGGTGGGCGACGTTGGCCGGGCGACCGGTAATGAAGTTGTCGATCGCCACCACCTCGTCGCCTCGGGCCAAGAACGCGTCGCAGAGATGCGATCCCAGGAAACCCGAACCACCGGTGATGACAATGCGGCCCATCAGTTCCGGCCGATTCCCTGGTAGCTGAACCCTCGGCGCAAGAGTGCGCCCCGATCGAGCAGGTTGCGGGCGTCCACCACCCGGGGGGAGTTGAGCGCAGCCGCAACCTTGTCGAGGTCGAGCCATTTGAACTCGTCCCACTCGGTGAGCACGGCGAGCACGTCGGCCCCCTCGCACGCGGCATAGGCATCGGCGGTGACGGTGAGCCCGACCACCTCGGGGAGATCGCCGGAAACAGTGGGGTCGAACGCCCGAACCGTGGCGCCGGCGGCAACCATACGTTTGATCACCTCGATGCTCGGCGAGTCGCGGCGGTCATCGGTGTTGGCCTTGAAGGTGAGGCCCCAGACCGCCACGGTCGGTGTGGGGTTACCAGCCATGTCGAGGATCTTGCGGGCGGTGCGTTCGAATTGTTCGTCGTTCACCGTGATCACGCCCTCGAGGAGATCAAACGAGTAGCCCGCCTCCCGAGCGATGTACACCAGTGCCCGCGAATCTTTGGGGAAACAGCTTCCCCCCCACCCCGGACCGGGCTTGAGGAACTCGTGACCGATGCGTTTGTCGTAGCCCATGCCGAGCACCACGTCGTTCACGTCGGCGCCGACGGCTTCACACAGCGCCGCAATGGCATTCACGTAGCTGAGTTTGGTGGCAAGGAAGGCGTTGCTGGCGTACTTAATCGTCTCCGCCGACGCGGGATCGGTGACCATCAATGGGGCGGGAACCCCGAGGTAGAGCGATGCCACCCGGATAGCTGCAGACTGATCATCGGAGCCGATCACCACTCGGTCGGGGTGGAAAAAATCGTTTACGGCCGAGCCCTCACGAAGGAACTCGGGGTTCGAGACCACAAATACATCGGATCGACCCATCGCCTGCTCCACAAAACGAGTGGAGCCCACCGGAACGGTGGACTTGTTTACGACGACAGAGCCCGGAGCCAAGTGAGGAGCAATCTGTTTCGCCGCCTGCTCGATGTAGGTGAGATCGGCCGATCCGTCGGCCCCCTGCGGGGTGGGCACGCAGAGGTAGGCGAACTCGGCGTCAGCGACCGCGTTCTCGGCCCCGAGCACGAATCGAAGACGGCCCGATTGCCTGCCTTCCTTTACGATTTCCTCGAGCCCCGCTTCCAGGATGGGGATCTCCCCTCGATTCAGGCGGTCGATCTTCGTGGCGTCGATGTCGGCACACACCACGTTGTGGCCCAACGCGGAGAAACACGCGCCGGTGGTAAGACCCACGTACCCAGTTCCGATGACGGCGATATTGCTACCCATGTGGTGTGGTTCCCTCGAAGTTGAAAGTCTTGCACGGGTCAACAGGACCAGCGCCAAGAACAGCGATCCGCACGATCTTAGCGATAGCCCGGGCGGGGAACCGTAGCGCTCACACGCAGCCGACGGGGGCGTCGGGGATCTCGCCGACCACGGTAGATGTGGGTATCTCGAATGGAATCGTGACCGGGCCAGTCGGCTGCGCGGTTCCGGACTCCTCGGGGAACATGTCTTTGGGAAGGTAGGCCCGGAAATCGGTAAGCGGGCGTGGATCCTTGCGAACGCCGCCGTAGTCGGCGCCGACGATCAGGGCCACTCCGGCATCTTCACCCCAGATAGAACCCTGCTCGATCACCACGTCGTTATTGAGGTAGCGGGCGAGGATCACCGCCGTGATCTTCTGATTGTCGGAGGCGTAAAGAATACGCGTCGGCTTGTTGCGGTAGGCGGTGTCGTCTCGGGTGCTGGTGACCGTGAACTCATTCGCCGCCAACTCCAGCCCGACGAAGCTCGCTTTGTCGCGCTCGGTGGTGGCGTTTCGCACCTCGACCCGCACGAACGGGCGAATGTCGACGAGCGGATCGTGCCCGCGGAAGATCTCGAAGGTGGGCTGCGAATCTCTCTCCTGGAGATACAAGACGGCGGCATTGCCGGCGAAGCCCTCGGTGGTGAACGGCTCATAGCTCTGGATTTCGGCCGGGTCGAAGTCGCGCATGGTAGCGCCGAGCTCGAGAAGGTCACCGGGGGTAATGGCGCGGTCGACCTGAACGTTCTCCAGGGCAATTTCGATCATCTCGGACAGTTCCACGGGGTTCTGAGCGCCTTGGGAGAGCGACTTCTTGATCGCCGCCCGAATGAATTCCTGTTGGCGTTTCGCCCGGGCCCGATCGTCGCCACCGTCGGATTGCCAAACACCGTTCGTTTGGATCTCCATCTTGCGCGATCGAGCGAAGGCCAGACCTTGATCGGAATCGAGCACCACACACCCGGGGTCGTACTGAAACAGGCCCGTTGCTTCGTCGCGAGTTGGGTAACGGAACTGCATCGGAACGCCGTTGATGGCACCGATGAGCTGCTTGAATCCGGCCAGATCGATCTGCACGTAGTGGTCGATGGGAATCTTCAACGTACCGACGATCGTCTGGACCAGCAACGGTACGCCGCCAGTGCTCAAGGCGGTGTTGATCTTGTTCTTGGCGTTATTGGGACCACCGATGCTCACCCAAAGGTCGCGGGGCAGCGACAGCATCGCCGCCGTTTTCCGCACCGGATCTACCCGCAAGATGATGATGGTGTCGCTATTGAGCTCGTTGTTCCGACCCCGGTTTACGGGGTCGTTGGGGTCTAGACCCTTGTTGGAGTCGACGCCGACGAGCAGGAAGTTCTTGGCTTTGCCTGCGGTGGCCGCCTGCTCGCCCACGGGCAAGGTGAAATCCGATCCGAGTTGCACCCGTTTGATCTGTTCGACCTTGTTGATGGAGTAGCTCAATCCGCTGGCCGCCACCAAACACCCCATCATGAGGCCGAGGCAGACGAAGATCATCAGTCGCTGACCCCAGGAACGATGCCCTCGACTCGATCGACGCGACCGTGGGGGCTTGGCCGACGCCAGCGCTCCCAAACCAGTGGGGGCCGACTCGGCTCGAGGGGCATGATCGTTCTTCTCGGTCACGGCTCGCGACCCTACCGTCCCCCCCCGGTGCCGCTCACGTCACCCACCCACCTAGGCGCGCTCGGAACCGCGTATCAGACAACGGGCAAGCCGAGCTCCCGGCTGATCACGAGTCGCTGAATCTCGCTGGTGCCTTCGCCGATTTCAAGAATTTTGGCGTCGCGGTACTGCCGACTCACCAGCGTCTCGTCGATGTAGCCGTAGCCACCGAACACCTGGGTGGCCTCGCGCGTGGCAGTGACGGCGGCTTCGGTGGCGTAGAGCTTGGCCATCGCCGCCTCCTTCTTAAACGGTCGGCCGTGGTCCCGCAGCCATGCGGCCCGGTAGGTGAGCCCACGTGCCGCCTCCGCCATCACGGCAAGGTCGGCGATCTTGAAGGCGATGGCCTGGTTGGCTCCAATCGGACGCCCGAAGGTGTGGCGCTCGTTGGCGTAACGCTGACACTCGGTGAGGCAGCATTCGATCACGCCGAGGGCAACGGCGGCGATGGCCACTCGACCGTCGTCAAGGATGGCCAGGAATTGCGCGAAACCCTTGCCCTGTGCGCCCAACAGGTTTGTTTCGGGCACCCGACAATCCACGAACGACAAGCCGTGGGTATCCGACGCGTGCCATCCCATCTTGCGGTAGGGCGGAGCGACCTCGAAACCCGGCGTGCCGGCGGGCACCACGATCGCCGAAATCTCGGGCCGTTCACCGGCCAAGGTTCCGGTGAGGGCGGTAATGGTGACGATGGAGGTGAGGTCGGTGCCGGAGTTGGTGATAAAAGCCTTCTCCCCGTTGATGACCCACTCCCCTGCGCCTTCGTCGAGAACGGCCTTGGTGCGCGTGCCGCCGGCGTCGGAACCGGCATCGGGTTCGGTGAGGCCGAACCCGCCCAACGTGCGGCCAGCGCAAAGGTCGGGCAGCCATTGCTGGCGCTGCTCCTCGGTACCGAAGTGGAAGATTGGGTTGGCGCCCAGCCCCACGCCGGCCTCCACGGTCATGGCCATCGACTGGTCGAACTTGGCCAGTTCTTCGAGCGCCACGCACATCGTGGTGAGATCGGCACCGCCGCCGCCGTACTCCTCCGGAAAGGGGATGCCGAAAAGCCCCAGGTCGCCCATGGCCCGGACCGTGGCCGATGGGAAGGTGTGGTCGCGGTCCCATTCCTCCGCGTGCGGGGCGATCTCGGCCTCGGCAAATTCGCGCACCACGTTGCGCAATGCCACCTGTTCGTCGGTCAGTTCCACGCTCATAGACCGTGGATCGTACGCTGCGGTGGTGTCCGCCCGGCGACTCGACGTGCCTCCCCTCGCCGTCGTGGGCGACCGCCTCTGCACTGGCTTGGCCGATGTCACCAACGACGTTGCCGCCCTCGATGGGGCCGGTTTCTGGGCGGTCATCCTTCCGTTTTCCGGTGAACCCGTGTGTGCCCGTTTTACCGATGTTCGTCCCGCCCGCCCCTGGCCGGGCCCGCATTGGCACGGCCCCTCGGCCGATGCATGGACGTCGAGCCTGGACCGTCGGGCGTTCGAGGCGGGTGTCCGTTCGATCCGAGCATCGATTGCGGCCGGCGACGTGTACCAGGTGAACCTCACCCGCCGACTCTCGGCCCCGCTGGACAACCGCTCCGACAACTCAACAGATATCGCCGCCCTCGGCGCCGCGCTGGCCCTCGGCAACCCAGCCCCGTTCTCGGCCGTGGTTCGCCTCCCTCGTCACGGCATCGAGGTGGCCTCCGCTTCGCCCGAACGATTCTTGGCACGCAACGCCCGCCAGGTGTGGTCCTCGCCGATCAAAGGAACGGCAGCGACGGCCGATCTCCTTCTTCCCAAGGATGAAGCGGAGAACGTGATGATTGTCGATCTCGTGCGTAACGACCTCGGACGGGTCTGCGACTGGGGTTCGGTGTCGGTTCCCTCGCTCCTGCACCTCGAACCGCATCCCGGATTGGTGCACCTCGTCTCTACCGTCCAGGGAACCATGCGGAACGGTTTGGGATGGCCAGACCTCATCGCCGGCACGTTTCCACCGGGATCGGTCACCGGCGCGCCCAAACTGGCGGCGCTGCGCATGATCGAGCGGCTCGAACCCGTCACCCGTGACTGGTATTGCGGCGCCATCGGCTGGGTCGACGCCGATCAGAGCATCGGCGAATTAAACGTCGCTATCCGCACCTTCTGGATCGATGATGGTCACCTGCATTTCGGCACCGGCGGCGGAATCACCTGGGACTCCGATCCCGCCGGCGAGTGGGAAGAAACCGAACTCAAGGCCCGGCGCTTGTTGGCCGTAGCGTCTCGATCGATCCAAGGAGTAGTGCCATGACGTACCCGATCGGCAACGACACCACGGTCTGGATCGACGGCGTGTTCGTCCCCGCCAATGAGGCGATGGTTTCCGTGTTCGACCACGGGCTTACGGTCGGAGACGGTGTCTTCGAGACGATGAAGGTGACCAGCCATGGTGTCTTCGCCCTTGCCCGACACCTTCGCCGTTTGCACCGTTCGCTGGAAAGAATGGGGCTGTCGATTCGAGCCACCGACGCCGAGTTGCGCGAAGTCATCGACGTGTTGGTGGGGCGGAACGGCGGTGCGAACGGAGCCGCCGGTCGGGTGCGCATCACCGTCACCGGCGGCGATGCGCCGCTCGGATCCGGACGAGGAACGCACGGTTCCCGAACCGTGATCGCTACGGGTGCTGCCGCTCCTTGGGCACCTACCTCCCAGGTGACCGTGGTGCCGTGGACCAGAAACGAACGAGCAGCCAGCGCAGGGATCAAGTCCACCAGCTACGCCGACAATGTGTTGGCGTTACGGTTCGCTCAGGCCGCCGGAAGCGACGAAGCCATCTTCGCCAACACGAAGGATGAGCTTTGTGAAGGCACCGGTTCGAACATATTCATCGTTCGTGAGGGAGTGGTCGCCACCCCCCCACTTTCGAGCGGGTGCCTCGACGGCATCACCCGAGCGTTGGTGGTTGAGGCCCTCGCTCAGGCCGGTATCGATGTCGATCAGTCTCCCCTGCCCCTCGACGCCCTGCGCACGTGCGACGAGGCATTTCTCACGTCGAGCACGAGAGACGTGCACCCAATTGCCGCCGTCGATGGCGTTGCCTTACCAACCACACGGGGCGAACTCACGCTCCATGCGATGGCGGCTTTCGCGGCATTCGATCCCGAACTCTGACCTTTTCCACCCTGGCAATGCGCTCGTACCGTTTCAGTCGGACGCGGCGGGCGGTGATACCGATGAGGATCGCGCTCCCACCGGCGATCGCCGCAAGGGTGAGCCGGAACCTGGCTCCATCGGCACAATCGTCGTTTTTGGCCACGCGCTGATCGCGGCTCGGCACCGTGAGTTCGAACACCGGCGACGCACACTCGAGAAAACCGTCGCTCACCCGGGGCTGGGTTTCGAGTCCCACCAGGATGGTGGTCGTGGTGGTGCCCGGCACCGTGCCCTCCGGAGGGAACACCGATGTGGTAGTCGACAACGCCGTGCCTCAAGACGCCGCCGCCACTAGCACCCGGTCGGCCTCGCTCTTGCGCACCGGTTGGGTCGCCGGAACCTCAAAGGGGAAGGTCGCGAGTACAGCCGCCCCCACAGCGAGGGCGAAGGTCACATAGAGAAGCAAAGAGTTCGGCAAGCGCCGAAAGCGGTCACGAATCGTGACACCGCGACTCCGGCGTTTTGCCCGGTTACCGCGGGCCACCGCCGGATTTGAGCACACGCGCCATGGTGGAGAGGGGATCCCCACCTTCGAGCCCGTCGGAGTGGCCCGTCGGAGTGGCCCGTCAGGTTGGCTCGTCAGACGGGGACATTCCGCACGTGCACGACGTCGCCCACCGCCACGTGGTGCTCCTCGCCCGTGGCATCGACCACGACGAGGTACCCAGCTTCGTCGATATCGGTTGCAACACCACGAAGCTCCCCTTCGGCCCGCTCTATTCGCACTGAGCGTCCGATGGTGACGCACTCCGCACGGTACCGCCGCAACAATTTCTCCCCTCCATCGTCGAGCAACGATGCGTACGCCTCCTCGAGCGCTGTCAACAAGAGCAACAGGAATCGACCCCGATCGAGTGGTTCGTCGATTGCATCGTGGGAAGGCCCGTCGGGTGTTGCCACCCGAAGGTGGTTCAAGGCGATCGCCACGTCGGCAAGGTGCGGCGGCAGGGTTCGCGGCCAGGTGACGTTCAAACCGATTCCCACGACCACCGCCGTGACTTGTCCGCCGTCGACCACCGACTCGGCCAGCACGCCGCCGAGTTTGCGAACTGAACCATCGGTTTGCGTCACGATCAGATCGTTCGGCCATTTCAGCCCGATCCCCGGGTGACCACCAAGGACTTGGCCACAGGCGTCGGCCGCAGCCAAGGCAACAGCCTTTGTGCACAGGTGCACATGCTCGGGAGGCACCGAAGCCCCCGGCCGAAACAGGACCGACAACAACAGCGACGACCGTTCCGGCGCTTCCCAACGCCGGTCCATGCGGCCTCTTCCGGCCGTCTGAAAGTCGGCGACCAACACGTCACCTTCCGACACACCGGCGCGTGCCCGGGCCAACAGGTCGTCGTTGGTTGAACCGGTGTTCGTGACCCACTTCACGCGGAACCGGGTACCAGAAACCGAGCCGTTGAACTGATCGTCGGCAGGGCCTTTGTCATGGCCTTCAGGAGGAGTATTGGTCATGTTCTGAGGGGCCTGTTCTGACGGTTCGTGAGGGGAAGTGGCACCGAACGGGTCGTGCCGCGTAAACATAGGGCGTGATCACCAAGGTTCTCATCGCCAACCGCGGCGAAATCGCCGTTCGTGTCATCCGTGCTTGCCAGGAAATGGGCATCGCTACCGTGGCGGTGTATTCCGAGCTCGACCGAGACGCGCTGCACACCCGACTCGCTGATGAGGCCTACGCCCTCGGCGGCCAGACCGCGGCGGAGAGCTACCTCAACACCGAGGCCATACTCGACATCATCGAACGTTCGGGCGCCGATGCTGTGCATCCCGGCTACGGGTTCTTCTCCGAGAACACCGACTTTGCTCGTTCGATCACCGCCAAAGGGGTCGCCTTCATCGGACCACCCCCCGAGGCGATCGAAGTGATGGGCGACAAGGTCTCGAGTCGAATCGCCGCCCAAGAGGCCGGGGTGGAGGGTGTTCCCGGAACGACCACGTTCCTCACTGACTTCACCGAAGTGGTGGCGTTCGGCACCGAACACGGGTGGCCGGTAGCGATCAAGGCGGCGTTCGGCGGCGGCGGGCGTGGCATGCGAGTGGTCGAATCTGCCGACCAGGCCGAAGCTGCTCTCGAATCAGCCCAGAGCGAAGCGCTCAAGGGATTCGGCCGCGACGAGTGTTACGTGGAGCGTTACCTCACCTGGCCTCGCCACGTAGAGATGCAGATCATCGGCGACACCCACGGAAACGTGGTGTGGGTGGGAGAGCGCGATTGCTCCGCCCAACGCCGCCACCAGAAACTGGTCGAGGAAAGCCCCGCTCCGGATTTCCCCGACTCCATGCGCCAAGCAATGGGCGCCGCCGCCGTGAAAGTGGCAAAGGCATGTGGGTACTACAACGCCGGCACGGTGGAGTTCCTCTACCAAGACGACGCCTTCTACTTCCTCGAGATGAACACCCGGCTCCAGGTTGAACATCCCGTCACGGAGTTGGTCACCGGCATCGACCTCGTGGCCGAGCAGATTCGGGTGGCATCCGGCGAACCCTTGTCGTTCACCCAGGATGACGTCGTACGAACGGGTCACGCGATCGAGATCCGCATCAATGCCGAGGACCCCGCCGGCGGCAAGTTCCTGCCCGCACCCGGCCGCATCACGAAACTTGTTCCTCCGCAAGGCTTCGGGACCCGCTGGGACGGTGGCTACGAGAGTGGCGACGAGGTGAGCCAGTACTACGACAACCTCATCGGCAAACTGATCGTGTGGGGTCGCGATCGCGATATCGCAATCGCACGCGCCAAACGCACGCTTCGAGAGTTCGTCATCGAGGGGATCGCGACCACCATCCCCGCTGATCTCGCCATCCTCGAACACCCGGACTTCGCCGCCGCCAAACACTCCACCCGCTGGGTGGAAACCGTGCTCGACCTCACCAACGTCTCGTCCTCGCCGACTGCTTCTCTCACCGCCGACGGCGAAGAGAAGATCAAACGTGAAGTTGATGTGGAGGTGAACGGCCGTCGCTTCAGCGTCAACGTGTGGGTACCGGTATCCGCCGTCGCAGTTTCTGTTGGTACGGGCGGGAAGGCTCCGGCCAAGGCCCGTCGAGCAACGAGTGCGGGCGCCGCCGGTGCCGGTGGCGCCGGATCCGGCTCGGTCACCGTTCCCATGCAGGGCACAATCGTCAAGGTGATGGTGGCCGTCGGCGACACCGTTGAGGCCGGTCAAGCGGTCTGCGTGCTCGAAGCCATGAAGATGGAGAACCAGATCACCGCCGACAAGTCCGGCGTTGTCAAAGAGATACGCGTTTCACCAGGTGACTCCATCGGTTCCGGCGACATCGTCATGATCATCGAGTAGCCCAATCCACGAAGCCCGCTCGCGGTCGGTAACCGTTGCGACCGGAGCACGTACTGTGCCGTTGTGCAGCTTCTCGACGGCCACACCCTCAAGCCGATACCAGCGGCAGGCGACGACTCTCCGCGTTGGCGGAGTGTCGGTGCTGAACGGGTATTGGCATCGGTCGAGCCGTTCTACCCCGAGGTCGGCATAACCCGTGTCGCTAACGTCACCGGGCTCGACATCATCGGAATACCGGTGTGGCAAGCAATTCGACCGAACAGTCGAGGGCTCGCCGTGTCGCAAGGCAAGGGCCTCACCGACGCCCTAGCAAAGGCATCAGCGGTGATGGAGTCGATCGAAAGCTGGCATGCCGAACGAGCGGAACTTTCCTGCCGTATCGAGTCGTTCGCCGGCCTCGCTCCCACCGGCCGGGTGATCGATCCTGTTGCCCTTAATCGCGACATCAACGGCACCTACAACCCGTTCGCACCGATTCCCTTCTGCGCCGCCACCGACCTCCGCACCAACGACGACTGGTGGGTGCCGTTCGAGTTGGTCCACGCCAACATGGTTGTGCCCTTCGTGGCCGGGAGTGGCACGTTCGCCCGCAACACCAATGGCTTGGCCTCCGGAGCCACGTTGGCGGAAGCGGTGCTTCACGGCTTGTGCGAAGTGATCGAACGCGATTCACACGCCGTTTGGAACCTCGGCACATCTGCGTTGGCCACCGAAACCCGGATCGACCCGGCGTCCATCGTCGATCCGTCGTGCGTCTCGTTGATCGAACGGTTCCACGACGCTGCGCTCGACATCCTGCTCTGGGATCTCACCTCTGATGTTGGGATTCCGTGCGTGCGGGCGGCGGTCTGGGACCGACGGGCGGATCTTGATCTGAATCCGGCGGCGGCATCGGGCGGCTTCGGATGCCATTGCGATCCCCGTATCGCCATGACCCGAGCACTCACCGAAGCGGCCCAGTCCCGTCTTACCGTGATTTCCGGCGCCCGGGACGACCTCACCCGCAAACGTCATGGTGCGGCGCGGCGTAGCGAGGTCTACGACTACTGGAACGAGGCGGCGGCCGACCGCACACCGCGCCCTTGGGACTACCCCCTGCCCCTGACCACCACGGTTGAAGCCGATCTCGAAATGATCCTTGAGCGCATGGCGAGGGTGGGGCTCACCCAAGTGTTGTTGGTCGATCTGTCTCGGGCGAACTGGCCTGTAAACGTCGCTCGGGTACTCGTCCCGGGCAGCGAAGGGCCACATTCCACGCCCGCCTACACCCCGGGGCGGCGAGCGGCTGCCGCCCGAGCCCGACTGGCGAAACAAGAGGCGGTGATCGGATGACCGCCGCCGCCGATGGCCTTCCAACGACGGTCGTGTTTTGTGGGCCATCGATCACCGCCGAAGAAGTCCGGGCCGAACTCACCCGTCTCCTGCAACACGATCCCGGTTCGGCTCTGGTCACCCTTCCTCCGGTAGCGCAGGGCGACGTGATCCAGGCCGTGCGCTCTCATGCACCGCACACCATGGTGATTATCGACGGCGTGTTCGAACGGGTGCCGGCGGTATGGCACAAGGAGATCCTCTGGGCCATGGACAATGGCGTGCACATGGTGGGCGCGTCGAGCATGGGCGCCCTTCGCGCCGCCGAGCTTCATACATTCGGGATGGTTGGTGTGGGCGAAGTGTTCCTGCAGTTTCGAGACGCCCTGCTCGACGACGACGATGAAGTTGCGGTGTCGCACACCATGGCGGAGGACAACTTCCGCCCGTTGTCCACGGCGATGGTCGACCTCCGGCACCATTTTGGCGTTGCTCGGGAAGCAGGTCTGATCAGCGATGCCGAGGAGGAGCACCTCACCCGAACAGCCAAGGCCCTTCCCTACGGCCAGCGGGCTATGCCCATCGTCCTCCGGGAGGTCACCGCCGGCACCATTGATAACGCCGAATGCACACTCTCCGCCCCTGCGGTCGATTGGCTCCGGGAGCGGGGGCGGGATCGAGCGCACAGCCGCAAACATCTCGATGCGCTGGCGTGCCTCGCCGTCGTGGCTACCCACCTCGCCGCGAACCCCGCTCCGTTCCAAACCGACGGCTGGTTCGTGGAGCCCACGATCTTTCTCACGAGCGCCATTCACGAGGTCGACCAATCGCTTCACGTCGCCCCCGATGAAACCCGAGAAAACCACGCCGATATCTCCCTCGTCGGTGCGGGTGATGCCGTGCTCCGAAAACAAGTGTTGCTCCGCATCCTCGCCCGTGAGGTGGCACAGCTGCGGGGTATTCGCCTCGATGATCACGACGTCGGAGGCGTGGTTGAGAACTTCAGGCGCAGGTACGGGCTCGACGAACTCCACCAACTTGAAACATGGCTCGACACCCACCAACTCGATTGGCCCGCCGTCGGCGCGGCGCTGTCCGACATCGCCCTCGTTGATCGGGTGGAGCGGGCGTACCGACTGCAAGTCGATGCTTCGGTGGCACCGCTCGCCCGCTTTCGCGCCGCCCGCGCCGCCACTCCAGAACGGTGACGGCCCTCCCACCTGACACCTGGCAGCAGGCCGACATCTGGCAACAGGCCGACATTGGACTCGGCCGGCAAGGCAACGGTCCCGCGACGCATGCCCGGCACCTTTTCGAGGTGTTCACAGACGCCCTACCCACCGAACTCCGGGACCAGTGGTTCTTCCAGAGAAAACCCCCCGACATCCGCCTTCGTTTCCGAAGTCTGTCTCCAACGGGCACCGCTCCAACCGGCGATGGCGAAGTGCGGCCCGTGATCGGCAAGGCCATCACGCCGCTCCTTGAATCGGGCGTCATCCGTTCATTCACCTGGGGCGAGTACGTTCCCGAGACTGACCGCTTCGGCGGTGCCGCGGCTATCGCCGTCGCCCATCGCCACTTCTTACGCGACACCGAGTTGTGGCGGAACTTGTCGACCGGGGCCGCCGATGAAACCACCCGAGCCCTCCTGTCTCATCAGTTGCTGCGAGCGATCGATGCGGCATCGCCGGGCATGATCGAGGCCCCATCGGTATGGCATCGACTCCTCGATCTGCTCGATGCATCGCTCCCGGTCCAAGCCGCCCAAGCCCCTCAAGCCGCCCAGGCCGCCCAGGCCGCCCAGGCCGCCCAAGCCCCACCGTCGCCGTCCACCATGGCGAACGTTGCGCTGACCCGGACCGCTGCGGACATCGTCGACCTCGCCACCCGGAGCAACCACCACATCAACATCACCAACCTCGCGGCGCTGCTGATCCACTTCGATTGCAACCGATGGGGGGTCGATGGCACCCACCAACGAGCTATCGCCCTCGATGCGCTCGCCGTACCTCGCGGTCAGGTCTGAAGCGGAAGCACCCGGGCAACGATTTCGTCGAGCTCGCGTCGCAGTTCGTCGGGGTCGTCGAGGGGATGGCCAGGGACCAGCACAAACTTCGACATCCCGACCGCAACCAAACCTTCAATCTGGCGAATCGCCCCGTCGAGCCCCGGAGGCACGACATTGCTGGGGTCGACCCCAGGATTCGAACGGGCCACCGCCATGGCGAGAGGGCCGACCAACGGACCAGATCTTCGGTACACAATCGGGGCGCCGTAGTGCTCGGCATCCATCGTGCGGCCCGCCGCCGCGGCCGCCGCCTCGATCAGCGGGATCTTCTCTCGGATGTCGTTGGGCGTACAGAACGAAGCCAACCAACCATCACTCAATCGACCGACCCGGTCGAGCTCCACGGGGTGCATTCCTCCCATCCACACGTCGAATCCCCCCTTCACCGGTTTGGGATTCACCGTCACGTCATCGAAGCGGTAGTGCTCGCCATGGTGGGTTACCGCATCCTCGGACCAGAAGCGACGAAGCAGCGGGAGCGCCTCTTCGTACATACCCTTTCGTGTGGTCCGGGTGACGCCGAACGCCGAGTGCTCGGCCGGCTCGGGCGCACCGATCCCGAACGCCGGCAACACCCGATTCTTACCGGCGGCGAGCTGATCAACCGTGGCCAGCTCCTTGGCCAACACGGCGAGGTTCCGGCCCGGAAGCACCATTACCGACATCCCGACCTTCAACCGTTCGGTGCGAGCAACCGCAAACGCCATACCGGCGATCGGGTCCGGCGCGGGACCACCCAGCCGTTCGCTGAACCACAACGAATCGAACCGCCGTTCCTCCAGCGCATCCACCAGCAAACCCAGCTGGGCACGGGTGGAACACGCTGATTCCCGTCCGAGGCCGAATCCGATGCGGACTTTCACGTGCTGCTCCTTCTCGAGGGGTAGGGAACCGGGCTCGGCCAGGTACGCACGGGGTCCGCCGCCAACCAGCCGTAGCGATGGGCATACGCTCGAAGCCGAAAGTAGACCGTTATTCGGGGCGTTCCATCGTGTTCTCGCTGGAAGGATACCCAGCTGTGGAGCCCGTAGGGACCCAGCACATCGGGCACGCCTTCGGGCCGAACCTCACCGAGCCGCTCCACACATCGGAGGTAGACCGCCTCGTCGAGCCCGTGTGAGGCCAGAAGGGAGGCGATCCGGTCCGAGGCCGGCGGGGCGGCATCGCCCATCTCGAACACCGGCAGCGACAACACCGCTCGCACCGGCGGAACGTCGCCGGCAGCGGCGAGATGCAAGGCCACAAACGGGGGCCGGGCGAGCCGCTCCTCGCCGTACAGACTGCGGACAAACGGGCGGTAGTCGGCTGCGCAGGGTGGATCGCAGCGCGAAGCCACGGCCTCAAAGGCAACCAACGACGGCGATCGGAGATACAGCTTCACCCGAGCTCGGTCCACCGGTTCCAAGTCGACCGCCACCAAAGGCAGGTCGAGTGGACCCACCGCCGCAACGAGCGCTCGGGCCTGACCGTCGAGCCCGACCGCGTGCAGCGCGTCGAGGGCAACCGTCCAACGGTCACCTGCCGTCGCCGGGTTTAGGTAGACCTTGGTGCGAGTGGTGCCGTTGTGCTGAAACTCAAACCCGTGATACGCCGCCGCGAACGCATCTTGAGTCGTGGGCTCGAACGACGGCGCCATGACGCGCAGAAGTGCGTCGTCCGCCCCGAGGTCAACGGCGAGTTCCGTGAGCCGTTGGCCAGCCTCCCAGTACGCACGAACGGAAGCAGGCTCGTCCTGGGCTTCGAGTAGCACTCGAAGATCTGGCTCGCCGGCGCGAAAGGCCACAGACCATTCCACCGGCGTGCAGTCGTCGGTCATCCCCGACCATCGGGGGGGCTGGTCCAGTAGCTGATCGCCGCAGGCGCCGGCGAGGAGATCGAATCGTTCTCGGACCTGGTTGGTGCGGTCGACATTGAACCCAAGTGCGGCGCTCAACGCCGCCAACTGTTGGCGCGCCAACCCATGCACCGTGGTCGGCGGAGAGGGAGCGGAAGAAACCACGTGAGCACGCTACCCGTGCCACCCCCTTCCGGTTGGCAGACTGGACCGGTGAAGATCTCGATCCTCGGCCACGCCTCCGTTCTCGTCGAAGCCGGGGGCGAGGTCGTTTTGGTCGACCCGTTGTTTGCCGACAGGTTCGCCAACGACGCCATCGGATTTCATCCCGCCCGCACCATCCACCGGGACGAGCTCCCCACGCCGACCGTGATCGTGGTCACCCACCTTCACCTCGATCATTGGCATCCGGCCACGCTCGAGACATTCGACCGCTCGACCCCGGTCGTCGCCCCTCCCGACCCATGGGTGCTGCGGCGCCTCGGTGAAATCGGGTTCAGCGACGTGATCATCGCTTCCCCGTGGGAAACAATTCAGTGCGGGAAACTCGAACTGCTGCCCACCCCGAGTGGCGCCGAGGTGGAGGAGTTCGGTCTGGTATTCCATGCCGACGAGGCCGCTTACTGGCACATGTCAGACTCAGACGTCACCACCGAGGATGGGTTTCGCGTGCGAGAACTTGTCGGAACACCGGCCGTGGTGGCCACGCGCTACCAGCCCATCACCCCGTTGATCAGCTTGCAGCGGGGCCTCGGGGTGAGCCACGACGAACGAGATGGCGTGGTGCAATGGCTCGAGGCGGCGTGTGTCACCGAGCCGAACTTTCTGTTCCCCTACTTCTGCGATATCAACTATCTCGACGAGCACACGTGGGCCAACCGTTATGCGCGTCCGTTCGCTCCGCCGGAGATCGTGAGCCTGCTTACCGAACGATTGGCCTCCTCCCCCACCGTGGTGTCGACCGTCGCTCCCGGTGACCAGATCACGGTCAGCGCCGAGGGTCTCGTGACCCACACGATCGGCACAGCGCCGTTCATCTCACGAGATCCCAGCGCCACGGATCCGTTCGAACCGTTCGACCCTTCCACGCTGTACGGCGTCGAGGCCAACGAACGCGACGAATTGCGGCAGCGCTTTTCCTGGTGGATCGAACACGAATTCACCCCGTGGCTAGGTGCGCAGTTCGAGCTACCCACCTCGTCAGCCCACAACCTGGTGCAACTCGCGGTGCGGTGGGAGGTCGTGGTGCATCTGGGTGATGGCGATCGCCTGGCGTTTCACGCCGACTTCGGCTCTCCATCGCCGGCAGTGCGCACCGGGACCACCGCCTACCCCAACTACGCCATTCACATTGGGGGAAAGGCGCTCCTGAAGGTCCTGCGGGGCGACGGCGGCAATGAGTTGTTCTGGCTCGCTGCCGCCGCCCGGGTCTACGAGAAGATTCTTTTGGTGCATGACGGCGTGATCGTGGCGCCGCCCGTGCGGGGTTGGGACCTCTTCGAGGCGGTGCCAGAGCCCGTGAGTTGGTGCTTGCGCAAACACGGGGCGGGCGGTGCACCGGCCCTGATCACGGAGAAGTAACCCGAGCAATCCGAAGGCGTCATAGGTTCCGAGGTCGGACCGCACCCGACGGAAAACCTGGTCGTGTACAAACCTGATCGTGCACAAACCTGATCGTGTACGGTCCCGGCTCAACCCCCCCATTCAACCCTCACAAACGGGAGAGCAACATGTCAGAAGCTGGTGGAGTCGTCCTCAAGGGCGACGACGGAACCGTATATTTCATCCGCGACGAGATTCTCGCCGCTTGCCAACTCGAGGGCGAGTACCTCGAAGCGGCCCAGCCCCTCATCAATGGCGAAGAGCCTGAGGTTGAGGGTTTTGCCCTGAACGTGCGCCAGAACTCGTTCAGCTCCATCGGCAGTTTCGGCTCACCAGTCGGCATCAGCCCCAAGGGAGCTGGCATCGCTTCCCCGAAGCTTGATCTCGGCAATGTCGGTATCGAATCCACGATCATGTGCCCCTGGTAGCACCTGAAAAACAACCAACACAACTACGAAACAACGAGGAGAATCACATGTCAGAAACCGGAGGCCACGTCCTCAAGGGCGATGATGGCTCGGTCTACTTCATCCGTGACGACATTCTGGAAGCCTGCAAGCTCGAGGGCGAGTACCTCGAAGGTGCGCTACCGCTGCTCGATGGCGGCGAGGCCGAGGTGGAGGGTTTTGCGTTCCGTCGCTCGGCGTCCACAATGAACTTCAGCTCGGTCGGACAGTTCCAGGTACCGCAAGGTCAGTTCCTGGCTGAGCAAACACAGATCAAACCACTCGACCTTTCGAAGTACGGGTCGGGCACGGTGATGTGCCCCTGGTAGACCCTTCGGGTCTTCCTGCACGTTCTGGTGGGCGGGGCTTCGGCCTCGCCCACCTGCGTTTTCACTGATCGGCGTCGCTCTTTGCCTCAACCTCAAACCAGTGGTCGACGAACGTGACGGCGAGTTCGCCGACGTACTGCTCGCCGTTATCGGCCCCGAGCAGAGACTCTCTCGCCGGACCGGGCATCGCTACCGCCACGCCATCAATAGCCCGGCCATCGGGACCCACATCGCGCAAGAGCGCCTCCACGGCCAAGACGCTATCGATCGGCACGAAGCGGGTCGGGGAATTCGGTGACGGCGCGAACCGAACCCAAACGGTGGTCGGAAGACCACGCAACCGAACGTATCGCTGCCAGGCCAGGAAACGATCCGCAGCGCCATCGGGAGTGGCGCAGGAGACCAGCTCGTCGGCCGAGAGCAACCAGCGTTCGGGATGAACAGATGTGCCCGATGGCCCGCTCAGTTCCGGCACATGTCGCGCTACCTCGGCCTCGTGAGGGAACAGCGGCAGTCCTGACGCCACCAATTCCCATCCCCACGTACTCCCCGCTCGATACACCGCGTGCTCAAGCTCGGAGGTTGGGATGGGAGCGGCGGCGTTGTCGAACACAGAAATCACCGCCGTGCCGTCTCCGTGGGGGTAGGGCACAACCAGACCGCAGCGTTGCTCGTCTACTCGCTCCAGAAGAACATCCTGGGCCGACACCGTCGGGGTAACCATGGCGCCCAACGCCGCCGCCGGATTGGCATATCGGGCAAACCGCACGCTGCGACAGGGTCTGCCCGTCGCGGCCACAAGCGAGATCGCGCCGGCGACTGCCGCCGGAACCAGCTCGGGCCAACGAGCCACAAAAATCGACGGTTCACCCCGAACCGAGCGGACCTCGACACGTTCCTCACCGACGGCTACGAGGGCACTCCCCCAGGGGCTCGGACGATCGGCGCCAACGATGCCCGGTTGTACCGACGGCGCCCGCCAACCACCCGCAGACTGCGAAATCGCCGTTTCCAACCGCGCGATCAATACTCCCGCATGACTCGTCTCTTCCACCCCACTGATTCTCGCCACCAGCGAGCTCACCGTGGGCAGATCGGCGCTCGGCCGCGACGGCCCCAGGGGGGAGAAGGTGGGTCGTCCCGAGGTCACCGCCTCCGCCGTCGCTCGCGCCCACGTTGCCCCGATTCCCCAGCCCGCCTGACACTGGATCCACTCGTCGATGGCCTGGGAAATTCGGTCGATGGTGGGTTCGTCCACACGGAGCGCAAACGGCGGGTGCCAGTCGACGCGTAACGATGGCCGTTTGTCTCCGTCGTCCAGGCCCGACAGGGCGCGGAGGCGATTCACTCCGAGCCGAGCCACCTCGTGCAATGCCAGCCAGTCATCAACGTTGGACACCGCCGCCGGCGACACAATGGCATCGAACGACGCTCGTGATTCCACGGCGACTGCTCGCCATACCTTGGCGATCGGTTCCGGCGCAGCCGCGGCCACCGACGCCATCCACGCCCAACAATCGGGGTGGGCGACGGGGATCTCGTTCCCGACGGCGAGCCGAGCCGCATCCACCAAATGGCTGATGTCCAACTGAATCTGAAACCGCTCCCGACCGGGATGGACAGAGAGCGCAACGCCGGCGCCAGGCTCCCGATTACGCGGCGCCGTCTCTTCAACAACCCCAGCCCACAATGAACTTGGTGTGGGGCGACCGGCGGATCGGAGCACCAAGTTCACCAGCGTTCCCTCCAGCCGCAGGTGCCGAGCTTTTGTGGGGGTGTCGTCCGACGACGCGAAACGGGCGAGGTGGGACCGCATCTGCGGAGCCAGTTGCGGTTGCGCCACGGCCACCGCCTGCTGAAACCGATCGGTGCCGACGACGCACAAAAGATGCCGACGCTCTCGAACCATTGCGGTGTCGAACGCGGCGAGAAACCTCTCCCGCGCCGTGGCCGCGAGGTCTGCGGCACCGATGGCGTCGCGGCAGACGGCCACACATGACTCGTCGACGCGCGCTACGACCGAGAGGTCGGTATTACGGAGGACGACGTTCTGGCGAAGGAACAGGCGCCGAAGCGCCACCATCCTTCGTCGGTCATCGCCCGGAGCAACGCCTCCGATGGCACGCTCAAGGGCCGCCGCGGCGGAGGCCCGCGCGGTCGAGGCCAGCTCGTGTGTGCCGTTCGATTGTTCAGCCAGAGGCATCAATTCAGGCGAACGTAAGCGCTCCACCGCCGACCACGGCAGAGATGCCACCCGAGCGATGATGACGGGCGCTACTTCGATAGGTTTCGACTGACCATGGAGTAACTGCACTGTCCGCTCGACGTCCTGCGAGGTCACAGCGGGTCAAACTAGTAGCTTGCTGGCCATTCGACGCGAGGACCCCATGCGAGTCGCACTTCTGTTTCCCCCGGCCACCGATCCTCGTGGCCCTCACCTGTCGTTGCCCTCACTCACCGGCCATCTCCGGCGGGAAGGCGTTGAGGTGGATCTCTACGATCTCGATATCGAGTGCCTGCACTGGGTGCTCGAATCGGAGCGCCTTGGCGGAACGGCGGCGGCAACACTAGCGCACTTCGAAGCACTCTCCCCTGAAGCGCAAGAAGCCGGTACGAACCTCATGGGTATGGCCGAGTGGGTGGTCCACCACATCAAACAAGCCGTGGCGACACTGCAAGATCTCGACTCGTTTCTCGATCCGGATCAGCACCATCAAGCCCGTCGCACCATCAACGCCGCCCTTCGCCTGGTATCGGGAAGCACAGGTGGAAAGGTGCAGTTCGGCATCAGTCCGGCGACCTACGACGTTGAGGGCGTGGATCCATCCCGACTCGTGGATCTGGTGCGGGTCACGGCCGACCCCTCGGCCGATCTTTTCCGTTCGCACACGGAACAAGTGGTACTTCCCGCGCTTGCCGCCACCAGCCCTGATCTTGTGGGGATTTCCATTCTCAACCGGCAGCAGGTGATCCCAGGGCTGTTCCTCGCCCGCCAGATCAAAGACGCCGGCTACACGGTGGTTCTTGGTGGCACGGTCTACGCCAAATTTCACGAAGCACTTTGCAACCGGCCGCTGTTCTTTTCCACCTTCTGCCATGCCCTCGTTCCGTATGAAGGCGAATCAGCGATCCTCGGCCTGGTCCGGGCGCTCGATGCCGGATCATCGGTTCATGAGTTCGGCGATGTGCCCAATGTTCTTTCGCTTTCCTCCCACGGCCGGGTTGTTGCCGGGCCCACAAAGGTGGAAGACGTCCGACTGCTTCCCACCCCCGATTTCACCGGTATGCCCCTTGACCGGTACCTCAACCCCGTGCCGGTGCTCCCGATCGTCACCGGCAAAGGTTGTTACTTCAACCGGTGCAAATTTTGCGACATCCCGTATATCAACACCATCTCGGCGAAGCCATACCGGGTACGAGATGCTCCGCAGATTGCCGCCGATATCGCCGAGCTGCATCGGCTTCACGGTGCCCGACACTTTGAGATCACCGACGAGACGTTGTCACCCAAACTCCTGGTCCGGCTGGCTGATGCGCTCGATGCCTACCCCGAGATCGAACCGCGGTTCGTGGGCTACGCCCGCTTCGAGCCGGGCTTCACGCCCGAGGCTTGCGCCCGCATCCACGCAATGGGCATGCGCAAGCTTTTCTTCGGGTTGGAGTCGGGCAACCAAGCCATGCTCGACCACATGGACAAGGGCATCACCCTCGCCGATGCGCGCGCTGTTCTCCGAAACTGCGTCGACGCCGGGATTGCGGTGCACGTGTTCTCGATAGTTGGCTTTCCCGAGGAGACCGAAGCCCAGGCACGCGACACGCTGGCGTTCCTTCTCGATGAACACCCGACCCTCGACCACCCCATGAACACCTTCGATGTTCATCCGTTCGGGCTCGACCTCCGGACGGAGTACGGAGACAACCCGGAGAAATTCGGGGTCGAGGTGGATGCCACGCAGCTCGATGGTCTCGACTTTCCCATCACCCTGAGGGGATGGCGAAACACCCGGGGCATCGACGCCGATTTGGCGGGCAAGTTGGTCGACGAGTTCTCGGCGGAGCTCCGCGCCGCCTACCGGGGGTGGCGAGCGTATCCAGAACAACAGTGGGCCGGCTTCGAGGAATACGCCGTCGTCTACGGCGACCACTACGGCGACACACCCCGTGGTCGCCCCTTCCCCCATCGGATGGCGTTACCAACAGTCCACGAATCCGAGCGTTTCACCCTTCAGTGGGCCGACCATGTGCAGGTCGGGCAAGCGTCGCCTGACGGCGTACCGACCGCCGACGAGGAAGTCATCCTGCGCACCTTGGGGGCTGACATTCCGCTCCCCGCCTGGCTGATCGGCATCATCAACGAACTGCCGCCCCACACCACCCGTCGGGAACTTGAGCAGTTGGTCGCCGATCGACTGGCGGACTCCGGCCCCGAACTTGCGCCGATGGTGCCCGGATGGATCGATCAAATCGTCGCCACCCGGGCGCTCTGGATTCGATTCACCGCCGCTTGAGCTACCCGATGTCGTCACCCGCTGTACCCCCCGCAACTGGAGCCCGTTGGTTGCACCCCTCCACCCGGCTCCGGGTGAGCTACCACGACCAAACGCCTGCCGGCGGACCGATCGGTCAACGCTTCGAACAATCAATACGTGCGGTGTTTTCCGAGGCGATCGACCTGTTGGAGCGCGGCACGATCGGCACCGATCCATTGATGGTGGCGGCACTCGAGGCCGGGGTCCGAAGTTCCGCCTTCTCCGATCTCGCGGCCCTCGATACGCCGCGCCACTCCAACGGCGACGACGATGACCCAGAAGATCTTCCCCGCTGGACCGTGCATCATCACGTTCAACTTCCCGACCCTTCCCTCACCTTGCCCCATGAACTGCACATCACGGCCCCCGATGGCACGGCACTCGACGTGCGACTGCCGGCCACCCATTGGGGTCTCGCCCACACGCTGCTCTCGACGGCGAATGCGCCTGCTGGGATCGCCTTGGACACCAGCGTCCTCCACCCCGACATGGCGGCTCTTCTCGGCGCGCTCGACGATCTCGGGGCATTGACCCCAACACCTCTCCAACCGCTCGCCGGTGTGGCCGACCGGCCGGGCATCACCTTTCTTGGCCACAACGCCGCCCTGGTACGGGGCGATCGCACGGCGGTGCTCATCGATCCATTTCTGCCGCGGCCCGGCCCGGGCTACCCCGACAACTTTCAGCCGATGTGCTGTCACCAGCTGGGCCAGGTTGATGCAATCCTCATCACCCACGGCCATCCCGACCACTTCGACCCCGCTTCGTTGCTTCGATTCGCGCCGAACACACCGGTAGTGGTTCCCGTCGTTTCCACCGAGACGGTGCTGGCGCCGGACCTGGCGTTTCGGCTTCGCCAGCTTGGGTTCACCGATGTCCGACCACGGCCTTGGGGGCACCGCGAGAGTTTCGGCGAAGTGACTGTGGACGTCGTGCCCTTTTACGGCGAACAGGCCACCGACACCAAGCGCCTCCATCCCGAAGTCATAAACGCCGGCAACGCCTACGTCGTCCGCACGCCCCACCAGAGCGCGGCGTTTGTGGCCGACGCCGGCGCCGACGACCGCGGGTCTACCGCTGACGTTGGCGCCCGCTACCGCCTCGAACACGGCTCGGTCGATGTGGTGTTCGCCGGCTACCGCGGGTGGCGGACGAGTCCCGCCGATCTGCTGCGTTCGTCGGTGGCGCGTTACTTCCTCTTTGTTCCGTCCGAGCGTTGGAGCGACTCCATGGAGCTCATGAACGACGCCGCCGGCGCCATAGGGACGGCGATGGCCTTTGGTTCGCCGGTCCTGGTGCCCTACGCCGACGGTGGCGCTCCATGGTTCTGGGAGCTGGGCCTCGGCCCCCGCCTCGACGAAACGCCGATGGAGCGTCAGGGCTACGACCCTTTCCCGGAGCGGGTGATCGACGCCGCCGCCGATATCGACGGAGCCCCCAAGGTCCTGCTCCTTCGTCCCGGCCAGCAGCTCCGCCCCTCGGGTCGAGTGGTCGAGTTTCCCGGTTACGCCTGGCCTTGGCCCGGGGTAGAGACCGGGCGATACGACGACGACAACGTTCGATAGAGATCCGCTTCGGCCTGCAATCGTTGGGGTGACGGGTCCGGGCCGCAGAGTTGCACGACGTGGATATGCATGGCCCTGGCCTTGGCCACGACCCACGGGACCACAACCTCGTCGCTGGGCTTGCGGTGGAGCACCCGTTCGATCCATGTGGCCCCGGCGCTCGACACCACTCCGATTTGGTCCTCTCCCACCAACGATGTCAAAGAGCCGACAACAGCGGGAGCATCGAGACGCAAGGGCGCGGTCCCGGTTGCCCATTCGTCGACCGCGAGGCGTGTGGCACGACAAAGAAGTGCCGGGTACCCGGTCCACACCGGCGCGCCACCGAACAGGGCGGGATCGAACATGGCCGGTGGCGTGCGGGCCGGCGACCAGGACAGATTGCTCCCTCCCTCCCACGGCGGTCGATCCGTTGCCATTCGCACGGCCACATCGAAGACGTGGTCATCCAATGGAACGGCGAACCACGGCTCGGGGTTGAGGCAACCAGCGAGCTCGACCCAGCCCGCCTCGACGCCACCGCCATGTTCAACGGTGTATCCGCTCCAGTGTCCCTCGGTATTCATGGCATGGCCATGACTTGGCTCATGACTTGGCTCGGGGCGTGATCGTGATCGGCATGCGGGCGGGCACCCAAACCGACGGCGCCGCGAGCGATGCGATATCGGCCTCGTCCCCGAGGACGACGCTGCCGGAACCGGTCGCCATTGCGACCAGCAATTCGGCTGCCACCATCCGTCCCAACGACGCCGCAATACAAAAGTGCTCACCGCGACCAAAGGCCACATGATGGCCAGCCCCCTCAGCATTGGCCGAACGCACACTCATCACCACCCGAGAACCCGCAGTTAGCGTGGTTTGGTGGACGTCGACGTCGTGTTCGGGATTGCGCATGAGGAACTGAATTGGCGGATCGTGCATCACTACCCGTTCCACGACATCGGGAGGCTCGACCTCGCCACTCCGAACGGCGTCGAGCAACGCCGGGCGTTGCGAAACATAACGAATCAGATTCACGAGAAGGCGGCGGAGCGGACCGACACCGCTTCGGCACAGCAGGTAGACGTAGCCAAGCAGCTCATCGTCGGTGACCAACCGGCCGTTCACCGGATCGGGCCGAAGCAGTAGGCCAAATCCATCGTCTGGTCGCATTGAAGCCGGGATGTCGCCGCGCCGAGCCGACTCGGCGACCGCCCATCGGCGAAGTGGCGTCGCACCGAGTTGCCACGCGCTGTGCCGGTGAAGGTCGGGGGAGGTATCGGTCGCCCCCACCGACGTCCCCATTTGTTCCACCCAGCCGAATACGTGCTCGCGGTCGGAGTCGGAGATGCCGATCAACCGGGCGATCGCCACGTAGGTGATCGGATCGATGACGTCGGTGATGGCATCACACTCACTGCCGCGCTCGGCCCCGCCCACGAGTTGGGCGCAGACGTCGGCGATCTCAGGTCGATGAAGTGCTAGCCGCGGAGCGGCGAACAACGGGAGTCGGCGGCGCTGGTGTTCCTCGGGATCGGCGATCCATTGTGCTGCCGCTGACGGAGGGATGGCCGGGTCGGCGAGGCTTCGATAGTTGACGCCGTCGCGAAGGGTGGCGACCACATCGGCGTACCGCACCAGAAGGTGCGCCCCCGGGGCGATCTCGCTCACCGGACACAAGGATCGCAAGCGTGCGAAATCCGCATCCTGACCGGCTCGATCCATCCAGCGATGGTACGTCGCGGAGGAGTCGGTTCAGGCCCGGATCACCGTTCAGGCCCGGATCACAATCGTTCCCGCCGCCTTGTCGTGGACGGAACGAAGGTGCGGGTCGAGCAATGCCGAGAAATACACCGCAAGTTCCAGGAAGAGCCCGAGCATGCCGGCGCCAACCGGCACGAAGATCGCGCTGGCGATGAAGGGAATCGTGCAACGAATCGTGACCGCGGCCCAGGTGGCCTTGCTGTTGTCGACATACGTGACGACGCGAATCTTGCCGAGCCGACATCCCCACGTCCGTCCCCAGATTCCAAGCTGCAGCAGCTGCACCGCCAGGAACGCCGCCGAGGCGCCCGACGCCACCCACCACGGCAAGACGTCCGTAGAACTCGACGTCATCATCTCGGCGGTCACGTTCACGACAACGATGAACGGAAGCTGATCCGCCAACATGGCGGCCGCTCGTTGCCCGAGCGATGCAACAGATCCCGGACCCTCCTCGGGACGCTCCGTCACTCGGCGGCGTCGGCGAGTGCTTCGGCCAACGCCGGGTGCACGAGCAGACTCTCGACTATGTCGGTGACACGGAGCCCGGCGGTGACCGCCAAGGCAATGACCGAGATCAGCTCGGCGGCATTGCGACCCACGATCGAGCCGCCCAGCACCACCCCAGTGGCAGGATCCGAAATGATCTTCACGAAGCCCCGAGGTTGGTTCTCGATCAGCGCTTTTGCATTCGCACTGAACGGAACCTTCGTGACCCGGATCTTGCGGCCGAGGGCGAAAGCATCTGCCTCGGCGAGACCGACATCGGCGATCTCCGGCACGGTAAAGATCGCCGACGCCGCCTTCTCATAGTCGAGGTGGCGGTGCGGCCCGGCGTGCAAACCCATGGCGTGTTCGGCGATCTTTCGCCCCTGCATCGAGGCAACCGACGACAACGGAAGCTTGCCGGAGAGATCTCCCGCGGCATAGATGTTCGGCACCGAACTCAGGCAGTTGTGGTCCACCGAAACGTACCCACCGGATTGGGCAATGCCCGCTGATTCGAGCCCAAGGGAATCGCTGTTGGGGATAGATCCGACGGCCAGCAGCATGTGGGAACCCGTGACCGAACGACCGTCGTCACACAGCACGGTGACGGTCCCACCACCGGCATCCACCGTGACCGATTCGGCCCGAGCGCCTTTGAACAGACGCACACCCCGCTCCAGAAAGTCGTCTTCCAATGCCGCCGCCACTTCGGGATCCTTTTGGGGAAGCACTTGTTGGCGACTCACGACAAACGTCACCTGGCATCCAAAGGCCGAGAACATGTGAACGAACTCCACACCGGTGACGCCAGCCCCCACCACCACCAGATGCGAAGGCAGTTCCGGTGGCGGGTACGCCTGTCGGGTGCTCAATACCCGAACCCCGTCCACGGGGGCCCAGGTGGGAATACGGGGACGGCTGCCCGAAGCGAGAACCACGACATCCGCCTCCACCCTGGACGTATGACCGTCCTCGTGATCCACGACCACGGTGTTGGCGCCGTCGAGCCGCCCACTCCCGCGGAGCATCGTGACGCGCTGACTGGTGAGCAGGTTGGTTACCGAACCCTGGAGTTTCGCCTCGATCCCCGCAATCCGCTCCTTCACCGCGGCGAAATCGAGCGACACACCTTGCACGGTGATACCCATACCGGCGGCACCGTTGATCTGGGTGAGAGCGCCACCAGTGGCGATCATTGCTTTGCTCGGGATGCAGTCCCAGAGGTGCGCTGCTCCACCCACCACATCACGTTCGATCAGTGTGACCTCCGCCCCCAACCGGGCGGCGTGTGTCGCACATTGGTTTCCGGCTGGACCTCCACCGATGATCACGATCCGTTTTGCGGCCATTGCCAACACGTTACCGGCCGGCAATCGGCAATCGTGACGTCGCGGTCACTGTCGGGGGCGATCGAGGGCCACGAGTCGGTGGTCCGACGTGAATAACTTGCGGGTGAGCGCGATCCCTACGACGGTCACGCTGGTAGCCACGGATCCAAGAACGAGATACATGATCGCCAGTTGCACGAGCACCGCCGTCTTTGGGTCGACCCCCGCGAGGATCAGCCCGGTCATCGCCCCGGGGAGAAACACCAAGCCAACACTTTTCGTGCTCTCGATCTGCGGAATCATCGCCGTGCGAAGCGCCTCGCGTACATACGGCCGGCTGGCCATCGACCAGTTGTGACCCAGCGCAAGGCGGGCTTCCACTTCGGAGCGTTTCTCCCGTAGCTCGCCCACCACCCGCCGCGCCGCCACAATGGTCGAGGTCATCGAGTTGCCGATCATCATGCCCGCCAAGGGCACAATCGCCCGGGCTTCGAACGGAAAGATGCCCAAGCCGAAGATGACGGTGAGGCTCACCGTGGCCACCGCAGCTTGCGCGCCGAGAGCGATCGAGAACGCGTGCGGTACCTCCGGGGCACGGTTGCGCACCGTGATCGCCGCGAACAACACCATTGCGACAACCCATGCCAGTGCCAACGCCGCTGGTCGACCAGGCTCCAGCACGAGCGAGAGTGCGACTCCCACCGCGAGCAGCTGTACCCCCGCCCGCAGGCTCGCCCAAACAATTGATCGTTCCAAACCGAGCCCACGCCAAAACGACACACCTACCCCGACGACCAGCAGCACGGTGCTGGCGGCGAGTCCGACCCACCCGATGTCAGTCGTCCCCACGACGGCTCACATCCTCGAACGTTGCGTCGGCGAGGCAACGCTCGGCCACCTCCGACGCCGCCACCTCGCCATCGATCATTACGACCACGCGATCGGCAAGCCGCTCCGCCTGTTGCAGATTGTGGGTAACCCACACCACCGCCGTTCCGGCTTCGGCGAGGCTCACCACCAACTCTTCGATAGCCGAACGGGCATCCACATCCAACGCCGATGTGGCCTCGTCGCAGAGCAGAATCTCTGGCTCCGTGAGGAGCGTGCGGGCGATACACATACGTTGCGCCTCGCCGCCGGAGAGGTCGTCAGCGCGCCGATTCAGAAGCTCATCCCCCAAACCAACCCGCCCCAGCACAGCACGGCACGCATCATCGGAGGCGCTCGGCATGGCTACTCGCAGGTTGTCGGCCGTGGTCCCTCCGAAGCGGACCGGGTGCTGGAAGACCATGCCGCACCGGCGCCGAAGCGCCAGCGGATCCACCGTTGCGGTGTCGACCTCGTCGAGCAGCACACGTCCGCTGGTTGGCACCTCAAGACGGTTCCCCATGCGGAGCAAGGTGGACTTCCCCGAGCCCGACGGACCGGCGATCACGGTGATGCCTTGCGCCGGTATGCGAACGTTGACCGAGCGGAGCACGGATACACCGTTTGTTTCGAAGGTCACGTCCTCGAACGCAAAGCCATGGAACACTCCGCCAGCATCGCAGGAACGTCAGGCAATAACATTGTCGCGAACCAACGGTTGCTGGATCTCGTCGACAATGCAAGCGCAACACTGGCCACCGCCGCATCATCGCTCCATGCGACGGCGCGCTATCAGCTACTGCCAGGCATTCTCGAGCAGCTCCAACACGACGCCCAGCCTGCCTACCGTGCCAACGCGTTCCGGCTACGTGCTTCCTACGAGTGGAGGACGAATGCGGACCTCAGCTTGGCAAACAAGTGGCTCGATCGAGCAGCGGCAGAAGACGCCCGGACAACATCCTCGGAGAGATGGGCCAATGACCAAATTCGCGCCGGTATCCTCTTCGACCTTGGACGAGCGATCGGGCTGTCGTTCTTCTTAGCCACGACCGGGCAAACCGATGCCGCCCGATCCATGCTTGTACACGGCTCCGCACTCCTCGCGTCGTACGACCGTCCTGGACACGCATGTTCCTTCCTCGTTGAAGCGGCCATCGAAGCTCAGTGCGACCAACCCGATGCCGCCCAGATCGCTCTGGATCACGCCGAGCAGATCATCGAGGCATGCGGCTTGGCACCGTTGTCCGTCGACCTTCTCGCCGTACAGGTCAGCGTCCATCAAGCGGCTGGCGACCCTCTCAAGGCGAAGGAGACACAGCTCGCCGTGCGGCAACGCTGCACCGAGCTCGGGCATGTCGCAAACCTGCCATGGATAGACGGGCTCATCTCGTTTCGGCGGCACGCCCTGAATAGTCCGAACTACGATTTGATCAATGGGGCTTCGGGAGCGATTGGCCAAGGCGGTAGGCAATCGTGTCGCACCCGCACGCCTTGCCCACGCCGCGTTCGATCATGGCAATTGGCCGGCAGCAATCGAGTTCGGGCTTCGTGCCCTTGACGACTGCGGGGCCGATGACGACAAGGCAGAGCTGCGCATACTCGTGGGATCGGCCTATGCCGAACTCGACGACGCCGGGCGGGGAGTCCCCCTGCTGCAGGCCGTCTACGACGACGGCCTCATCGACGACACGGTTTTTGTCGGCGACATGGCCAGACTACGGCTTGCGCTGCTGTCGGTAAAGGGCGGCGAATACTCATCGCTTCCCCGCCTACTTGATGAAATCGATCGGCGCGGGCCGGCCAAACGGCGGGCGTTCGCATACCGGCTCCGCGCCATGTTGGCCTGGCAACTCCGGGCCGATCTCCCTGCGGCTGAACTGCTCTTGCAGCAAAGCGTCGAGGCGGACCCGCCCGATGAGCCGGGGATGTCGTGGCGGGCCGACCTCGGTCGCGGTCAGTTTCTCGGTGAGGTCGGCCGGTATGCGGAAGCCGACGCGCTCTTGGGTCCTGCCATCCTTCGTCAGGAGCAATGCCTCGACCACGACGATCATGGTTCACGGACCGACTTTGGCATCGGACTTGGTTCGTATGGACGCATTCTGGCTCGTCTCGGTCGGATCGCCGAGGCCCACGTACTCGTCGAACGCGGTGCCAAGCTTCTCGATCCGGCGCACCGCTACGCCATCGCCTATGGCCATCTCAGCCGGATGGAGGTCGCGCTGGCATCGCAAGACGGGCCCTCGGCCAAATCCTCGTTCACGGAGGGCTGGGTGATCGCCCAAGATCTCGGGCTCATGCCGGCGTGTATCGAGCTCCTGATCGCCCATATCGAACTCGATGCCATGCTCGGCGATCACGGGGCCTACACACGGCACCGTTCCCAGGCCCTCGACCTTTGTCGCCTGCTCGGGCACGAAGCCGACCGGCAACGAATCGAAGCCGTGGCCGCTCCAAACGACCGGACCTGACTCCATTTCAGGTCCGGTTCAACCGGCCCGTACCCTGGCGATTGTGAGCGAGCACAAGAACGACCTGCCGACCCCTCCCGCCGACGTCGCGGCCTGGCGGGCCACCGCCTCGAAGGAGTTGAAAGGGGCCGACCCCGATTCGCTCGTCTGGCACACCGCCGAGGGGATCGACGTCAAGCCGCTCTACACCGCCGCCGATATCGCCGACCTTCCCTTCGCCGACACGACACCGGGGCTGCCGCCATTCCAGCGCGGTGTTCGCGCCACCATGTATGCCAACCGTCCTTGGACCATCCGGCAGTACGCGGGATTCTCCACGGCGGAGGAAAGCAACGCCTTCTACCGCAGGAACCTCGCCGCCGGGCAGATGGGGCTCAGCGTCGCCTTCGACCTCGCCACCCACCGTGGCTACGACTCGGACCATCCTCGGGTCACCGGCGATGTGGGCAAGGCCGGCGTGGCCATCGACACCGTCGAGGATATGAAAATCCTCTTCGATGAGATCCCGCTCGACAAGATGAGCGTCTCGATGACCATGAACGGCGCCGTGATCCCGATTCTTGCCATGTTCATCGTTGCGGGCGAGGAGCAGGGGGCAGCTCGATCGGCGTTGAGCGGCACCATCCAAAACGATGTCCTCAAAGAGTTCATGGTTCGCAACACCTACATCTACCCGCCCGAACCAAGCATGCGGATCGTGGCCGACATCATCGAGTTCACCTCGAAGGAGATGCCCCGATTCAATTCGATTTCCATCTCGGGCTATCACATGCAGGAAGCGGGAGCGACCGCCGAACAAGAGTTGGCGTTCACGATCGCCGACGGTCTCGAATACGTGCGGTCGGCGTTGGACAAGGGGCTTGACGTCGACGAGTTCGCCGGGCGGCTCAGCTTCTTCTTCGCCATTGGCATGAACTTCTTCATGGAGGTGGCCAAACTGCGGGCGGCGCGTTTGCTTTGGCATCGGGTGATGACGCAGTTCGAGCCGAAAAGCCCGGGCTCACTCATGTTGCGAACTCATTGCCAAACCAGCGGGGTCAGCCTCACCGAACAGGACCCCTACAACAACGTGGTGCGGACGGCGTTCGAGGCGATGGCGGCGGTGCTCGGAGGCACGCAGAGCCTGCACACCAACAGCTTCGACGAAGCCCTTGGCCTGCCCACGGAGTTCTCGGCTCGCGTGAGCCGCAACACCCAGCTCATCCTGGCGGAAGAGACCGGCGTGACCCATGTGGTCGACCCTCTTGGCGGCAGCTACTACATCGAATCGCTCACCAACGACCTCGCCGAGAAGGCATGGGCCATCATCGAAGAGGTTGAAGCGCTCGGTGGCATGACCAAAGCCGTGGCCTCGGGCATGCCCAAACTCAGGATCGAAGAGTCGGCCGCTCGCCGGCAGGCTCGAATTGATCGGGGTGACGAGGTCGTCGTGGGTGTCAACCGCTACCGGGTCGAGGATGCGGAAATGGTTGACGTCTTGTCGATCGACAACACCAAGGTGCGGGACGAACAAATCGCCAAGCTGCAAAAGGTTCGAGCCAACCGCGACGAGAAGGCATGCCAAGCAACGCTCGATGCCCTCACCAAGGCCGCCTCCGGCACCGACAACTTGCTCGGTCTCGCCATCGAAGCGGCCCGCAGTCGGGCGACGTTGGGAGAGATCTCCGACGCGATGGAGGAGGTGTTCGGCCGACACAAGGCAGTGATCCAGTCGATTTCTGGCGTGTACGGCGCGGCCTACGCCAACGACGAAACATTCGCCGAACTTCGACAGCAGGTCGATGCGTTCGCTGAATCTGAGGGCCGCCGTCCACGCATGCTGGTGGCCAAACTCGGCCAGGATGGCCACGACCGAGGCGCCCACATCGTTGCCACCGGGTTCGCCGATATGGGCTTCGACATCGATGTCGGTTCACTGTTCCAAACGCCCGCCGAGGCGGCAAGGGATGCGGTCGAAAACGATGTGCACGTCGTCGGAGTTTCCTCCCAGGCGGCCGGCCACCGCACGCTGGTTCCCGCGCTCATCGACGAGTTGGCCAAGATCGGCGGCAACGACATCGCCGTCATCGTGGGCGGCGTCGTGCCCCCGCAGGACTACGAGTTTCTCTACGACCATGGGGTTCGTGGCATCTTCGGACCCGGCACCAACGTGGTGGAGGCGGCACGGCAAGTGCTCCACCTGATCACCAATCCGGGCTGACCGTCCCCGTCGTGCACCAGGAACCCATCGCCGTCGCATCCCTCCTCGCCGGCGACCGGCGAGCCCTTGCTCGGGCAATCACTCGGGTGGAGTCCACCCGGGTCGACCATCGGGCGGAGGCACAAGCACTCATCGATTCGGTGCTTCCCCACACCGGTCACGCCATTCGCATCGGCATCAGTGGCCCTCCCGGTGTCGGCAAGTCCACCTTCATTGAGTCGTTCGGGCTCCACCTGGTGGGCTTGGGCCACACGCTCGCCGTGCTTGCGGTCGACCCGTCGTCGAGCGTCAACGGTGGATCTATCCTCGGTGACAAGACCCGCATGGAGCAGCTCAACCGGCATCCTGCCGCCTTCATCCGCGGAACCCCCGGCGGCGGACAACTCGGCGGGGTGGCCCGACGCACTCGCGAAGCCATGCTCCTGTGCGAAGCCGCCGGCCATGACGTCGTGATCGTGGAGACGATCGGGGTAGGCCAGAGTGAGACCGCCGTCGCCGACCTCGTCGACGCGTTCGTATTGCTCGTGAGCCCCGGTGGCGGCGACGAGCTACAGGGAATCAAACGAGGCGTGATGGAGTTGGCGGACCTGGTGGTGGTCAACAAAGCGGACAGCGATTTGGCGGCACCCGCCGCCCGCACCCGTGCCGACTACGCCAACGCCGTGATGTTGCACCGGCCCCGCTGGTCGGTGTGGCACACCCAAGCCCTTTCGTGCTCATCGATCTCGGGAGCCGGCATCTCCGATATCTGGCGGCTCATCAACGAGTTTCAAGCCGCGGTCGCCGGGAGCGGCGAACTCGAACACAACCGGCAACGTCAGGCCGTGCGGTGGCTTTGGAGCGAGATTGACGACGACCTCGGCGCGGCGTTCCGCGCCCATCCTCGGGTGTCGGCATTGTTGGCGATGACGGAGGCCGATGTTGCCGCTGGCCGTTGCGCTCCGAGCGCCGCCGCGAAACGACTGCTCGATACCTTTACCGATTGACTGGAGGTCCGTACCCCGGCGGAGGCCCGTACCCCGGCGGAGGTCCATACCCCGGCGGAGGTCCATACCCGGGCGGAGGGGGGCCGTACCCCGTAGGCGGCGCACCGTACCCTGGCGGGGGACCGCCGTAGCTCGGCGGTGGAGTTTTGGCTTTCGACCGCTTTACGAGCCCGACAATAAGAAGAATGAGGCCCACGACGAACAGGACACCCCCGCCGAGGAACCCCACAAGGAAGAGCACCACCGCCGGTCCCAGAGCGGCGTCATACGGTGGGCCAATAGCCACACGGTCCGACGTCGAGAACGACGAGGTAGAGCCGTCGTCGCGTGAAACGGTGTACGAGCCTGATGTCGGCGCCGTGAAAAACGCCGCTTCGTACCACGTCGTGGATCCAGTAGTGACACTTGCGGAGGTCGATACGCTTCGGGAGCGGATCGGGACCGCCTGCTGGCTCGGCCCCACAATCGTGATCTCCGGAGTTCCGTAACGGTTGCCGCTATAGACCGAGTGCTCGCCCGCAATCAGTTCGATCTTCTGCCCGCCCGGAGTGGTGATCCGCGTGAGATTGTCCTCCAGCCCCGCGATCGTCACCACGCCAAATACAATCGCCGTAATTCCGCCGACGATCGAAACAACAAGCAGCACCACCCCAGACCACAACACCCCCGAGCCAGCCTTCTTCACCTTCTCCGATTTTGCCATAGACCCAGTGTGTCAGGTTGCGGTCAACGGCCTGGCCCATACCCCGGAGGCCCATACCCCGGAGGCCCAAACCCCGGAGGCCCGTATCGCGGCGGCGGGTAGGCAGGTGCGGGTTTCGACGAGGAACGACGGACGAGGCCGACGATGAACAAGATAAGACCGGCCACGAACCCGAGACCGCCCACCAACACGCCGACCCCCATTGGACCGAGGGAAGAACCGAGCACGGCACCGGGGGCGCGCCCGATCGCCACTTCCGGTGCGAATCCGCCCGTCGTCGACGACGGTGCCGTGTTGCCGGGGACGGTGCCGGTTACCTTCACCTCATACGACCCGGTTTGTTGGATTGTGAACTCCCACATGTCGGTGTAGGTGGTACCTCCCGAACTGGTGGAGGTACCCGACGATCCGAAGTCCGACGGCATCAATGCGATCTCCTCGCCGGCGGCGGAAGTGACGGTGACGCGGAGATCGCCCACACGGCTTCGATTGGATGGTCTCACCGGTGTGGTGCCTCGAGAACCCGACGGGGGCGCCGAAACGCTGGTGAAGTCGTAAACGGCGTAGCGCCCCGGCTCGAACGGGAGCGTCTGGGTGCTCGGAACCGTGATCCGCCTCATGTTGCCGAACTCCAGCAAGTTCCCGAACCCAACCCCAACCAAGATCACGGCAACGACGACCGCTACCATGCACGTGGCAACGCCACTCCAGATCAGCCCCCCACCCTTTCGTTTCATTGCGCCTCAACCTTGCGCAGTCGCAACAACGAGGGAAAACCGATGGCAAATGTTTGGCGCATCCAACGAGAAGCGACCTTCGGCGGCAGACCCCGTCGACCGGCCATCCGTCGCGCCAACGAGGCTTCGAGCACGTGAACACCAACGGTGCCCACCACCAGGGCACGAAGCTGCTTCTGTTCTGGCAACGGGCCGATCTCCCGGGCGGTGCGATACGCACCGTCGTGCAGAGCCAGCACACTCAACACGGCGATACCGCCATCGAGTAGGACGAACCACCGCAGTGATGGGCGCGAGAACGTGGGCTTGGAGGAGTCAGACATGTTCGGACCTTTCAGAAGCATCAAGGGAGTGGGCCATATCGTCCACGAGATCGTGGAGGCGGGTAGAGAATGCCGGGACGCCGTAGTCGATCGCCCGTACCTCGGCAGACAGACTCATCGATGCCAACCGTTCAGGGTCCAACGCAAGGTCCTCGGTGAAGCACACCAGCTGCACGAGGGGTTCCCAGTTGAGCCCGCTCACCCCGTGTTCCACCACTTCCTCCTGACCAGCGGCCAGGATCACCACCGGTACCGCACCGGCCGACATGGCCTCCACCGTGGTGATGCCGAAGTGCTCGAATCGGTCGGGTTGCGTTTCGGGGTCTTCGCCAAGGCCCGTCGCGTGCCAGTAGATGCTGGCCCGCCCGTAGAGATCACGTACCGCCGATCCTGGCGCGTCGACATGAATTTCGACTGGCAAACCTTTCGCTTCCTTGCGCACCTTGTCGAGGTACGGACGGTCGGCTTCCGAACAACCGCCCACGAGGTGCAGCGTCCACCCATCCATCTTTCCTCGCCATTGCAGCGCCCGCATGGCACGAACCATGTCGAGCTGCTTCTTGCAGTGACCGTGTTTGGGCTCGAAGAACCGACCGACATTCAGGATGATCCTCTCTTTGGGACCCCGTTCCTGCAGCGTGACGGGCGGATTCAACACCGTGGTGTCGAGCCCCCACCATCGCCGAACCCACCGACGGGTGTACTGCGAGTTCGACACCACCCGCGTGTAGGTGTCGAGCCACTCGAACCCCACGGGCCCGGCGGTGAGCGACGGGTACCGACGTTTAAGGACCGCCCGGGGATCCGTGCCGAGCTGCGCTCCGGCCAACGGGACACCAAGGCGACGGGTATCCGTACCCGTGCCGGCGTCCGAGGGAACCTGCATCGCACTGTCGATGCGGATACGTATCGGCGCACCACCAGGACGGCCTCGAACCGGCACGTTGACGGCGACGATCGGCCGTTCGTACCTCGATGCCCAAGGTCGCACCACCAACGACACCGTCGGGACCCCGTCGACGGAGACATTCACCGGCACCGGGCCTCTCGCCGGATCGACGAACCGACCGATGAGCAGCCGCACCTCGGCGACTTCTTCTTCCGGGAGACGCACCTCCACCGTGGCTTCTCCCGTGGTCCACTGCACGCGGTGTTTCCCGATCATCTCTTCAGGGTGAAATCCACGGGCAAGGCTCAGACCATGGCCGCGCTCAATAACCCACGGGCGCAACACCTTCTTGACTCGTGATTTCAACGACGCGGCATTGAGCCCCTCGGGTTCGGGGGCGGGCGGCGACGGAAAGTGCACGACATACAGCCCCAGCGGGGCGAGGCACCGGACACCGCTCATATACGACGCGTTGATGAACAGGTCGACTTCGCTGCTCGCTTCCTCCACTGCATCGTTGCCCAACGGAAGCACTCGCACCGTCAAGCCGGACAGATCGAGCTGCAACCGTTCGCCGAGCGCCACCAGATCAATCGGTTCGTGCGCCAGTAGCTCTACCTGATGGTCGCAAGCGAGAACGGCGCCGATTCCGGCGGCGAACTTCTCGCCCCCTCCCATGGTGGGCCACCACTGGTCGTACACGGCAACACGCATCAGGCCACGCTCTTCTCGGGGGTCTCCACGGTGCCGACGGTGCGCCAACGCGCCGCCGTGCGG